>CAIVAU010000179.1 GCA_903903925.1 uncultured cyanobacterium
ACTCCTGACTCCTAACTCCTGACTCCTGACTCCTGACTCCTGACTCCTGACTCCTGACTAGACATTTATCATATGCAATATTTCAAAAGTTATCCTGATTTTAGGCATCTTTGGTTACCAGTCATCCTGACTTTTGTCGTAGCACTTACAGTTGTCGGCTGCAATCCTACGGAATTGAAAACCAAAGCTGCTCAAGTCCCCGAATTAGTTTTCACCGCGCCTAGTGGACCTTCAACTTTTAATCTCACACAGAATCAGTCAGCCTACAGTGTTTTTGGCTATCTCTACGATGGATTGATTACAGAAGATGGTTTAACTGGAGATTTGGAGCCGGCTCTTGCTGAGTCTTGGGAAATTTCGCCAGATAAAAAACGGATTGTTTTTACGTTAAAAGAAGGGCTGAAATGGTCAGATGGTGAACCACTAACTATCGACGATGTACTCTTTAGCTATCAGGATATCTACTTTAATGAGAAAATCCCTACCGATATCAGAGATACTCTGCGAATTGGCACTAATCGCGCACTCCCAACAGTAAAAAAACTTGATCGGCGACGGGTTGAATTTACTGTACCGGAACCCTTTGCCCCATTTTTGAGATTCGTCGGAGAATTATCGATTTTGCCAGCCCATGCTCTACAAGAGTCGGTTCACACAAACGACGCCAATGGCAATCCCAAATTTATCTCAACTTGGGGAACTGACACCGATCCGAAAAAAATTATCGGCAACGGTTCTTACGTCATGGAAAGCTATACTCCTAGTCAGCGAGTTATATTCCGTCGCAACCCATACTATTGGCGCAAGGATGCTCAGGGAAATCCACAGCCATATATTGAACGCGTTGTTTCAGAAATTATTGAAAGTACTGACAATCAAATGATAAGTTTTCGGTCTGGGCAACTGGATGATCTGGATGTGAAGTCTGAGATGTTTCCTTTACTGAAGCGAGAGGAAAAGCGCGGGAAATTCAAAATCTATAATGGCGGACCAGAGTCTACCACAACTTTTGTGACTTTCAATCTAAATAAAGCTCGTAATTCTAAGAATCAACCTCTGGTAAACCCAATTAAGTCCCGCTGGTTTAATACTTTAGCTTTCAGGCAGGCAGTTGCCTATGCTATTGACCGTGAGACAATGAAAATCAATATATTTCGAGGAGTGGGAGAATTACAAAATTCACCTATTTACCTCAATAACCCCTATTACCTTTCGCCTGCAAAGGGATTAAAGGTTTACAATTACAATCCAGAAAAAGCTAAACAACTACTCTTGGAAGCAGGTTTCAAATACAATTCCAAAGGACAATTGCTTGATGGAGAAGGTAACCAAGTGCGGTTTACCATGCTAGTTAAATCGGAGGAAGCAGCTCGAGTAGCTATGACAGTCCAAGTCCAACAAGATTTAGCTAAAATTGGAATTAAAGCTGATTTGCAAGCTCTAGCCTTCAATACTGTCTTAGTAAATCTGAAAAATAGGAATTGGGAGTGTTACGTTGGCAAGTTTGGTGGTGGTGGGGTTGAACCTCACAACGGCTCAAACATCTGGTTTACTACCGGAGGTTCACACCAATTTAATCAAGGTCCGCAACCAGGAGAACCTCCGATCAAAGGCTGGGTAGTTTCCGATTGGGAAAAGGAAATTGACCGTCTTTTTATTGAAGGAGCACGGGAATTAGATGAAACTAAGCGGAAGGTGATCTATGACAAGTTTCAGCAAATTGCTCAACAACAGTTACCATTCATACATTTGGTGAATCCGCTTTCTTTTGAAGCTGTACGCGATCGCGTTCAAGGTGTTAAGTTCTCTACACTTGCTGGTAGTGCCTTCTGGAACCTTTATGAACTAAAAGTGAACAATTAGTCACTCCCTCTTGAGAGCGCCCCACAGGCGGCGCACACCCTCTATGAATGAAAGAAACTCCCCCTGCTCCCTGCTCCCTGCTCCCTGCTCCCCTGCTCCCTGCTCCCTGCTCCCTGCTCCCTGCTCCCCTGCTCCCTGCTCCCTGCTCCCTGCTCCCTGCTCCCTGCTCCCTGCTCCCTGCTCCCTCTGAATAGGCTAGTCCGCAAAGTCAGATCCTGACGTCGGATCTGGTATACAGCATGGCTAAGTTGATAAATTTTTACAATTATGGGGTATTATTATGGAATCGCGGGCTATGAGTCAGTGATCCCCTCACTCACCAAAATCCTCCTACGGCAACCACCAATTGACACAAAATCGAACTGGCTAAAATTGTAGATGACCAAAAGTTAGAAGCTATTTAGCTGTATTCCGTGACTCAACCAGAATCTCTACATAATCTGTTACAAGCTGTCTCTCAAGGTCAAATATCTCCAGAAGCAGCCCTTGACAAACTCAAACACTTAGACTACGAACCTGTAAGCGAGTTTGCTAAAATTGATCATCATCGTGCCTTGAGAACTGGTTTCCCAGAGGTCATCTGGGGACTGGGCAAAACTCCTGACCAGATTGCTCAAATTATGGAAGTGATGCGCCAGCACAACCCTGTAGTGATCGCAACCCGGATCGAACCGGAAGTTTACACGGTGCTACAAGCTAGGGTAAGTGGTTTGCGCTACTACGAAAGAGCAAGAATTTGTGCCATTGCTCCCCCTACCGTCGAACCACAGTATCCTGGTGCGATCGCCATTCTTTCTGCTGGTACTGCTGATTTACCTGTAGCTGAAGAAGCCGCTGTCACAGCAGAACTTTCTGGTTTCCGCGTTCAGCGTCTTTGGGATGTCGGGGTTGCAGGAATTCACCGCTTGCTGAATAACCGTCACGTCATTGAATCAGCATCAGTGTTGATTGTTGTGGCGGGTATGGAAGGTGCTTTACCTAGTGTGGTTGCGGGTTTAGCAGATTGTCCTGTCATTGCTGTTCCTACCAGCATTGGTTATGGCGCAAGTTTTGGAGGGTTAGCACCGTTATTGACAATGCTCAACTCTTGTGCACCTGGGATAGGTGTGGTTAATATTGATAATGGCTTTGGCGCAGCGGTTTTGGCAGGGCAAATTTTACGCACTGCTGACAAGCTAAAGTCATCAGCATGAATCGCTGAACTACGGATTTGCTTGTGATTTTTGTGACATTTCTCTTTCGGAGTCCGCTTCTGCGGACTTTGTTTGTATAACTGCGACTTCTAGCCGTTCAGGCAATACAGAGAGCAAATCAATGAACTTTGTATAATCTTTATGTTTAGGGCAAATATAATTCATCTAAGAAAAACCCTGACTTGTTATGCTAAGATTAGTTCCTCTTCGGAAAATACCATGATTAAAGTAGATTTACATAAACAGCAAATCATACTTTTAAATCTATCTTTGTTAACAAGCGTTATATTACTTTTTCTGAGATGGTCGTTTTTACCTCATTCAGCACAATATACACTCTTGTATAGCTTAAATTCCTTTAAATCGATCAATAACCTCTTTGGTGATAAAGGTACTTATTTTCTACTACTATCTATAGTATTCATAACTTTATCACTTTTGTCGGTTCAGTATTTTTTGAAAGAATTTAAGCGGTATAAATACAAAGCATTCTTGCCTTTTTTGATAAATTTATTTACTATAATAGTCTTATTATTCATGCATAAGGCTGTCATTCTTCAAGATTTTAATGCCCATTTGGGAGAGCGTGAAGCAATAGTGACAATGATAAAATCAGGCACACTGAAGCCCGATGAATCACAAAGGATAAAAAGGTTAGATAATCTTAGTCACGTTCTTCATAAAATCTATAAAGTGCAACTCCCGTCTCAATATACTCATCTTTCTCGAGGTGGTAATAAAGGCGGAGAAATTAACATCATCACTAATCAAAATAATCTGAATAAAATAATTGTATTTTTCACCAGCGTTGATGAGGTGAATTATACAGCTTTACTCTATAGAATCAATACTTTTACTCCGATTGAAAACTATCTTTTTGGGGTAGGAGATTTAAAATCATACGCATGGCTTTTAGAGGCAAAACAAATCAACGATCATTGGTCTTGGGTAGATGTAGTTGAAAAATGAAAAGGACTGGGCAACTCGCAGCCCCCTCTGGGGATTAAAGGTAATGGAGGAAAACTGTTGCACTTACCTGCAATTGAGGTTATGACAGTGAAATCCTTAAACAAGGTATAGGGAATATGGAAATGCCCAACCCCCTACGCCCCTTTCATCATTGACCATTCCTTGCTATATCACAAAATATGAACTTATTTAACGATTCGATATTTCAGCTACTTGGTCATTTGTCTGTAAATTCGACAGTGGTAGCTCAACACATTACTGATCCAAACATTCTTGGTCAAATGCAAAATGCTTTTAATCACTTTGTACAAACAGGTCAAGTGTGGGCACTGTTGATAGGATTATGTATTGGCTATATGATTCGGAACCTAACAAGTTACGGCTAAATGGAGTTAGGAGTTAGGAATAAAAAATTCCCCACTCCCTACTCCCCACTTCCCACTCCCCATTTTTTCCGACATCTATGACTAAACAACAAACATGGAGCCAGCGGTTTGAAGCAGTCCTGCATCCTGCGATCGCTCGCTTTAATGCCAGTATTAACTTTGATATTGAATTAATAGAATACGATCTGACAGGCTCCCAAGCTCATGCCAAGATGCTAGCTCACACTGGCATTATTTCCCAGGAAGAAGGAAATCTTCTGGTTGCAGGGTTAGAACAAATTCGCCAGGAATATCAGCAAGGGAACTTTAACCCTGGCGTCGAGGCGGAAGATGTGCATTTTGCCGTTGAGAGACGCTTGATAGAAATTGTTGGTGATGTCGGAAAAAAATTGCACACGGCGCGTTCACGTAACGACCAAGTAGGAACTGATACTAGACTCTACCTCCGCGACCAAATCAAACAAATCCGCAGCCAATTGCGAGAATTTCAACGTGTCTTACTGGATATTGCTGAAAAACACGTTGAAACTTTGATTCCTGGTTATACCCATCTGCAACGCGCCCAACCTCTAAGTTTGGCTCACCACCTCCTAGCATATTTTCAGATGGCGCAACGCGACTGGGAACGTCTAGAAGATGTTGAGCACCGGGTGAATATCTCACCCTTAGGTTGCGGCGCTTTGGCAGGAACAACTTTCCCCATTGATCGCCATTACACAGCCGAACTATTGCATTTTGACAGAGTTTATGCTAATAGCCTCGATGGAGTCAGCGATCGCGATTTTGTGATTGAATTTCTCTGTGCTGCTAGCCTGATTATGGTTCACCTCAGCCGTCTTTCAGAAGAGGTCATTCTTTGGTCATCAGAAGAATTCGGCTTTATTACCCTCAAAGATAGCTGCGCTACTGGTTCTAGCATCATGCCCCAAAAGAAAAACCCCGATGTTCCAGAACTGGTGCGGGGTAAAACTGGACGGGTTTTTGGTCATCTCCAAGCGATGTTAGTGATGATGAAGGGGTTACCTTTGGCATACAACAAAGACCTGCAAGAAGACAAAGAAGGTTTATTCGACAGTGTCAGGACAGTCAAGGCTTGTCTAGAAGCAATGACTATTTTGCTACAGGAAGGTTTAGAATTCCGCACCCAACGCTTGTCAGAAGCAGTGAGCGAAGATTTTTCTAATGCTACCGATGTAGCAGATTATCTAGCGGCGCGGGGCGTCCCCTTCAGGGAAGCTTACAACCTCGTAGGTAAAGTAGTAAAAACCAGCATTGCCGCAGGTAAACTCCTGAAAGATTTGAGTCTGGAGGAGTGGAAACAGTTGCACCCAGCCTTTACTGCTGATATTTATGAAGCGATATCGCCCCAACAAGTGGTTGCTGCTCGTAACAGCTACGGTGGTACCGGCTTTACGCAGGTAAGCAAAGCACTTCTTGCCGCCCGCGCTCAAATCGCTGATTGTTAGTTGTTCGTTGTTGTGTACAGACGCGAGGAAGATCGCGTCTCTACGACTAACTCCTAACTGCGTAGAGACATTACATATTAATCCCTACAATCCCTATTCTGTTATGGGTGGTGGCTTCCAGTGTTGGAGTCAAGCTCAAATCCAAGAGCAAATATTTGAGCAAGCAACTTAGTCATTTTCAACCGCTGCTGCGCCCTCATCTTCTTCACTCTTCGGCGGTCTTTGTTGGAACCTTCTGTTCATACGCCCTGTTGTAGTTCGTTTACGAAACTTGCGGGCATACGCTTGGTTCCGTAGCGCCTTTTCTTTTTTTGGGTTGCGGCGCTTGGCCATGTTCACCTCATGAATAAACAACAAAACACCTGTCTAAGCATTACTTAATGAATATCAGCTACTGATATTATTGTTTTAGTTTTAGCTTAGTCCAGCCGTTTTTAGATTTTAAACAGCAATCTAGTATACCGCATACAGAGTTCTGATGTCAATGGCAATCCACAAACATTTCTTTCATGCAACAAGAGGGAGCAGGGAGCAGGGAGCAGGGAGCCGGGAGCAGGGAGCAGGGAGCAGGGAATAGGGAATAGGGACTAGGGAATGGGAATAGGGAGGAGGGAGCAGGGAATAGAGAATACTGATGTTTTCGTGGTAAAATTATCGATGCAGAAGATTGCAAGTAAGTGAAGTACA
>CAIVAU010000180.1 GCA_903903925.1 uncultured cyanobacterium
CAAAACGCGCTCATACACTTCCCACTTTGTGGGAGGCTGTTCAACATCTCGCAAAGTCTGACCCAAGTCTTCTTTTTCAGTACTAGGAGACAGTAATTCAACCACAACAAAAGGATCAACACCCTCTTGCCAGACGACGTAGCTTAAACGTAAATCCCGTTCTTCATAAAGACGAGGAACACCCACAACTGCAAACCAATCAGGTCGCTTGTACCATAGTGGATGGCGAACGTCGTAGTAGAGATTCAAATCACTAGCAACAAAAACCTGCTCTATAGGATAACTAGGAGGACGGAAGGTTTCATCTAGGAGACGGGGTTGCAACAAGTGAAACTGATCAGGCAAGCCAGGTTCCTCAATATTTTCACTAGGGAGATCATACATGGTAGGTAGTACGTCTTTGGCGGGGCGAGGTGGATCAGTTTGATACATAGTGAGAAAATCTTGACCAGTAAGCTCTAAGTTATATTATGAAGGATCGATTTTTTCCTAGATGACTGCACACTCAAAGAAATGACTAAATGTAAGATCCCATCTTCACCAACACGATAATTTAACGACACACTTTGCATATATCCTTGCTCTAAAAAATAGTTGTATTCTTTAAGATTAGTAGATATCTCCGAAAATAGATTCTAACGGATATTGTATACAAAAAAATCAAAATCGTATACAATATACATTATGAAATTAAATGACCTAGCAGCCAATCTGCTGCAACAACGTAGTACCCCAGACTTAATTGCAGATGCTTTGCGGGAAGCAATCCTACAGGGTATTTTTCAGGAAGGACAATCTCTAAGACAAGATGAAATTGCGACTCAGTTTGGAGTGAGCCGCATTCCCGTACGAGAAGCCTTGCGACAGTTAGAAGCAGAAGGATTGGTCACACTCCATCTGAATCGGGGAGCAATGGTGTCAGTTTTGACGACAAAAGAGGCGCAAGAGATTTGCGAAATTCGGAGTTCTTTGGAAGTATTAGCAATTCAGTTGGCAATTCCCAAGCTGACCGAATTGGATTTAGAAAAAGCAGCCGCGATTTTGTCAGCAACTGACAGCGCAACCGATGCGGGTTTATGGGCAAAACTAAATTGGGAATTCCATGCTACACTTTATGAGATCGCCGACCGTCCTCGGTTGTTGACAATCATTAAAAACCTACACGTAAATATCGATCGCTATGTCCGCCTTCAGATGGCGCAGATGAATTATTTAGAGCGATCGCAGAAGGAACATTACCAACTCTTGGACGCTTGTCGTCAACGAGATACGAAAGTTGCTGTTAAACTACTGAAACGACACATTGATACAGCAGGAGAGCAGCTAGTTGCATATCTACAACAAAATTCTCCAAAGTAGGGGGGGGTAATGTCAGAGTCACGATCAAAGCCGTACTATAGGACAAGTATTTGATTTTTGAAATCTACGTAGGGTGTGTTAGCGTAGCGTAACGCACCATCTAAGATACAAAGATTTATAACAACTCACATGCACAAGAATCGTCTGTCGTTTCAGTAGCCTTACATCCAAGGCTTTTTTGATATTGAAGAATTAGCTTCATTTTTTCTTTTGAGCAACGCTTGGGCTCTGTTCCTTTTTCCATCAAGATATAACAAAGCTTTTTAGCTATTTCCCCACTAATTTTTGCATTAAAGTGTAATGATTTAACCATATTCTCATTTTTTAGACTAATTAGCAAAGTGTAGATCGACATATACTTCCAGATTACTCTTATAAGTACCGATCCGACTAAAAAAATTCTGTAAATCCAGATGTAAATTGTTAAAAGTTTTGATAGTTTGGCTTACCGTATAGAGTAGTATTCGCCAGAATCAGAAGCACATTTAGTATCCCTTACAGCGCGACAGCAAGGGATCGTTTTGGATACTGTTGATGAGCAACTTATGTATCAGCCAACAGTCGAGACGAAAAACCGTAAACCTATGCGTCCAAATCCACTTGCTCCTTGGGAACTCCGCATCGGGGATTTGCGCGTCTACTATGATGTAGAAGAGGAACCTGAAGCCGTTGTGTACATTAACGCAGTCGGGATCAAAGAGCGAAATCAAGTCCGTATTGCAGGAGAAGTTTACGATCTATGAAGATTGTTGAAATCGCAGAGGCAAACGAAACTCTAGCTCAATACACCTTAGGTCTGTCTGAGGAGCCAGTCATTATTACCAGCAATGGTCAACCCATTGCAGCATTAGTCACACTTGAAAATGTTGATATGGAGACAATCTCACTGAGTACCAATCCAAAGTTTATTGAGTTGATCGAGCAATCACGATCGCGATGACGTTCTGAGGGTGGAATTTCTAGCATAGAAATGCGGCGTAGGTTGGGGTAAGGTAAATTTATATGCCATACAGTCAATTTACTATCGAGCAAATCAAAACAAAATTTGGCATAACCATAGCCGGAAAATTCGGAATTTTTGCTGATGTCACAGAAACAAGTTACAGTGATTTTCTCACTCAATCCCTTCAAGAATACTTGCCTCTAGCATTGGCGATCGATACCGAAAAAGCCCGTTCTGAATTAATTGTCATGCCAATATTGGCAGAACTTAAAAGGCAATTGCCATCGAAAATTAGCTTGTTTTCAGGGAGAGATTTTACCGTTGACTTAGAACAAGGACTGAGTGGTTTTTGTGATTTTCTGATTAGTCGTTCACCGGAACAGCTTGTAATTGAAGCACCAGTAATTGCACTTGTTGAAGCGAAAAATGACAATATTAAATCTGGGTTAGCTCAATGTATGGCAGAAATGATAGCCGCCCAAATATTTAATGAGATGGAAGGGAATGAAATTCCTATAATCTATGGTGTGGTCACAACTGGAACAAACTGGAGATTTTTAAGGCTTCAAGGTCAGATAATCGAGATGGATTTAAATGAATATTTTATTAGTCAATTAGGCAAGATTTTAGGAATTATGAAAGGGGCTGTGGTGTCGGAGTCACAATAAAAGCCGTACTATCGTGGTAAAATACCTTGGTTATCAAAAATTCAAAAATCTGTAAAATCGCTCTAGCAGACTGCTAATTCGAGTTTTTTGACTTGCTGTATTTCTTGTTACGTTTACCAAATGTCAAAAATTACCTAAATCTCTCTAACTCATATCTCTGTGTCCTCTGCGCCTCTGCGGTTAATTAAATAGGTAATCTAAAGGGCAAGAAGGGAGTAAGTACAAATCTATCAGTCGTTTGGTTGTAATACATTGGACTACAACCAATATATCTCTGTACGCTTATTTCTCTGCCCGTAAAACAGTAGTTTCCACCCCTAAGGTTACCAACACTAAAGCAGACAAGCAAGTTATAATCTTTGTTGCGGACGAGCGTAACAAAAATTTATTATGAGTAACCCCCTTCTACAAGCATTTTTTGTGGGCAGAGCACTAGCGGAAGTCCTGACGGAGAAGTTGGAGTTCGCTTTGACAGATGCTTTAAGCGAACTGGGCAAGTTTGATGCGGAAGCTAGAGAGCAAGCACGCCAGTTTACAGAAGAAGTGATAGAACGAGCAAATCGAGCAGCAGAAGCAGCCGGCGCTGATGACACCTCCCCAGGAGTTGGACAACCTAGTTCAGCAGAACCTGTAGATGTGCAAGCAACAATTGATGAACTGCGAGCAGAAATCGCCACTTTGCGTACAGAATTGCAACGTTATCGTAGTAGTTCTGTGTAGCCGACTGTCCACTGTCAACCGTCAACCGTCAACAAAATAGGAATCAGAGTGTCTTTTCGTCCTACTGACTCGGTAAAACACCAGCGGTACGCAAGGTCTATGGAAAAAGGTTATACAAATAAGGCATACCGTTGGAATCGGGAAAACTACTCTCGTAGAAGGCGATTCGTGGACATTTGGTCTTTTGTCTGGACCTTAATGTTCAACTTCTGGCTTTATAACAAATCTTGGAGTTACCGAGGTGGAGTTACTGAAGCCAAGAAAGCCATAAGACGTAAAGAACAAGCGGTTTGGATTCGCAATACCTTGCTAGATTTGGGTCCAACCTTTATTAAAGTTGGACAACTGTTCTCTACCCGTGCTGATTTATTCCCCAGTGAATACGTAGAAGAACTGGCAAAACTACAAGATAGAGTCCCAGCATTTAGCTATGAACAGGTAGAAACGATTCTTGAGCAAGAACTCAGCAAGCAAATTCCCGAACTCTTCGCGAATTTTGAACCAATTCCCCTAGCGGCTGCTAGTTTAGGGCAAGTACACAAAGCTGTACTCCATTCAGGAGAAGCAGTAGTTGTCAAAGTGCAACGCCCAGGACTCAAGAAGCTATTTGAAATTGATTTACAAATTCTTAAGGGTATTACCCGCTACTTTCAAAACCATCCTGACTGGGGACGCGGACGAGATTGGATAGGCATCTATGAGGAGTGTTGCCGTATTCTTTGGGAAGAAATTGATTATCTCAACGAAGGTCGCAATGCCGATACCTTCCGTCGTAATTTTCGTGGCTACGAATGGGTGAAAGTTCCTCGTATATACTGGCGCTACACCTCGTCGCGAATACTAACCTTAGAGTATCTCCCTGGAATTAAAATTAGCCAATATGAAGCTTTAGAGGCAGCAGGTTTAGATCGCAAAGCCTTGGCTCGTCAGGGTGCTGAAGCCTACCTGCATCAACTGCTCGATAATGGCTTTTTCCATGCTGACCCACACCCAGGCAATATTGCAGTTAGTCCCAATGGTTCTTTAATATTCTATGATTTTGGCATGATGGGGCGGATTAAGTCCAACATTCGTGAAGGACTGATGGAAACCCTGTTTGGCGTTGCTTCAAAAGATGGCGATCGCGTTGTTCAGTCTCTGGTTAATCTAGGGGCGATCGCCCCTGTAGACGACATGGGCCCAGTAAGGCGTTCTGTCCAGTACATGTTAGATCATTTTATGGATCAGCCCTTTGAAAACCAGTCGGTAGCCACCATTAGTGACGATCTTTACGAGATAGCTTATAATCAGCCATTTAGATTTCCTGCTACCTTCACTTTCGTCATGCGAGCCTTCTCGACTTTGGAAGGAGTCGGTAAGGGGTTAGATCCAGAATTTAACTTTATGGAAGTCGCCAAACCTTACGCAATGCAGCTTATGAGCAACATGAATGGTTCTGAGGGCAATACCTTTCTGAATGAATTAAGTCGGCAAGCAGCTCAAGTTAGTAGTAGTGCGCTTGGATTACCGCGTAGACTGGAGGATACACTAGAAAAACTAGAGCGGGGAGATGTGCGCGTGCGGGTCAGGTCTATAGAAACAGAGCGCCTGCTGCGACGGCAAACAAATATTCAGCTAGGTATGACTTATGCTGTAATCGTTAGTGGTTTTACACTTTCAGCTACCATTTTATTGGTCAGAGAATATGTATGGTTGGCGATGCTTGCTGGTTTAATAGCAGTAGCAGTATCAGGACTACTGATTCGACTACTTTTGCGCCTCGACCGCTATGACCGAATGTCTTAATTTTTTTTAGTATATGAAACTTAACTTCGGTTTTAGATCAGATCCAGGACTTATTCGTTCTAACAACCAGGATGCTTATCACATAGATCCTGAAGGGCGATTTTGTATTGTTGCCGATGGTATGGGTGGTCATGCGGGGGGTGAGCAAGCAAGTCGCATTGCTACCGAGCAAATACAAGCATATTTGTCAGCAAATTGGGATTCCTCTATTTCTAGAGATCAGTTGTTAGAGTCTGCTTTATGGGAAGCAAATGAAGCGATTTTGCTCGATCAGCAGCAGCATCCCGAACGCGCCGACATGGGAACAACCGTTGTAGTAGCGATTTTTCCTACTGAACAGTCGCCTTGGTACGCCCATGTTGGAGATTCTAGACTATACCGATTCCGGGAATCGCATTTAGAACAGCTAACAGAAGACCATACTTGGGTAGCACGTGCACTCAAAATGGGCGACATCTCACCAGATGAAGTCCGAAGTCATCCATTTCGTCATGTATTGTCGCGCTGTTTGGGGCGTGACGACTTACACTCCGTCGATGTCCAGCCACTGGACGTGAAAGTTGGCGATCGCCTGCTATTTTGCAGTGATGGTTTAACAGAAGAACTTGCTGACGAGAAGATTGCTTTCTACCTCCAAGAAACCCCTATAGTTGAAAAAGCTGCTCTTTCCCTGGTTGAGGCGGCAAAAGAGCAAGGAGGACATGACAATATCACAGTCGTTATTGTGGCGATGGACTGAAGGGGAGCAGGGGAGCAGGGGAGCAGGAGAGCAAGAATTTATCGGCAATTAGTTCTTTTCTCCTCTACCTCCCTGCTCCTCTGCAATTTAGTAAATATACTCAGCTATTTGTTCAGCCTGAGCTTTTTTATTTGTTCCAACTTGATACAAATACTTTTAGCTTCCGAAGTTATTACTTCTGGAAGCTGAATTGCATATTTTTGTGAATTGTCATGTTGTGCTTGAACTGAGTTCCACAACTTGGAAGACGCCCAAAGCCTATCTCAGTCGGCTTCAGGCATACGCCAATAGACTTAGTTGCAAGCCGTCAGCTTAGGAAAAAATTACCCACAAGGATAAGGGCGACTTGTCAAATCATTGTTATCTTTCGTAATATGGAGAGACAAGTGTACGACAAACACAAGTCCAATGATTTCATCATGGATCTGTGTAGGAGTGATCACCTCAATCCGGTTATTCGTTTTTTTGGAGTCATTATGAACCAACCTACCGAACTCACCTTGGAACAGCAATTTAGCATCCATTCATTTGCCACTCAGGTACAGCACATGAGCCACGAACAAGCCCAAGACTTTTTAGTCAAGCTTTATGAGCAAATGGTAGTGCGCGAGGCAACTTATAAAGAGCTTCTCAAGCACCAATGGGGATTAGATGCTGGTTCCTCCTGGGCATAGAGTTATAGTGTCGCAGTGGGCGACCTCCTTCTCTTGCTAGGTTCCAAGGAGGAAAAGAGCTGGGGATGTCGGGGCGTCAACTTTAAGGTAAAGACAAAAACTGAACTGATAAATTAGCTAAATGTTTGGCTATCCATTTCCTTTTACTTTTATATTCAACACTACGCAAGTTAACCTGTTATGCCAACTCACGTTTCGGAGCCGATCTCAAGAGATAGACAGCCAGACACTAGTCAATGCGCCTGACTTTACACGAAGGAAGCTTAATTAAGTTCCTGGTAAGACTCAGCCGCGCCTTTTATATTCTAACTATTTATATTTCTTATAACTGGATATGAAGTCAATTATCATATTATCTTTACGAAAATTAATATTACAAAAAAAGGGAACAGGGAACAAAAAAACTGCGGTTGTTTTATCTTGCCCCGGATTTCTCACTCATTGTGGGGAGTGTGGGAGGTGCTGAATTCTCATTGATGCGCCCATTCTCTAACCGCAAAGGTCTACGGGGAAATCCATATCCATCGCTTGTAGCTTTGCTAGAATTTGGAGTTTAATCTTTTCATATTCAACTTTGAGTAAACTTTTACTAATCTGTGGATCTGTAAATGACCCTGGTGTGTTGCTTAGCATGATCCACTGTTGCAATCTTTGACATTGGGCAGGGGCAATATTTGAATGTATGACATGAGCGCAGCGGCTTGGAGACTCCCGTGCAAAGAACAATAAGCGGTAGTTGCCAGTTTGTTCTAATAGACGAACGATTTCTAGTCCAAGACTGTTTTTGAGATCAAGGTAGTAAGGTAACCACTTAGCACCATATTTGCGATTGTAAATCAGGGTAATCCACAGCAACATGGGATGGGGAGAGGTGATGCAAAGAAATTGATTGTAGCGTGTACAGATCAACCACTTTTGAATCTCCTGTTGTGGTAGCATTATCCATAGAGCTACCGAAAGCTCCCCATTGTTACGAATGGGACTGGGAAAAACTATATCAGCAATGGGCTTATTTTGAGGCCAGGAAGAAGCTCTTGCAATTTCATCGTTTGATACAGTTGAAGATAAATCGCTCTGATTCTTTTGCTCAAACTCCGTTTTAACTTCATGAGTAGAAGGAAGCACATTACTATTTTGCGGCTGTTCCAATGATTCCAGAGCTTTGAGAATTTCACCAATACTTGAGGGGCGGTTGTTGGGTTTTTTCGCCAAACAACTTATGACTAAATTCTCTAACTCCTTTGGTAACACAAGTCTTCGGTCAATCTCAGCAAAAGAACGCGGTTGTTGATGGTGATGTACTTTATACCACGCTCCAAAAGATTGGGTTGGTGCAACCAGAGGCATTTTACCTGTTAGCATTTCAAACATCATTACGCCCAAACTATAAATATCAGAGCGGTTGTCTAGTTCTTTACCCTCCATCTGTTCGGGAGAAGAATAAGCCAGAGTACCCAAATAGTAGTTAGTATTACTAATATTTGACTGCTGCAACTTAGCGATACCAAAGTCTAGAATTTTGACTAACTCCCCGAAACTTGGATCAGCAATCACTAGTATATTGCTAGGCTTAATATCACGGTGGATAATGGAGTATATTTTGTCATAAACCCAGATGCCATCATGCGCACACTGTAATCCCAAACAGATTTGACGCGCCATACTCAGAAATCTCGGGAAAGACAGATGTTGCTTACGAATAAGATTGCTGAGGTTGCTTCCAGGCAAGTATTCCATGACATAGAACGGGGTATTATTCTCGTCTACGCCATAGTCCATGACTCGGACAATGTGGATGCTTTTTTGTCCGAGTAAAGCACAAGTTTTCGCCTCTCGCTCAAAGCGCTCCTGCAACCGCATCTGTTGACTGTGGATTGAGATGGCAAGAAACTTGATAGCGACGGGTACCCCTCCCAACAAAACATCCTTAGCACGATAAACTCGTCCCATTGCTCCAGTACCAATTAACTCCTGAAGTTGGTAGCGTTTTCTAAGTAAGCGATTGATGTTGGGGTCTGACATAGTAGTTAGGGAGCAGGGAGCAGGGAGCAGGGAGCAGGGAGCAGGGGAGCAGGGAGCAGGGAGCAGGGAGCAGGGAGCAGGGAGCAGGGAGCAGGGGAGCAGGGAGCAGGGAGCAGGGAGCAGGGAGCAGGGAGCAGGGGAGCAGGGAGCAGGGAGCAGGGAGCAGGGAGCAGGGGAGCAGGGGG
>CAIVAU010000181.1 GCA_903903925.1 uncultured cyanobacterium
TACGACAAAAGTCAGGATGACTGGTAACCAAAGATGCCTAAAATCAGGATAACTTTTGAAATATTGCATATGATAAATGTCTAGTCAGGAGTCAGGAGTCAGGAGTCAGGAGTCAGGAGTCAGGAGTTAGGAGTCAGGAGTAAATAATTCATAATTCATAATTCATAATTCTTTAGTACACAATCCTGCTTTGTAGCAAGCTCTCTTCAAAAAACTTATCACTCCAGTGCAATATGCCCTGCTGTGATTCAGCCCACCTGATGAAACCATATACCAATTTTTTAACATTGAGTTTCTTTATCATCAGAAATTTCAACAATTCGGTAGATATCCATTGGCATCTCTCTAATGTAGATAGCAATTTCCGATATATTAACCTAATTTACCTGAGTTCGGGATCAAGAAAGGGGCAGATGATAATACCAAATTTATTTATTTATTATTTCTTTTAGTTTTGCTCTATTTATTGCTAAGAAATTTTGAAACTTAAATATTTCATTGGTAGAATTATATTCTATCAGTGGTATTAGTTTGTTTGAATCTAATCGGTAGATAGAATATTCTCTTAAAATTTCATAAAAATCTTTTAGGAATACCCGAGAAACTATGTTCATTTCATTAAACTCAAACTGGATAATACCTATTTTATTTTCATTAATCATTTTTTTTGCTCCATTTAATACAGCTAATTCGTGCCCCTCAGTATCAATCTTTAAAAAGTGAATAAATTCTATTTTATTAACATGACAAAAATAATCTATAGTGGTCAATTCTAACTCTATTTCCAGAACATCTGTTGCTCTGTGCAAATCCACTAAAACATTTTTATAAACACTTGCATGTCCGCTCACCTTATCATCTGCATAAGTGTATATTTTTTCTTTCTTATTTTCTGCACTGAAGCCTATATTAAAGCATTTTATATTGTATGATTCCAAGTTAATTTTCATCAATGCAAAAGTATTAACGTTAGGCTCAAATGCATATATATAACTGTTGGGGAATTCTTTTCTTAATTCTTTAGAATAATCGCCAATATTTGCACCAACATCAAATAAAATTGATGTTTCTTCTTTTTGAAGGTATTGTTCTAGAATCTGACTAATAACAAAATGCTCCCCTGATACAAAATTATCTTTATACTTTAAAATTCCCATGCTTTGATATGTGAGCATTAATAGGTCAATTTGCATTAAGCGAGATGTAAAAAGTATTGCCTTTTCTATATTTTGTTGTCCAACAAGCTTATTTAGGCAAAAGCGAGTCATTCTAACTATAAGTTTTTTCATTTTGATCTCCATTCAGCACGTGTTAATACTTTACAATGTGAGGGTAAACCAATACTTCCAGTTCCAAAAAAATCTCCTCCCTCAATTAAGATTTCAGTTGCATAGTTTATCCAGTCAAGTATTTCTGCTTCTCCATGAGATAGAAACAACATTGAACTATATGCTCCTGTAGCCAGACTTAAGTCTTTAACACAGCATTCTATTTTGCCAACTGCCTCGGTTAAGCTAAAATTTTGATTTGTAAAGCTTGACCGAACTAAAAAAACAATTTCATTTCTATTGTCAACCAAAGCTACACTGCCAACTACGTTACTGAACATTTCACTAGCATCTGTCTTTTCATACTCCAGAACAAATGTATAATCTTCACCAGACTGCAATATTTCTCGTTTTACCCCAACTCGATCTAATAAGTAAAAATCAACAATTTTTACTCTTCCACTGCCTTGCCTATCATTTCGTTCTCTGAGTGCACCTTGTTTTGAATTTATTTTGATATCAGACAGATATTTATCAATCACTTGTGATGTATTACCTTCACATCTAATACTTCCATTATGCAAATACAAACCACTAGAACATAATTGTTGAATTGCTGTCATCTGGTGGCTTACAAACAAAACTGTCCGTCCTTCGTTCTTCGCCACATCCTCCATCTTTCCCAAACACTTTTTCTGAAACTGTATATCCCCTACAGCCAGTACTTCATCCACAATCAAAATCTCTGGTTCTAGATGAGCCGCTACAGCAAAGGCAAGACGTACATACATTCCAGATGAATAACGCTTAACTGGGGTATCTAAAAACTTTTCTACTTCAGCAAAAGCGACAATTTCATCAAACTTCTTTTTGATTTCGGCTCTGGACATCCCTAGAATAGCACCGTTGAGATAAATGTTTTCTTTTCCAGTTAATTCTGGGTGAAAGCCTGTTCCGACTTCTAATAAACTGGCAACTCGCCCCTTAATCCGGATAGAACCACTTGTTGGTTCTGTAATTCTGCTGAGAATTTTCAGTAGCGTTGATTTTCCTGCGCCATTGCGCCCAATAATGCCAACACGATCGCCCTGCTTAATTTCAAACGACACATCCTTCAGCGCCCAAAACTCTTGTTGGGCTGTCTTAATCATTCCTTTACCAGAAGGTTTCAGAAGTCTTTTACCCAACGACTTTACCCCATCACTCATGGATTCCCGCAAAGACTTGTAGTTGCTGCGCCCTTCCTGCTGGTGACCGAGAACGTACTTTTTACTCAAATTTTCAACTCGAATTACTGTGTCAGACATGTAGCTCATGATGATTGATTTGCTTGATAGTTGGCAACTGAGAAAAGTTTTGTCATTCGCTTACAGGTGACACGAGGCGCATGACCTTCACTTGGTAGCTTTGCTAACTCTAATGGTTTGCCATTTCAATTGAAGAAGGTAGCTATGCGCCTATGTTTCGCCTCAAACAGTCTATTGGCGGCGGAAATAGAAGAGATACATTCAAAACAGCCAGAAAGCGAGAATACAAGAGAGGGACACGGTGTACCGTGCCCCTATGCCTACCTTGGAACGAGCATTACCCGGAGGGCTTTGAGCTATCAGAAATTCGATTATGTGGAACAACGCACCACCTTAATCCCTTCCGGGGGTTACGGCTCACTCTTAAGAGCCTGTGGCGTTTCTATAATTGGCATCCAGCCAACAACGGGGTAACTTTTCACCAGAAGGGAAAACTAGATTTTCTTTTTGGTAAGAATCTGCTTCCTGTTCTTCTTGACCCTCTTGTTCTTTTGCCTGAACAGTATTACTTTTAGGGTCGATTAATTCTTGAACATCGTTAATCTTTACCAATTCACCTGAATCTTTAAGTTGTAAAAGCATACAAATAGCCTCCATCTTTATTTTTATAGTATTAAGCAGTTAGTAGTTACTTCTTGGATATTTTACTAACTCCTAACTTCTAACTCCCTAACCCACTCATTCCAGTATTTTCTTGAACCGAAAATAAGCCTCTTCTGGCGTCAGTGGTTCAGAGTTTTCGTTAGGAATGTAGTATTGGCTGTTATCAGGAAAGTGACGGACAACAAAACTGGGTATCAGTCCTAACTTCAAAGCCTCTTTGCCAAGTTTTTCTGCTGTTTCTGCCAGAGTGGATTCATCATTGAACGGATACGCAGTCATAACTCCCCCTACTCGAAGACGGTCTATGAAAAGTAGATTACACTTCGCGCTGATATTTTTCCAGGATATCTATTAGGATGGTCTGGCATTGCAGAGGTAGAAAATCAATTAGAGAGAGTTCTCTTCTCCCGCCGCCAATTTTAACTGGAATGGATTGCAAAACTGCTATAACTTGGTTTTCGTTCACAGAATTCGATGTAATTAGAGGATACATTTGTTCGGCAACGACGGTATGCAGTTTAGCATCTGATAAATAGAGATGCCACTTGGCAATGTCTATGTAAACATTTTCACCTATTTCAGCTGCTAGGGTTTCCAGTAATTCTGTAGTGTTAGTCTTAGCCATAGAAATAACCTCAATAATGAGCAGGAAGACTCGTGCTACAGGAATCCTAAATAAGAGCGTGAAAGATATTAAGTAGTGGAGGCTTTGCAATGCCTGCCCTATCAGGGTTTTGGTCGGCATTGCAACGACTACGTGCGTTTCAAGAATCAAATAGGAATCCTATACTCTATATTATCGTGCTTAGTAGCTAGACTAAACCACCACAAGTTACAATCACCCCAGCATCTTTAGTCCATCTTCAGGTGGATTTTGTTGGAGTCTCGGAGTAGTCTGCGATCGCTGCAATATAGATCAGATGTCCCAGCAAAATTACTATCCAACCTTCTGTCACCCAAGGTAACCACTCCCAGGTAGTGGCTTTTAAGTAGTGGAAAAACCACAACCCAGAATTAATCAAGGAGGCGATCGCCACATGAATAGCAAAATTCATCCGGTCATCTAACTTGCGGTAAGCAGGGTCTTTGCGGTCTGGTTTGCGCGGCCAACGAGGAGGCATAAATATTTGTAATGGAATTTAACTTTTCAGTGGCTTCTGACTCATTTTATGACTTTTGTGGGTATGATTGGTGTTCTATTGAAAAATCTAATTAACATAAGTTAACATTTAGCAAATTTTTTAGCCAAAAGCTATTCAGTGGAGCGATAATTGAATATAGAAGCTTATAGTACCTCATATGTCGTTTACCGCTTGCCCCTGTTGTGTTGCTGTCCTCAATCAACAACGGGAGGAAAATATCTCCTATCAAAACCAACACGAGGATGTCCCATCTCCAGAGAAGAACAGCAACAACTCGGCTAAAAGTTGTACAGTCGTGGAGAACGGTCGGGTTGTCGTTAAACCAATACAACCAGAATCTCATGAGACGGTTGAGTAGTTACTGTTGGCTACCTAATCATGTATATTAGTTTGGTCGATATAATTCATCGTGTCGAGGGACTTTTACTTTACTTATGAGACTGCGATTATTTGCCCGAGTATTGGCAGGGGTTGCTAAAGTCTTTGGTATCACTTCCCTGACAGCATTTGCCACAGCTAGTATCCTTAATCAACCAAGCTATGCTGAAGACAAAAGCTTCTACTGCGATCAGATCAACGATGTACCCGTAACATTTGCTCGCACCCAAGAAGGAAGGAGAATGCCAGTGATTTACTGGGGTATCAACAGTGACTTCCCTCCACCTTGGACACCTATCCGGCGCTGTCAGGAGGTGTCTCGAAGATTTCAAATGAATTTTGATCACGGTACGCTGAAATTTATCAATGCAGGTAGGATACTCAGACAACCTGTCGTTTGCGGTGCTATTCGCAAAGAAGATCCCTGCACGGATAAGACTTTGTTATTCACTCTCAAGCCTAACAGCGATCCCAAGAGTGTCTTGATCACTCTACTAGACCGCCGTGAGTTGGGAATCAGAAACTTATCGGTTATGACTTCCGATGGTGTTGACAGTAGTGTAGGAAGTCAATTAGCTGTACCGTCCAAGTGAATTTCAAATGATCTAATCATACTCTCTGCTGTCTGAATATACTTATCATAAGTATCCAATTTGGCTGTATAGATAATTACATAGGCTCTGTCAGCCTTTAAAGTAAAAATTTGCAGAGTTTTCAAATGATTTTTCCCATCTATGATGGTAGAAACTAATTGATTCGCTGGTTTATTCGCCAGAGTTGTTGAAGTTTGCTCGATCTTAGCATCTGGTTGACTATTTTTAATTTCTTTAATTAATAAATTAGTATATTCTTCTAATGTCAAAGGTTGTACTAAGTTTTCAACTCTGATGGTCACATTTTCTCTTAATTTGTTTGGATCATTTTGTTTGGGTGAGATAAATGTAACGACTTCCTGAGTAATTGCGTTTTCTATATCTTCTCTTGTCCAGTTGTCAGGATATTTTATTTTGAGAGCATCAGCACCATTGTCATATTCACGGTTCAAGACAATTTTTTTTCGAGATGCAAATGGCAATAATGCGCTAATAAGAGTGGCGAGTAGTGCGACTATTCCCGCCCCAATTAAAAATTTCTGCAGTCGTGCAGAGTGTCGGGTTTGTGAAATTATAGTATTTGGTACATTGCTCAGTTCTTTTTTTTGGTTTTGAGGGAAACTAACAGAAAATGTCTCCTGATTTAAATCTTGCAATACCTCAACTGCGCTTCTGTAGCGCTGGCGAAAGTCGTAGCGCACCATTTTGTCTAAAATTTCGGCAAAATGAGGATTAACCTTAACCTGCACTTGGTCACGCCAAATAATTTCATTATTAATATTTTTTGGCAATTTTACTGGAGATATTCCTGTCAGGGCTTCGATGCCAATCATTCCTACTGAATAGATATCACTGCTAAACTGTGGGTTACCATCAGCTTGTTCACTTGGCATATAGCCACGAGTACCAATGGCAATAGTAAGACTCGTTTGTCCAAGAGAATTAACAAACTGGGTAGTGATTTGTTTGACCGAACCAAAGTCAATTAACATGATTTTGCCATCTTGTCGGCGTCGGATGTTGGAAGGTTTGATATCCCGGTGAATCACCCCCTGCTGATGCACAAAGGCTAAAACTTCCAAAATCTCCTGCACTAGTTTAATCACCTCGGCTTCACCCATCTGCTTACCCCGAAGTATTTCTTGGCTTAAGTCTTGACCTGCGATATATTCTTGAACTAAATAAAATTCCTGGTTTTCAGCAAAATAGGCTAGTAATTGCGGGATTTGGTCATGTTTACCTAGCATTTCTAAAATCATTGCTTCTTGGTCAAAAAAACGTTTTGCTTCCGGGAAAGTGTATGGGTCGGCGTTAAGTGGTTTAAGCTGCTTAACAACGCATTGCGGATGACCCGGTCGTTGGGTGTCTTCGGCGACGAAAGTAATACCAAACGCCCCTCGTCCTAGTTCAGCAACAATTGTATAACGTCCACCAAGCTTGTTTAGTGTCATTAAATTTACCCTGACTCCTGACTCTGACTCCCAACTCCTAACTCCCAACTCCTGATAACAGGCAATCTGACTACTACTTTATAAAATAACCATGAGCTTATGAAACTCAGTTTGTGCATGATTGTTAAAAACGAAGAGGCGGCACTGCCTAAGTGTCTTGGCAGTGTTAAAAATGTTGTAGATGAAATGGTAGTACTGGATACGGGTTCAAGCGATCGCACTCCGCAAATCGCCCAAAAATTCGGTGCGAAAGTGTATCACTTTGAATGGTGCAATGACTTTAGTGCTGCCCGGAATGAAGCTCTAAAATACGTTACAGGTGACTGGGTTCTGGTATTGGATGCTGATGAGACCCTTACCCAGAAAATTGTTCCACAGTTAAAAGACGCAATCCAAAGGGAAGAATACATCCTTGTTAACCTTCTCCGCCATGAGGTAGGTGCAGAACAATCTCCCTATTCCCTTGTTTCCCGCCTATTTCGCAATCATCCAGAGATCTGCTTTTCTCGCCCTTACCATGCTTTGGTGGATGATAGCGTATCTGTGATTTTAACTCAGGAACCAAACTGGCAGGTAGGTTATTTACCAGATGTCGCCATTCTCCATGTAGGATACCAGAAAAGTGCGATCGCCCAACAGAACAAATACGCTAAAGCACAAGCGGTGATGGAAGAGTTTCTTTTGAATCATTCTCACGATCCTTATGTTTGCAGTAAGTTGGGCGCTTTGTATGTCCAAACTGGGAAAATAGTAGAAGGTATTGAGTTACTGGCACGTGGAGTCGCTGCTTGTGAAGAAAACTATGAGATTTTGTACGAGCTTTACTATCATTTGGGTATTGCTTACAGTCGGATGCAAAATCCCAAACAAGCGATCGCCCACTACCAAGCTGCCATTAAGTTGCCTATTTACCCCATCCTTAAACTAGGAGCATACAACAATCTCGGCAACTTACTCAAGGCATCTGGAGACTTGAAGGGTGCAAAAACTGCTTACGAAACAGCTTTGAAGATTGACTCTAGTTTTGCAGTTGGTTATTGCAATTTGGGCATAACTTTGAAAGCAATGAATTTATATGTTGATGCAATTGCAGCGTATCAAAAAGCAATTCAGTTAAATCCCAGCTATGCAGAGGCGTATCAAAACTTAGGGGTAGTGTTGCTGAAATTGGGTAATGTCCAAGATAGTTTGATGGCTTTTCATGCGGCGATTTCCCTTCACCAACAGCACAACCCTGAAGAGGCGAAGCGACTGCGCCAAGGGTTGCAAGAAATGGGATTTGAATTATGAATTATGAATTATACTGGGGGTTTATTCGAGGAATGATAAATTCTGACTCCTGAATTTTTACCAAAACTGTACATATTCTGGTTGAATCTTAATCTATTTAGGCAATATTTCTGCAAGTTAATCAAACAACATGGGTAACATTTGTAAGTCATGTCACAGAATTATTTATACATGAGTTTATAGTCTGGATAAGGGTTCTATGCCTGAATTTTGTGCTTAACTGCTGGACAGTAGGGATTTTTTTTGTCATGAGTTTAATTGCTGGTTATTTCATGCAATCAACCTTTATCTCATTTTTTTTAAATGAGATAAAGTAATTAGTATTAAGATATTAGTAACCTAAAGTACACTAAATTCGTGCAGCTTCAAAAATGCAGGGCAGAACATCCCAAGACCAAGTTACGTTCAAATGTAGGACAGGTGTCTGTGTTGGCAATGCTTAGATGCCATGCCCGACCTACAAATTCCTCTTACTCTGTGAATGCAACTCAGGATAAACAGTAAAAAATACTACTTGAATTGGCAAGAATGACATTAGTAAGGCTGACTAAAGAATTAGACAACCTGAGCAAATATGGTGATGGAGAGCTAACCCTACGAAATCATATGGTAAGTTGGAATCTTTTCCTTGTGCGTGGTCAGTTGCTTTATCCCATCAGTGACGTTCATCGCGTGAGGCGCTGGGATAGAGCCTTAAAGCAGCACTGTCCTAAATGGAATTGGAGTCCACATTTCTCTGAGTTGTTGGGTAATCACCCTTGGGAATGTCAGCTTCTCGATCAAGGACTTAGCCAAAAGCAACTGAGTCTGATCCAAGCCAATGCAGTGATTCGTACCGTGTTCTATGAATGTTTATTTGATCTTATTAACTACACAGACGTTCAAATTAACTGGAAACCTAGCCAAGAAGCTACATCGACTTACTGTCGGGTCGTATCCTTATCTAGCCAAGGAATACAGTCAGTGTTCACTAAAGTGACGCACATACAAGAAAAATGGCAAAGAGCTGGTTTGGATCACCTCTATCCAACTCTCGCACCAGTTTTACACCAAGAGGTAGATTCTCAATCAGTCCCAATTTTAGGTAAGTATCTCAACGGTAAATTCACCCTATGGGATATTGCTTGGCAAATGGAAAAATCGGTGACGGATGTAGCTTACTCCTTAATCCCCTTAATTGAGAAGAACATACTACAATTCCAACAGATTCCAGATTTACCAGCACTATCCGTTAAAAAGCCAATTGCAGCAACGCACTCCTTGGATGAAACCAAGCCGACCAAATTCATTCAGGGACAGCCTTTAATCGCCTGTATTGACGACAGCCCTGTAATAACCTATACATTAAAAAAAATTTTAATGCCAGCAGGATATCAAGTGTTGAGTATTCCAGAGCCAATGCGAGGGTTTGGTGAACTGATTGAATACAAGCCTGATTTAATTTTGCTAGACTTGCTCTTGCCAAATGCTGACGGTTATAGTATATGTAAATTTTTACGAGAAACACCTGTATTTAAAAATACGCCGATTATTATCCTAACAGCTCAAAATACCTCAATTGATCGCTCCCATGCCCAGATGGTTGGTGCAACTGAGTTTATCGGTAAGCCTCCACAGGCTCAAGAATTGCTACAAATGGTTAAAAAATATGTCAAGCAAGAATGACAACATGCGTCCTTGTACAAATCCCCTAATTTTAATCATGGGGATTCCCCCTGCTCCCTGCTGCCTCTTCCCTCTTCCCTGCTCCCTGCTCCCTGCTCCCTGCTCCCTCTTCC
This sequence comes from uncultured cyanobacterium, assembly GCA_903903925.1. Classification (GTDB taxonomy): domain Bacteria; phylum Cyanobacteriota; class Cyanobacteriia; order Cyanobacteriales; family Nostocaceae; genus Stigonema. The sequence continues at coordinate 9,811 of CAIVAU010000181.1, forward strand.
CTGCTCCCTGCTCCCTGCTGCCTCTTCCCTCTTCCCTGCTCCCTGCTCCCTCTTCCCTCTTCCCTGCTCCCTGCTCCCTGCTCCCTGCTCCCTCTTCCCTCTTCCCTGCTCCCTGCTCCCTGCTCCCTGCTCCCTCTTAAAAAATAATTGTCTCATCAACGATAAACCCACCATGCAATAAAATTTCTGTTAAATTCAAAATCCTCATTATTTTTTCCCGAAAGGGAGATGTTCCTTGAATATACTCATCATTCATTCCATGTCTTATTTCTAGCGGGTTGAGGAAGAACATCACATCAGCAACTTCTTCCACCAATATACCTACAACTATACTTTCAACCTCCACAACTATTGCCTTAGAAACAGCAGGTATATGCGTGAACGGTATATTCAAAAATCCTCGAATATCAACTAAGGTGAGAATCTCACCTCGCCAGTTCATGTTCCCAATGATCTGCGCTTTCACGCAGGGAATCGGGGTCACTTTGCGGATATCAGTAAACTCTCGTACTACTTTTAGGTCAATACCAAAAAAGTGACCATTTAAAGTAAATACCGTTAAAGGTCTTGAATTACTTAAATTCTGACTCTCTATTGAAAGCTTTAGATTATCAGAGCGTTCACGAAAAATTTGTCTTTCTTCTAAGGTAGTATATTGGGAAAAAGTAGTATGATTATGATCTTGAATTTCCTGATATCTTAACTGTTGAATCTCTATTTTTTGGAACCAATTTTCTGGATGAGTGAGGATGAAAGTGTCTTCTCCATTTCTGGCAATACCAGCAATAACTTTCTTTCGCTCAACTCCTAACAATTCTTGCTGATCAAAAAGCTCAGTAATAATCTCTTCTGTAGAGAGGCTTTTTATTTGACAGATTTTATTAACAATAATTCCCACTCGTAATTCTTCGCACCTTAAAACCACCAGGCTATCTGTCAAGCAATAGTCTGATGTTGGATGACCAAAGCGAAGATTAAGATCTACAACTGGCAAGATATTTCCTCGGAGATTAACTGTACCAACGATGCCAACAAAGGCTGTAAAAGTTGTTGTCAGTTCAGGTAGCGCAAAAATCTCTTCAACATAAACTGTACTAATGCCATAAATTTGCTCATTTAATCTAAAGGTTAGATAAGAATGTTGTTTCATTGTATTTCTTGGTAAAAATCTTATAGTCTTTGATAGATGAGTGATTCTGGAAAGACCTGTGTCTGAAACTGGCTTAAATTCTGACCGGAAAGTTCACTATGACCTGTGAGAAGATATCCTAATGGTTGTAGAGTATGGTAAAATTTGTCTAAAACCTGCGCTATAGCTGATGTTTCAAAGTAGATAAAAACATTACGACAAACAATTAAATCAAGATCTCTTAGCTGAGAGGAACTTTGAGGAAGTGCATCTTTGACTAGATTTAGATTTAAAAACTTAACCATTTGCCTAATTTGCCGAGAAATGAAATATTGATCGTTAATTACCAGAAAATCCTGCTGCTTTATTTCTACATTAAAATTTCTAAATGACCAAGAAGTATAAATACCTGCTTCTGCTTTTTTTAATGCTTCTTGATTGATATCAACCCCAAAAACTACAAGATTCCATTGGTCTAGATCGGGAATTATTTCCCTGAGGACAATAGCAAGAGAATAAGGTTCTTCTCCAGATGAACATCCAGCACTACAAATACGAATTGTTCTATGATTTCGGTTACGTTTAATTATTTCCGGAAAAATATGATTCCGTAAAACATTAAATTGTCCTTGATCTCGAAAAAAATAGCTCTCTGTGTTAGTTAGCAAAACGGCAAGTTTTCGCCATTCTTTAAAGCTATCTATTGTAATCTCTTCTAGAAATAAATAATATTTTTCTGGAATAGCTAATTTAAGAGCTTTCATCCTTAAAAAAATTTTTTCTGTTAAAGCTGCTTGCTCTCGTTCTCTAATTTTTAATCCAGTATATTTGGCAATTAACCTGATAAAAGCTTGTCTTAACTCTCCACTTAAATGCTCTACATTTTTCACTTTACTCTCCCACTCCCTTTTTGAATTTTGAATTGTTTTGCTCCCCTCAATCTTTGGATAACTTATGTTGAAACAAAGCCAGTAGCATTGGTGCGATCGCCTGAATTGGCAAAACCTGTTTTACAACTCCCAGGTTAATTGCTTCTTTAGGCATACCAAACACGACAGAGGTGGCTTCATCTTGAGCAACGGTAAAGCCACCAGCTTGAGCGATCGCCTGCATTCCTTCTGCACCATCTCTACCCATACCAGTTAACAATACTCCTGCTGTTGCTTTACCATAGAACTTTGCCACAGACTCAAATGTGACTGTTATAGAAGGGCGATGTCCTAACACCGGTAGTGCATCAGAGTAGACAAATCGACCTTGAGCATCCAGTTCTAAATGCTGCTTTTCTGGTGGGAAATAAATCCTTCCTGGCTTTGGTCTATCCCCCGGCTGAGCAATATAAATTGGCAATTGACAAATCCTAGCTAACCAATCGATTAGTCCTTGTAAAAAACCAAGATAAATGTGCTGCACACAAATAATTGGCACAGGAAAATTCGATGGTAACTGAGTAAAAAGTTCCTCTAAAGCTTGGGGTCCACCTGTAGATGCACCAATAACAACTACTTTGATTTTCGGGTATAAACTAGAAGAAAAAGCCGAAATATTTTCTGCTTCCAGGCTGATGGATGAAGAAAGAGACTTCCTCTTTTTCGTAAATACCTTGACTCCAGATAAAATTTTAACCTTATTGATCAACTCCTGTTTAAGCATTTCATTATTTATTGTCAGTCCTGCTATTGGCTTAGGGAAAATATCTACTGCTCCTGCATCTAAAAGTTGAAAAATCTGATGAGTATCATCTTTCTGCACTGAGACACTAATTACCAAAATAGGTCGAGGATAGAGCGCCATGACTTCAGTTATAAACTTCAGACCATTCATCTTAGGCATATGGAGGTCTGTACAAATAACATCTGGTTGAACTTGGGGAATTAGCGACAAACCTTCTAAGCCATTACCAGCTTCTCCCACCACTTCAATTTGTGATGATGAGTTCAAAATTCTTTTCAAAATAACTAGTGCAATCTGTGAATCTTCGACTAAAAGAACTCGAATTGACATTCCACTCACAATCAACAACTAAACAAGTTTTTTTAATATTTCTAAGAGAGAAGCTTGATTAAATTTACCTTTAATGATATGGGCATTAGCTCCTGCTTCTGCCCCTCTTCTCTTATCTTCATCTGAAGCAAGGGTTGTGACCAGAATGATTGGCAAGTTGCTGTATTCTTGATGCTGACGAATTTTGGCAGTGAGTGAAAACCCGTCTAAATTGGGCATTTCTACATCAGATAACACTGCATCAAAATGACGGGTCTTTAATTTGTTATAACCATCTAATCCATCCACAGCGACTACTACCTCATACCCAGCTTTTTCCAAGAGCCGTTTTTCTTGGATGCGAACGGGGATTGAATCTTCTACTAAAAGAATAACTGATTTTTTGGCAACCTCTCTTAATTCAGATCCTAAAGACTTGTAGGGCTTTTGCAATGATTTGAGTAAATCTGAAGGGTTAAGAATCATGCAAACCTTCCCTGTGGGAAGAATAGTTGCGCCAGTGACATTACGCACTCGCTTCAATAACTGACTTTGAGGTTTCATAACGACCTCTTGAGTATCCAAGAGGCGATCAACAAAAAATCCGGCTCGTTCTTCTCCAACCTTCAGCAAAATACAAGGTTGAAAATTGCTTTTTTGTTGCTCGACTTTAGGCGTGAATGCATAGGCGTGAGAGTTTGAGAGTTCTAATACATCAGCTAAGTTCGCAACAGAAATATCTTGTCCTTCAAAGGCAATACTTGCTTTGCCTTTAAGAGTAAAAATCTGTTCTTGGGAAACAAGTACAGTTGTTTGGACAAATTCAATGGGTAGGGCATGAACAATACCTTGAACTTCTATCAGCAAGACTTTGACAACTGTTAAGGTTGTGCTGAGGTGTATACGGAAGGTGCTTCCTTGGCCGGGGGTTGATTCTATTTGGATATTACCTTTAAACTTTTCGACGCTAGCACGTAATACATCTAGCCCGATACCTCTGCCAGAAATTTCCGTGATCAAAGTCCGGGTTGAGAACCCAGGAGACAAAATCAGGGCATAAATCTGACTTGGAGTCATAGTTGCCAGTTCTTCTGAACTGCATAATCCACGCTTAACAGCAGTTTGTTTGATCGCCTCGATGTCTAGCCCTCGTCCATCATCTGCTACTTCAATCACAATGTTAGTACCAGCTTGGTAGCCTCTTAGCCAAATCTTGGCGACGGTCGGTTTGCCGAGTCTTTCTCTCTGGGTAGGAGTTTCAATGCCATGATCCACAGCATTACGAATCATATGCATTAAGGAATCTTTAATTTCTTCAAGGATATGTTTATCAGCTGTTGTTTCTCCTCCTTCAATGATTAATTCCACCTCTTTTGATTGAAGTCTTGCTAAATCCCGCACCACGCGGGGAAATAACTGAAACATGGTAGATAGAGGAAGAAGCCGTAGAGTACGAATTTTGTCTCTGAACTCCTCAGTGATAATCTCTAGTCTTGCCCTGTTTTCTTGAATGGAAGTTCTCAGAGAGTTAACAATTTTTTCTAGGCGATCCTCGTAGGGATTGGTGATCAAAGAAGAAGAAGCAAAATATTTCCTTTGGTTATAAAAAGCTTTCCAATCTTCCCACAGGGTTATTAGCTCTTCAATTTCAGCGGTAGTATGAGCTATAGCAATTTTAGTAACTGTTAGTTCCTCGGCTTGTACCATCAAAGCATCAAGATGGCGAGTTTCAACGCGAATACTATCAATGCGGTAGGGTTCTCCAACTTCTAAGGAAGGAGACGGTAAGTCTTGAGTTTCTGCTTCTACAGGAATTTGAGCAGCAAGGAAAGGAGATTCCTGATAAACTTGGATAAATTCCTCAATAGTTGGTGTAGAGACAGTTGGTGTAGAAATAACTTCCATGAATTGCTTCACCATTTGGGCCATGTCAACCCCGCTTGGTTGACCTGTCAAGGCTTCTTGGATCAGGTTGCTAATGGCATCTAATCCTTGAAACAAGCAATCATTCACCTCTGGGGTGAGAGCAATTTCTTGACTTTTAATGCCTAAGAGAATCTCTTCAATTTGGTGAATCAGCGTTTCTACAGTTTTTATTCCAACATTTCTGGAGTCTCCTTTGAAGTTGTGTGCTTCCCGCAGCAAATTTTCCAAAGTTGTAGCATCATCTGGATACCTTTCTAAAAGCAGCAAGCCAGTTTCAAAATTCTGCAACCGTTCTCGGCTAGAAATTTTATAAATATTGAGAAGTTCTTCGTCTTCTTCTAGATTTGATCCATGTAAAAGAAGGTGTTCCAGGTGTGGCTGTTGAGGTAGCAAAATGATTTCTATCAACTGGTCAAGAATTTCATATGTATCAACCCCACTCGGCTGATCAGTGACAGCTTCCTGCACTAACAGACCAATTGCATTCAATGCTTGCAGCAGACAACCACTTACTTCTTGAGTCAGGGTAATTTGTTGGCATTTTATCCCCAAGATAATTTCTTCGACTTGATGGCAAAGAACTTCTATAGTTTCTAGTTCGACGCTTCTAGAGTCCCCTTTGAGGCTATGGGCTTCCTGCCACAACTCTTCCCACAGCGCTTCTTCGTCGGGGTGTTCTAAAAGATGCAGCACCCCAACTTCCAGTCTTTGCAAATGTTCCGCGCTAGAAATTTGATAAAGATTCCGGAGTTCTTCGTCTTGGATAAAGGTTGGTACAACTTGGGGAGTACTCTGTAGCTGTTGAGATGGCAAAATGACTGCCATCAACTGGTCAAGAATTTCATCTGTCTCAACCCCACTGGATTCACCCGTCACAGCTTCCTGCACTAAAAGACCTATCGCATTCAATCCTTGAAACAGGCGATCGCCCACATCCAGAGTAAAAGCTATTTGTTGGCTTTGAATGCCCAACAAAATCTTTTCGACTTGATGGCTGAGGACTTCTACAGTTTCTACACCGATACTTCGAGAATCTCCTTTAAGGCTGTGGGCTTCCCGCCGCAACTCTTCCCACATTTCCTCATCTTGGTTTTCCTCCAAAAGATGCAACAACCCAGTTTCCAGTTTCTGCAAATGTTCTTCACTAGAAATTTTATAAAGATTCCGGAGTTCTTCGTCTTCTATTATCATGATTAATTATTGTTCAGAGGGAGCAGGGAGCAGGGAGCAGGGAGCAGGTAAACCCATGACACCCATCTGTGGGATTGAAGCAAGGATGCCGTATTTCTTGGGCTGCGCGTCTCGAAATACATCTTTTTTTTAAGTGGGCTTGTATCCCACAACTAAAGTTTTTTGTTTTTTCTTCTTTGGTCATAAGTTAATTGTTAGTTGTTGGTTATCTACTGACTACACCCCACACCCTACACTATCTCCTTGAGATTCAAAGCAGCTTTATTAAGTTGCTGAGTACTTACTCTGGTTTGACTGATGCCACTAGCAGTTTCTCTTGCCCCTTTATTAATAGAATCCATTGCTTGAACAACTTGTTGAATAGCATCTAATTGTTGCTTGAGATTCAGTGAGATTTGTTGATTGTTCAAGACCACTGCGGTCACAGCTTCCTCTACACCAGCAAAGGTTTGCTCTGTTTTTTGAGCGATTTTTACCCCTGTCTTTACTGTCTTCGTACCTTCCTCTGTCACCATCACAGTAGAATTAATCGCATTCTGGATCTCTGAAACCAAGGTATAAATCTTTTCAACAGAACGTTGACTCTGGTCAGCCAATCGGCGAATCTCATTAGCAACTATCGAAAAGCCTTTCCCATGCTCTCCTGCACGGGCAGCTTCAACTGCTGAATTCATGGCTAACATATCAGTTTGGTTAGCCAAGTCAGAAACAAACTGAGAGATCATGCCAATTTGATTGGCTTGCTCAGAAAGATGTACCATCTGCTCAGCAATCACCCCCACTTTCTTTTCCAGGGTAAACATGCCTTCCAGGTTTTCTTCTATTGCTTTGGTTCCATTTTCTGTAAGCTGAAGTACTTGTTGTGCTGCAGCAACAGTAGCTTTGGCTTGTTCCGCTGACTGTCGGAAAGAGGCTTCCAGTTCATCCATAGTGGTAGTAGTTTCATGCACTGAGCTAGCTTGCTGACTAGTGACACGTTCTTGCTGTTCTATAGTAGCCGCAATTTCACTAGAAGAAGCTGTGATTTCACTAGCTGATTGCTGAAGTTTCTGATTAATTCCTAAGGTGATCCACAAGCTTGATACTAATGTGGCAATGACAGATATTAAAGTACCAAATACAATCACTAAGATTAAAAAGGTTCCAGCAGCTTTGTCCTCGTCTTGTTTCTTCGTCAGAACTGCTATCTCTTGCGCAAAAAATTCATCATGAATCTCATCAATATCGTTCAAATGCAACTCATCAGCTAGCTTTGTAGCTTGATTCATTTGACCTGTTTTGACTAGGCTGAAAACTTTTTTAGCGCCTTCTGTAAATGTGTTGGCTTTCGTTAATAGGATACTCAAAGCCTCTTTCTGTTTAGGATCTTGAATCAATTGCTCTAACTCTGGGGATACTTCCTGAAAAATTTGGAGTCCATGCTCATGAACTTGTTCATAATACTGATAACTTTGAGTCTGAGAGAAAACGACCCGCCCCCTGGCAGACGGAAGCATCATTGATAGACTTAAAGCTAACTGATTCATTTTGATCATAATGGTTTGTGCCTGTTCTACTTCTTCTTGTCGTTTTCCTTTATTGACAACAGTTGAGTACACAGTCACACCTAAAATAAGAAATAATAAAACAGGGATTACATATCCTAGTAATATACGAGATTTAAACTTAATATTTTTCATTTTTCCTGGTATGTTTCTAAGATTATTTACAGAACCTCCTCTCTAAGTTGATAAAAACTTGGAGAAGACTTAGGTAAAATTGGAACCTAATGAAATTGACGTAGATAACCCTAGTTTAAAAATACCTTACTCCCTTCCCAGTCAAAAAATACCCAAATCCCACTAGCTCATTAGTGAATTTCGGGTTTACTATAGACGCCTAATATCAAGCCCGTCCGATTAACCTAGGGGTTAAGGGTGGAGTCTTTTGATCATGAGATTGTATAAAATATAATCCAAATTGTATAACTCTAGATACATTTCCTAAAATTATTTTAGGTCAATAGACAGAAGCGAGATCGCCTGCTTCTTGCTTGACTAGGTCTAAATCCACTCAGAAAAATCTTTGGCAAACTGAGAAAGTGATAATAGTTGAATTCGCGGATCATTTTGGGCAGTCACTTTTTCGGAAGTGGTATTATAACCCCAGTCTGCAAGGAAGAGCTTCACATCCTCTAAGCCTGGTTGCTGTTTGACTAACTGTAACGTCTTGAGTCGGTCTTCTACAAACCATATTTCTGGCGAAGTCCCTGCATCCTGAATTAATTCTCGTAGAATTTCATATTTTGGACGCTTCACTTCTTTGCCAAAAATATTTTCTCTGTTTAGAGCAACCCCCTGTTGTTCTAATAGTAGCCGTACAAAACGCGCTTCTTTAGTGGAAATGATGTATAGCGGTGTACTGACAGTCGTTGCTTTGATTTTCTCTCCTACACCTGGATAAAATCTATGCAAGCTGAGCCAACCAGTTAAATCTCCAGTGATCCAATTATCCCGCATTTTGTCTAGCTGACTGCTAAGTTCTGTTGAGTCAAGATTATCTTCTTGTAAAATCTTTTGAGAAATCGCTTCCCAGTCCTGAAGAATTTTTTCTTCAGAAATTCCCTCAACTAACGCTTTAATTAAAATCGGCATTTCCCAACCTGTTTCAATCACAGGTCTAAGCCGATAGAATTTAGACGCTAAATCATCTGGTGGTGTCTGATGAGCTGGCGACCAAACTTGACAATAAGTCTGCCACGATACTTGAAAATATTCTATCAGTCCGTTACAAATGACACCATCAAAATCCAGTGCGAGAATTGTGGGAGTACTTGCCGTCATTTTTTCAGGATAAGAACTGCTGTTATTAGCATATCTGACAAACTCAAAAAGCGATCACCCTCTGCCTCCTGTCCCCTACTCCCCACTCCCCACTGTAAATACTGCATGACAAGCCTTTCCCTGTTTCTTTGCGTGATACATAGCGATATCAGCATCTCGTAGTAAGCTTTCTGGCTGATCATAACTGCTACTATTTAAAGCAATACCAATGCTGGCTGTGATCAACATCTGATGTCCATTGATATGAAGTGGCAATTTTAAGGTATCTTGAATACGTTTAGCTACATTTGTAGCATCAGTAACATCTTTAATTTCTTCTAAGAGAATCGTAAACTCGTCGCCACCAAATCGTGCAACACTATCGCCACTACGTAAGCTCGACTCTAAGCGGCGGGCGATCGCAACTAACACATCATCCCCCATCCCATGCCCAAAACGATCATTAATCTCCTTAAAGCTATCTAAATCCAAAAACAGTACAGCAAAGCGATAATTATTCCGTCGTTTACTACGCTCAAATGCTTGTTTCAATCTATCGTGGAATAAAACTCTATTGGGTAGCGCTGTTAGGGCATCATAAAAAGCATTGCGGTGTAGTTGTGCCTCTGTCTGTTTGCGTTGAGTAATATCTTGAAAGACCAAAATTGCACCAGTAATATTACCGTCTTGATTGCGGATAGGTGCAACACTATCTCCAATTGGGATTTCAGTACCATCTTTAGCAATTAAAATACAATTTTCCGGTATTCTTAATACCGTACCTACTTCCACTACTTTTTTGGCTAAATTTCCAATCGCTTCTCCTGAATCTTTGTCAACTAGGCTTAATACTTCTGCTATATCTTTTCCGTATACTTCATTTTGCTGCCAATTTGTCAGTGATTCTGCCAGTGGATTCATCATTTGGATATAGCCATTGGTATCCGTGACCACTACTGCACAGCTCATACTATTTATAATTGCCATAAGCCTCTGCTTTTCTTCCCGCAATCTCCTTTCAAGTTGGTGCTTATAAAGCGCGATTTCTACGGCAACGTGTAAGTCTTTTTCAGCAACTGGTTTGAGAATATAACTAAGCGGCTCATTTAACGAATTTCTATTTAAATTAGACATTTCCAAGTAATCTGTTATGCAAATGACTGGTATTTCAAAACAACTGCCAATCATATTTGCTATTTCTTTACCATTGATTTTTCCGGTTAGAGAAATATCAATTAATACTAAACTTGGATTAGTTTCTGCTACTTTTTTTAGTACCTCTTCACTAGAATCGGTAATTTCTGTGTTAGTATATCCTATATTTTGTAAACTATTTCTAATATTTAAAGCTAGGTTTTTTTCATCCTCTACAACTATTATTCTTGAGCCGATCATGCTAAAATTGCTTATTTACAAAGGTTTATTTTAAATAAAAAAGAGAATAATCTAATGATAATCGATATCGTAAGAACACATCCGGCAGAATTACACTATCATACGATATAGCATACATAAAATCTGTGTTTAAAAATTTAAAATTTGGAAAAAAAGTATAAATAATTCTCCCACACCTCCCACACACCCCACACCCCACACCCTGTTCTTGGTCATAGCAGGGAATTCCGGTTGAATAAATGCAGTCCAGAAAAATTTCCATTTGCTAATGATTAATGACTATAGATTTTAGAAACATAAATACTGTATGGGCGTCAATTTTTGCCGAGACATTAAAGCGCCTAGGATTAACTTGTGCGGTAATTTGTCCTGGTTCACGCTCCACACCGCTAGCAGTGGCTTTTGCCAAGCTTACACCACAAATTGAAGTCATTTCAATTCTTGATGAGCGCTCCGCTGCCTTTTTTGCCTTGGGAGTCGCTAAAGCAACAGGACGACCCACAGCAGTGATTTGCTCTTCTGGGACAGCGGGAGCAAATTTCTATCCAGCGGTCATAGAAGCCAAAGAAAGTCGTGTACCATTGTTGCTGTTTACCGCCGACAGACCACCAGAATTGCGAGATTGTCACTCTGGACAAACTATAGACCAGTTGAAATTATATGGCAATTATCCTAACTGGCAAGCAGAGTTAGCTTTGCCCTCGCCAAACATGGAAATGCTAGCCTACTTGCGACAAATGATGATTCATGGGTGGGAGCGATCGCAAACTCCCGTCCCTGGCCCAGTGCATTTAAATATTCCGTTTCGCGACCCCCTCGCACCTCTTATTGATGCAAATACCTTTCTAGAGTTACAGTCTCAGTTTCACCCAGAAGACTTTTTTGCTGGAATAACAAGCTTATCCCCAGAGGGAACCTCAAGTTCCCCCTTACCCCCTAAACTGCGAGTTCCGCCTCTCCACGACTGGCTAAAATCCGATCGAGGAATCATCGTCGCCGGTGTTGCCCAACCACAACAACCTATTGAGTATTGTCGGGCGATCGCTCAACTTTCTCAAACTCTCAAATGGCCGGTGTTAGCTGAGGGACTCTCCCCTGTGAGAAATTATGCCGATTTCAATCCCCAGATCATTTCCACCTATGACCTAATTTTGCGGAATCCTGAATTGGCAAAAGAACTAGCACCCGAAATGGTGATTCAAATTGGTGAAATGCCTACTAGTGCGGTGCTGCGTACCTGGCTTAAAACCAACCAAGCTAGGCGATGGGTTATTGACCCCAGTGACCAAAACCTCGATCCTCTCCATGGTAGGACAATTCATCTGCGAATATCCGTACAACAGCTAGCTCAGGGAATAGCAGGGGAGGTATTTTCTCCTTCATCCCCTGTTTATCTTCAGCACTGGTGTCAACTAGAAGCGAAAGTGAGAGCATCTATTGACCAAACCCTGGCGACAATGGAAGAGTTATTTGAAGGCAAAGCAGCTTGGTTACTCTCTCAGACTTTACCACCAGGGACGCCCATATTTATCGCCAACAGTATGCCGATACGGGATGTAGAATTTTTTTGGCAACCGAGTCATTCAGGGCTTCGACCTTTGTTCAATCGGGGTGCGAATGGCATTGACGGTACATTATCCACTGGTTTGGGAATCGCCCATTGCCATCAAAGCAGTGTCATGCTAACAGGAGATTTAGCTTTATTGCACGACACCAACGGATTTCTCATCAGAAATAAGTTTGCTGGACATTTAACAATTGTATTAATTAACAACAATGGTGGTGGGATTTTTGAAATGTTACCTATTGCCAAATTTGACCCACCATTTGAAGAATTTTTTGCTACCCCGCAGAACATTGATTTTGCTCAATTGTCTACAACTTATGGAATCGAACATGAATTGATGACTTCTTGGGAGCAGTTGATCTCAAGATTAAATCCACTTCCAACCACAGGGATTAGGGTTTTAGAGTTGCGGACGAATCGTAAAGCAGATGCCAAGTGGCGCCAGGAGAATTTAGGTAAGTTTACAGAACATCGGTAGTTTGACAGCTTGTCTTTTGACATGGTTATTCACTGTCACTCAGAATACCCTGTGCTGAATTTAGGGAGGGACATAGTAGCGAAAATGTTTAGTTTTGTTTCAGCCGTCTCTCCCTCATCAGCCCAGACCACTTCACTCACTTTTAGCGATTCCATGCTCTACCGCAGTTTAGATAAATATTTGGGATGGTTCTTGCTTTCAGTTCTAATTGCTACACCAGTTGCTGCTCATACCGAAAAGGTATCGGGAGATGTAGGCGGTCTGCTGCATATAGAACCCCATGACAATCCGCAAGCACGTCAAACGGCTCATGCTTGGATCGTGCTTACCCGTAAAGGAGGGCAACTCATTCGCCTTTCTCAATGTAAATGTCAGTTGGCTGTCTATCCTAACCCTCATAATGAAAGCGATGCTCCGCTACTGAAGCCTCCTTTGCATGCTGTAACAGCCGAGCAGTATAAAGATATTCCCGGAGCCGAGATCATATTTTCCAAGGTAGGAACTTATGAACTGGAGTTCAGCGGTAGTCCAAAATCTGGAGCCAATTTTAAGCCGTTTACGTTGTCATACACTGTTACTGTTGGCTCCTGAGAAATACGGGGAGTGTGGGGGGTGTGGGAGGTAAGAAAGGAAAAGAAGGTGAGGAAGACATTACTCCCCCCCCTCTCCCCACACTCCCTGTCCTTAAAGGAATGGCAATGTTTCTGACCTTCATAACAGGTGGTGCGCCGCCCGTGGAGTGTTCTCAACAAACACGGGTAAAAAAATCTATTTCTTGCTGCCTTTTGGCAACAATTTCTTCCAGTTCATTAAGATGCTGCGTGCTAATAAGCCATCCGTCTTCTGGAAGAGATATTTGTTGCTCAGCTAAAGTTTCTACTTGATTAATGATGATTGATAATGCTTTACCTTGGGCGATCGCAGTCTTCAACACCTGAAAACGTGTATTTTTGTCTAGATGACTTAACAACTGTGAGATAATGCGATTGATTCTTGTTTCATTACCAACATCAAACATTGTTGTGGGCTCATCTTCAGGATGCAACAATAGTTCGCCGACATCAAAAAAAGCTTGTACAATTGCAGGAATAATGTCTACAGGAATTTCTTGTTCAGTGTCATTTTCCAGATGTTCTAGAAATGCTCTTACCTGTGTAGTACCATCAGGACGTATTTGATTCACAAGTTCTGTAAGCTTCTCTCCAAATGCCTTTGCATCAAAAGCTGAAGTAAGAATAGCTTCTATGTGATCATTAGATAATGTACTTTCTGATAAAGTTAAACGAAAGTAGATAGAAAATTTCTCTGGGCAGGATATACTCAGTTTGTTGCACCATTCTGACTCTTGTTTTTTTTCGTAGGATCTAACACCCCAAACAGCTTCTAATTTAGGAAAAAGGAGCATGAGTAACTTTTTAATATGCTGTTTATCCTCATCTTGAAGCTCAGCTATCCAGGAATTGTGGAAACTTTTGATTTCATCTAAAGAATAATCGTCATCTCCGATAAAAGCATTTTTATTTTTACGGATGATGTCGTATACAATTGGGCAAAATATTCGTAGCGATTCCAGTGCAATAAAATCCACGGGGTTCACTTCACCCTTCACTATCGGATATGTTAGGGAGAGAGTATCAATCAGACGCAAAATATCGTGGAGGTCGGTAATAAAATAGTCTATTCCTTGATAATAAATCTTGTTCCAGTAGACTGGATCAAATAAGTCTTTTGGTAAAGAGACTTCCAATTGGGAAAAAATGTACTTGAATAGACTGTATGATCTTGACTCTACTAGAAAAGGCAAAAGATATATTTGCCAAAGTGGAATACTTTTTTCTGGTATATCGATCATAATACGATCAAGTTTTTCAAACAGTAGTCTCCGGAGTGAAGTTTTGTCTGGAAATGGTAATTCAAAAGAAACTTGAACAATTTTGTCTATGTAATTTTCAGGTTTTTCCTGAGTTTCTGTAAGTGCTTTTATGACAATTTTTTTATTAAAAAACAGAAGATAGACAACGTTAGTAAAACTTGGAATTGCTTTCAGTAGGCGAAATAGCTGTTTGATATCTTCTGGAGGAAGCCTATCAATATCATCAACTGCTACGACTATTCGTTGCTGCTGCTTTGTTAATGTGTCTTCAACTTCTTCTTTTAACTCAGAAGCGTCCTTTTGCTGAGCGTCAAATAATGTTGCTACTGCTTTACCAGCTTCAGCGTAAGGCAGAGAAGTTTCTCCAACAGCCTTAGCAAAATCGCCTATTCGTTCCCTTAAGGTTTTCGACACTGATGATATTTTACTTAAAACGTTTTGAATTTGCTCAAAAAAGCGCTTTGTAATATCTTCAGATCCAGAAAATAACCAAGGGTTAAAGGGCACAATAATTGGTCGCTCGTTTTCTGGCTGTTGCTGGAGATAGTGAACTATAAAGTTCATCAATGTTGATTTGCCGGAATTCCAAGAACCATAGACTGCAATCACAAATCCTTGGGTAATGGTCATTTTGCAAATACTGTCTGCCAAATATTTGGCAAAGGGTGCATATCCCAGTCGGTCTGTTTGGGGATCGATTAAGGAATTATCTACCGAGAGGGCATCGGTTTTCTGTTCTGCCATAGAAAGCTTCTTTATTTTTACTCATATAAAATCATGGTGGCACAGTTATGAGTCGGTATAGCCCACCCTAAGATACAATTTTCAAGCTGAAGTATCACTCCATGGTGGAAATGCAAATTAACTGGCAATCGGCTAAAATCTACGAAGATATCCTTTATCACAAAACAGACGGCATTGCTAAAATCACGATCAACCGTCCCCACAAACGCAACGCCTTTCGTCCCAAAACCGTATTTGAACTGTACGATGCTTTCTGTAATGCCCGCGAAGACACTAGGATTGGCGTTGTGTTATTTACTGGTGCAGGCCCACACACCGACGGAAAATATGCCTTTTGTGCAGGAGGAGATCAAAGTGTGCGGGGACAAGCGGGTTATGTGGACGATGATGGTATCCCCCGTTTGAACGTGCTAGATCTGCAACGCCTGATTCGTTCTATGCCGAAAGTAGTTATTGCTCTTGTCGCTGGGTATGCGATCGGTGGAGGACACGTCCTCCATTTGATTTGTGACCTTACTATCGCCGCAGATAATGCTATTTTTGGACAGACTGGTCCTAAAGTCGGCAGTTTTGATGGTGGTTTTGGTGCAAGCTATCTTGCCCGAATTGTCGGACAAAAAAAGGCACGAGAAATTTGGTTTCTCTGTCGCCAATATAGTGCCCAGCAAGCCCAGGAAATGGGATTGATTAATTGCGTTGTCCCAGTGGAACAACTAGAAGCAGAAGGTATCCAGTGGGCACAAGAGATTTTAGAAAAAAGCCCGATCGCCATTCGCTGTCTGAAAGCAGCATTTAATGCTGACTGTGATGGTCAAGCTGGTCTGCAAGAACTTGCAGGAAATGCGACTTTACTCTATTACATGACAGAAGAAGGGTCTGAAGGAAAACAAGCGTTTCTGGAAAAACGCCCACCTAATTTTCGCCAATATCCTTGGTTACCATAAAGTCAGGAGTCAGGAGTCAGGAGTCAGGAGTCAGGAGTCAGGAGTTAGGAGTCAGGAGTTAGGAGTCAGGAGTCAGGAGTCAGGAGTCAGAATTTATCTTTCTTTTGGTATCTATATCGAGAGTGAAAGGTGGTTCCTTTTGTCTCGTGATTCTTTAACAATTCTAACTTCTGTATTCTGACGTTTTGTACTCAGGGTAAATGGCTGAAAATGGGTATTGACGTTTCTAGAAACCCGATTAAAATGGTATTTCACTGAATTTAAGATTTTCCTAGTCTATTGAACAGGCATAGAGCTAAATTAGCACTGCCTCTGTTTTAGCCTGTTCACACGAAGAAGATACAACTGTCTCTTCTAGAACAGTAAGTGAAGATTTATTGAAACTTGACGCTAAGACTGGTGTTGCATCTGGCAAACTCCAAGATTCTTCTAAACCTTCCCATGAAGGTGCAAAAGGTGGAAGTGCTAACGCACAGGCTTTCCAGCTGCTTTGAACTGGCGCTCCCAGCTGCTGGCAAACTCCGCCACGACGTCCCTCTGGCTTGTAATAATGACAATATCGACAGGCAGTAGTTAATAATTTGGTGTGTTTCATGTGCCGTCCAGGGGTGACATTTCCTTGCTTTTATTGTGCTTCTATACATTAAGTAGGGATAAGAGCCAAAAACCATGATTTCATCTATGTTTTAGCGATCCCAACGAAAAAATTAACTTTATAATCTTTTTAGCTTTGTGTCATATTTTTCAACTTTTTTGTTAACAAAGCGACACATAAGTTTTAAAACCTCGTGTCCCATACATTTTGCCCAAAACTTATTGGGGATCAAAGCTAAAACTAAATATATCTATTTATTCAGGTTTTCAACTTCAGCCATAAGAAACACTTTTGCCGCTTGAGCTATTTGCGTCATTAGATATAGGTGGCAAAATTGAAAAGTTATTTATGTTCTTTGTAAAGAAGTAAAAAATTTCTTCCTAAGGGCAGATAAAATTACAAAAGAAGGGAGCAGGGAGCAGGGAATAAAGAAACCAGAAAAATGCGCGTTGTGGGTTTAAACCCGAATTTCTCACTCATTGCGTAGGGAGTGTAGGAGGTTGCTTTGCGCCCATTCTCCCCACACCCCCCACACCCCCCACACCCTTTGAAAATCCCTATTCCCCATCAAAATTGATTGGTAACTGTTTAGCAGCACAGAGAGAACAAACACGCCAGCGTTGAAGTTCGCCTGGTGGAGTAGGACAGTAGCATTGAGGACAAACAGGTAAACCATGTGATCGCGCTTGTACCGTTCTAGCCCAATGCTCAAAGACAGTACTTGGGTTCTTGGTAGCAGATATCACATCACCACCTATCCTCATACCATTACCTAGGTAACTGGGATGCTGGGACGACAAAAGGGTTTTTTGCTCCGATTTGATGTCTTTAGGACGTTGCCATCCAGCGGTAGAGAAGCGAATATCTACCAAAGGAATAGGCAATTTTTCATTTAACTTTAAAAGCAGGCGCTGGCGATCGAAAGTCAGGTTTTGCGCCCAAGCAGCGCTAGAAGTTGCCACCCGCAAAACGTCACGCTGAATTGACAGTGGTTGAGTATGAGAGGCAACCACTGCCCCTACGACTTCAGCCCAACGCTTGAGCAAGATTTGAAAAGGTTGCTCCTGAGTCTGAACCTCTAAAACACCTAAAATATCATTAACGGATTTAAACGACATATTGCCAAACAGGTGCAAAAATTGCAGCTTGGTTGTGCAAATTATCTACGATAATTTTCGTAAGAGTTAGGCACAAATTTATCTTTAAATTCATCCGGCAGTCAAGGTTAGAGGCAGATAGGCAATGAGTCAAAATCCCCTGGTAGATACGACGACGTCGGCTGCTCAATCTTCCAAAACACCTGAGTTGAAGCCAGCACTAGCGGCAGCACTGGCAAGTTTAGAAGTAAAACTAGATCAAGAGTTAGCACGATACCGACGAACACGAACTGTATATAGAACTCCCAGCCAACCTCGTGTAGGCAGTCCCACTCTTCTTAAACTTCAACAGTTGACTGTTCTCAGTACAACAGAGGGCAGAAAGCCGACAGTGGAGGAAAATAGTCAAGGGAAAGAAAACAAATTTGAAGCTGCTTCTGTACAGCAAGAGGAACTATCTATTCCCGACAACACTAACACACCATCGGTATCCACTCCAGAAATTCAAGAGGAGATGCCAGTCACACCAAAAATGGAGGAAGTTGACAATCTCAAAATGCCTTCCACCTCCCAGAGCGTTAAAACACAAACCACACTAACATCAAATTCTACCAGTATCGTGCCTAGGGTGATTGAGGAGCCGAACAACTCTTCGACCTCTCCAGAGGACTTCTTGGAGTCCTCTGAAGCACTGCTACGAAGTTTGGCAGAAGCACAACCCAACACGGAGCAGCCAACAATTTCCAGCAACAGTCTGCTTTCTCCCTTAGGTATCGGCTCCATGCTGCTACTCTTAATGGCGAGCCTGACTTTCGGCTTTATCGTGTTTAACCCCAAAAGCTTACCGCAGTTTAGTCTAGGCAGATTGTGGCAGCGAAATGCACCTCCTCAAGTGGAGAATACAGAGGCACAAGGGAATAAGACCAAAACTGGCCATGAGCCACAATTTACGCCTATACCTAAGTATCCTAATCTAGCGGAGAGCGAATTTCCGGAGGTGAAAGACCCAAACGATGTCGTCGGTTTAAAACCGAAGCCTAAATCAATCACCATTGCATCACCTTACCCATCTGCTACTCCACAGCCAACAAGTCTAGCCACTAAAGTACCGTACGTACAGCCCGTTACTCCCACCATAACACCGTCAATCTCAACAACAGTAACCCCGAATCTGTCCTCACAACAGCCAGATGCAGAAATTAAACCCTCAAAGGATGGGTTTTATCATATAGTTGCCGAGAATCAAGATTTTCAGGCTTTGCCCTCTGCAAGGAAGGTCATTCCTGATGCTTATTTATCTAAGGACGGCAAATTTATTTATCTAGGTGCCGTTAAGGATAAAGAGAAAGCACAACAGCTGCTACAAAAGCTACAAGAAAAAGGATTCAAGGCACGGATTCAATAGCCTGAATCTGGAAGGGAGCGGTGTAAGGTGTAAGCCGTACGCCCTACAGTACAATTTCAAGTATATGTGAACTAGTCTGAGAAGAATCAGGGGCGCTTCAGTCCTCAGCAAGAAGCGGTGGGCTGATTTTTATGATTTTGGTGAAATATGAAGCCAACTGGCTTGCCTCGGGCAAAAAGTCAATGGAGAAACCGATATGGGACTAATTGACCGTATCCAGCGTGTAGTAAGCGCTAACCTTAACAGTTTTATGAGCACTGCCAACGATCCAGAAAAACTTCTGGAAGCTATCGTCATGGAAATGCACGATAATTTGCTGCAATTGCGGCAGGCGATAGCACAAGCGATCGCCATGCAAAAGCGCACTGAACGGCAGGTCGTTCAAGCACAGTCAACAGCAGAGGAGTGGTATCGCCGTGCCCAAATGGCTTTGCAACAAGGCAATGACATGCTAGCTCGGGACGCTCTCACCAAACGCCGATTTTATCAACAAACCGCTACAACCCTCTCGAATCAAATTGAGCAGCAAAAAACTGTAGTGGCTCAGATGAAAAAGGATATGCGGACTCTAGAGCTTAAAATGACCGAGGTGAAATCTAAAAAAGATATGTACATTGCTCGCGCCCGTTCTGCTAAGGCGTCATATAAAATGCAAGAAATGCTGAGTGGGGTTTCCAACTTGAAATATTAAGAGGGAGCGCCCTGCTCCCTTCTTTGGCAAAGACCAAGTTTAGAACATATCTTAAGAATAGAGGTAATGAAAGGAGTTACTGATTCAGAACGGAAAGATTACATTAGTAATACGACGAAATAGTAAAAAAGTTAACAACTCGGCTGCTGCCGAGCTAGACACTTTCCTCCAACTAA
The DNA here is from genome assembly GCA_903903925.1 of uncultured cyanobacterium. Taxonomy (GTDB): domain Bacteria; phylum Cyanobacteriota; class Cyanobacteriia; order Cyanobacteriales; family Nostocaceae; genus Stigonema. The sequence goes on from CAIVAU010000181.1 coordinate 29,806, forward strand.
TCGCGTAAATCGCAAAAGGAAAAATAAAGTTATGGGATTATTTGATCGTATCAAGCGAGTAGTCAGTTCCAACCTCAACGATTTGGTCAGCAAAGCCGAAGACCCCGAAAAAATGCTGGAACAAGCCGTTGTGGAAATGCAGGAGGACTTGGTACAGCTGCGTCAAGGAGTTGCTCAGGCAATTGCTGCCCAAAAACGTACCGAAAAACAGTACAATGACGCTCAAAATGAAATCAACAAGTGGCAACGCAACGCCCAGTTAGCACTGCAAAAAGGTGATGAGAACCTAGCAAGACAAGCACTGGAGCGAAAGAAGACTTTTACTGAAACAGGAAATGCACTGAAAGCTAGCTTAGATCAGCAAACTGTTCAAGTTGAAAATCTCAAGCGTAACTTAATCCAGTTGGAAAGCAAAATTTCTGAGGCAAAGACCAAGAAAGAAATGCTCAAAGCTCGGATTACCGCAGCCAAAGCCCAAGAGCAACTCCAAGGCATGGTGCGTGGTATGAATACCAGCAGTGCAACCTCAGCATTCGAGCGGATGGAAGAAAAAGTCATGCTCCAAGAAGCCCGAGCTCAGTCGGCGGGAGAGTTGGCTGGGACAAATTTGGAAAGCCAATTTGCTGAGTTGGAATCTAGCAGCGACGTGGATGATGAATTGGCAGCGATGAAAGCACAACTGTCTCTGCCTGGAGGTTCATCAAATCAACAAGCACTACCGCCGCAACAAACCTCTGCTCCCAAATCTCATGAAGTGCTTGATGCTGAGATGGAATCGCTTCGCAAGCAATTGGATCAAATGTAAAACTTTCACAAAACTTGTTTGCGCTATTCCCACACCTTTAGGTCGTGGGATTTTACATGGGATTGGGGATTGGGGATTGGGGATTGGGGATTGGGGATTGGGGATTGGGGATTGGGGATTGGGGATTGGGGATTGGGGATTGGGAAA
>CAIVAU010000182.1 GCA_903903925.1 uncultured cyanobacterium
ACGCCAAAGCTATTGACTATCAACAGCAGCAATTGGCAATAGCGAGGCAGATCAAAGACCGTAGAAGTGAGGGAGCGGCGCTGGGTAATCTTGGTCTTGTCTACTATTCTCTGGGAGATTACGCCAAAGCTATTGACTACGAACAGCAGTGGTTGGCAATAGCGAGGCAGATCAAAGACCGTCAAGGTGAAGGGAAGGCACTGGGTAGTCTTGGTGCTGCCTACCATTCTCTGGGGGACTACGCCAAAGCTATTGACTATCAACAGCAGCAATTGGCAATAGCGAGGCAGATCAAAGACCGTAGAAGTGAGGGAGCGGCGCTGGGTAATCTTGGTCTTGCCTACGAATCTCTGGGAGACTACGCCAAAGCTATTGACTACGAACAGCAGCACTTGGCAATAGCGAGGGAGATCAAAGACCGTCAAAGCGAGGGGAAGGTGCTGGGTAATCTTGGGAATGCTTACGAATATCTGGGAGACTACGCCAAAGCTATTGACTATCAACAGCAGCACTTGACAATAGCGAGGCAGATTAAAGATCGTCAAAGCGAGGGGGCAGCGCTGGGTAATCTTGGTCTTGCCTACGAATCTCTGGGAGACTACGCCAAAGCTATTGACTACGAACAGCAGCACTTGGCAATAGCGAGGGAGATTAAAGACCGTCAAAGCGAAGGGATAGCTTTGAACAATCTTGGTCTTGCTCTTTACAAAAAAGGTAACCTTGCCGATTCAGAGAAAACCTTATTCCAAGGAATAACCGTTCGTGAGTCTCTGCGAGGTAAATTAGAAGACCGCAAAAAAGTCTCGATTTTTGAGACCCAACGCAACACTTACAATATTTTACAAAAAGTCCTGATTTCCGAAAATAAAACTGACGCTGCTTTAGAAATTGCTGAACGTGGTCGTGCTAGGGCATTTGTGGAGTTACTTACATCTCGTTTAAACTTCAAAACCTTGCAGGGAACACCAACAATTCAGGAGATTAAACAAATCGCTAAACAGCAATCAAGCACACTTGTTCAATATTCAATTATTTACGACGACTTCAAAGTTGCAGATAAACAACAATCTCAAGAATCAGAACTATATATCTGGGTTATAAAACCAACAGGTGAAGTGACATTCCGTAAAACTGACCTAAAACCCCTGTGGCAAAAAGATGATACAAATTTAGCTCAGTTAGTGATTACCAGTCGTGAATCTATCGGGGTCAGAGGTCGCGGCGGAATTTATGTATCTGGCAAAGACAAACCCAACGCACCTAATCAATTCAAACGCTTACATGAATTATTAATTAAACCCATTGCTGACCTTTTACCGAAAAAAGAGAGCGACAGGGTAATCTTTATCCCGCAAAGTTCTTTATTCCTGGTTCCGTTTCCGGCATTGCAAGATGAGGGTGGTAAGTACCTGATTGAAAAACACACCATTCTGACATCACCATCGATTCAGGTATTAGGCTTAACCCATAACCATCAACAAAACAAAGGGAGTGGAGATGCGTTAGTTGTAGGTAATCCAACAATGCCGTATGTGTCAGAAAAAATTGGTGAAGCACCACAACAGTTACCCCAATTACCCGGTGCAGAGAAAGAAGCAAATGCTATAGCACCGCTACTGAAAACCAAACCCCTGATTGGAAAGGACGCAACGAAAGCCACAGTATTGCAGCGTTTGCCATTTGCACGAATTGTTCACTTTGCAACTCATGGCATACTGGATGATGTCCAAGGTTTAAACAGTGGTATCGCCCTTGCACCAAACGCCTCTTCTGGGGGTAAGGAGGTGAATCAAGCCAATGAAGGTTTATTGACATCTCAGGAAATTCTAGATTTAAAACTGAATGCCGAATTAGTTGTCTTAAGTGCGTGCGATACTGGACGCGGAAAAATCACAGGTGATGGAGTGATTGGTTTATCGCGTTCATTGATTAGCGCTGGCACACCTAGCGTCATTGTCTCGTTGTGGGCAGTTCACGATGATTCGACTCAATTCCTGATGACGAAATTTTATCAAAATTTGCGACAACATACTGACAAAGCTACAGCCTTAAGAAAAGCAATGCTAGCTACCAAGCTTCAATATGGTGATCCTTACGATTGGGCTGCATTTACGTTGATCGGTGAAGCACAGTAGTAGTGCTGCGACTGTCAATGCAGGTAAAGTCACAGTCATCGCCACTCACCCAAGAAGGTAAACGCCGCCCAATAATTGGGATTACGCCATTTCTCGTCATGCCACATTTTCAATTGCGTCACTCGCAACGCCTGATTCGCTGATTTGCCTTGCTGCAACATTTGTTTGTAGAATTCCTGCATAAACACGGATGTACCTTCATCATTAACCTGCCACAATGACACCACCAGCCGTTCTGCACCTGCATACATCAATCCTCTTGTCAAGCCTACCAAGCCTTCACCTTGGATTTCCTTGCCTAGACCAGTTTCACAGGCACTGAGAACAATTAAATTGGCTGGATAATCGAGGTTAAATAAGTCTTCTAAGCGCAGATATCCCCGGATGTTTTTACCTTGTTGATCTACTAGGGAAAGAACAATACCTGATAGCTCTGGGTTTACATCGTTCACAAAGCCGTGGGTGGCAAAATGTAAGATGCGGAATTGATTTAAAGCGCTACTCGTAGCCCACATATAGTTAGCATCAAAATCGAAGGCTTTTTGGCGATCGCTTCCTGGTACGAGTTTGAAAATTGTCTCTGCTTCTGTGCGAGTATGTCGAAGTCTTCCCCAACCTTGAGGAAGGAAAATATCAGCAGAACGTTTGAGGGCGGAGCGTTCTAACTCTAAATCGCGGGATTCTTGTTGTTTGTTTTGCGGGTTGGTAACTCGTTCATCAGTAGCACTATATACTGGGTCAGCGAGGATAGCTAAGACTTTGGATGCTTGCTTGCGTGCACCGAGTTCTTGGCGTTGAATGGCGATCGCTGATGCGGAAGGTAGATTGACTATTTCATGGTTAACGAATAGCGGTTGGTAGTTAAAGTTGTCGGCTGATACTGGATTTTTTTGGTCAACATTAATACCTCCTCTCTGATTATCTCCCAGAATCACCGGGAGTTTGTCCTTCTCCTCCTTCCTTGGCAAAGTACTCGGTTGGGGGGTTAGATCAGCCAACGCGGCAAAGGGAATGTATTGCAAAGCTCCATCAGCAACAATAACTAAGCGTTTAGTGCCCAATTTATCTTTCACGGGTGCGAGAATGAGTTGACTGAGTTCGGTAGCGGCTTGGTCAACACCCGAAGTCTTGATAGGTGTACAGGAGTTTTCTTTATTTGTTACCGAAGGGGGTTTAGAACGATTCTGGCTGACTAAACAAAATAATTTGATGGCGCTTTTCTCGATCTCTTGTTTTTTAGGAAGTTCGTAACTATCGAGAGAATTGGGACTCACCACCCATAGAAAACTGCGTTCCTCACCCAAGGAATACTGTAACAGCAGCGTATCTTGATTGAGTTGTTGCTGAATTTGTGCTAAAGTTAAAGGATTGGGATACTTCAGGCTAGCGTATTTCGGACTACTTTGACGGATTTTTGTTTCTAGTTCCTTTTGTCGGCTGAGGAGTCCATTGATTTCTGCTTTTAACGTGTCAGCCTTGTCTTGAAAAATGGGGTCTTTAATTTGATTACTATTAACTATCTCAAACCGCAGTTTTTCCACAGCATCAATTTCGGCTTGTAAGCGGCTTTCCTCTGCCAATAGTTGAGGGTTTGCACCTTTGCGGATATTGGCGCGTGCTTCGGTTAACAGTTCTACAAGTCCCCTAGCGCGGGAACGTTCGTTTGTTTCAATGGCTTGGGTATCATATCCTAAGGACGGCTCTTTTTTGTGGAGTTCCATTAAGATGTCAATTTTAAGTCGATAATAATCTTGTACCGTGGCAAAAAATGAGGTTCGCAAGTCTTGATTTACGACTTCTTGGCGGATGCTTTCGATGATTTTTATTGCTTGATCTATCTAGGTGAGGGCTGCTGGGAGTTGGTTGTTTTCGCGTTGCAATTTGGCGATATTATAAAGACTTTGGGCTTGTTCAGAAGATAAGCCCATTTCAATATAGAGAGCAAGTTGTTCTTGATAGGCTTCTATGGCTTTTTCAGGTTGTTTGAGGGCTGCATAAGCTTGAGCAGTGTTAGTCAACGCATACGCCTCTCTCTGCTTATATCCGGATTCTCGTGCCACTTTTCTGGCGCTTTGAGCGTATTCTAAAGACTTGGAATAATTTCCTTGTTTAATCTCAACTTTAGCGAGGATTTCAAGTACCGTTGCTTCTCTGACTAATTTTAATTCATCTAAATTACGAGATAAATCTAGAGCATGATTGCCAACTGTCATCGCTTGTTGATAATTACCTAAACTGATATAATTATTACTAATATCAATGAGTGAACCGACTTCATCATTACAGTTTCCCGTTTCGTGGGATATAAAATTAGCTTGCTCAGCATAATCCTGCGATTTTTGGTATTTTTGCAATTTCCGATAAACACTACCAATATTGCTCAGAGTCGTAATTTGAAGGCGACGGTTGCCAATAATTTGCGATAGGGATAATGCTTGATTATAAGCTTTTAAACTCTCAGGATATGCCCCTAAAGAAAAGTAAACATCACCGAGAGCATTCAAAGTATATACTTCTTCTGGACGAGTTTTAATCTGGCGTTGAATGTCTAACGCTTGATTGAAGGAATTAATCGCTTCTTGTTTTTTCCCTTGCTCGTTTAAAATCTCAGCAATATAGGTAAGTGTTTTTGCTTCTCCAGGCTTATCGCCCATCATTTTCCGTAGTTTTAGTAGTTGTTGAAGAACTTCAAGAGCTTTTTCATATTCCCCGATTCTTCTGTATGGAAGCAAACCAAGCTTCAATAGAGACAATGCTTCCAAAGTAAGATTTTCTTGCCTTCGCCACTTTTGGGCTTGTTCTTTGATTTTTTCAATATCATTATCAGGGGTTGCTGGTTGGTTTGACGAACTCTCTGATTTGTCAATCTTAGGAGGTTTTTTGATTGTTGCTAATTTATCAGCACAACTAAAGTTTCTTAATACTTCGTAAGCAGGGAGTGATTTTCTTTTAAATTCTGGATCGAGACTATTAGCTTGGACGATAGTTTCAATACTTTGATTAATTTCACCTAAGCTACTGTAAAAAAGAGCAAGATATTCGAGTTCTTCAGCTTGGTTGATGGCATCGCCTTTTTGTTTCCAGAAAGCTAAAGCTTTATTGTAATAATCAAGTGCTTTCTGTTTTTCGCCTGTTTTACCGTAAATCTGTCCCAGGAACGTAAAAGTCGTAGGATCGTCACCAAGCAGTGATACCTTTTTTAGAGCCATCTCAATCGCTTTTTGATATTCTCCCATTCTGTCGTAATTTACAGCAAGGTAACCAGCGGCTACTGCCTCACATGTGGTATCTTTCAATAATTGACAAATAGGTAGTGCTTTCTGAGCATATTCGGAACCTTTGGGATATTCTCCCCGCAAGAAGTAAAGACCAGCAATTTCAGAGAGAATTGCGGCTTCTTTTTTGTGGTCTTTTGCTAGACGCCAATATTTTAGAGCTTCTTCCCATTTAGGAATGACTTGGCTCGATAAAGGTGCATTCTGTTTCTCTAATTGTCTGGCTTCTGCTTCTGCTTTTTCAGCCGCAGCACGGTTGCTGTCTGAGGTGTTGCTTTGGGTTCTCTGTTGCGGGGTTGGGGTTAAGGGTGTCGGCTGGGGAGAGGCGTTCACTGTTTCTGAACACAAGGATATGCAAAGCAACAGGATTAATCCTAGAGAGTGTGGTTGGGACATATTAAGACTATTGGTAGACGTCTCCAAAAAATATCAAAGCCTAGCTGTGAATCTTTTAAGAAACAAGAGGGAGCAGGGAGCAGGGAGCAGGGAATAGGAGGTGTTTCTTTCATTCATAACGGGTGGTGCGCCGCCCGTGGGGCGCTCCTAATTATTTCATTGCTGATTCCACCAAGTTTCTAAATCAGCAACTGTTGTAAAATCTAATAATGCTTTCTTCTACAGTAGAATAAAGTATGATAATAATCAAGAGTCTGCTTTCAGAAAGGGCAAACTGAACATGGCAGATATGCAACGTATCGCCATCAAATTGATTTGCTGTTCTCATACAAAAATAAAGATCGCTGAAGCGCAACTACGAACCAGGATGGAAAAATGCGAAGTTCTAGTCCTAGTGGTCTGTCAAATTCATTTTGACGCGTTGGTAGTGTGAGCGTCTCGCTCACGACGCGAGCTTTCTGGCTCGCACTACCCATCAATTTAATCTTGACAGAGCACTAGTAGTCCGTGTCATTAGTTCTGATGGGTTGGTAGTGTGAGCGTCTCGCTCACGAAGCGAGCTTTCCGGCTCGCACTACCCAGCAATTTA
>CAIVAU010000183.1 GCA_903903925.1 uncultured cyanobacterium
AAGAATCTCCTGCGGCGTCTGTTTGGCGATAAACTCCGGCGTCATCAGATGGCAGGCGACGAGTTCGCCGTAGCCGAGGATCGCGCCTAGGGAAAGTGCCTCATTCCCGTCGATAAAATACTGAATAGTTGCCCCTGCTGGGCATCGCGGAACAAGGCCGCTCCCCTGCAGTGCATCATAGATTCCGAGTAAGGCAGATGGAGATGGAAATCGATCAACTGTCATCAATCCTTGCCGTTAAATAATCCGCTCATTATTGTTTAAATCAAAAATGCGTACTGTAACTTCTCTGATGTCTGTCTGTGGTTGAATCACTGCCTCATCTAATCGAAAATGCTCTCCCCAAAAATCTCTACGTGGGCTAAAGAACCTAACAAGTTCTCCAGTACGCCAATTAATAGAACCCAGATCGGTTCCTTTCTGGAGATTACAGAAAATACAACAATAAGCAAGGTTATCTACTGTTGTTGCTCCACCGTGTTTAACGCTAATAATATGGTCAATTTGATAAGCTGAAGACCTGTCTGCTTCTGCAACATAGCAGTACTCGCACAACCAATCAGCACGGTTGGCCACGAAGCGTCTTAGTTCTAAATTAATATAGGGACGAGGCACTGTGAACGGTTACTTAACTTTAATGTGCGTATAAGCACGGGCTTTTGCTAAAGTCATTATATGCTCTAATGTGAGAAAAGTGTCTAATTCCTTTTTTTCCAGGGGTGTCAAATTCCCCATTGTCTGTTGGTACACTAAGTCATCTAAACGTTCTTGTGCTATATTTGATAGTCTAAAATTGATCACACTTTCAGGTGTAGTTCCAGAAGCAATAAACTCAACAATTTCGTCGTAAACTTTAGTTGTTTTTACAGATGTAGTCATATATTTATTCTCCTCCTACCGAGTCACTTTATCTATGGTACTCATTTATATGGGGTCTTGTGAGCAAAATTCCTTGCATAATTGGTGTGAGGAATTAGATATGGTCGTGAAAATTAATTATGCGTTTGTTGAAATCCTTGGTAGGGGTGCAAGGCATTGCGCCCCTACATCATTTCCGGAAATGTCTATTAATTTCCCGTGCGGGTGAATGGTCGGAACGTGACAGCAACTTTTCCTTCAACCTATCTCTGCGTTCAAATGTCACAGAAGCCGCGCCCACGTGGGAAAACATGCGACATAATATAGATCAAGGAGAAGATGATGGAACCCCACAGCAGCCCTGATATTCCTACTTGCGCCGTCAATTTGCGTATCCGTGAGGATGTAAAGACGCTTATTGACCGGGCTGCGAAAGCACAAAGCAAATCACGTTCCGACTTCATGATTGATGCTGCCCGTCGTGCGGCGGAGGATACGCTGCTTGATCAGACTTTCCTGCGCGTGGATGAACAAACCTACCAGCATTTTCTTAATGTTCTGGATGTACCACCCCATAATGAGGGGTTCAAACGCTTGATGAATGCTAGAAAGCCGTGGACTGAATGAGCCTTCAAGCCCCTGTCCCTCTTGCTGATACCCACCTGCTGGATGACTTTGATTGCGGAGTTGTCAGCCTGAATGACTGGTTAAAACGCCGTGCAATTGCCAATCAAAAGAACAACGCATCACGTATCGGAACAAGCCAAGCAATTCTATGAGCATTACGGGTTTTCTCCTTCACCCACACAGCCTATGACGCTTATTCTGTCCATGAAGAAATTTGTAGTATAGTCTCCCAAACACTCGTTTATTGTTCAGCGAGGGCTTTGTCAATAGGAATCGTAGCTAGTGATCCCCAGTCTATGGGAAAAGTCAAACCCATTTGGATGTATTTTATCCAGAGTGAAATCAAAAAATCTATATCATTATTTATTTTATTTGGCAATAAATGTTGCATTTTCGTAACAATAGTGTTAACTTTGATTTATAAAACATCACAAAACGAAATATTTAACTCAGAAAACATCGCTATTGCAACATCGAACTGACAATTTTCACACTATATTTAAGTAACGGAAGGCGTGATGCAGGATATCGAACTAACCTTAGAGCAAGAATTTAGCCTCAGAAGCTTTACCGATCAAGTGCAGCAAATGTCCCGCGAGCAAGCTCAAGAGTTCTTGATCTTGCAGTATAAGCAGATGATGATTCGGGAAATGATGTACAAGGAGATTCTCAAACAAGAGTGGAAATTAGATTTGGATTTCACCTCTAAGTAAAACCACAAAGAACGGGGTGTGGGGGAAGATAAAACTACTGCATCCCAAATGGGGAAGGCGTCCCTAAATCTTTCCCCACCGATACATAAAGCTCTTTATAATGATGAGTAATAGCAATGGCAATTAAAGAACAACCAACTCCCAATCGTCGCCGCCTGATCAATAATATTTTTCTGGGGCTGACAGCTTTATTCCTGATCATAAATTTTATCTTCCCTTTGGTCTTAGGCCCTCAGATTCCTGGTGTTCCCTATAGCCTGTTCATCCATCAGGTTGAGGCAGGGGAGGTTGAGCGGGTGCAAGTTGGTCAAAACCAGATTGAATTTCAATTGAAACCGGTTAAAGACCAAGCTGGACAAGTATTTTTGACAACACCCATCTTTGATTTGGGATTGCCCAAGTTGCTGGAAGAGAAGGGTGTTGAATTTGCCGCTGCTCCCCCGCCTAAGAATGCCTGGTTTACCAGTCTTCTAGGTTGGGTGATTCCACCTCTGATTTTTGTCGCAATCTGGCAGTTTTTTATCAGAGGGGGTGGTGGTGGCCCCCAAGGCGTTCTCTCGATAGGTAAGAGCAAAGCCAAAGTTTATGTGGAGGGAGAATCTGCCAAAACGACCTTTGCAGATGTGGCTGGGGTAGAGGAAGCCAAGGCTGAATTGGTTGAGATTGTTGATTTTCTTAAGAGTCCAGGGCGCTACGCCCAGATTGGCGCACGGATTCCCAAGGGAGTGCTGCTGGTGGGTCCGCCAGGGACTGGTAAAACCTTGCTGGCTAAAGCGGTGGCAGGGGAAGCAGGTGTGCCGTTCTTCAGTATATCTGGCTCTGAGTTTGTGGAACTTTTTGTTGGTGTCGGTTCTTCACGAGTCCGCGATCTCTTTGAGCAGGCGAAGAAACAGGCTCCCTGTATTGTGTTCATTGATGAACTGGATGCGATCGGCAAGTCTCGCAGCAGTGGTGGGTTCTATGGCGGTAATGATGAGCGAGAACAGACGCTTAACCAACTGCTAGCGGAAATGGATGGGTTTGCAGTTGGCGATGCAACTGTGATTGTGTTAGCAGCAACCAATCGTCCTGAAGTATTAGATCCTGCGCTGTTGCGTCCTGGTCGATTTGACCGTCAAGTTTTGGTCGATCGCCCCGAACTGTCGGGGCGAGAAGCAATTCTCAAAATCCATGCTCGGAAAATCAAGCTGGGTGAGGACGTCAATCTCAAGGCGATCGCCACTCGCACCCCCGGTTTTGCTGGGGCGGACTTGGCAAATCTAGTGAATGAAGCAGCGCTGTTAGCAGCCCGCAATCAACGTCAAACGGTGGCACAGGAAGACTTTAATGAAGCGATCGAGCGGGTGGTAGCAGGTCTAGAAAAGAAAAGCCGCGTTCTCAACGACAAGGAAAAGAAAATTGTAGCTTACCACGAAGTTGGTCATGCCTTGGTTGGTTCACTAATGCCAGGAAGCGGTCGGATCGAAAAAATCTCCATCGTCTCCCGTGGTATGGCAGCACTAGGTTACACCCTGCAACTGCCAATAGAAGATCGATTCCTCATGGAGGAAGCAGAACTTCGAGGTCAGATTGCGACCTTGCTTGGTGGGCGATCGGCAGAAGAGATTGTGTTTAACAGTATTACGACTGGTGCATCCAACGATTTGCAGCGGGCAACAGATCTGGCAGAACGGATGGTGACGACCTACGGAATGAGCAAAATTTTAGGTCCCCAGGCATACCAACAGGGACAACAACCAATGTTCCTGGGGGATGGAATGCCCAGTCCCCGCCGGGTCATGAGTGAGGAAACAGCACGGGCAATTGATCGTGAAGTCAAGGACATTGTGGAAACTGCTCATCAGCAAGCCCTGGATACACTCAAGCATAACCGAGACTTACTAGAGGTGATCGCGACTCAACTTTTAGAAACAGAAGCGATCGAAGGTGAGAAACTGCAAAGTCTATTAAGTCAGGTTCAAGCGCCGAATCTTTCCTAGGAATCTATACTATCCCACAGGCGGCACACTACCCGTTATAAATGCAAGAACCTCAACCCCTGTAAGGGCGGGGTCTCCCCGCCCCCACGCACTTCCAATCGCCCAATGACTAATCCCCTGATGCAAGAGATGCCCGCAACTCAGCACGACCATGTTCCAAAGCTTCAGGCAGTTTACTTGCATCACGTCCACCTGCTTGGGCAAGGTTTGGTCTTCCACCACCACCACCACCGCAAATTTTTGCCATTATACCAATGAATTTACCAGCTTGCAAGCCTTTCTTATTCACTTCTGAACTAAAAGCAGCGACTAAACTTACTTTCCCCTCTTCAGGAACAGAACCTAGTACTACTGCACCACCAGTTCCAAGTTTTTGCAGCAGTCGTTCTGCAGCGGTTTTCAAGGATTCCGGGTCAACATCTTCTATCTGGGCAACGAGAATTTTATAATCGCCGATAGATTCAACTGTTGGCAGCAAGCTATCTGATTTAGCCATGGCTAACTGTGCCTTAAAGGTTTCAAGTTCCTTCTCGGTATTTTTGAGTTCGGTTTGCAAACTGGTAATGCGATCAGGTAGTTCTTCGGGTTTAACTTTAAAGCGATCGCTTAATTCCTTCACAACCTTATCTCGGACATTCAGGTAATCTAATACAGCTAAACCAGAGACAGCTTCAATCCGCCGGACTCCTGATGCAATACCAGTTTCCGAGACAATTTTAAACACTCCTATCTCTGCAGTATTACTTACGTGAGTTCCACCACAAAGTTCCATTGATACGCCTTGAAAGTCGATGACACGCACTTCTTCACCGTACTTTTCACCAAACATGGCAACAGCACCCCTAGCTTTTGCCTCTGCTATGGGCATAACCTCCACTTTGGCAGAATGTGTCTCAGCAATCCAAGTGTTAACCTGTTCTTCAACTTGTTGTAATTCTTCGGATGTCACAGCACGTGGACAGTTGAAGTCAAACCGTAACCTGTCATAGGCGACAAGGGAACCGGCTTGTGATATTGAATCATCGACAATTTTTTTCAACGCCGCTTGCAGCAGGTGAGTTGCGGTATGATTTGCCTGGAGACGACGACGACAAGCTTGATCAATTTGCGCCGTTACAGTATCACCCACTCGGATTGTACCGCGTTCAATGCGTCCAAAGTGGATAAAGAAATCGGATTCTTTCTTCACATCGTGAACTGTGACGACAACGCCATCACCAGATAGATAACCGCGATCGCCTATTTGTCCACCCGACTCAGCATAGAATGGCGTTTTGTCAAGGATAATTTGCACCTCTGTGCCGACTTCTGCGTCCTCCTGTAAAACCCCATCTACAAGTAGCACTTCGATTTTGGCAGTAACCACAGGTTGGGTATATCCCAAGAAATCAGTGACTTGAATATGTTCAGCCAGCTTGTCAAGAGTCCCTTGCACTGTTAAATCGATCGTTTCGTGTGCATCCTTCGCACGTTCTACTTGATGACGCATCTCCACATTGAATCCCGCCTCATCAACTGTGAGGTTTTTCTCAGCTGCAATTTCTTGTGTCAGTTCTAAAGGGAAGCCGTAGGTGTCGTAGAGGGTAAAGGCACTTTCACCGCTGATCTGAGTTTTTCCTTGCTGCTGCAACTGATGAATGATTTCCTCAAGTAGTTTCTCACCGCGTTCCAGGGTTTTCAGGAAGCGAGTTTCTTCCTGTTGCAGTTCAGCTTTAATCGCGTTTTCCCGTAGGCGCACATTCGGGTAAGCTGCTTCGGCGAGGGCGATCGCACTTTCAGCAACTTGGAGTGTAAATTCTCCAGATATCCCAATTAATCGCCCATGACGCACGACCCGCCGAATCAGTCGCCGCAGGACATAACCTCGTCCCACATTCGAGGCGCGGATTTCATCAGCGATCATATGAACAACAGCACGAATGTGATCGCCAATGACTTTTAGGGAAACTTTAGTTTGATCATCACTTGTGGTGTAGTCAAGACCAGCAATTTCTGCTGCTTTTCTAATAATGGGGAAAATTAAATCAGTTTCGTAGTTGTTAGGAACCCTCTGGAGGATTTGCGCCATTCTCTCCAAACCCATCCCCGTGTCGATGTTCTTGTTTTCCAACGGTGTCAAGTTACCGTCTGCATCCCGGTTGTATTGCATAAAGACGAGGTTGTAGAACTCAATAAACCGGGTGTCGTCTTCTAAATCTATGTTATCGTCGCCACGTTCGGGGTGAAAATCGTAAAATATTTCTGAACACGGACCACAAGGACCAGTAGCACCAGCCGCCCAAAAGTTATCTTCTACGAGACGCTTGATTCGCGCTTCAGAAACACCAATTTGATCGCGCCAGATCCCATAAGCTTCATCATCTTCGTGGAAAACACTGACAACGAGGCGTTCTTTTGGTAAACCAAAGACAGTGGTGGACAATTCCCAACCCCAGGCGATCGCTTGTTCTTTGAAATAATCACCAAAGCTGAAGTTACCCAGCATTTCAAAAAACGTGTGATGCCGTTTGGTGCGTCCAACATTTTCAATATCGTTGGTGCGGATGCATTTTTGGGAAGTCGTAGCACGCTTAAATTCCGGTATACGCTGACCGAGGAAGATCGGTTTGAATGGCAGCATCCCCGCGATCGTCAGCAGTACGGTCGGGTCTTCTGGTACGAGGGAAGCACTAAGGAGAATTTGGTGTCCCCGTTGGGCGTAGAATTCAAGGAATAAGGCGCGAATTTCGTGACCGCTGAGGTACTGGGGATAAACAGACATGAGTGTTTACGAAAATAGTATCATTAAGGACAAATGACGGCGATAGGGCGTCTCTGATCGTATTAAGTGCAAGAAGCAGACTTGAAGAATTTGCCCTCACCAGACAAAGTATGCTGCACAAAAGAACAATTCTGCTGTAAGTCAAATATACTCCATCGCTATCGGTGCAGGATCGCCTAACCTTTATAAGATGAGCAAGAGTGCCACTGATGATTACAATTAAAGCTGCAAAAACATCATTCTACATCCACTGACTGAGGTAATTTATGGCATTAACATTGAAAGTCCCCGACATATCCTGTGAGCATTGTGCAGCAACAATTTCAAATTCTATCCATGTCCTACAACCTAATGCCAAGGTTGATGTGGATGTCAAAGCTAAAACCGTCACCGTGGAATCCGACGCTTCTGAAGAGTCCATCAAGCAGTCAATTGTTTCTGCTGGTTACCACATTGAAGGTTATCAGTAACTCTCCCTGGTTGAACAGGAGGTAGGGTGCCGGGTGTAGGTTAATTTGGGTTGGGATTAGAACCGAATAGCACGCTTGTTAAGGGTGGGTTACAAGCGTGCCATTTCGGTTGGAACCCCAATCCAAATTACTGAGAAAATGATTCATTGTTGTTACACTACTAGTATAATTAGTGTTTATTTATACATAAAATTCTAGTGTAGAACTCCTGGAAATTACAGTCACATTTTTTCATTTTAAAAAATCATTTCAGTGTTTTTACTGTTTGAAATTAACAATTTGAGCGCAAATATAAAGGTATCGTAAAATTAAGTTATCAGGATTGTCCCGGACGCAAAATTCTCGCTGTGTGTTGGCGATTGCAGGACTATGGGAGGATTTCCCGACCCAAGTGACTGGTGGTTCCAGTGTTGTGTAGCGTCTTTGAAGATTGAGAAAGCGGGGTTTCCCGTACCCTGCAAACGAGTGTCACCCACATGCCGTTGGCAATGACTTCTGGAAGGAACTGGTGTTGCATCTCCACAGGTGACAGTATTAGGAAGTTAAAAAAGGTGAAAGTTTTTTGTAAATTTTAGCAGCCAGATCATAACGAAGAATACATTCGTCAGAATTCAGGAACCAGTATCAATCAGTTGGGGAGTCAAACCCACTACTGACTGAAGCGCAATAAATTAAAAATTGAGTGGGCATCTTGAATCCTTTTATTCATCCGCCCTTATCCTGTGGTTGCTGCTGCCCATAGCTTGCTTCCCGGAAGGGTTGTGGCTTAGTGCAGTTGTACAGAATTCCCCAGCTGACTCCTGACTTCTGAACGGCAGTCGCTCATGGGGGAGAACCCCCAAGACCCTCACGGGTGACGCTGCGCTAACGTCAGTTGCTCTACTTGGGGAGACCCAAGACCGCACTGACTCACCGCGCTGCCTCCTGCTGACTCTTGTATCAAGATAAAAGTTCAAATAGGGCAAAAAGCAAAGCCATGAATATTTCCATTCTGAGCTTTGGAAGTGATGAATTTCTAGCAACACTTCCAGATCAGATCCATAATGCAACCGCTTTTAGTGTGGAAGTCATCGCTAATTTCAATCAGGCGGTTTCCCGCATTCAAATGACCCCGCCTGATATTATACTTGTGCAGGCTAGTTGGGAAAGCAGTATGAAACTTTGCTGTTGGCTAAAAGAACAGATAAAGTTGTCTTGGATATATTGTATCGTCTTAGAGGATCGTCCCCAACTGCTTGCCAGTAAAAGTAAGAATGGTGTCGATTGGGAGATGGAGGTGACTTCAGCAGTACTACAGCAAGGTGCTGATGCCTACATTTGGTGTTTAGAGACATCGGATGCAACGTCAAGACAAGGATGGCATCGCTTACTCCTATCGCAATTGATGGTAGGCTGGCGTAAAGTGGAAAAATATCGCGATCTGATCCGCACTAATGATTTATTATCAGAGATTGCCTTGGCAGATTCATTGACAAAATTAAATAATCGTCGTGCTTTTGAACGGGACTTACCCAGGCAAATTGAAAAAGCTCGTACTAACGGAACTACCCTAAGTTTAATCATTTTAGATATAGACTATTTCAAAAAAGTTAACGATACCTATGGGCATTTAGTTGGCGATCGCCTCTTACAGTTAGTATGTGTTCGTATCCAGCATAATCTGCGATTTGAACACACTCCATTCCGTTATGGTGGTGAGGAATTTGTCATTCTTTTAAGCAATACCACTGACGATGAAGCACTCACCGTGGCGTGTCATCTGAATCGCGTAGTCAGCGAGCAGCCATTCGTCATCAACAACAAACTATCTATTAAAATTACAATTAGTCTGGGAACAGCCTGTCTGCAACCAGATGATGACGATCAAGGAGTCAGCCTCCTCAACCGCGCTGATCAACACCTGTTGCACGCTAAAGCTAGTGGGCGTAATCGTGTTATTGGTGGTCACGATCACTCATCCCATCTTAAAGCCAAGATTGAGGAGTTAGACGTTGTAAAGAAGCTACGGCAGTCGCTACAACTTTGGGAACCAAAGCAATGCACTATCTGATGAAATGGTTATTAACTTCCAATTTTTATTCCTAACTCTTCACCGTTGAAATCACACTCTGACACTCAGCAACCGACGCACGTTGTCGCATGGCATTCACTAAGGCTTGATATGCAGTCCAATTTTCTTGGAGTAAAGTTTTTGCTTGGAGGGCACAAAAGCGCTGTTTCTGCTCATAGGCTGATCCAGAAAAACCCAAACTTGTCAAGACTCCTGCCAACTTGCTTTGATCGTCCGATCCACCTTCCGCATGATTGAAAACCAGGATTTCAGCAACAATACCCGCCATCCAAATAGTGCAGTAACGATCCAGCATTTGAGCGCCGATAGTACCCCGTTCCAGTTGGGATGCTAATACACTATCGTCAAAGCTAACCCCACCTTGCCCTGGTTGCTTTTTTTTCATTGCTTCCCAGGCATTGAGGGTATAATCACATACAGGAACATTGAACAGGTAAGCGACCAGAAAGTGTCCTGCTTCATGGTGAAGCACCCGTTCTCGATGTTCGTTGGAAAAACCAGCTATCCAATCTAAAAGTAGATTACCGCCCTTGCCTTGAAAACTGAAAGCATCGAGAGTCGCTATTCCCAAAACCGCCAATGTAGCGATCGCAGGAACTGTAGGCGATACGTTAAATAATTGTCCTAACAGAGTTGATAGCGTCATTAGAAAGATTGCGATCGCAGTTAAGTTTATAGCAGTCTGGCTCATTTTTACTTTTCTGAATGCAGCTTAATCTTTCTTAATTATAGAGACCAAGGACTTTTCAAACATCCTCCTAAGAAACAAGAGGGAGCTCTTAGCAGGGAATAGGGAGTAGGGAATAGGAGGAGTTTCTTTCATTCATAACGGGTGGTGCACCGCCAGTGGGGTGCTCTTAAGTTGATATCCGAGTGCGTACATACTAGGGTATAGTAGTCTGTAAAGATCGTTTTGATGAGATGTCAGTCTTTCCACAATACGACAGAACCATAATCCGACTCTTGTCAGCTTTTGGTGATCAACACAGAAAATGGTTTTAAGGCAGAGGGCAGAAGGCAGAAGGCAGAAGTAAGAAGAAGGAAGGAAGAAGAAGGAAGGAAGAAGTATAATGTATTTACTTCAAACTTCTAACATCAAACTTTTGGTATGGACCTACGGCACAATCGTGGTTGATTTAGAGTGCAGCCGACCAGTGGCGCTACTAAAAGATCGCTCAGCAGAAACCTTGGCTGAATGGCTTAAAGCCTATCCTGAGATAAAAATTGTTTCCCGTGACCGAGCTTTAGCTTACGCTAAAGGGATTCGCCAAGGAGCACCCGATGCAATACAGGTTGCAGACCGTTTTCATTTACTTCAAAACCTAGCTGAAACGCTCTACCAGGTGTTTGGTACACATCATCAAGCACTCAAAGCCGTTGATGAAGCTTTTAGTCAAGCATCAGTAACGCAAACTGAGGGTACTGTAGTCGTGCGAGTACCAAGACCAAGCCGTAAGGAGGAGGCACAGCGTTTGGTCGAACAGCGCCGTGAGGCAAAGCTTTCTATTTATCAAAAGGTTTGGGACTTACACCACTCTGGTTGGAAAGCAAAAGCGATCGCCCGTAAACTCGGTATTGGCGTGACAAGCGTGTTTCGCTACTTACGTACTTCCACCTTCCCGGAACCTCAAGCACGAAGAAGTCTCGGTCGAAGCATTCTGGTGCCATACCACAAATACATCCTTCAGCGCTGGAATGAAGGTTGTCGTGAAGCTTTAGTCTTGTTTCAAGAAATTCAGCAGCAGGGTTACACCGGTAGCTATGATACTGTAGCTCGTTATACCCGTCGTATTCGTCAGTCACAAGGACTCAAGCCTCGACAACGGTATTCAAAGCAGATACTACCAAAAGTTGTAGCACCGGAGAAACTATGTTTGACTCCTCGCCGTGCAGCATGGTTGGTGCTGCGCAAACAAGAATCACTTGAGCCAAATGACGAACAACTGATTGCCTTGCTCATAGCGCAGCACCCCGATTTAGCTGAAGCAATTGAATTAGCTCAAGGCTTTCTACGGCTTGTACGTACTCTTTCATCTGAACAACTTGAAGAGTGGTTAGAACTTGCAGAACATTCTCATCAAACTGCCTTTCACCGTTTTGCTAAAAGCTTACGAGAAGATTACGATGCTGTTAAGGCTGGGGTGACATTATCAGTTAATAATGGCCCTGTTGAAGGGCATATTAATCGGCTGAAGATGTTGAAGAGGCAGATGTATGGTCGTGCAAAGCTAGACTTACTTGAACGGCGATTTCTATTAGCTACTTAAACCATTACTCATTGTTTAGGCTGTTTGATTTTATTTAAGCTTGAAACCATAATACTTTGCATTTCTTCGACTTCATTCATTAAAGGAATGAACAAACTTTCATCTGCTAAAGAAACTTCTTTAGCAATAATTAATTCAGTATCTAATTCTCGTAAAGACCCCAATGCAATATGCAAAAATTGGATATATTCAGTTTTGTGCTGTCTACCATAACCTTCCGCTATATTTGCAGCAACAGAGACAGCACTCCGGCGAATCTGAGACGTTAATCCATAAAGTTCAGATTGGGGAAAATGTTGAGTAAGGTGATAACAATTAATAGCAAGTTTTACAGACCGCTTCCAAATAAATTGGTTTTTGTAGCTCATAAGTTTGATGCAACGAAGTTTGAAGTAAATACATTATACTACTACTACTTCTTCCTTCTTCCTTCTTCTTACTTCTGCCTTCTGCCTTCTGCCCTCTGCCTTAAAACCATTTTCTGTGTTGATCACCAAAAGCTGACAAGAGCCCATAATCCTCATTTAATTTTGGTAATAGCAGCACAGGTTAATGGTTGTTGCACCAGAAGAGGAGATTTATCTGCAAATATCTTGATTTTGCCATCAGCATTACGTCGCCAACCAGTAGCTTGCACAAGTACCTCTGGAGATTTGGGTATTTGTGCTTGTAAGGCTTGTGTTGTGCGGTATGCAGAGATATCACGGACATCAGACCAAGGGTGATCGCTCCCAATTTGCTGTGTTGGATTTTGGGGTATCCCACCCCTTCCTGTAGCCACAAAACTACTGCCTTGATTGGCAGCACAACCACTGGCAATTTGCTGTGACGGATCGGTAACATTCACTGGCAATTCCACTAAGCCAGAGTTGGGGTCAACACCGATATGATTAATTTGTACAGTGCCGTTGACACCAAACTGGGAACTAGCGGTGATATCGTTATCGTTCGTCAGGTGATCGCGGTATTTCAACCCCAAGATACCATTGGTGGTAATTTCGATATTGCCACCATTACCTTGAAAGGCATTAGCAACTATATCACTATTACCTAAACCAATAATGAAGGGACTGCTAATGGTAATATTACCACCATTGCCATTGCCCCCAGCCGCCGCCGAAAGTAAACTCTGATTCCACAACTGGAGCATATCCCCAAGGGAGAGTTTGAGGTTACCGCCATTACCAGAGGTGGTTTGAGCGTTGATTTGGGCACCGCCATTTAACAGCAGGGAGCGAGCCTCTACTTGAATCGTGCCACCATCACCAATACCCTGACTGCGACTAGTAATTTGCGAGCCATTACTGAGAGTGACTTGTTGGGCTTGGACGCTGATATTCCCCGCTTTACCGCTAAGTGATGATGCCGTGGAAAGTTGGGCATTGTCTCCTAATGTGAGTTGGGACGTGGTTAAATCTAACAAACCACTGTTACCGCTACCAGAGGATTGGCTACTAATTTTACTTCCTTGGATAGTCACAGTATTGGCGGTGATACCCACGTTACCAGCATCGCCAGTGCCTTGAGTAGATGTAGAGATTTCGGAACCATTGAGCAGTGACAGTGAACCATTCGGTATTGTCAGCTTCACCTCCCCCGCCGCTCCACTGCTAGAGGTATTAGAAATCACCCTTGACCCCTGATTCAGTGTCACCTCATCTGCGGCGATAATTAGATTGCCTGCTCTACCGCTGCCAGAGGAGGATGCCGTCAGTTCCACCCCATCTTGCAGGGTTAATTGCCCGGTGGTGATGCTAATATTGCCGCCCCTGCCACTGCCTTGGGTGGCGGCGGAAATTTTGGCGTTGCGGGTGACGCTGACACTGGGGGCATTGAGGGTGATGTCTCCGGCTTGTCCTATATTGCTGGTGCTGCTGGCAATTTGGCTGTTGTCAAAGCGAATCAATCCGGGACTGGTGAGGGTGACGTTGCCTGCGGGGTCGCTGCCTTTGGTGTCGCTTTGAATGGAACTGTTGCTGAGGGTGAGATTGCCCGCGCTGCTGATGTTGACATCCCCTGATCGCCCTGTGCCATCCACCGGAATGGTGATGTCTCCCGTCAATGGTGTGTTAACGGTGACTTGCTTACTAGTCAGGATGGTGGTATCAGCGATCGCCAGATCTCCTCGCCCCACAATTGACACATCTCCCGCCTTAGCAGAAGAGGATGTTGTTAGTAGTGTTAGTCCAGATATCTGGTTTTGAGCATCTAATGTTACAGATCCGCCATAGCTTGCGGTTCCTTGGGGCGCAATTGAAAAAGTATACAAGCTGCTAGCTTTGCCAAGGATACTGCCGTTTTGGGCAGCCAGGGAGATATCGCCGCCATTCCCACTATTCCCTACTTTTGAGAAGGAGAAGGAATGCAAATCGCCCTGGTTGGAGAGATTGCCATTATTTGTGGAAAGGAATATATCGCCGCCATTCCCACTATTCCCTGTTGTTGTTGACAATGAGAAGGAATACAAATCGCCGTGGTTAGAGAGGCTACCATGAGTTGTGGAAAGTGTAATGGCTCCTCCATTCCCACTATTCCCTGTTGTTGTGAAAGACTGGGAGTACAAATTGCCCTGGTTGGAGAGATTGCCATTATTTGTGGAAAGTGTAATGGCTCCTCCATTCCCACTATTCCTTTTTGTTGTGAAAGAAGGGGAATAAATATCACCCTGGTTGGAGAGATTGCCATTATTTGTGGAAAGTGTGATGGCTCCACCATTCCCAGATTTACCAGAGACAGAAAATGCGTCTGAATATAGGCCACCATTGAGAGAAAGATTACCATTATTTGTGGAAAGTGTAATGGCTCCTCCATTTCCAGATGATTGACCAAAGAGAGAATAGGTTATTGAAGATACACCGGCATTGAGAGAAAGATTACCGTTAGTTGTGGAAAGTGTAATGGCTCCTCCATTCCCACTATTGCCAAACATGGAAGTTGCTGCTGACAATACACCGGCATTGACAGAAAGATTACCGTTAGTTGTGGAAACTGTAATAGCTCCTCCATTCCCACTATTGCCAAAAATCGACGACGACGACGAATTCAAAGATCCCGTTGTAATATCACCCTGGGCAGTTAGAGTAATAGAACCACCATTTTGCCCCGTTGCATTGGATGTGTTGATCATGCTAATACTAATGCTGCCTGGAGGAAGCCCTGCCACCGTCCCGGTCGTGAAATTAGTATTGATATAACCTACCCCCAGTTGTGGCAAATTTGATGTAGCTATTGATGGCACACCTGCCCGCAAAATCACCGCAGGCTGAGTGGTTAAAGTTATAAAATCGCGATCGCTGACGGGAATGGTGGCATCGGGTCCGATAATAGTAATATTCCCTCCCTCAATGCTCCCTGTCGCCTCCACTTTCAATGCCACTCCCACGTAGTCACCAAATACTACATCGCCATTGGCATAAATTACTGGATCAAACTGACTGACAAATTTACCTGGAGCGCCAGTCACAGTTTGAAATAACACATTGCCACCACTGAGAAAATGGGCATCGCCAGAAATATTACCGTTGCTGATCAAACTCAAATTGCCCCGACTCTGAAGTGCCGCGTTGGGCTGGTTCAATGCCAGGATATCAATGCTCTGATTCCCCTGAATCGTTAAGTTTCTGCCTGCTTGAGCCAGGAATGGAGTTGTGACGGTATCCCGAATCTGCACCGTATCCTGGGCTTTGAGGGTAATATCTCTCCCCGCTACCAATTGCCCTTGCAAGTCTAGGCGACCGGCTTCCAAACTCAGGTCAAGTCCTGCAGTAAGATTGCTTTGCACTTGCATCGGTGCTGCATTCTGTCCCATCTGTAACCCAATCGGCACACTCATCGTTAACAAGGGTTTGGCATTTGCATTCACAGCACTAAACTCTGTCCCATCGAAAAATTTAATACTATTCGCCGTTGTCCCCACAAATGAGCCGCTAATATTTAAACTGGCATCTTTACCAAATACAATCCCTGCAGGATTCATTAAGAACAAACTTACAGCATTATTACCGTTGAGAGTTTGAATTAACCCGTTAATATTGGAAACATTTCCACCAGTAACTCGACTAAATATGGTTGTAATATTTGATGTGTTAATTAAATTGAAGGTGGCTGAACCACCCGTAGGCACAGAGAAATTACTGAAGCTGTGAAATAAATTATTGCCTTTTTCAATCCCATTAAGAATTGTGAAATTATTACCAGTTTGAGTGACAATGGTGTTGGTAGTACCATCAGATCTCACCTGAGCGATAGCTGGTAGTACCAAAGCGGAACTTAAGAACCCGATTGTGAGTGTAGATAGAAAAGCGTAGACGCGGAGGGGCTTGTCGTTAGACATCGCTTTTATCACCAAAGACTTCCTTTACTGATTTAAAGTTAGAGTTCCCTTTACGAACTACGAACTATCACAACTGTTGTTTCATCTTTGGACTTTGGACAAAAAGAAGTGGTTCGCGAGTGATACGACTCTGTTGGCGAATTCTTTGAGGTCAAATTTATGGGGCTAAAGCCGCGAAGCGAGAGGTACTGTGCAAGGAAGTGGACATCGCCTGACCAGGGGATCTTTTACTCCCGCAGATCGCAGCTATATAAGTTCGTAGTGGTGATGCTCAAACCCTTGTCAACTCTGCATTGTAAATCACTACCCATGTCACCACGACTTGCGTATCACTACCAAATGATCGAATTGATTAAGATTCTGGGGTAAGGTTTAGACCCCGATAAACTTGTTCAATGGGGAAGCTGAGATTGATGCTTTTTAGTTCAATGGTGTCACCTTCTCCATAGTTAATAATCATCCATTGTCCCGCATCATTTTTGTGATACAAATCTATTTCGATCGCAGTGGAACTAACCAATAGGTAATCTTTCAGTACTGGGTTATTTTGATACATTCTGAACTTGCCGCCTCTGTCGTAGGCTTCGGTAGTTTTTGAGAGAACTTCAACGATTAAGCAGGGGTAGGTAATATATTGGGTTGTGGTTTGATCGCGATCATCGCAGGTGACGCTGACATCGGGATAGGTGTAGTTATTTGTGCCAACAATATTAACTCTCAGGTCTGAGTTACCTGTTATGCAACATCTTGCATCTAAATGGGTATCAACCATAGTCGTAAATCGAATTGCAATGCGGCTATGATTAACGCTACCACCAGTCATGGCGTAAACTTGACCGTCGATCAGTTCGTGTTTTTCTAGTTGCTGTTCTTCCCAAGTAAAGTATTCTTCTGGGGTTAGGTGGGGGGCGTTGTTTTTGGCTACGATCATGGTTAGTTACCTCCTACGGTTTGCAGTTGCTTGGGGTCAGTTTGGCTCTGGGTTAACAGTTTCGTCAGTGGGTAAAAGACAGTGCAGATGGTGATGAAAATTAGTCAATTTGCGGGAAGACATCCTTGTTATTTCCCCATCTGCATAAACCTGGAGGCGATTTTGAGAACTACTGGTCACATCAATTTCCATCACTAAATCAGGTGCGGGGTCTTGTGTTAAATCCAATCGTCTTTTTCCGTGAACCAGGGCAATATTACGAATGTAGAAACATTTATCGGGTTCTGCACCACTCACTTCAGGTCGTTTGAACGTGGTTGAACCTAGTGGGTAGATTTTAACTGCCAATTCTTCAGCCAGCGTTTCCACAAAGCGACCTAAAACTTCTTTGTCAAGTTCATGTTCTGGAGAAGGAGACATAATTTCTAGATTGCCACAATAGTAAGTCAAACGGAGACGGCGATCGCTCAGTTCTTCCAACAAAGTTTCGTAGGTCTGCCAGCTAATCCCCGACAGGTGAATCATTTCATGTGGTGGTGTGAGCAGTGTTACAGTCATGGGTTTAACCGAAAGTCTCATGACTTTATTTTAGAGCAGCAATCCAGCTATGCTATATATGACCCCAGATCCTACCCCTAACTACTCCCAACTCTATGCAAAGTCAAAAAAGCAAACTAGAACTTGGCAAGGAATATCCATCTGCAAATGAGGAATCTGCTATCCAGGCGATCACACAGATCAGCATACAGCAAATTGAGCAAAACTATCAAGCAGGCGAAAGACCAGCCCGACGAGATGCCCATGCCAAACATCATGGTTGTGTGAGAGGCGAATTTATCGTTGAAGCCAATCTACCAGAAGAGATGAAAGTTGGGGTGTTCAAAGATTCAGGAAAGAAGTTTACTGCCTGTATTCGCTTTTCCAATTCCTCAGGAAACCCTAAACCTGATTATCAAGGTGATGCTCGTGGCATGGCAATTAAACTTATTGGGGTGGAAGGTGAAAAGCTGCTCATAGACGAATTGAGAACTCAAGACTTTATCTTGGTCAACAATTCGGTATTCTCTCTTCGGAACCTCCAAGACTATGTTGAGTTTTTTGTTGCTCTCACAGAAGCAAAGGGAAATCTACCATTGAAGTTTTTTGTACCTGGTTATAATCCTTTTAAATGGCGCTGGCATGAGTTAAAAATTTTTATATCAGCCTTTAATAAAAAGGTTGCTAGTCCGCTAGAAATTCAATATTGGAGTATGACTCCTTATAAATTTGGCGATCGCGCCATCAAGTTTTCTGTCAAACCTTCGGCTGATAATATTTCCGGTAGAACAGCCTCTCGTTCTCCAAACTATCTGCGTGAAGCTATGATCGAGCATTTAAACAGCAAGGAAGCTTGTTTTGATTTTTTGATTCAGTTCCAAACAGACGCTGAGCAAATGCCAATAGAAGACTCAACAATTGAGTGGACATCTCCCTTTTACAAAGTGGCTACTCTCAAGATTCCTCCTCAAACCTTTGATTCCCCTGAACAAATGGAATTTTGTGAAAATTTATCCTACACTCCTTGGCATGCTTTACCAGAACATCAGCCTTTGGGAGCCACCAACCGCGCACGTAAGCAAATTTATACAGCAATTTCCCAGCGGCGACATGAATTGAATGGTGTTTCCCGACAAGAACCTACTGAGTCAGATTTTTCTTCACTTTTTGGTCATTTGAAGGGATAAAAGGCGCGAAATAGCTTAAATCAATTCTCTGAAAAATTTTTCAATATTCTTATCATGGTGCTAACACTTATCATTTATTTGGCAATTCTTGGTTATCTCGCGATTTCTTACCGTTTCTTCACTGAATGGCTAGAATTCTTTCTTGAAGATGAAGAGATGAAGTCGGGGGAGCAACGCTTCTTTCACGGTGTCCTTTTAATCATAGCTTCTATCTTATGGCCCATCGTAGTTCCGCTTGCTTATTTAGAACTATTAAAGTTTCATAAAAAACATAAGGAAATGATTAATTTCCTAATAAACCTGTATATTTCCAATCCCTATCGGGATTAATACGGCAGAATACATGCGCCAACCCTTCCTCCTGAGGTCACCGCTACTTGTCACGCTTGCTTAAGCGAACGCGAGTGTGTCTCCCCTTGGGAGAAGGGGTACGGGGAATTGTAAAAAAGGTTCTGTGTCTAGCTTTTGGATAAAAGCATTGTGCTGATCATCTCCGCCGCCACCAAAGAACGCCTGCTGCTGTCAAGCCTACTAGGGGTAAAACCAATAAAGATGACCAAGCTAAAAGACTCGCTTGCATTGTTGTGAGGTTAATACGACGGTTTTTTGCTTCTTTAGGGCGAATTGAAAGAAGTTGCTGATCTTGCTGACTCAACCAAGTCACTGAGTTGAAGAACACATCTCCATTGAGTTGTTGTTCCAACAAACCATCGGTGGCAAAATCTGAATTTCCTAAAACTACCATCCGTGATTCAGTGGGGGGGAGGAGAGTGTGGGGAGAGGGGGGAGAGGGGGGTGGGGTGGGAAGGGTTGCAGTTTTTGGTGATCCTGATGGTTTTGGAGGAGTCGCAGTGCTTGGTAAAGGGTTAGAGTTGAGTGAACGGGGTGTGGGGGTAGCAGCAGTGCTTGGTAAAGGGTTAGAGTTAGCTGGTAGTTTTCTTTGCAAAGCGACTCCCAAGGTTAGAGGACCTTTGCGATCGCGTCCTTGATGAAACTCCAACTTTTCGCTTTTTTGGTCGCTTTCTGCCCAGCTTTTAGGATAGGGTTTTGTGATCAGTAGGGGTGTAGCCTGTACATCGGTGACTGGATTAGTGTCTACTGCACGTGCCAGAGGATAAAAAGAAATGCCATTCTTAAAATCTTTGGTAATTGGATGTTTTCCATATTCTGTCACTACGGGAACCGCAGGACCATATTCCTCGATGCCAGCGATATCCACGACCAAACGATTATCCAGCGTTACACCCCAATCAGCAAGCAAACTCTCAAGTTTAGGATCGGTGTTAGGATCGATCATCAGTAGTAAGTTACCACCCCGATTCAGATAATCTCGTAAGGCTGTCACCTCACTGTCAAACAGTGCTCTTTCAGGCCCAGCAACTACCACAACAGCAGCATCTTGGGGGACAGATGACCTTTCCGTCAAATTGAGGGGTGAGGGCGTGTAATTTTTGTCACCCAATCCCTGAATTGCTTGTGACATTGCATGGTCACCCGCTGCAAGTTGGCGTTCACCGTGACCTTGGAGGAAGTAAACTTTAGACTGGGCTGAACCTGTAATTTGTTGCAGACGACTAGTTAACTTGACTTCCGAGAGGCGATCGCCATCATTGATAACCTGCACCAATTGTCGTCTATCTTGAGATTCTAGGTAAACTTCCCCTCGGCTTTTGACACCAAACTTTTGTGCTAGCCCTGGTTTTGCTTGGGGATCGACATACTCAAACTTAAACTTTGGGCTTTGCTGCTGATAATTTTCTAGCAATCCCCGGTCTAGGGGGTTTTGAGTACCATCAAATACCCACACTTTAACCGGCTGTTTTAAAGAATGCACTAATTCCCGTGACTGAGGAGCAAGAGTAAACAACCGAGTTTCTGTTAAGTCCGTCCGCAGGTGGTAGCGAGTCCCTAAGAAGTTGATTAACCCCAAAATCGCCAACACTGCCAACGTCACAGCCAGGGTACCAGTACCAACTTTTGTGGAACGACGCCCCCACCATTGACTCCTTTTGCCTTCCCAAACAACCCACAACCCAGCGATCGCACTTCCCACAATGATTAATGCTAACGGGATGTAACCCCAATTTTCTGACACAAACCCAGTCGTTAAGCCCGCAGCAATTAGGAACGGACCAAGCCAGAACAGATATTTCCAAAGTTTCTTTTTCGTCATTTGTCAAGAGTCAATGGTCAATGGTCAATAGTCCATTATGAAGCATACCGTTATCGCGAATATAGAAGATGAGGGAATGAAGCTGTGGAGAGGGTTTTTCGCCCCGAGTCCCTTCTATAAAGCCAATTTCTACCCTACCTAATATCGCTCGAAAACGCCATATAAATCCCGATGAAGAGCAAGAGGCTTTGGATACTCTGAATGATCTTAAACAACTTGTTACCGAAATAGGGGAAGATATTTACGGAAGTTTTAAGCAAGAAGCTTTAAATCGTATCTGTGATGGAGACGCCCTTTAGATTACCTATCTAATTAACCGCAGAGGCGCAGAGGACACAGAGATCTGAGTTAGAGAGATAATGGTAATTTTTGACCGGGAAGGGAGTAAGATAACCTGCTTGTGTATAATTTCGCCGTAAATTTTCAATGTCCATGAGCAATATTATAGGAATCCGGATATTTTAATTATAGGGAACCCCAAGCACTCCCCACTCCCTGCTCCCTCTTAATTTCTCCTTTTAAAATTTGGTGAGGATATACAGCAAAATAAACAAGATAATCCAGATCACATCGACAAAATGCCAGTAAATTTCTGCCATTTCCACACCAGTGTGTTGATGAGAAGAATAGTGACCGGAAAGACGCGATCGGCAAACCACCCCCAGTATCAATAAAAGTCCCACAAAAACGTGCAACCCGTGGAAGCCTGTCATCAGGTAAAAGCAATTAGAAAACACATTGGTCGCTAGTCCATAACCCAAAGTCAGGTACTCATAAATTTGACCTGCCAAGAACACAGCCCCCATGATGGCAGTGATAACATAACAAACACGCAATCCTTTAACATCGTTCTTTTTAATCGCAGTGTCACCCCAATGAATCACAAAGCTACTAGAGACCAGAATCATTGTATTAATTGCAGGTACAAATAACTCAACTTCCGTCCCTTCCGGAGGCCATTCTGTAGCCGATCCCTTCAAAACTAAGTAAGTCACAAATAAAGTACCAAACATCAGTGATTCTGAGATGAGGAATGTCAGCAACCCCCATACCCGTAAATCAGGATGTTCTTCATGATGGGTAACAGATATTGGTATTTCAGCAACTTGAGATGTATCAATGGTTGAACTTTCCATAGATTTTTATACATGTTGGTGAGTGGAGTTTTTGCCGTAGTCGTAGGGCCCGTAAGTCACAACAGGCGATACTTCCCAGTTTTCAATTAAGGGTGGGGAAGAGGTTCTCCATTCCAGGGTTAAGGCATTCCAGGGGTTATCTCCTGCGGGAGTACCGCGCATCCAACTCCAAATGATGTTGATAGCGAAAGGAATGACTGAAATACCTAAGACAAATGCGCCAATGGTACAGAGTTGGTTAATGCTTGTAAATTGTGGGTCATACATCGCAACTCTGCGTGGCATTCCTTGCAAACCCAGTTGATGCATGGGTAAGAAGGTGAGATGAGTCCCGATGAAAGTTAGGATGAAGTGAATTTTGCCTAAAGTCTCATTCATCATCCGTCCCGTCATCTTGGGGAACCAGTGGTAAATGCCTGCATAGATACCAAAGACGGAACCACCGAACAGGACGTAATGAAAGTGACCGACGACATAGTAAGTGTCATGGACGTGAATATCAAAGGGTGCAGTGCCTAACGTTACGCCACTTATTCCACCAAACACAAACATGGATAACAGTCCAAGTGCAAACAGCATGGCACTGGTGAAGCGAATTTTACCACCCCAAAGCGTTGCCACCCAGCTAAAAATTTTGACTCCTGTCGGAACTGCAACAAATAAGGTGGAGACAGTGAAAAACAAACGCATCCAGCCTGGTGTACCACTGGTGAACATATGGTGTACCCACACAAATAAACCAACGATACAGATGGTCAAACTGGAGTAGGCGATCGCTTGATAACCAAAAATCGGTTTACGGGCATGGACAGGGATCACCTCCGACATAATACCGAAGACTGGCAGAATCATTAAATACACTGCCGGATGAGAGTAAAACCAGAACAGATGTTGGTAAAGTACCACATTCCCGCCTGCATCTGGCTTGTAAAAAGAAGTGCCAAAGTTAATATCGAAGAGTAACAGTACCAAACCAATTGTTAATACTGGTGTCGCAAGTAATGCTAGTAAGGAAGTTGCCACCATCGCCCAACAAAACAGGGGTAATTGCGTCCACTTCATACTGGGTACTTTCATTTTCAGGATAGTGACCAGAAAGTTCACCGAACCCAAAATTGAAGAGGTTCCGACCAAAGCAATAGCGAGAATCCACATTGACTGGGCTGTCGTTGCAGTGATTTCACTCAGAGGAGGATACGCAGTCCAACCAGATTGTGCCCCACCGAACAGGAAACTTGCCAATATTAACGCACCAGCCGGAGGATTTAACCAGAATGCGATCGCATTCAATCTCGGAAACGCCATATCCCTGGCACCAATCAGCAATGGCACCAAAAAATTACCAAATCCACCTATAGCACTTGGCACAACCCATAAAAAAATCATGATTGTGCCGTGGTTAGTCATAAAAGCATTATAAAGACTAGGATCAAGAAAATCTGAATCGGGTGTTGCCAGTTCTACCCGTATAGCAACCGCCATCAGTCCACCGATGAGATAAAAAACAAAGGCAGTCACCAGATATTGAATACCAATGACCTTGTGATCAGTATTGAAAGTAAAATATTCATACCATTTCCACGCTTTGTTGCGCACAATTTTGTCAACAACAATTGTGCTGTCTAGGGGAATTTCTGTTTGGGTCATAAGAAGTTGTTGGTTGTTGGTTGTTGATTGTTAAGCTGATGGATGCGTGGCAGGGTTTGCAGCAGTGGTGGCACTGTTTTCCGCTAACCATTGCTTAAACTCTTCCGGTGTATGAACAATCACCTGCGTCCTCATGCTGCCGTGATAAGAACCGCATAGTTCTGCGCAAACTATCGGGAAAGTACCTGTTTTCGTAGCAACAAACCGTAACGTTGATTTTTCTCCTGGTAGGACATCTTGCTTTAAACGAAACTGAGGTATCCAGAAAGAGTGAATCACATCTTGGGCAGCGAGATTAATTTGTACATCCTTGCCAACAGGGATATGTAATTCTCCGGAGATAATCCCACTCTCAGGGTAATTAAAAATCCAAGCATACTGCATCGCAGTGACATTAATTACCATTTCCGGGGCTTTGGCTTCCGTTTGGTCTGTTCCTGTTAAACCGTAGGTGGGAGGAGTTTTACGGGTTACAGGATTGGCCTTATCCGACATTTGAGCCACGAGAGTCGCGGAATGATGGTGTGCCATTATCGTTCCGCCTACAGAAAAGCCACCCATTCTTTGATACACATCAACACTGAGAATACTTAGACCGATGACAATCAGCGCCGGAATTGCCGTCCACAGTATTTCCAAATTCAAGTTGCCCTCAATTGGGACTCCATCAGTTTCATCCCCAGAACGTTGGCGATACTTGATTGCAAAAAGCAGAATTGCACCTTGGACAATTAAAAAAAGTGCGGTGGCAATTGTCACCATAGTGTTAAAAAAATTATCAACCAAGGGTGCTTGTTCAGATGCTTGTACAGGCATCAAACCATGGTTTTGCCCAACCCAGAGGCTAATTAGAGTAATTACGATGCCAGCAATTAGGGTGAGGAGAGAGGCAGGTACTTGTTTCATTTTATACTTTTAATAATGAGAAAAGCTGACCCTACTGGTGTATAGTGCCATCAGGCATAATTGCCCCCTGAAGGTTAGCACCAGTCAAAATAGTCTGGGTGAGGTCAGCTCCTAGTAAATCTGCATTATGCAAATTAACTCCACTTAAGTCGGCATAACTCAGGTCTGCCTCCCGTAAACTAGCTTCACTCAGGTCTGTTTGATATGAACTATCAGTTAATAGAACGGCTAAACTTGCCCGACACAGTCTAGCTTTATCCAATTTGGCGCAACGCAATAAGACTCCATTCATTCTTGCATAGCTCAGATCTGCCTCACTCAAATCACTATATTCCAGATCAGTTTGTTGCTTGGAACTAGGACGTAGATCTGCCTCAAATAGGATCGCTTGTGAGAGGTTTGCATGACTCAAATTAGCCCCACACAAAAACGCTTTAGTGAGATTTGTTTTCTTGAGTATAGCTCTAATCAACTTAGCTCCACTCAAATCTGCTTCCCGCAACTGAGCTTGATACAAATTGACTTCGCTCAAATCTGTACCCCAGAGAATGGTTTCACTCAGATTCGCTTCACTGAGATTTGCTTGAAAGAGTATTGCTTGTCCTAATCGTGCTTCCCGCAGGTCACTATTGCTCAAGTTAGCACCGCTAAGATTGACATTCACTAGTTCAGCTTCTCGCAGATTTACCGCAGATAAGTCTACATCATGAAAATCTCGTTCTGCTGCCGCATATCGACTCAAAAGTTCATCTGCTTTCATAATTTGTTAAGTTCAGCTATTTGACATCACAATCTGTAAGAATACAGGAGTCAGAATACAGGAGTCAGAATACAGGAGTCAGGAGTCAGAATTGTTAAACCATCGGGAGAGAATAGGATGTCGTCAAGAGCCACCAAGACAGACACAAAAAGAAAGATAAATTCTCACTCCTGACTCCTGACTCCTGACTCCTGACTCCTGACTCCTGACTCCTGACTCCTGACTCCTGACTCCTGACCATAAAACTTACTCTGCTGCTACTTCTACCAAAGTACTCTCAGGAGAGTCTTCAGTACTACCCAGTTTATCTTGGCGCGTAATCAAATCGAAAACATGCTCACCGATCGCTGCTTTGATGTCTCCTTCTAATTCATTTAAAACATTGTGATTGAGATGGAATGCATAGTTTGCCTCATCCACAATTTTTTGAGCAAAGGCATCATCTATCGGTAGTGAATTCAATGTATCACGGTACTGAGTCTTAAATCCCCTGATTGCCTCGATACTTGGAAGCTGCTCAAATTCATAGAATTCGGTTCCATGACCTGGTGGTAACTCCATTGCGGAACGGATAATTTTTTTCAAACTTTGACCGCCAGAGAGATCCCCCATGTAGCGAACATAAGCATGACCAATCAGCAATGCAGGTTCTGTATTTGCTATCTCACGGATACGAGCAACGTAAGCTTTACCCTCTGAGGAAGGAACAATTTGATTCTGCCAGTCTTCGCCATAGTAGAAAGCCAAATCTTTCTCTAAATTTACTTTGCGGTTGAGTTCAGGAAAATAAATCGGACCTACTACAGGATCAGCATGATAGCGCTGAAGTTCTTCTTCCAAAGCACTATACAAGAAATAAAAGTTTGCTATCAGCTTGCGGAATGGCTCTTTTTCTACAATCCCTTTAGGGAAACATTTCATAAATGCTGTATTTTCAGCCATTGTATGGGAGTGTTTTGTTCCTTCCCGCAACTTGCTAGCTAAATCACCGCTCATAATCTACTCCTTAACTCTGATCCAAGTTTACTTCTGACTTTTGTAACGGTGGGGTTACCCCGCCCCTACTCCTGAATTCTGCTGTGTTGGTAATAGCCTTGAAAAGGTTTGATCGCTATACTGTTTACAGCAATCTGGTCGTAAAGGATTTTTCGCAGTGTAAACGAAAAACAGAGCTGAACGTTTTTGTTTACGAGGTTTCCCGTGGTGAAAGATCGCTTTTGGATCTGCAAAAACGACTGTTCCTGCTGGTCCTGGACATGGTTTCCAGAATGACCTAGGTACGAATTCCTCCATTTCTGCATCATTAATGCCTACTTTACCCATAGCCATCCTAGATGCAATCTTAGAGCGAATACGCAAAGCCAGTGGTAGTGAGACCTTAGATTTGGGGATGTATTCAAATGGCCCATTATCCTCACTGACATCATCTTGATAAATAATCACCTTAATCATGCGACGATCTTCTGCGTCCAGATGCCATAACTCTGTTGTCACAGGTTCCTCATTCGCAAAGTCTCGACGTAAATGTACACCTTGGAAGGCAATAGGAAGACCGATGTAATTTTCTACAATGTTCAGTAGGCACTGTTGACTTCCCCATGAATAGAACTCAGGTAAATCTGTGACGGTAAAAATCTGAGGATAGGCTGGATTTTCAACGCTACCAAACTTTGAAGTGCGATCGCCTCTAGCACATCTGACTACCTCCATCTTGATCAACTCGTTCTTGGCTGCTTCGATCAGCGTTGGTGTTTTGGTAAGTCCTAAATCTTCGAGAGAGGTCACGAAAACCCCTTCTCTACGAACCGCATCAACAATTGACTGATCTTGGGCACAGAGCACAGGCAGTTTACTAGCATGCCTGATCAAGTTTATTCTATAAAACAATTCAGATGGAATTCGAGATATATATTGAGAAAACTGATTTAACATCTGACTATATCAACCTTACGACGTTTAATAGAAATTGGTGTGTACCAGCCATTTCCCTTCGTTCGCCTAGTGCGAGCCGGAAAGCTCGCTTCGTGAGCGAGACGCTCACACTACCAACCCATCAAAATGAATTTGACAGTTGTATTCTGGTATCAGAAGTTACTTTTTCTGATTACGGCTGGTGTGTACTGCCGATGCACCGTCTAGGTTTGGATTCTTAATAGAGAGTATAACTAATTAGTTATTAAATGTCCGAGTGTTTACAATTCTTCATCGCATCCTTAGACGAGGCGGGGCGGACGCAAGTGCCAGATCACAAAAAATCGGGTGTAGGGTATGGGGTGCGGTCGTTTTATCGTTCCCCACACCCTTTACCCTACACCCCGTTCTTAGTCAACCCTTTAACCCTTTAATCCCGCTTTTTTAGGGGCTTAGGGGCGAAAGATACACCACGCAGCACTTGACCATAGAGAGGGGCACGGATGACGCGGAATTTCTCAGAAGCTGCCTGGTCGGCTGTTGTGTAGGAAAGCTTGTCAGTGATGGCAACCACTTTGTTTGGATCTGCTCCTTGATCGCCACTGCCGCTGACGGTCGAAGTGACTGCATATAATGTTACGGTGCCGTCAGGATTGACTTTACCCGTAAGATTGCGAAGACCGTCTGTTGCTGGATAGTAAGTAGCAGGCAAACCGTCTACGCTGTATTTCTGACCAAGATTCAAGCCATTTTGCAGAACGTAGTCCTGTTGCCAGGTACCGTTTACCAAACTCCACTTCTCAAGACCTGCGGTAGTGCTGGTTGCGGCATCAGCAGCAACACCGTCGCCCTCATCAGCAACATACAGCGTAGTCGCGTTAGCGAACCAGATACCGAAGGGGTGGTGGACTGTGCTTGCAGTGCCATTCGCGAGGTCAGTGGGGAAGCCAGGTAGGATGGTGATAGGTGCATTGGCGGCGTTGTCAAGGGTTGGTAAGCTACCTGCATCGCCGACTTGGTACACGGTATCAATTCCGTTACCGCCACTACCTTTGGTGACATATAAGGTGTTATTGAAAATAGTCTCGCCTCGGAAATTGTTGTCCTTGGGAGTTTTATCAGCTGGGTAGCCGT
This sequence comes from uncultured cyanobacterium, assembly GCA_903903925.1. Lineage (GTDB taxonomy): Bacteria > Cyanobacteriota > Cyanobacteriia > Cyanobacteriales > Nostocaceae > Stigonema. The sequence continues at coordinate 28,402 of CAIVAU010000183.1, forward strand.
ACTGAGTAATGTTGAATGATCCTACCTGAACAGTGCCAGGAGTTGACGGATTCGCGTTTTGACCAGGAATGACAATTTGCACACCCGCTGCCGCTGTGACTTCAGGTGATCCGTTGCCATTCCCAGCATTACCCACGGTCAAGTACAAGCCGTTGGAAGCTAGTATCGCTGCACGACCATTGTTGCCTGGGTATGCGTTGGTTGTAGTTATTTGGGGAACCAGATAACCAGAACTGTTGATTTTTGCATCATAGTTGATTTGCGCGACTTCCCTGTAAGTGGGAGTTGTTGTCACAGGATTGCCCGGTTCGATAATTCCCGGCGTGTTGGAGTTTGACACGTCAAGCTGGTTAATCGGGCTACTGTAACCCATGAAAGTCAGCCCTGTGCCATCGGGTGTGAGATTTAACGCCAATTCCGATTTGGACGAAAAGCTGGTGGTAATGAGGCTAGGATCAACATACGCCGTACCAAGATCCTTACCACATGTCGTAATCTTCTGAAGGAAAATTGGCGAAGTGATACCAAAGCTACTATCGGATGTTGCATTGTTAAAAATGTCTGGATAAGTGCCGTTTGCAACCGCTATACCTCCACCCGGAAGTGTCTGACCGACAGTCACGCTACTTTCTGTGCCCGAATAATTACTGCCAGAGACAATCAGGCGATCTGCATCAGAGCAATAATGCCTACCGAAACGTTCCTCATCTCTAGCATCAGCTATTTTGACTCTGGGCGAGGAGTATTCAGATATAATTGCTGGAGGCTGCAAGTATTGGATTGGTATCATGATCTATGTGTCTATCTATGTGTTATGTAAATAGAGTTCTAAAAGTTACTTAGATGGTCATGGTAAAGCTTATGTCAATAAAGCTTCACAATAGACTACCAAATACTAAGTAATAACCCTATTGCTTTCAAGCCTTCAACATATTAGAGGTCAAACATTAAGAGAAGATTATCTTAAGTCGCACAAAACGTAAAAATATCACTTCTGATAGCATCTTTATAATTGTGGGGGGGAAAAATCCCCACCAGAACCATACTTCCATCCATCAATCCAGCAATTGCCATAATATCTAGAACCGCTAGGCAAATTTTCCACCCACGGTTCTACTTTTTGACTCAACCAAAATAAAGCAGAATAAACACCCAAATTTCCATAATGCACCATCCAATCAAGCAAATTTCCTAAACCTACTTGGGTCATCACCTTGACAATTAATCCTGGATGTGTATAAGCAGTTTTCACAAGGGTTTGTGTCAATGCTGGAAACTGCACCACATCTTGCAAAAATGGTTTGAGTACAGGTTCGCCCAACTCCTGCATTTGTTGAAACACTACAGACAACAGTTGGTTGATTTGGTTGGGATCAATTTTCTGATTGATCCCAACGCTCATCGCCTTCTGAAATAACCAAGTCACTGATAAACTAGGTTGGTATGGTTGCAACACTGCCAACGCTTTTACAGATAATTGATCTGTTTCCAGTGCGTCGTAAATGCCAAATGTTAAACGCTGCAAGTGACGTACCATCGCGCCAAAACCACCAAAGCTTAAGGGAGATTGATTACCGCTACTATCCCCCACTGCGAGGACGCGACTCCACGGAGTCCGTAGCGGGCTTTGACGATAGGAAGGAAAAAAACCAAACAGCGCTCGTTTAAAGGTAAGCTGGTTCAATTCAACACCTTGATATTCTGGCATCAGGCGGAGATATTCTTCAAACAAAGCTTCTAAACCCAAGCGTTGTGGATGTGCATCCACATAAGTAAATAAGTAAGTGGTTCTACCATCTCTGGCTGGAAAAGCTTCCCAGAAATATTGGCATTGATTCTGTAACGGGGTAAAAGAATACAATAAATCCCCATTGTGGTTTTCCGGAAAACCTTGAGCACAACTTCCGACAACTAGGCAAAGCGCATCTGGTTTTTGCCCTTGGCGTATTTGCTGTGCAATTGGGGAAAGATTTCCCATTGCGTCAATGAGCAACCTAGTTTTGAATCCGTTCGCAGCCTCTACCATGACTCCGTCCGGATGAACCACCGCCCCGGAAAATGGCGTGTTTTCAAACAACTTTCCACCAGCCGCCAGAAATCGCTGCTTTAAGGTTTCTAGCAGATAAACTGGATCAACACCAATATTGAGTACATCCTGTACCCAAATATCTGTACCACCCAGAAAGCCCACTCTTGCTTTTGGATAAACGGTGGCGATCGCTTGTTCTAGTTCCTCATCCGTCAGCAAATCCAATTTTATGAATACTTCTAACTCTTTGCGGGAGATGTTCCACTCTTGGTCTCTACCACGGAGAACTGACCGTTCCAGCAACGCCACCCGTACTCCCTTCAAAGCTAGGGCGCAACCAAGTAAAATGCCCAATGTCCCACCGCAGATGACAACATCCCAATCTAAAGTACCTAAGGGCTGCTGATTTTCTTTGACTATCATTGGCACAGGCGTGCTGTCATCTCTTAATGATGCCAGAGTGCGATCGGCTCGTCGCAACCCTCCTAAAACATCACCTGGTAGCTGGTAGAGAATCTCTTCTGTTAAGGTCATGACAGGCAACATATCAAGAAATTCCGACACTCGTCGTTATTAGTTTCATTCTAGTAGGGTGGGCAGTGCCTACCAAAACTTGGATGTAGTCAGCAAAATACATAACCACTGCCCACCCTACACAAGCTGACTACAACAAAATTAATTGACCAATGCGTTTTAACACACTTAATACCTGTTGTAATTCTGTATCGCGTTCAATTGATAATGCATAAGAGCGAGCATATTTTGGCTTTTCTTGCCGAACTAGCTTTACAAAAACAAACTCTCTACCGTTAACAAGTAACCCAAAAGTTGGGTATTCAACATTGGGAGTATCAAGCATATAAGCCAGTGCTTGGGGTAGTGCCGTTATCACATCAAATTTAGTGCTTTTAGATTCAATAACTAGTACCCAAAGTTTTTTATTGATGACTAAAATATCAATATTGCCTTTAACAATTATGCTTTCATCTACAGCAGAAATGCGAGTGGAAGGTTCTGTTTCAATCTCGAAAGGAGGTTGATAAAAACCAGCCAAATCAAGCAGTGGAGACAGCACTACCATCTTCACTGCTTCTTCTGACATTGAACGGTGTTTTGTTAGGTTAAAATAGTTGCTTTTTACTCGCTCTAAGGACGATTTTTCGACATCATTTATTAGAGGTAAATTCTCTATCCATTCTGTGAAAAAATCAGTGTTTATAACTAACTCCAACCCAAACTTTTCCTCCAGTTCGTAAAGACTGATCTCCCGTGCTTGGATTGTTTCTATCATAATTAATTTGGCAACAAGAAATACATTATCATTATATACTAGTGGTCTGTCAAATTCATTTTCACGGGTTGGTAGTGTGAGCGTCTCGCTCACGAAGCGAGCTTTCCGGCTCGCACTACCCATCAGAATTAATGATTTATTCGTTGAAATCCTTGGTAGGGGCGCGGCAGCCTTGCGCCCCTACTGAAAGAATCCCCCTCAATTTGACCAGCTAGGGGGGATATAAGTTGAATACTTGCCAGTAGACGACGACTTTTTACAAACTGGACCTTTGCCCGCATTAGGTAAGCTAGCAAGTGTATAGCTGGTACCGTTGATGGTGAAGGTTGGTGGAAGAGTGCTTCCTTTTGAGGCGCGAAGTAAGGCATTACCACACTGATTCACAGTAATACTTCTCAACGAATCAGCCATGACTGTAATCGAGACTGAAGTACTGGGGGTTTTCCCGACTATGACAACTTGCCCTTTCGGAGTCTTGAAATTAGCTGTTCTAGCCTCTGTAAAAGTGCCATTCTTACAAGTTGGTAGTGTCTGAACCGGAAGAGACGCATAATCAATTGCCGTTCCATCGACGTTGAGTCCAGTAAAATTAGGATTGCCTTTAGGGATGGAAATTCTCACGTCACCACAAGCAGCAGAAAGTTTCGATACTGTTTTACTGACTTGACCTAGGTCAACTGCTACCTTACTGCCAGGGTTGCCATTGATGTAGACTGTGGTGATTCCATTCTCGGTTGCTTTGTATACTGCGCTGCCGTTGTATTGGATGGCAGAGGCGGGGGCTAAAGCAAAAATACTTAAAAAAAAGCCAGCTATAAACTTAACTTTCATATTCTCATCGCACCATTAATATCTGAATGAAGTGAAGTACCACGCCTTAAGAAGACGGGGAATTCCGTGAAATATGTTAAATCTATGTTAGAAACAATTTTCACTTTCTCAATTAGGAGAAACCCTGAAATAAATTTGAAAAAGAGGTAAGACCACCGGGCGAACGGTCATATCCTACGGGAACGCCTAAAGGCGAACACCCTGACAAACTGAAGTTTTTTTCTTCCCCTACTCCCCACTCCCTTTTCATCCCGCCATCTAACTCAAAATCTTGTAGAGATTGGTTCAGGTTGGTGAACTGGGATTTGAATGACAAATTTGGTTCCTTTTCCCAAGGCGGAATCACACCAAATCTTGCCGTTATGCTTTTGCGTGATAATCTGGTAGGTGATAGATAAACCTAAGCCCGTACCTTTACCAATTGGCTTAGTTGTAAAGAAAGGATCAAAAATTCGCGATCGCACGGTTTCAGGTATCCCTGAACCGTTGTCTGTAATTGTGATCTGCACGAGATTCTTTGCCGTCACTTGAGTTGAAATCCAAATTGTATCGGGCTGTGTTTGTCGATAGTCTTTATTTTGCTGTCGTGAAGAGTCATCTAGCACATCAATAGCATTTACCAATAAATTCATCAATACCTGGTTGAGTTGTCCAGGATAACAGTCAACTAACGGCAATTTACCGTAATCCTTAACCACCTCAATTGCCGGAGATTCTGGTCTTACCTGGAGGCGATGTTGCAAAATCAGCAGTGTACTGTCAATGCCTTCATGAAGGTCAACTGCTTTGAATTCAGCTTCATCTATGCGGGAGAAGTTGCGCAGAGATAAGACAATTTCCCGAATCCGCTCAGTACCGACATCCATTGATTGCACAAGCTTAATCAGGTCTTCAAGAAGAAAATCGAGATCCATCTCATCTAGGGTTGCTTGGAGTGTATCCGGCGGATTCGGATAATGAGCTTGATACGCCTGAATCACCTTAGCTAGATCTTGGGTATAGCGTTCAATATAGGTAATGTTGCCATAAATAAAATTAATCGGGTTGTTAATTTCATGCGCAACCCCAGCAACGACCTGTCCCAGACTCGACATTTTTTCAGATTGAATTAAATTAACCTGAGTATCTTTAAGTTCTCTAGTATAGGTAGCAACCCATTCAATCAATTGATTGAGTGCATTTGCTAGTGTACCAACCTCATCTCTCGTCAGGACTGGAGCTCTCAAATTTGTGTTCGCATCACAAGTGACTTGTTGTGCCACATTCGTGAGAGATTCTAAAGGACGAGAGATAGCTTGACTAGTAAAAATTGCCAGCAAGCTAGCAGCAATAACTGAAGCAATAAGACTGCCTAGAATAATCTGCATTCGTAGAACTTCCGTGTATTGCAGATCCTTCTGAGCGTTCAGGATATCCTTGTCTACTTCAATTGCTACATCATCAATTTTATATGCAAATTGAATAATCTCATCAAAATTATGACCATTGACCACATCCAAAATGCGTTGCTTAATCAGGTTGTTATTGTTTTTTGACCGTTGAAGTAACAAGCTTTCCTGGACAAGTGTCTGAAACTCTAGAGAAAATGTTGATAGAGTCTTTTGGAATTCTTGCAACTCGGAACGAAAATTCCTCAATGCTTGAGTTTTTGATGTCTCCAGTTGAGTAACTGATTGTTGAATGTGGTTAATTCGGGTAATAATTTTGTTGCTCGCTTGTCGAAAAACTGCTGAATTTTGCACAAAAGGTGTCAATTCTTTTGCTGGTCGATTTTGAAGAATCATTACCTGTAACTTATTGAGGCACTTTTGTTCTTGATAAGTTGTTGTTAATTTTTGGATTGTTTGTTCGTAATAATAATTTCCTACAATCAGTCCAGCTAATGTTCCAACCACTGGGATACACAGTACTAGGGCATAACCAAAAGTAATCTTTGTTCTGACTGTAAAAGATCCAAGTCTTCTAGATTTTTGGTATCCGGATTCAGGCAAATGCGATACTTTTTTGGCTGCAGAGTGACCGTGATTATCCGATGAGCGAAAAAGCATGATGTTGACAGATAAAACCATTCAGCTTGTCTTGTTTTATGGTTCCCATTCACTGTACGGGGCAAACATTGTCGTGCTATCACACCTATCCCAGGCAGATCGTAAAACCCTACACTGCATGGTTTTTCATCCTTAAAAGTCTTTTTAAAGTTTTTAGCCTGAAGCGAGAGTAGGGTGTGGGGAATGTTTAAATCCCCCTCCATTAATTCTGAGTCCTGACTCCTGACTCCTGACTCCTTGTCTAAGACTCAACTTCAGCCAATTCCATCCAGCGTTCAGTCGCCACATCTATCGCTTGCTTTAGGGCTTCCACCTGTTCGTAGAGTTTTTGCACTTGGGTATAACTCCCTGGAGAGATATTGACCAACGCTTTCTCTGCTTCTGCTTTCTCTGCTTCTAGTTGGGCAATTTTGCCTTCCAACTGTTCAAATTCCCGCTTTTCCCAATTTGATAGTCCTCGCCGCTTTTTGTTTTCGGTCTCTTTGGGTAGAGATGTTGCACGCAATGTCTCTACATTTTTCGGTTTTTCCTTAGTATTAGCAATTTCTTGTAGCTTTTCTTCCTCTACTTTTTTGTAGTCCAGATAAACAGAGTAATTTCCCGGATATTGCCGGATATTGCCGAGTTCTTCTAGGGCAAAAATTGTGTCTACAGTGCGGTCGAGAAAGTAGCGATCGTGAGAAACGACAATAACGCAACCGGAAAAATCTTCTAAATATTCTTCTAGAACTGCCAACGTCTGCACGTCTAAATCATTTGTTGGTTCATCTAATATTAAAACATTCGGCGCACTCATCAGAATACGCAGCAGAAACAACCGTCGTTTTTCACCACCTGAAAGTTTATTAATTGGAGCATACTGTTGGTTTCCAGGGAACAGAAAACGCTCTAACATTTGAGAAGCACTAATTTTAGTGCCGTCAGCTATATTGACGAATTCCCCTTCTTCTTTAATATAGTCAATCACGCGCTGATTTTCGTTCAACGCTGTGAGCAATTCCTCTGAATGCTGGTCAAAGTAACCGATATGAATTGTAGAACCAATTTCTACACTCCCCGAATCTGGCTGAATGCGGCCTGTAATCATATCCATTAATGTAGATTTACCTGCGCCGTTCCCACCGATAATACCGATCCGGTCTTCTGGGCTGAATTCGTAGGTAAAATCCTTAATTAAGGTACGTCCATTATACCCTTTAGATATGTGATTCAGTTCAATAACTTTTTTACCGATACGACGACCTGCTGTAGCAATATCGACTTTACCCTGAATTTGTTTAAACTCAGTTTGCTGCAAAGCATGAGCGCGATCAATTCTAGCTTTTTGTTTCGTACTCCGGGCTTTTGGACCTCGCTTTAGCCATTCCAACTCGCGCCGCAATAGACCTTGATGTTTGCGTTGACTGCTAATTGCAGATTCTTCAGCCAGGGCTTTCTTTTCCAAATAATAGGAATAGTTACCTGCGTAGGTGTATATGTCTCCTCTGTCAATTTCGATGATCCGATTGGTAACGCGATCTAGAAAGTAGCGATCGTGAGTTATGAGTAGCAGTGCGCCGCGATAGCGGTTCAAATAACTCTGCAACCACTCAACAGAAAGTGCATCCAGATGGTTGGTCGGCTCATCCATGAGCAACAAATCTGGTTCTGCTAGCAAAGCCGTAGCTAAAGCAATACGTTTGCGATAACCACCAGACAACGTACCGATGATCGCATTATAGTCTGTAATCCCTAACTTTGAGAGGATGATTTTAGCATTAGTTTCTAGTTCCCAAGCACCTGTTGCTTCCATCCGCTGCATCAGGGAGGAGAAACGTGTCATCAGTTGCTTATCTTCTGGTGTGTAGGCTAATTGATCAGAAAGTTCCTCATACTCACGCACCAAAGTCCATTGTTCGCCACTGTCAGCGAAGACCTGCTCTAAAACTGTACGATTTTCATCTAAGTCTGGTTGCTGGGGCAGGTAGATGATTTTAGCACCAGAGTTGACTAAAATTTGACCACTATCTATCGTTTCTAGTCCTGCTATCATTTTTAACAATGTTGACTTACCAGAACCGTTAGTGCCAATTAAGCCGACTTTATCTGTAGCATCGAGACTAAAGCTGGCATCTCTTAAAATTTCCTTGATGCCAAAGTCTTTTTTAACGGATTGTAGTGTAGTCAGACTCATAATAATTTTGGATTGGGGAGTGGGGAGTGGGGAGTGGGGAGTGGAGAATTGGTAATGGACTATGGGCTATGGGCTATGGAAAAAGGTTGAAATTTTCCCTACTCTTTACTCGTCCATGTCATTAATTTTGCTGGGTTCGTAGTTCTTGGAGTTAAGGACTAAAGTCCTTACTACGAACTTCTCAACCCGTGAGAATTAATGACACAGACCACTACTAGTTCATGTCATTAATTTTGATGGGTAGTGCGAGCCGGAAAGCTCGCTTTGTGAGCGAGACACTCACACTACCAACCCGTCAAAATTAATCACACAGACCACTACTCCCCACTCCCTACTCCCCACTCTCAATTCTAGACAAATAAATCCAAGGGCAAATGTCCGTACAATTCGTTCACGCCTCCTTCAGAGTAAGACTGGCAAGATATAAGTACACCGCGATGGTGTCCGGAATAGGAATCGAGATAACACAAGCCGTTTTTGCCGTTTAGTTTGATATAGACTGGACCTTCAATGATGGGCAAATTGCTTGGTGGTTCATATCCCAAGGGTAAGGAATAAGTTTTCATGGCTAGCATTCCTTCTTCTGCTGTATCAGCACAAATACCTAAAATCTGATAATCGGAAAGTCTGGTTAGCAAAAGTAAAGCCTGACGGATGATAGTTTTTTCTGATGGCTTTAGGGGTGGTGCAATGTCTATACAGTTGAACTTATTAAGAATTTTTTTAGCTTCTTGAACGGTAAGATGGTTTTGATGCTTGCTTGTCATAAATTTATTTATTATTCCTGATTGTGTGCTTTTGTCTGAAGTAGGCATTGCTCACTCTACAATTTCCACTTGGGGTTAATTTTGGATATTACCTAGATGAAGATCCAGCGTGCGTGCAGTACATATGTTTGTGTTTCCCTCCGTAAGCGACTGGAGTTCTGTGAGTAAACGAGACGGATGAATCCGAGGATAGCAAATAATCAAATGTTTTTCTCCAACCTGACTAAAGTTCAGTTGCTGAAGGCTGGATGCTAATCCTACACTATCAAGACCGTCTTTTGTGGTAATATTTCAATTTAGGGTAACTGCATACTACATACAGATGTGTCTACGCTATTTAAATCTCGTTCGGTATCAAGACGATCGCCTTCAGTCCATCCTCTCAAGCGCTTGCTTGACTATGGACACCAGTATCGTCAACAAATTTGGCTAGCAACGACTTGTTCGATCCTCAATAAACTGTTTGACTTAGCACCACCAGGGTTGATTGGCATTGCCGTGGATGTGGTGGTAAAACAGCAAGATTCTATCATTGCTCAATGGGGAGTGAAAGATGTTTTTGGGCAATTTTTGATTCTTTCCTTCCTGACTGTCATTATTTGGATACTAGAATCGGTTTTTGAATATGCCTTCGCCCTAGCTTGGCGCAATTTGGCACAAAATATTCAGCATGATTTGCGTCTGGATGCTTACAAGCATTTACAAGAGTTGGAACTGGCATATTTTGAAGAACGTAGCACAGGCGGTTTGATGTCGATACTGAGTGATGATATTAACCAACTAGAACGCTTTTTGGACGTAGGAGCTAATGACATTCTACAAGTTTTGACAACGGTCGTCATTATTGGCGGTGCTTTCTTTATTTTGGCTCCTAGTGTGGCATGGATGTCAATGTTACCGATCCCATTTATCCTTTGGGGTTCGTTTGCTTATCAGGATTTGCTTGCGCCTCGCTACGCTGATGTTAGAGAGAAGGTAGGTTTACTCAACTCCCGTCTATCAAACAATTTGAGTGGTATTACGACGATCAAAAGTTTCACGACGGAAGATTACGAAATCTCACGTCTCGCAAAAGAAAGTCAAGCCTATCGCCAGAGTAATCGTAAAGCAATTAGACTCTCTGCGGCATTCGTTCCGGTCATTCGGATGCTGATTTTGGTAGGATTCACAGCACTACTGTTGTATGGTGGGATGGCAGCAGTTCACGGCATAATCTCTGTAGGCACTTACAGCGTGTTAGTGTTTTTAATTCAGCGTTTGCTGTGGCCTTTAACTAGATTAGGCGAAACCTTTGACCAATATCAACGGGCGATGGCTTCTACTAATCGAGTCATGGATTTGTTAGATACTCCTATTGCTATTCCTACGGGCAATGTTTCTTTGCCATTAGATGCAGTACGCGGAGAATTAGAGTTTGAAAATATCACTTTTGCCTATAAGGATAGGTCACCTGTGGTAAAAAATCTATCTTTGCATATTCCTGCTGGCAAAACAATTGCCATTGTTGGTTCTACTGGTTCTGGTAAAAGCACTTTAGTTAAACTTCTATTGCGATTGTACGAGGTGAGTTTGGGAACCATTACGCTAGATGGCATTGATATCCAAAGGTTAAATTTACGAGATTTGCGGCGCTGTATTGGCTTGGTGAGTCAGGATGTGTTTTTATTTCATGGTACTGTAGCAGAGAATATTGCCTACGGTAGCCTTGATGCCACAGAGCAAGAAATCATTAGGGCGGCTAAAATTGCTGAGGCACATGAATTTATTATGCGACTGCCCGAAGGTTATGAGACGATAGTCGGCGAACGGGGGCAGAAGTTGTCTGGTGGACAACGACAGCGGATAGCGATCGCCCGCGCTGTCTTGAAAAATCCCCCAATTTTGATTTTAGATGAAGCCACATCGGCGGTGGATAATGAAACAGAGGCAGCAATTCAGCGATCGCTTGAACGGATCACGGTCAATAGAACGACAATTGCGATCGCCCATCGTCTTTCCACCATTCGCAATGCTGATCGCATTTATGTCATGGAACACGGAAAATTAGTCGAGTCAGGAACCCATGAAGCATTGCTGGAGGAAAACGGCATTTATGCGAGTCTCTGGCGTGTCCAGTCGGGTTTAAGGTAAATAATAATATAGTGAAAAACAAACCATGACAACTATTGAGATTCTTTCAGAAGTAATTGCTGAGCAAACAATTTATCGGGCAATCTGTGGAGTGCAACAGGCTACTGGTGCGACACCTGGTCAAGCACTCGATATGCTTGAGAGAGATTTAGCAACACAAGGGCTGGGAGCAAATAGTGAAACAGTTATCATTGTGCAAAGGTTTCGTCCCGATAATTTCTTTACTGTCTCCCAGCAATTACGCTTACGAGAACTAATGGATCAATTTCACCAAGCTAGCGCTGTTGGAGAGCTATTTCCTCAAGCACAGAAGGAAGAATTAGAGCAATTAGTGGATAGCGAATTGCAAGCAGCTATAGAACGATCTGAAGCTATCATCAAAGAAACTCAGAGTGAATCCTAACTATCCTCTCGTAGCCCAACGAGCAAAACATCAATGTGAATACTGCCATGCACCAGAAGTTATCTTCAACGTTGCTTTTGAGGTAGACCACATTATTCCTCTTGCCAAAAGTGGCTCGGATAATTTACAAAATTTGGCGCTTGCTTGCCGCATTTGTAATCTCCGTAAGTTGGATTATATCGACGGAGTTGATTCAGTAACTCAGCAACAAGTACGTTTGTTTAACCCTCGAACTGATGTTTGGGAAGACCATTTTGCAGTGCAACAAGAACCCCCTTTCAATCTGGAAGGCAAAACATCAATCGGTCGTGCTACTGTAGATAGGCTAGGAATGAATGCTTCTTTACAGCTTAGAGCCAGAGCGCTATGGATAGCATTAAGAATTTTTGGTTAAATTCCCTAATTTTGATTTTATGCAAATAGACTCAACTGTTCACCTAGTCTTCCTTCCTGCATTAGCCGATTTCTTCCCTTATTAAGCAGTTGATAAAATATTTCGCAGGTTACGGAAATCATTTAAGCGTATTATTTTTCCACAATTATCGGTGGGCATTGCCCACCCTACTTGCTTAAACCAACACCGGAGTACCTGCACGCTGAGTTAGAGGATTTGCCACCATCTGCATTCCTGATGGTGCTGCTACAGTTAGACCACGACGTACAGGACGTACAGGGCGCTTGTTGACTAGGGAGACTTGAAACTGCGATAGAATTGTTGCCAATACTAGTTTCATTTCATACTGAGCAAATGCCATCCCGATACAGCGACGATTTCCACCACCAAAGGGCAAATACTCATAAGGAGAAAATTGCCGTTCCAAAAAGCGTTCTGGCTTGAATTGGTTAGGTTGTGGGTAGACTTCTTCCCGATGGTGTGCTAGGTAAATACTGGGGATGATTGCTGTTCCCACTGGGAGTTTATAGCCCATAATTTCTATCGGATATTGTACCACTCGGAAAAAAGCACTCATCGCGATGGGGTAGATCCGTAGAGTTTCTTGGCAAACTGCTGTGAGATAGGGTAATTTGGCAATGAGACTCAGATCTGGATTGTTACCAAGGGAGTCAAGTTCTGACAGCAACTTGTCACGCACCTCCGGTACATAATCAATCCAGTAAAGCGCCCAGGTCAGTGCTGAAGCAGTTGTTTCATGTCCAGCGACCAGTAGCGTCATTAACTCATCGTGTAATTCCTTGTCTGACATCGACTGACCGTCTTCATCAGTAGCAGACATCATCAAACTGAGGATATCTTGACGATTTTGGTTAGATTCTGCCCGACGTTCTTGAATCAAAGCATAAATCAGTTCGTCAACTTGTTGTCGCAAGCGTACTATCCGACCCCACGGACTCCACGCACCGAAATCTTTTTGTACAAACGGAAAAAACATCGCGCTGGACATCAAGGGAGAACTGATCGCGTCTAACAGGGAAGTCAGTAGTCGCCTAAGTTCTTGAAAACTTTGCCCTTCATCTAAACCAAACACTGCTCGCAGGATAACACGTAGAGTGATTTCTTGCATCGACCCACGGATATTGAAAGGTTTACCCATCTTCCAATCTTTAGTGGTCTGTTGTGTGATTTCACAAATAGTCTCACCATAAGCCCGCATCCTGTCCCCATGAAAGGGAGGGGTCAATAATTGACGCTGGCGTTGGTGGCGATCGCCATCCAGTAGAATCAGAGAGTTATCGCCCAGCAAAAATCGTAAGCCTTGGTTCCCTCTCCCACCCCCAAGATGGCTGGAATCAGCAGTAAAAATCTGTTGTAGTGCTTGGGGATGGCTGAAATAAACAATATTAGTACCTTTGCGACTGGAGATGGTAAAGTTGTCACCATAGGCTTTAGCTATATCTTCCACATATCGCAGCGGCTGAAACAGAAATTTCATTCGCCTTAGAAACGTGGACATTTCAGGTCCTTCAGGTAGGCTGTTAGTTGCTTGCATAAAACAGTGTAAACTAGATTCTCCTGATTCTATTGTGGCTAATTTAAGTCAGAATACAGGAGTCAGAATTGTTAAACAATCAGGAGATCACAGCAGCCATCGGGAGCATCCCAGTTTTGCAAAAAGACGATCAGTAGTGTGAGCATCTTGCTCACGTGTACTACAAGCGAGCAAGATGCTCGCACTACGAATTTACGCTCATTGGGATGCACCCCAGCCATCTTTCCCTCTCGATCCAAATACCAAACCCTTATAAATTCTGACTCCTGAACGGCAGTCGCTCATGGGGGACTCGGGGCCCCCTCTGGGGATAGGGGGAGAACCCCCAAGACCGCGCTGCCTCCTCCTGACTCTTGACTCCTGTATTGTTACAGATAACAGGTTAGGATTTAGTCATGGTGGATATGCCTTTGGCGTAAACATCTAAACTAAAGCAAAATTAGAAATCATTGTAAAAAAGTTGACACAAACTGTGGAACAATCACACGAACATGAGGCTTCTCTTAATCAGCAAATTGTTGATTTGCAGTCAGTTTTATCTCAGCAAAAAGAACTGGTAGAACAGTTAAAAAAAGAACTTTACGAAGCGAAACAAGCAGCAGTTTACTTAGCAGAAACTAATTCTAAACTTACGGAAGAAATTCATACCTTGAAACAGGAGACAAAAAAAACCCAAGAAATAGTCAGCTACAGAAAACCATACCAAGAATTAGAATATTTACCTCAGACACAACCTGGTGAGGCGGAGGATGCTTCTGCTCAAATGTGGTTACTTGACTAGGAAATTATAACCGGAGACGGACGCAGGTAATTATTTTTTGATCTGCGTTCATCTCCGGTTAAAATCTAAAATATGCTGGGCAGAGATTTGTGGCTGTTCAAGGTGAGGGATATGACCACAATCTTTAATCCAGATGAGTTGACTTTGTGGAATTGCCCGCTTAAATTTGTTTGCATCCCCAATACCTAAAATTTTGTCAGAATCACCCCATAATATTAGTGTTGGTTGCAAAATTTGTGAGAGTTGCTTGAATATAAAAGCACTGTAACCCCCACTTTTCGTAAAAGCAATCAGGGCTTGACTCCAACTTGACTTCTCTAGGTGTAATGCTGCACATAATTGAGCATCAAGCGATGCCAATTGCTTGTTTTTGTAAGCTGTGCGAGAAATACTATGACGCACTCTAGGATTACGCAAAAACTCAGTTGCTAAATAATCCAATGGTGGAAATATCAGTTTGCCTAACGGTGAACTCCCCGTTAAACCAGCACTGTCAATCAACACCAACTTTTGCACAACTTCTGGGTAAGTCAGGGTGAAATCAATCGCGGCTGCACCCCCCATAGAAGCACCTACTAAAATGACAGGTTGATTAATCAGGGTTTTCCAGGAATAATAAAGATGGGTTTTAATGGTAGTCTTGCTTAAGGGTATGCCCGTAGGTCTGTCGGTAAACCCAAAAGCGAATAAATCTACTGCCCAAGTTTGATGATGTACTGCGAGCAGTGGTAAAATGCGACGAAATTCTAACACAGAACTGTCGAAACCGTGAATTAATAGCAACGGTGTTCCGCCACTACCCTGATGGACGTAGGTTGTGGGAATTGGTTGTGTACTCAGAGGAGTGGTGATATCTATCTGCTTGATGCTCTGAGCAAGAGCGATCGAGGTTGGTTCTGTCAGTTGGCTGACTGTGGTAGGTAGAAAACTTGGAAACATAATTTATATTCTACCTTACAGCAGATTGCAAGTAAACAAAGTACAATACTTTTGTCTCAAAGCTAAACACAAAGCCTTTCCACTCCCCACTCCCCACTCCTACCTCCTACCTCCTACCTCCTAACTCCTGAATCAAGGGAATGCGAACCACAAACTCAGCACCTACTCCTGGTTGAGAAATGCATTCTAAAGAACCGTTATGTCTTTCCGTGATAATTTGATAACAAATAGCTAGTCCCATCCCCGTACCTTTTCCAACAGGTTTGGTGGTAAAAAAAGGATTAAATAGTTGATCTTTAATATCTTCTGGTATTCCCAGTCCGTTGTCGGCAATGCGAATTGTGACTTGATTTGGTGCTGGTAGTTGGGTGCGAATATAAATTCGGGGATTATCCGCTTTCAGTTGTTTTTTTGTTCCCCACCGACCTCTAAGCACTGAATCTTCTAAAGCATCGATCGCATTCACTAAAATATTCATAAAAACTTGGTTTAACTGCCCAGCATAACATTCAATCAAGGGAATGTTGCCGTATTCTTTGATTACCTCAATTTTTGGGCGCAGGTCAGTAGATTTGAGGCGACTCTGAATAATCATTAAAGTACTATCAATTCCTTCATGAATATCAACTGCTTTCATCTCAGCTTCATCTAAGCGTGAGAAAGTCCGTAGAGAAAGCACAATAGACCGAATCCGTTCTGCTCCGATCATCATCGATTTGAAGAGTTTAGGTAAGTCTGACCGCACAAATTCCAGATCAATCATATCTGCAAACTCCTCAATTGTCGGCGCTGGTTGGGGATAATATTTCCGGTAGAGATCTAAAAGTGACAGTAAATTTTTGGTGTATTCGTCGGCAGGGTTAAGGTTACCGTAGATAAAGTTGACTGGGTTGTTAATTTCATGTGCTACACCTGCTACTAGTTGACCTAGGCTGGACATTTTTTCGCTTTGAATTAACTGAGTTTGGGTGTGTTGTAGCTTGTGTAATGCTATTTCTAGTTCTTGTGCTTGCTGCCGTAGATCTGATAAAGCTTGTTTGCGTTCTGTGATATCTCGGAAATACCAAATTCTGCCATAATCGTCTCCTGTTTTTGATCGCACTGGCGCAGAATAACGATCAAACGTCCGTCCATCCTTCAGGACAATTTCATCACGGCTGCTTTCATCTGAATGCTGGTACAGATACTCGATTTTAGCGAGAAATTCTGCTGGATGTTCTAGTTGGTTTAGTACATATCTCTGGAGTTGCTGATCATCAGCAGCCTCAAGTATTACCGGAGGAATTTGCCATAAATGAGAGAAATGTTGATTGTGTGATGTAATTCCACCATTTTCATCAATAATGAGAATGCCGTCAAGAGAAGCTTCTTGTTGAGCTTGCAGCACCGCATTACTCCGGCGCAGGGCAGCTTCTGCTTGCTTGAGATCAGTAATGTTAGTAGCTGTGCCTGTTTTACCTAAAACATTCCCACCTTCATCCTGCAACACCATCGCATTACATAGTAAATTCAGCTTTCTGCCATCCTTTGCCAACACAACAGCTTCGTACTGAACGACTGAGTCTCCTGACAATATAAGAGGCAAAATTCCATGCTGCTGAATTTGTTCAGGCGGTTCAAACTCACTACAGTGACGACCAATCATTTCTGCTGGTTCATAGCCATAGATGCTTTTCACTGCCTGATTCACAAAAGTCCAACATCCGTGGGTATCTACTGACCAAATCATATTCTGGGAAGCCTCAACCAAGTGCCGATATTTTTTCTCACTTTCCGTTAAAGCTTGTTCAGCTTGTATGCGCTTGATGCCCAGGCAAATCTCGTTTGCAGCCACTTGCAATGCGTCTAGGGCTGATTGTGTCAGGGTTTGGCGGGCAAAAATCGCAATGACGCCCATGACATTGCCATCCAAAATCAGGGGATATCCTGCAAAAGCAACCATACCTTCCCGCCTTGCCCATTCTTGATTGCCTACACGCGGATCATCTAGAACGTTATTAGTCAGGTGAGGTTGACATTCTTGGGCAATTAAACCAATTTTGAACATCCCTACAGGAACACGACCATGGGGACCATCAATATGAGTGTACATTCCAGAGCTAGCTTGCAGTTCCAGTACATTGTCTTGAGTATTCAGTGTCCAGATACGAGCAAAGGCAGCATTAACATAGTTGACTAGAGCATCAGTACAATGTTTGAGAATTGGCTGTAGTGTTTGACCTTGAGTGATAGCAGTGTTTATTTCTACATGCAAAGCTGCTAAACGTGCTTTTTCCGCTAGTTCAACTTCCACCCGCTTTTGCTGTGTAAAATCCCGAATAGTCCCAACTAAGAAATGATGACCTTGCTCATCCTCAAACAACCATTTTTTGGTCAGGATAAAATGTGTGACGCCATCGCAATCTGTCAAGAGTTCCTCATTTTCATTAGTTATGCCTGTCGTGAAAACCAGTTCATCTTTTTCCCAAAACACATCAGCTTCCGCTTTGGGAAAGAGATCATAGTCAGACTTGCCAATTAATTCTTCTCGCCTACGCCCGATAAAATGACAAAAAGCATCGTTAAGTAGTATCCACTGATGTTGGCAGTTTTTGACAAAAATGGGGTCAGCTATACTATTGATCATCAGCAGCAGAAAATCCAGTGAGAAGTTTTGCTGCTGTATATCTTGGTAAACAGAAGAGTCCTGGAGAAATTTATAATCGTTCATACGCAAAGTTAGGTCTAAAATAAAATCGAGCTAAACAAAAACTGCCTAGCCAAGTGTTTGTCAGCCTAAGTCGTATTTATTATTCCCAATTACTCCCAGAATTTCGCCATGAGTTTACCCCAACAGCCTAGTAGTGCGAGCCGGAAAGCTCGCGTCGTGAGCGAGACGCTCACACTATTAACCTCATATAATCCTTAGTCTAGAGCTTCCGTTGCTTGATCGGTTGAGCCGGATTACCCGAATAAATTGTCATAGGTTCTAAGGATTTCCCAGCCACTCCACCTAAAGTCAGTACTGCCCCTCTACCAACAATGACTCCAGGACCAATGACTGACTTGGCTGCAATCCAACTGTTTTCCTGAATATGGATTGGGGCAGGAATGAGTTTAAAATCTAGATGATTCCAATCATGATTTCCAGTGCAGAGATAGACGCCTTGGGACAAGCAAACATGATTTTCTATGGTGACAGGAGCAAGGTTATCAATCCAGGTATCTTCCCCAATCCAAACATAATCACCAATGGTCAATCGCCAGGGAAACTTCACCCGCACTCCAGGCTTAATCCGGACTTTTTGACCGATTCTTGCTCCAAACCAGCGAAGTGTACAAACTTTGACGGCTGAAATAGGAAGCCAACGATTCTGTGTTAAGGATGATCCTAAGAAGTACCACAAAATTTGTTTCCAACGGGGAGCTCCAGGGGCATAACTACCGAGAGTGTATTGATCTAGACGCATAGGATGATCAAGCAAGAGGTTGACTGTTGACTGTTAACTGTTGACTGTTCCCTGTTCCCTTCTTGTTGAGTTTTTCGTACTCAACCAAACGAATGGACAGCAAAATCTCCGCTAAGGTTCGCTGGAATGCATAGTACCAGCCATGCCAACCGTCAAGAATGCCACCTTTGAAGATGAGGCAATAGAACAGGATGATGAAGGGGGCGATAATTTTTAGCTTGCGAATGCGATCGCCTAAGCTGAGTTCACTTTGGGGAGTTTCTAGGAGTTTTTTGACTTCCATCACCATGTAGTGGTCTTGCGCCCAGAGCCAACGACTTAGGGGTTTGCGATCGTCATGGTAAATATAGGAAGAAAGCAGCTTAGAAGTTCCTTCTACAATAACTTTATGGGCATGACCATCGTCTTTATAGACGGCTTTTTCTCGTCTATAAAGAACTTTGCGTGGTGGTAATAAAGTACCACGCAAAGGTTTACCAAAAACGCAGTACTTAAATGGTATAATGTAGCTATTAAATTCGGTATTTTCTCGGATTTGTGTCATTTCAGAAATTAATTCTTCACTTAAAATATAGTCTGCATCTAAAGATAAAACCCATGTAGATTCAATTTTGGATAATCCATAATTACATTGTTCGGCGAATGAGTCAAACTTTCTTTGAAATAATTCTATTTGAGGATAGTCTCGGAGTATTTTCAGTGTTTCATCATTACTCAAGCTATCAATAATGACTATTCTTTTTGCCCACATGAGACGTTGCAGTGTTCGCCTGATGTTCGGAGATTCATTAAATGTAAGGATGAGAGGAGTTATATTTTTGAGCATGAGCTTATTTTTTTATTTACCAAAAACATGCTAATTACGTAAAGAATAAAATACATACTATTGCAGTCATAAAGGTATTACCTAATCTACTTTAAATTGAATTTAATCCTAATTTATAAGTAGGGTTTGAAAATTTTGAAGATAAAGATCAGCTACTTTCTTGTAGCTATACTCCTGCGCTTTTTGGCTAGCTTTTGTACTAATTTCACGCGTGACCGCCCAGTTATCAATTGCTGAAGCTAACACAGAAGCTAAATTTTCGGCAGATTGAGGTGTGCGATGGTTGAAAAAATATCCAGTTTCGCCTTCTTTAATAAAATCTTTAAAACAGGCTAAATCAGAGACAACTGGAACCAACCCTGTAGCCATTGCTTCCAATGGTGCAATTCCGAAAGACTCTCCTTTTTCTGCTAAGGATGGGTAGCAAAATAAATCAGCGTCTCGGTAAGCATTAACGAGTTGAGGTAAATCAAAAATTGGTCCTAAAAACTCAAGATTTAATCCTGTAGATTTTAACTTTAGTGTTCTCAGATATTCTTCTCCGCCGCCTCCTTGAAAACCTTTGATCGGTCCAATGATGCGTAATTTTACCTGAGAAATTTGTTGTGACAAAATAGCAAAGGCATCTAACAGCAGGTGAATTCCTTTTTCTGGGTGAAGCCTTCCTACATACAAAATAACCTTCTCTTTTCTCATCACCCTAGGCGTAGGTGAGGGTGAAAATATGTGAGTGTCAATTGGATTAGGAATAACCCGCATTCGAGAAATTGCAGGAGGATACTGCTGAGCGATCGCTTCCTGGATAGAATGGGATGCGGCTGCGAAGAAATCTGTTCCTGTATACAGTTGATACTGTCCTTTAGGAAAACGATTTGCATTAATAATAATCTTGCCAACTTTTGAGCGTAAGCTCGCAAACACAGGTAACCAAAAGTCATTGATTATTAGAACATCAGCAGCAGGTAATGTAGGAAAAGTCAGCAAACTGTAAAGTACGTCTTTGAGTAGATCCAAGGTAATATTCGGGCTTTGAGGAAATCCTCCCTGTCGAATGTATTGAACGCCTTGAATGACTTCTGTCGGTGGTTGTCCTGGATAGGAACGACACAGTATTCTCACTAGATGACCTCTAGCGGCAAATTCTTCTGCTAGACCTTGCCATATTCGAGGAATAGCACCTCCCTGTAGGGCAGGTACAGGTAGCCAGGGACCTGTCGCTATCGAAATAATCACGGGCTTAACTTACTTAAATCAGAAAAATCTAACACAACTCAGCGGCTCATCACCTCCCAGAATCCACTGATATACACTTGCCATCTGTTTGGCGATCGCCTCCCAAGCGTATTTGGTTTTTACTAAATTGCGACCTCTCAAACCCATTTCTTTTCGGTCTTGAGGTGACATCTCCATCCCCTCAACCAAAGCATCAGTCAAAGCCTGCTTGGTATCCTCAATCCACCAACCACACCTGTGGTGTTCTAAATCTTGCCAAGGTGTTTCCTTGGTAGTCACTACAGGTACTTCGTAAGCGAGGGACTCTGCTATGACAATTCCAAAGTTTTCTGAGTGAGTGGGTAAGACGAATAAATCAGCATTGCTGAGTGCAGAGGCTTTGTGTTGTCCTGACAGCATTCCAGTAAATGTAATATTTTCTTTAAGTCCTAGTTCTGCTGTCATTAGTTCTAACTGGGCTTGATAGCCAATTAAATCAGAACCGGCAATAATCAAATGCCAATCAGAGAATTTATGACAGAGATTTTTCCAGACAGAGATTAAATTATCTAATCCTTTCTTAGGATGAATCCTAGATAAAAATAATAGCCATTTTTTCTCAGTCAATTCAGGAAAAAGTTTTACCAAAACTTCCCGACTGTGCTGATAACTTAGATTAGGGAGGTTGACTCCGTTGGGAATTATTGCAATGGGCTGACGAAAATTAAGTTTACGGATGGACTGCGCCTCTTCATGAGAAGTGGCGTGAAAAGCAGTTGCACTTTTCAAGTTTTGTTGTTCATAGAGAAACCAAGCAGGCAATTTTTTAAACCTACTGTTTCTTAACGACCAAGGTTCTAACATACCCCTAGGAGAAATGACTAGTGGTAGATGATTTCTCAAAGCTGCTTGGCGAGCATAAAGATTGGGAAACATCCACAGTCCATGATTATGAATTAGATCTAGCTTAGTGGCTGCCAATTTTTGTAAGGCAAGGCTAGCATTAGGCTGGAATCCCCGCAGATGCTTTGCTATTGCTGTCGCTGGGTAGCTATGGAGGATGACATCTCCGATAGAGGTTTGTTTCCCATGATGTTTGTAATCAAGGGTAAATAAATGAGAATAAATATTTTGTTGCGATAAAGCTTGAGCTAGGTTGGCAACAGAATAAGCTGGTCCACCAACATTTTCGTTAATACTGGCAACTACTTGACAAATATCATTTATATCTTTGGGTGAACTCATCCAGAAATCCGCTCCCACCAGTATTTGAGAATAGCCAAACTCCAGCGTCGAAACCAAGGTTTAAGAGATATATTGTTAGGAGTTTTTACATTGCTAAAGTAGTCGTGCCATTCAGTTGCCATCCACTGATCAAAGGGAAAGGAAAATCCCTTTTTGGGACGGTTGACAACCCATTCAGGTATTTCAGGAACAGCTGCAACCAATAATTGTTTTCCAAAAGCTAACCGGATATGACTAGGAATAGATGCTATCGCTTCTAGCAAATTGCGATCAACTAGAGGGACGCGTACTTCTAGTCCCCATGACATACTCATCACGTCGCTTTCTCTCAATAATTGATTACGCATGTAAAAACTCAGTTCTAGGAAGCTCACTTCATCTTCTATGGTGCAAGTTTGACCTCGACAATTTGGGATAAAAGTAGTGAGTGGGGGTTGATCGGGGAGATATTGATGAATAATTGCACACGCTTCTGCGTGGGAAAAAACTCCTCGGAAGCTACGATAGGCAGCAGATGAACTAGGGGTTTGCTGAAGGAAATCACCTAGGCGTTTGATTTTGGGTGACGTTCCCCAGTGTGATAATCCCATACCTACGCCAGTCGCCAGGAGAGGAATTGCTTGCAGTTGCTTACTATAGGTCACCATATGCGGAATTTTTTGAAAAGAGTGGTATCCACCAAATAATTCATCTCCACCCAGTCCGGAAAGTGCTACTTTGGTGCCATTTTGATGGGCAATTTGGGATACACAAAAAGTATTAAAGCCATCGACACTTGGTTGGTCAATTGCTTCTAAGAATTTAGGTAAGAGCTGTTTGGCAGATGAAGCTGTCAGTTTGTATTCTGTATGTTTTGCACCAAACTCTTTTGCCGCTTGTTTGGCAATGTCCCCTTCATTCCACTGTTTTTCTTCAAAGGCTATGGAGTAGGTACATAACTGTTTATTTTGGGTTTGACTTGCTAAGGCAAGAATCATTGTTGAGTCAATGCCACCACTGAGAAAAAGTCCTACAGGGACATCACTCACAAAGTGATGTTTTATGGAGTCAACTAGAGCAGTACGAACTTTTTCTTGAGCTTCTAAGGGTGAAATTATTGTTGGAGTAAAGTTGATTTGCCAGTAGTGATGTTTGGTGATGCGATCGCGTTGCCAATACAGCCAGTGACCAGCTGCTAGACAGTGAATACCTTCAATGAGAGTGTAGGGTTCTGGCACTGAACCACTAATGAGATAACCATATAATCCCTCAATGCTGAGGTTAATGGCAGGTAAACCAGAGGCGAGAATAGCTCTGAGTTCTGAGGCAAAAACTAAAGTTGAACCAGATTGCCAGTAGTAGAGGGGTTTAATTCCTAAAGGGTCACGCGCTAAAAAACAAATCTTTTCCCAGTCATCCCAAATTGCAAAGGCAAACATCCCTCGTAAATGCTCAACACAGTCAGAACCCATTCTTTGGTAGAGTTTGAGGATGACTTCTGTATCTGTTTGCGAATGGAACTGCTCGCCTTGGGAAATGAGATGGCGTCGCAGTTGTTGAAAGTTATAAATTTCACCATTGAATGTAATCCAGTAGCGCCCGTCAGGGGTTGACATCGGCTGATGTCCAGCAGAACTGAGGTCAAGGATTGCAAGACGAGTATGAGTAAGGGCTGTTTGCGCTGAAGTTGAAATATAAATACCAGAATCATCAGGGCCACGGTGTTGGAGAGCAGTCTGTATCCGCCGAATTATTGTTTTTAAAGCACCCTGATCCTGATTAGCGGTGAGAATTCCCCCAATACCACACATCTAGTTAGCTCCTTTTCATTGCCGGGAAGTGCTGATCCAAATGGCTAGCGAGAGTTTGTTGAAAACGGTCAAACCCAAATGTGTCAATGACCTTTTGGCGTAAAGCTTCGGGTTGATACATTAAAGAATTAGGATAAGCATAATGTATAATTTTAACTATTGCATTTATAATTTCACTGAGGTTGTCAGGATTAACCAGTGCGCCTAATTCCCCATGACAAAGAGCGTCAATTGCTCCATCCTGATTACCCCCTAAAACAGGTTTGCCACATGCTAGTGCTTCTAAATACACAATACCAAAACCTTCCCTTTTGCTAGGCATGGCGAAAACATCACAGAGATTGTAATAATCACAGATCTGCTGATCATGGACAAACCCAGCTAAGGTGACACGATCTTGTAGCCCTAGTCGGGCAATCAACTGCTCAATTCTAGCTCGATCATTTCCTTTGCCAACAATGATGTAGTGAACATCAGGAATTAGCTGGCGGATTTGAGGGAGTGCCTTTAAAATTTGATCGTATCCTTTGTACCGCTCAGCGGCTGCTAGTCGGGAAACAGTCAGCAGAATTGGCTGTTCTGGTTTTAGGTGATATTTCTTCAGCAAATAGATAGGTTTTGGCGCTCTTTTAAAGCGATGTGGATTGAATGTGTTAGGTAAGATAGAAACTTTGTTGGGGTCGAGGTTTTGTTCTTGGAGAAGGCGATCACGCGTATATCCACTGACAGCAAGAATTTTATCTGCATGTTGTAGAGCAGTTTTGATCGTAGCGTTTTTAATATCCCAAGCTTCTATACCGTGGGCGACCGTCCAGTAGGGAATGCCAGTCAGACGTTTCAGCCAGTGAGCAGCAACGGTGAAATTTAAGTGAGTTGTGATGATAAGGTCTGGACGCTCTTGAAGACTTGTGCTAATAATTTGAGTAGAAAAGATGAGTGTACGGATTTTTATTGCCGCTGCCCCAGTAAAGTGGAACCGAGTCTGAGGTAAATAGGGGATGTCTGATGTAGCTTGCACATCATGCTTGAGGAAAACATCATATTGAGCTTGAGGATAGAGATTTTGTAGAGCCTGTAAGAAAAAAGCTGAATAGACTTGAATACCACCCTTAAACCCAAACAGGTTGGGCATCCATAGATGAAACTTCATATTTTTGTAGGTTGGCATTTTCAAATGATTTGGTACAGGGCATTGCTGAGTCCTTGAGTGGCTTGGGTATAACTGTAATGAGAGATGATGTTGCGGCTGTTCTCTCCCCATTGCTGCAAGCGTTGTCGGTCGGAAAATGCTTCCTGTAAACTATAGGATAGAGCAGGTATATCACCGGCAGGAAAAATCAGACCATTTTCATGGGGATGAATCAGGTCTTGAGTACATCCCGCATGGTTACTGGCAATGACTGGGCGACCTAGACACATGGCTTCATTGATCATCAACCCCCAAGTTTCCCAGATACCATAACTTGGTAGTACCACTAGGTCTGCAACTGCATAAGTCCGTGGCATCAAAGTTTGGTTTTGGAAGGGAGCAAAGTAGATATTTTTATACCCGGTGGCTTCCGATTTTAGGGCTGGTTCTAGGGAGCCAGATCCGACAAGTAAGAGCGATACTTGAGAAAGTTTTGCCTGCAAAAAGGCTCGGAGTAAATCTAAAGGTCGTTTTTTTGCTTCAAACTTACCAGCAAATAGAATCACTGCATGGTCGTCAGGAATGCCTAACTCCTTTTTCCAAGCAACTGCTTGCTGGCTTGCAGTTTGAGATTGAGCAAAGAAGCGATCGTTATCTACAGCATGGGGAGAGAAAAAGAGATGGTTGGCAGGAACACCATGATATCGAAAGTAATCATAGTTTGCTTTACCAACATAGAGACAGGCAGCATAACGCTGATAGATTAGAGAGATAAATTGCCGACGTACCCATGCTTTGAGTCCAGTGGGTGGTAACAACCGATGAGAATCTCCTCGAAATAACAAAGGGACTTGGCGAGTATTCCAACTTGAGAGAAAGCGATAGAGACTAGCATAGTTATAACTCATCAATAACACTGCGTCAGGGTTAGATGCTCTAACTTGCGATTCCAAAGCAGGATTTTGTAAGCCCCAAAAGTGATGAGTGCCTGGATGAGGGCTGACGTTGGGCACAAACTCGTAATCGTACCCTGTGAGTAGGGGAATATCCCACTGCAAAGACTTTTGGAAGCCCGCATCGACCTGCTGTGTAACACCAAAATCCCAAAGATAAAACACCTTAATCGCAAAATCGGCACGACTAGCCAGATATCGAAACCAAGGTGCGTAGTACTGAATGGGATGGGAGGTAATGATAGCCAGTTTTTTCATGCTCTATCGGTAAAAATTGTGGGATTTGCCATCCAATAGCTCCTCATGAGAAACAGCACAATACCACCAAGTACTACGCTGGACTGAAATAAAGCTGCGACATACACTCCAGCCGTCCATTCAGTTTGAAAAGCGAAGGTCATCATTAGTACAGCAAACAGAGAGCGATCTGAAAGAATTGGTGTATTGAGACTCCAACGTGTAGACTGACCGTAGACTACCCCGAGGACAATGGCAAGTCCGCCGCAGCCAAGCAAACCAAAATTGGCATAGGACTCAGCTAATAATCCCCAGCCAATGGTTGTGGTGAAAGTATCTTGGCGGGTTTGCAATCCGTAATGAATATTCAAAATATAAGTGCCTTCATGACTACGAATTTTATCGGCATTAAAGATTCGAGGCACGAGTAACTGCGGTAGAATAGCGTAAGTTTGTCCATATAAGAAAGGTAGAGTATCAGGGCTTTTATCTTGGGCTAAAAGCAGCAAGTGAATAACACTTGAACGCTGAAACAATGAGGCTCTTTCTTGGGATTTTGGTAAATCATTCTGCTCGCCAAGAAATTTGAAAGAGTAGCCAGTCCATTCGGCATACCAAGCAGGGTAATCCCAAGGTTGAAGGAAGGTGGGTTGCCCACTAAACCAGTATTTGGCTCGCATCTCTCCTTCGCCGTAGTGCAGCACTGACAGACACACCAAGACAATCAGGATGGTAAGTGTGGGTATCTTTTGACGACCGATGATAAAGGCGATCGTGGCTACCAGAAACGTAGATGCGGCTCCTACAATGAGTAGTCCAATCGCATTCGTTATCATGTTGGCAACCAGTAAAAATAAAAACAAACTAGCTTGCACTTTGGATAGCTCTTGAGTTCCTAACTGGTAGGCTAGGGCAAAGGTAGCTAAAGCAGTTAATCCTAAAATTGCACCGCGAACAATGGAAAATATCCCTCCATCTAGGAAAAACCAACCCCCAACAAAATACATGTTGAATAGAACACCAGCCACCATAACCCATAAAAAAAACGCTTGACCCTTGTGACTACTCAAGGCGCGATAGGATTTTGGTGGCAAAGGAGTAGATTTGACAAATTGAAACCAGACAAAAGTTCCGAGTCCCAAAAAACCTGCGACTGTGCAACTGGCGAAGAAGTGACTGGCACTTGAGTAGGACATGACCTTGGAATGGTTACCGACCAGAGGTAAAGCATAAGTCCAAATAAATGTCAGAGAAAAAAACGGGAAAATTGGCATTCCTTGCGCTTGACCTGAACACCATAGGTAGCAGGGTAGGAGAGCGGCAGCAGTGATTAAGATAGCGCTAAAATTAGTCACTAAAGAGCTACTTTCAGAACTGGTTCCAGTCGAGAAAAGTTCAAATAAAAACAGTCCTAGAGCAACAAGCCAAAATGCCTTGAGTAGTTGTCGTTGATTGTTTTGTAAGAGTAGAGGGAGGAAGGCTAACGGTTGTGGGGTAGGTTCTAAGTTGCTAAACATTTGTTGTCAACCATGCAGAGGGTTCTGTGGCACTATATCCACCAATAAGATAGCCATGTGTAATAAGGACACCGTAAGCTAAGAGAAGTCGTAATAAGTCAAAACAGTTGTGCCGTTCTAGTATCATTTTTTTGTTTTACCTGAGAAATTTTGGATGGCTGAAAATGTTAGGGATTTATTACTAGGATTCCCTAAAATTTTTAAAAGTAACCAGTCTCAGGCTTAATGATTACGTAAGACACTGATCAAATATGGCACATTGTTTACGAGTCATTTCTCGAGATGTATAAGGTTGAAAGGCTGTCCAGTTGGTTTCTGGTTGATATCCTTTGGGCAAAGACAGCAGCTTTTGCAGTTGAATCTTCACCTCAGCTAGTAAGTCCTCAGGTTGATTTTCTGGTGCAAAAGTTATAGCCCGACCTGCTTGACAGTGGTGTAAAATGTCCACGACAGAACTCTCTTGATGGAAAATTGCTAAAATAGGTTTGCGAGCTAGAATGCAGGGGTAGAGCTTGGAAGCAGTATACCCAGAGTCATTGGAGCCAATTAGTAAGATGGCATCACTATCGGTAAGCACCTGTAGCGCTTCAAAGTAGGGAATGCGATGGGTATGTTCTGTGACTAAATCGGCAACTCCTAGCTCTTGGGCGATAGGTTCTACAGTTTTGACAGAGCGGTGTTTTGGAGCGTAGCTGGTACCAACAAAGTGTAGCTGGACGGATTGCCATTGTTCAGGATTTTGGTAACGCTCGCATTGGATGCCTAGAAATAAACTTCGGAGTGCCAATGTCATATCATTGCCACCTCTACCTACGTAAACCCAATGACGCTTACCATCGTTGCGGTCAAATATTTTCTGCTGGATATTGAGGGAGGGGAGTTGCTCGAAGTCAGTTTCAGATGCGCCAAAAGGTATAACTGTCAACTGTTCTGGATGTAGCCATGAATATCGCTTAAGTAAAGTTTTAGGATATTGTGGTGAAACGCTGATTACATGGCTTACTCGACGCAGTGTCCAAGATTCGAGAAACCGAGCCATGGCTTGGGATAAACCATACTTAAATTGCCCACCAGGTGGTTTCAGTGCTTGTGGACGACTGTAATAATCGCTAAACCAAGGATCTTGGAAGTCAAGTACGTAGGGTAGACCATATTGAGAATGCCAGTAGCGTCCTAGAAACATGACATGAAACATAGTTGTGGAAAAAAAAATTAAATCTGGCTTGGCTGCTTTAATAATTTCGCTACCAAGTTGAGCTAAATGAAAAAAACTTCGTAATCCTACACTCTGAATTCCAATCCAGCGTGTCCAAACTTTGGGGAAGCACTCCGCTTGCCAAGTCTGGATACTATCACAAATAGTTCTACTCAAATCTTCATCCTTGAGTCCTTCCTGCTCATTAGGATTTATCTTTAGAATTAGAGGCTCCCAACCAAAATCACTAAAAAATTGTAGAGACATGCGAACACGATGTATATCTGGGCAGGAAATTGGTGGCCAATTTGGTGTAACAATTAGAACTTTCTTCATACAAACTTTTAATTCCGTTTAGCATATAGGTTGAGCAATAATATTGTCCCAACCAGTTAAAAATTCATCATCAAAAGGTTGTATTGAGCCATCACGACGAATTAAATTTATGGAATATCGATGATCCTGGAGTAGCGATAAAGATTCACGCCATAACCCATGACCAATCTCCATGAATAACACCCCTATTGACTGTTGAGATAGAAGATTCTCTGCACCCTTGAGTACTTCTAGCTCGTAGCCTTCCACATCTAGTTTCATCAAGTCAATTTGAGTAATGTCGCGGCTTTTGCACCAATTATCAAGATTTACAGTCTTGACTTCCGTGATTGTGTCCTGGCTACTAACTTTCTCGTGAGGTGATAACAAGTGACCAAATACTCCTAACCCATTAGGTGGAATTGCCATTTGACTAACGCCTTCTTGACCACTCACGGCTATATTAAAAGCTTGAATTTCTGAGTAGCCATTTAGGTCTACATTCTGCTGAAACTTAGCAAATTCTAGAGGATTGGGTTCAAACCCGAAAATCGTAGCTCCAATTAAACTCTGCTGACGACAGTAGGCAGCTGTTACAAGACTGTAAAGACCAATATTAGCTCCAACATCTAGGATGGTAAGGTTGGGTCGATTTAGCAACCGACGCCATAATTGCAACTCCGCCCACTCATATTGCCCTCTATAAAATAGAGATCCAACACCAATATCTTGTGGCTGAGCTATTACTTGAAAACCATATTCTGTCATAAATTTCAGTGTGAATTGGTGTTGACCATAAAATTTCCATAATAAACGCCTCCGGATTGCCGCAATAGGATTGGTATAAAATTGAGGATGTTGGAATAAACCTACACGCATTTTGAGCCAATCAGATAGTTTCATAAGTATTAATGTAAAAGGGAACGGGGAACAGGGAACAGTGACGTGCTAATAAATCTTTAATTCTTGTAAAAGCTGGTGAAATCGATGAACCCAAGTATGATGCTCTAGGCAATGAGTTTGAGATGCTTGGGCTATTTTTTCTCGTTCTGCAGGATAATTGAGATAATATCGGATTTTTTCTATTAATTCAGAGAAATTATTCCAAGTCACAACATGCTTTCCGACTTGAAACAATTCCCTGAGTTGAGTGCAATCTTGTGTGATATAAAATCCGCCAAGCATAGGGATTTCAAACTCTCGTAATCGTACCTGTCTCCGCTCTGTTAATGTTTCAGGTGTGCCGAGAAAATGGGTAAAGCCTAAGTTAATTGCTGCTCCTTGGACAAGTGATGCAAAATCAGTATTTGCATAAGAGCCACCAATATACTCAGAGGGTATCTCAGTAGAAATATTTATTGATGGAATAGATCGAAGTCGGTTTTGAAAGGTTTCCCATAATCTCGACCAACCTTCTGATTGCAATCGAGGCAAAAGATAATAATGCAGATCGTGAAGATTTTTACGGTAGGGTTGAGCTTGGGAAGGATCAGGAGTGTGCCTTTGCCAGTTGTGTCCATAAATTCTCAGGGGAATTTTCTGTTGAGCTATGTCACCCAGAACTCTAACACGGTAAGTCCAAGGTGAGCCAAGATAAAGGACACCGTTGAATGAAATACTTTCTGTTGAAGACTGATTGGTGGGGGTAGATGGATTTGCTGCCATTGGCATGTAGTATGGACGAATTCTGGCATGACGTAGACTATCCCAGTAGTCCATTTGGGCACAGGCGACTCGATCAAAGTACTTGCCTGTTCGTAAAATTCGATACCACTGTCCTAACAGATCAACGTGGTAGTTTACCATAGGAACATCAAGGGCACGTAACTTTTGGGCTGTCTCTACCTCCAGTACATCGTCGTAGATGACTGCAAAGATTAGATCAAGTCTTCCCTCAGCCTTAAGACGTTTTGCCGTTTTTAGAAGTTGAACGTTAAGTTGGTGGTTGGTTTCTAAACCAACAGTACTCCAGTCTTTTCCCATATGAGTACCGTAGAAAAACTCTTCTACTGAACACCCTAAGCGTCGCCAACCTTCCGAGAGGTTTTTTGACATCCAGCCACCTTTACAAAGAACAGTTAAGATATGCATAGAAGTTCAGCAAGGTAAAAACAAACCATTGGTGTGATCGGGAAGTTGATCGGGACTGTAAAGTTGATTGTGGTCAAAAAGATAGCAACAATAGCCAAATTTGCTGAGATAATCTCGAATTCGTTGACCGTTGCTTCCAGCCAATTCTGCATAAATAGCTTTGATCCGTTGTTTTTTTAGTAGTTCTTCAGATCCTTGTAGAGCTGGAATCTCAAAGCCTTCCACATCTAATTTCCACAAATCTACAGTTTCGATAGAACGTGTTACTAACACATCTACTAGGCGTACAATCTCGATTTTTTCACCTTCATTGTCAGAGTCAGATATTTGGTTCCATGCACCATGAATATAATTTGGTCCAAGACTTTTAAGAGATAGTTGAGATGGGCATGCACCAAGACCTAATCGAAGAATTTCTATAGGTAGATTAGTATGAACAGTTAGACATTCTTCTAACCAATCGGCTGCTTCTCTACCAGGTTCAAATGCTAATATTATGCCCTGTGGTATCCACTGAGCAAGATACATTAGCATTTGACCAATATTTGCGCCTGAGTCTACTATTACCGCGTTTGCGGGAAGGTATTTCTGAGCCCAATTAAGAAATGATGCACCTTCATACTTGCCATAAACAATCCATCTATGAGTCGAGTTTGCTAAGTCAAGTTTCCAAGGAATGCCTGCTCCAGTTTTGACCCAACAAATACCTCTGGATGCAATTGCTGTGCCGAAAAGATATTCACAAATTCCTAGTTTATGGGGAAAATCTATGGATTGTAGCCATGACAGAGGTAATGGAAGAGAGTATAAGTTTTGAGCTTGATGAGTAATTTTTGTCGTCATTTTATTCTGAAGTTAATATTTTAGCATCTGTAACAATGCTGGTGCTCCCAGACTAGCTAGTAGAGGAGCACGTAGGCGTTTATTTTTAACATTTAAGGTTTATCAGGGATGCTAGAGTGGTATAATTGCTCATATCGCTTTACAATCACTGGAGCAGAAAAGCACTCTTGCACCCGTTGACGGCAGTTACGGCGATCAATCTTAGATAATTGCTCAATAGCAACACAGGTTTCCTCAACGCTGTTGACTAGGTAGCCTTCTATACCTTGACGCACAATTTCAGGTAGTGCGCCTCGATGACAAGAAATGACGGGAGTCCCACAGGCTAAGGCTTCAGCAAAAACAATACCGAAAGGTTCATCCCATTCAATTGGGACAATGATAGCTACAGCTTGACCTAGCAGTTCGTTTTTCTGAATGTCGTTGACTGCGCCAATGTACTCAATACCATCCTTACCAATATAAGGAGCAATTTTCTCTTGCCAATAAAGCTTTCCTTCATCAGTATTTACTTGGTTCCCAGCAATGACTAGACGCCTTCCGGCTTTGCGAGCTGCGGCGATCGCTGTATGCGCTCCCTTGATCCGTTCAATCCTACTCAAAAATACTAACGGTGCATCATCTGCAACCGTTGGCTGGAAGGTATACCTCTCTAATTCTACGCAGTTGTGAATGGTATGCCAAACTCCCCCAGCAGCTTGCCCAATGCGGCAAATGTAATCACTGCAACCTGTAAAAGTGAGGGAACCTCTTGCTAGTTTTGCACCCCACCTCGTAGTACGGCGGCTAGGGTAGCGTTGGTAAGACATCACCTTGGGAAGTCTGGAGTATAGAATAGGCAGTAGGTAAAGGATGCGAGAAAAACTGTGGATTAAGTCAGGTTGAAATTTTTGAACTGCTGACCATAGGGTAACAGTATTCTGGAATGCATCAAATTTGTCTTGCGATCGCAGCCCTTGCCAACGAAAAAGTTGGTCAGCTGGTGAGGTTGAGCTAGGATGGGCAACAAGTCCGACGGTATGACTGCGAGCTTGTAGTCCCGTAACCAATAGGTCAACTATGCGCTCAATACCACCGTATAACTTTGGAGGCACTGGCAGTTCAGGATCGGCGGTCAGTAAAATACGCATATGTTCAATACTTCGGCGTGCATAACCTTCTTGATGAGATTATTTAAATCAGAAAACATGAGTTTGTGATGAGGATGAATTTGTCAAAAAATCTTTCCATGCAGACAAATTAATGTCCGCATAACCTCTTTGCTCTACTGGGACTCGACCTTGCAAAACAGCCTTCTGAATCTTCGGTAGAAGTTCTATGTAATCCGATGGTTTAGTTGCTGGATGTAAAAGCCATGCTTTCTCAGACTTAAGATTAAGTCGCCAACCTCCAGCACCACCTACTCGCTTAAAAAGCATAATCTCAGGCGACCTAGGATAACCACGATTTAAATATTTCACGAGTAAGGTTTCTAGTAGTAGACTACCTTGAATTAGGGGTAAATAACTAAATAATTTATCTTTATCTATTACGTAACAGCGATTACTGAACCAATCGTTACGCCACCCTCCTTCTACAGGAATAAAAGGTCGCCCTTCATGAACACTTGGGGCATCAGGAAGGTTTTTTTCTTTGCTAAAGGGAGGACTAATTCTTGGACTAGCAGCCACCGCCTTAGAATCTTTATCCATGAATTTTCTAGCTTCAGTTGACCAATCATAATCTGGTGCTTGGTACAGCAGCATATCCGCATCGTAGTGAATTAGGTAGCGGGTGGTAGTTACCTCGAAAGCTGCTAAGTAGGACATGAGAGCACATCCTCCGTAGTCATGTGTCTCCTTTACCAAGTTCCCCAAGTACTTGCGAGAGAGAATTGGCTGTAAAGAATTTCCTGGACGCAAATAAATAATTTTATCCAGATAACCTTTGATTTTAAGTTCTTCAGCAATTGCACAAATTTTTTCTACTCGCTGACTGAACTCAGGTTCACCAAAGCGACTTTTTGGATCGACAATCTTGGTTTTTTGTGGTCGGCAACAGTCTACGATAGCTACTGTTTCATCCACATAGGAACGATGAGCGTTTACTAGGGTTGGAACAGTTATTAGTGCGTAATTGATATCGCCTGGTGAGAGATTGATTTGTAAAGTGACATCATGCATTTCTACCACCTAGCTATAGCTTGAGTAAAGTTATCCTCTTGGACTGATTTCAATATTTGCCCATGAATATCTTCCACAACTGCTCCAGAGTTAAGTAACAGTTGTAAACATTGATTTGGATTACCAAAGTGGTTAAAATTCAATGGATGGAGTTCGATTAATAAACATATGTTATCTAGGTTTTTAAAATTTATTAGTTGCTGCATTAGTGTTGTTTCAAAACCCTCCACATCTATTTTAAAAAGGCATTTACAAGAATAAGAGTATTCATTAATCAACTCCGCAAAATCAATACTTTTAACTGATGTTCCTGAATTACTGACATGACCTGTTACCGAGCCACCTTCATCAAAAATGAGTACACCATCTTGATTTGATACAGCTGCTTCAATGACCTTTACTCGCTCAGTTAGACGGTTAAGACGGAGAGATTCTTGAAGTAAAGAAACAGCACGGAAATTAGGTTCAATGCAAATTGCTTTTATATTTGGGTTTCTTAAACAAATAGATAACGTCATAGCTCCTAAATTAGAGCCAATATCAATCAAAATTTCGTAATCTAGCGATAGTGATAGCAACTTGTCTTGGAGTTCGCCATCAAAGGTTTCGTATCGGCGTTTACCAGTCCAAGCCCAAGAATGTTCTACAGCATCCAAGCAAATAACCCCTCCGTGAAAAGGCTGATGGAGAGTCGATCCGCGAAAAAATTGCTTGGCGATCACTCGTAAGGCGGAAACTCTGTGAAGTTTAGGAACAAGCCAATCACTAGTGCGTTGTTTAAGTTTCATTGTTCAACTTCAGTTAAAGGGAGGTTAATATATAAGCGATGGGAGAATTTTTGCCTGCTGCTCCCAACAAAACTGCTCTTTGGCGGCTTTCTTGGCTGCTGCTTTGGCAGCATTCAATTTGTCAGGTGTTCTCAGCAATTCCTCTAAAGCAAGAGCAAGAGCTAAAGGGTTGCGATTGGGAATTAATCGACCTATTGCAGGTCGTTGGGAGAATATTTCTCGCTGACCTGCTGTGTCTGTGGCTATTATAGCTAAGCCTGCAAGCATGTACTGAAAGAGTTTATTTGTGACTGTAAGATTGCGGCTAACAATATCAGTAGTTTCCAAAGCTAGACCGATATCATGCTCAGCGACACGAGATAGTAACTCAGCATTGGAAACGGTGGGATGAATGAATACGTGATCGCCCCACTGGGATGGTACTAGTGCATCTAACCACTGACGAGCGCTTTCAGGATAGTTACCCCGTAGATGAATTTCTACTGGTGTTGTCAGGTAAGTTAGAGCTTGGAAGAGAGTTTCTAGCCCTCTCGCGGGTCCAATGGTTTGGGAAAACCAGTGTAGAGAAGGCAGGCAAGAATTCTGGCGATCGCGTTTTTGATCATCGATTTGTTCCCGTTCAGTCCAAGGAAAGACATTGTAAATCACGGTCGGTTTGAGCGATTGATAAGCGTTAGCTAAGGCTTCAGCAAGTGCGTGAGATGTTGTAAGGCAGTAAGTACAATTGCGGGCTAGGCGACTTTCAAGTGCTGCGAGTTGAGCGGTTGGTCGTGTCGTATGAACTTCTGGTAAGAGGTCTTGCGAAAACCAATCTTCAAAATCTACACCAACTTGAAAGCCATCGTTGAGAAGTTGATTACCTACCCAAAGCCCTGCTTCTGAGTGAACAATAGTCAAGTCAGCACGAGTCTGACGAGCTGTTTTGAGCATTGCCTGTACACCGTAGCCTATGAGTGCAAGTGAGAAGATGCCAAAGAGTCGAAATCCTTCCTTGGCTAAGCGAGATTGCAGTCGGATACCCAAGTTTTTAAAACGATGATTAGGTTGAAAGTCAAGGATAGGTTGAAATTGCCACTTTTTGTTAGCCATCAGCAGGTGATCGCGTTTGACTAGTTCTGGGTCAAACCAAAAGCCCCGCACTGTGACATCATGACCAGCATTGGTCAGGGCTTCTGCTTCTTTCTGGGGACGGGGAGCAGTACATAAATGTGCGCCAATTAGGATAAGAATCTTTGCCATTAGTTAAGTAGTTGATTATCTACGCTATAGTTAATTTTTCTTCACACCACCACTGTTCTTTATGATCTATAGATATGCCTTTACCACTAAGGTTTAGGAATCGATAATATGGCTGGTCTAGCCAGTCCCAAAGCTATTCTGCATTTTCAATGGTAGTAATATGTCGGATTGCTTGTGCAAGATTGCGAATTTTACTGATAATTTTCAAGTATTTCCATAATTTCAAGGTGGTTTTTAGCACATTTCTCTAGCGTAAGATTTTCGAGAATATAATTTCTTGGGTTAAATTTTTTAAGCTTGAGGTTTTCAAGAAACTCTTCGAGTTTTGTGGAAAATTCATTAATATTATTGAACTTGACACCACAGCGCTCATCCCAATAAGGGACAGAGGTTGCAGGGATGTGTGGCATCCCCCATTTAAAGCGGTTAGGGTCTAAGCATTCTCCCTGATCCCAAGCGAAAATTGGTACACCGCTTGATAAACACTCTTGGTAGGCAAGTCCTTGACTTTCATGCTCACATAGAAAAATCATGGCACGACAACGACTAAGAGCTTGTTGATAATCCTGTGGCTGATAAAAGCCGTAACGTAATTCTTCAAAGCTGAGCCCTTTTTGGGTTAAAGTATGACGTATTGGCTCTAGGAGAGCTACAACTTGTTGGTCATAACCCCACATGATTTTGTTGTAAATTAGGAAGTCAACTGACTTGCTTTTACTTTGAGTAGGCTGCCAGATATCAGTGTTAATTCCAACAGGCCAGATAGTACAGCGATCTCCAAAATAAGGTTTATAAACTTCATTAGCCCAGTGCGAATGCTGTAGATATTTTACCACTGGATACTGCTTATAAAGATTGGGCCATTCACTAGGATGGGTCATCAAGCCAATCCCAGCAACAATAGGATTTTCTCGGTTGTAGCCGTCTAGACAAGAAAGCCCCCGACCTAGAATGCTGACGCGATCATGTTTCTTTAATTCACTGAAAGGTAGATTAACTTTGTAAGAAATTCCTAGCTTATCTAAGCCTAGACAAAGATTAATGAATACTTTATCAATACCCCCTGGACGAGAAGATCCACGAATGATACGGCGGATAATTGGGCGGACATAACGGTCTCCAGGTAGCCAGCGATCGCGTTCTGGTTCACGGATATAGTAAAGACAAATTCGGCTCATTTGATTCAACCTGAAAGATTCATACATTATTAGCTAAACTCTTGGAAAGATTGATAGATGGTTCCTCTACTAACTTATAAAAGGCATAAGCAAATAAAATTGACAAGGGGATAAGGAACACTACGAACAGATATTTTGCTAAAGGATACGAAAAGTCAATAATTTGCTCAGAAAGAACATAACATATGTGAAAAAAATAAGTGTGTGTTAAGTAAAGCGAGTAAGAAATTTTTCCCAAGAAATCAGTAATATTTGATCTAAATTTAACAAAAAATATGCATAAATAAGCAAACAATGCAAACAGCATTCTTGTCCCAGATAACTGCTGTTTGCATAAAAAAAGTATTACTATAGAATTTAGTATTGTTTCTTTTAAGGAAATAAATTTTATTTTGTATAAAAATAACACAATTCCTAACACAAATGGAGTCGTAAAGTTTAGAATTGAAATAGGAATTTTCAAATAAAATCCTAGATTATTGCTAAAGCATATAACCATCAAAACAAACATCGTAATATATTTGTTTTTAGTTAAAAACGGATACAATAAACCTATTATTAAATAGTATTGAAATTCAATTGCTAATGTCCAATAAACATTGTTGTACCAGGTTATGTTTGTGAATGGGACTAGATATGTAAAATGCAGAAGAATTTTATATAAACTAAAAGAATATTCTTGATTGTGAAACATTATCGTAGGGAATATTGTTAAGAAAACTGAAATATAGTATGGGGGATTAAGTCTTAACAGTCTACGAACGATAAATTCTTTAAAGTTATTC
The DNA here is from genome assembly GCA_903903925.1 of uncultured cyanobacterium. Taxonomy (GTDB): domain Bacteria; phylum Cyanobacteriota; class Cyanobacteriia; order Cyanobacteriales; family Nostocaceae; genus Stigonema. Next base: position 66,697 of record CAIVAU010000183.1, read on the forward strand.
AATGAATAATTTTTCTTGCTAAGCGCATAGGGAATAATAAATCCTGATATCACAAAAAATATAATGACTCCATTTTGTCCATAAGCACTAACCGTTACAATCACAGATTCTCCGAGAAATCCTGTTCCAGCAAAGTGGACTAACACAACCATTAAAGCTGCTATACCACGTAAAAAATCTATAGTATGAATATACATATATCTATCCATTCAAAAATCTAAACTTATTTTAGTCCTAGTATGTTAGTACAGCGATTCTATATGATTTGTAAGAACTGTGAACCCTCAAAAACCCGGTTTCTCAAAAAAACTGAGTTGCTTGCTTCTCACTAATGATTTAGGATTGCTATAATTTTTTTTAAGCTCTTTGCAACTGTATGTTCTTCCAATACTCGTTCCTGAACTTTACATCGCATCCTTTTCCTTTTTCTAGGATCAGCTTGTAAATGCGAGATTTTTTCCATCATCTCCTCTGCCGTATGATAAGTTTCAATTTCTTCACCTAATTCATATAGGTGATCGAGTCCTTCTGTCCACTCAGTTAAGTAACAAGCTCCCATCATCGGCGCTTCTATGTCACGCATTCTAGAATAAGTATCAGGTTGAAAAAAAGGATAGTGATAGCTGGGATAGCGGTTTATACCCAAACAAATCATGCTTTTCTGGATGATTGTCACATACTCAGTAGCACTAGGTTGTTCTTTAACAAAATTAGAGAATACATCATCTGAAATTCTAGGTTGGAATTTGGTTTTCATTTTCCTCAGCCAAGGTAAAACACCTTGACTAGTAATCATCTCCCATTGATTTACACTGATCTGCCACAGATCATAATGTTGAGAAATGGAATTTGATAAAGTCGATAAATCGTTATTCCATCCAGTACCTCGGATATCAACTACAACATCAGACTTTATAACTTGGGCTAGTAAAGCTTCTCGTTGCACATCTCTTGAACCAATAAAACTAACACCATAATTTTCTTGATGTTCACAAGTTCTTTGATAGGGTGGAATCCAAACAGGCATAGGAGCATAAATATAGCGAAGTCCTGCCTGCTGGTACATTTTAAGAGCTTTATATTCTGGAACCCAGTGCAAGTTGAAGCAATAAAATTTTTTGGGAATTCTTTTGAATTCTCTAACATTATCACAGAAAAAATTTACACAAGGAATACCTAATGATTGAATTTCTTGAATAGCATTGGTATCAATTTGCTTAGGAAATAGGTAGCATAGAAATAAATCTATTCCTTTAGTTTTGTGTAGTTGCTTGATAGATGATATAACCTGATTCCAGGTGCGATTGCGCCATTGATTTAAAGACTCTGTTTCTTGATGAACTAAGCCTTCAGCCCAATCAACACCCTTAGCTTCTAGCCACTGGTAACCTGCTTCTCGAATTCCCTGCTTAAAATAGGATTCCCAAAAGCTATATGCTGGTATGTTATGTCTTGTTAATGCCTGTTGGCAACTAAGAAAAATTCGCATTTTCTTTATCGCTGATGATAGATAATGGAGTAGCCCTTGAGGAATTCAAGGTTTGCTCCAAAAATATAAAAAGTAACTGCTAAATAAAAAATTGCAATCCAAATCTGCTAACCATTTACCATTACCTTAGGAGAAAAAACCTGTCGATACTGCCCTGATTTTAATTCAATATTTTTAATATCTGATAAATCTGAAGGAAGCAAATGTTTTTGATCAGTTGCTAAAGTGAATTGAATCAAGCTACACTTGTGCCACCATTTAAAGGAACGAGCAAGATTCACTGACATTTCAACATATATGGACATACCAGTGGCAATACTTAAAACCGATCTTGATGAACATTTAGTCATTCATAATCTCCTAAATTCTAAATTTATCTTATTGATGAATTCCATCGAAGTTTATCGAAATTTTCTATTTTTTTATTAAAAAAATCATAATACCTCTAGCCATCTTGATATAGCGATGATAGTATACACTTGCTTGTCGTGCAAATTTCCAGCCAAAAAACTTATTAAGTAATTCTATTCGCCAACCACCAAGGCAAGGTAGGTAATCAGTACCTCCTAATTCCTGTATTCGGGCTAATGCTGCCTCTGTAACCTTTGGATAGTTAGGATAAGCTAAAACAGCTCTTTCCTTGTAACATCTTGTCAAAGCCTTCTTTGCTCTTGGAGTATCTGTTTTTGCCAGGATATGTTGAGCTTTTAAATCTGTAGAGTGCAATGCTCCCCATTGAAGTTTTTCTGAATTGGTACTACTTAAGTTGCTACCAGTTTTATATTTGCGATAGTACGAAATACCTGAATTGGCACGCCGAATTCCAGCACTCGCAAGCACAACCCGTGTGAAATACTCTCCATCATCATCAGGAGAAGGCTGTTCATCCCACAGCCCAGCAGTATCTGCTACATTACGAGGAGTTAGCCATGCTCCAGGATGCACCATACCACCTCTACCATCAGCTCCTAAAAGCCGAAGAAGCCAATTTAGGGGATCATTACTATCCACTAAAAATGGCAAACCATCTTCAAAAATTCCCTCATCAGGTTTTTGTCCATCAAAAAAATGGACTGTTCCACAAACAGCTAGCATATCGGGCGAGTTTTGTTGTAGGAGTCGGATTTGCTTTTCTATCTTTTGAGGGCTCAGTAAATCATCTGCATCTAAGTACTGAAGAAAATCTCCTTGAGCTTCTTGAAGAGCACGATTTCTAGCAGAACCTGCTCCTTTATTTTCCTGGTTAATAACTTTGACAATTGATGACTCAAAGCATTTGGCAATTTCTAGGCTGCTATCTGTTGAGCCATCATTTACTACAATGATTTCTTTGTTCTGCCAAGTCTGTGCTAATCCAGACTTTATCGTTTCAGCAATCCAATGCTCAGCATTGTAGCAGGGAATAAGGATGGAAACTATAGACATAAGATATTATCTGTTGTATGTAAATTTACAAATACTTCACCAAGAATTGGGTATCAACTTAAGGCGGGACAGAATTCAATACTGCTCGGTTAAGGAAATCAGGTAGGCTGAAACCCTTGAAATAGCGTTGTCTAAGACGATCAAAAAGGGCTTAACCGAGCAGTATTGGGACAGAATTTTGCCTAAGCGAGGTTTAAACTCTTGCAGGCTAGAACCTTATCCCTGTCGGATTTCCCGACTTAAGTTGAGGGCCCTTTCAACCTATTCGCCAAGGCCAAATTTTACGGATTTTTCTGCCAATGGAGCCATGGCGAAAGTTAAGAGCATTACGATAACCTAACACTTTTATAAGCAGTTTCATTGGAAGACTTACAGCCAATACTAACTCTTTTTGACACCCTAGAGATTCACAAAATTCCAGATAGTTGTGTGCAAGCTGTAAATCCCCAGAAGCAGCACAAAGACCAACCATACGAGCACTATCTATTCGTAGTATTGAGTGATATTTCTCAGGTAACTCCTTTATATAAAATTGTAGGGCTTTTAAGTGTTCGTGCCAACACGCCACATAAGAAGTTGATGAGTAGGTTCCTGAACCAAATCGATTGACTGCTAAAGGTAAAGGAAGACTATAGATACGAGCGCCTGAGTGAGCCAGTCGGATATGTAAGTCAGGATCTTCATCTCGCGAAAGTGACTCTCTAAAACCACCAATTTTTTCCAAGGCTCTACGACTATACAATCCGTTAATTGGATAACAACAATGAGTGAGAAAATACTCTGTTGGGTCAGAATAGTCAGTAAGTCCTGAGTAGTCATGTATATGAAGATTTTTACCAGTTTCTCTGTCTATAACTCGTATATTTGTGATCACAACATCCCATTCATCTGAAAAAACTTGAAGAGTTTGCTCAAGAAAGTCTGGTTCTAGCCAATCGTCAATATCATGAAAATGAATTAACTGACCTGTAGACTCACGCAGCAGTATGTTTCTACCAATTGATGGACCTTGATGAAATTTACCATAGATAACACGACCAAAATTTTGCTGGCTTAACAGTTTGGTTGTACAGTCAGTACTAGCATCATCGTAAAAGAGAATCTCGTCAAAAGGTATTGTCTGGCAAGATATATTTTTAATAAAATCTAAAATATATGCTTCAGCGTTAAAGCAGGGAACTAGTAAAGAAACAGTAGGTTTAGTAGCCATAAATTTACTTATCTAATCTACAAAGATATATTGGTTTTCCCAAGAACACTGCTGTAAGAGAGAGCAGCTTATACTACCTTTTATTGATTTAAAGACCGATTTATAGAAACGTTGAACTAAAACACATTCATAGGTAACGAAACTGTGAGGCTGTGGAGGAAGCCCATAAATAGCAGCAATATTTTCATCATCCTCTCGCCAAAGATGATGATAGTTTACATGGGAAGTTTTAGCATCTGGTTGAAGCCGATACACTCCTAATGGAATTCTCAGATGGCTCTTTGTTTTACTAGGCAGTAGACGAATCCAAAGTTCTCCATCTACATTACAATTCATTTTTTCCCAAATAGGTTGATGAATACTACTCTTCCAAAATGCTGCATGGGCGGCGATTAGACCACCAAATCTCAAGTAACGATCTAAAACTATGTTACCTTGCCAATAGCTAATCTTGTATTCACTATCATAGAGATTTACAGCATCACCGTAGATAAAATCAGATGAATATTTAGAGAAATGTGTAGCAACCAACTGAAAGCAGTCAGGTAAATAAAAATCATCACTATTAATCCAACCAAAATATTCGCCACTGGCAAGGCTAAAACCAAGATTGATAGCATGTCCCTGTCCTCGGTCTTTCTTACTTTGCCAAAAACTTAGCCAAGGACTATATTTTTCTAATACTTGTTGAGTCTCATCATTTGAACCTCCATCAAAAATGATGAACTCAAGATTAGGGTAGTTTTGCAGCAATACAGAGCGAATTGTTTCTTCAATAAACTGCCCTTGATTATAACTTGGTGTCACGATGGAAATTTTAGGCCAAGGTAGTCCATTCGACATGACTATGGGAAGTGGGTTAGTTTCTAAAGTCCAAGGCCATCCAGTTTTACCACTTAATGGAGGCGGTAGTTCTGCAAGAAGCCCTCTATTGGAGAATGGTACTATCGACAAGGGAACTATAGCACCTTGTTCGACCAGTAATTGTCGATATTCACTTAAATTTGGCAAATCAATATCTAATTTCTGTTTCATCAGCAAACTTCCTCAATTTCAAACATAACTTTTAAGAGAGCTTTTCTATTGTCAACAGTGCATGGTCTTGCCACATTCCACACACTACAGGTTCTTTTAATAGCTCAAATCTTTTAAACCAATGTAGTTTATATAAAGCAAGTTTTGGAAATGGACTGTGAGGACTCAAGAATCGCCAGCATATTAACCAGGAAAATTCAAATAAAAATCTAGACCATTTAAACTTAAAATGACGAATTGGTTTGAATAAAACCTTTACATTCGGCAGTTTTTTCTCCAACCAATTGGCAAATTTATGGTTGAGGAACACAAGATGATCGGAACAGAAAAAGTACCAATAAGTAGAGCCAGCAAGCTTAATAGGTAGGCAATCAGTTCTTCCCGTTACAATCAGCAGTCTGCCACCTGACGAAAGACTACAGATGAGGTGACTCACTATTTTCATTGGTTCTCGCAAATGTTCAAAAACATCGACCATGGTGATGCAGTCAAAAGGGCCAAATGAAGATAAATCTTCTGTCACTTCAGATCCCAAAATGTATAGTCCATTCTGTCTTGCAACTGCTGCCGCCGCAGTATTTAACTCGATCCCATGAACTTTAAGCTTTGGATAATGTGGGGTGAGAAGGCGACCTGTCCAGCAGCCAACATCTAAAACCTTAGAACCTTCTGGTAACTTTGAGAGAATATCATCTATTTTCCGTTCGTGAGGTAAGCGTTCAGAATAGTTCCAAGGACTTAGTTCGACTTGTATATTGTCATAATGATGTCTAAGAGATTCTTCTGATAGAAGGTTATCCTTAAACCAAAGTCCGCACATAGAACACACAAGTAATTGATAGTCGCTTGGTAAGTCACTATCACCGTTTTGTTTGAGGCGATAGTGTGAATGAATCCTGATAGAATAAGATGAACAAACCGGACATTGAGTTGCAGACATTATTTTATGTGTTCTGGTAAGCTGTATTAAAGTAAATCGCATCAGCCCAGTGTATGGCTTTGCCTAAACCTGAAAATGAATGTATTTGTCTCAGTTCAAACCCTTTATTGATTAAAAACTCATGGATATTCCAAAAAGCTGGAGCATTTTCATACATTGGCTTGAAGAGAACCTCAGTATGAATAATTTTAATAAAACTCAGGCTTTTTTCGCCGCCTTTAAGGATTTCAAGCTCTGAACCTTGACAGTCAAGTTTAAGTAAATCTATAGAGCTAATATTTTGTTGTGATAACACTTCATCTAGAGTGATTGAATCTACTTCAGTAGAAGTATTTGCCTCACTCAAACCTAGTTTTTTTAAATAATCATTTTCAATTTTATAAATTGAAGATGCTGCTGTAAACTCATGTTTGTAGAAGTTCGTTTTCCCTGTGTAACTACTAAGAGCTTTATCAATAATTTCAACATTTTTCTTCTCTTTAAACCGATTCAATAAATGAGGGATAACATTTGGATTTGGTTCAATAGCTATTATGAGGCTAGGATGGAATAAGAAATCAAGAGCAGCACTTACATCACCAATATTTGCGCCAACATCAATGATAGTATCACACTCAATAGGAATGAGATTTTGCCATATCATTGCTTCGTAAGCAACTTTCCTATGAGAAATTCCATATACTAAATCTACAATTCCGAATTTGATTATTCTTCGCGAAAGAAAGTATAAAAGTTTAATTTTTTTAATTGTGTACATCATGAATCTAGTAATTAATTATTTACGTTGTTTGGTAACCTACTCCTGAGTAGACGGGCTGGAACACCAGCAACAATTGTATTTGCATCAACATTTTTAGTAACGACAGCACCAGCAGCAACAATTGCGCTATTTCCGATTTGAACACCAGGTAGAATAGTAGCATGCGAACCAATCCAGACATTTTTGCCGATGATGATCGGTTTGGCAATCAGGCTCTCAGAAAATAGAGATGCATTTGTGTCATGAGTTAAGGAGGTAATAGCAACATGACTTGCAATAAGAGTATCATCACCAATTTCTACACTTCCTTGTCCCCATATATGGACAAAAGCTGCTATAGAAACTCGATGTCCAATTTTAACCTGATCGGCTCCCTCAATACAGATTGGTATCTGAAAGCTAACATTTTTCCCACAACTAGCTAAACTTCTACGAATTCTCTGCTGTATGTATTGAGTAGATAAATTTTGTAATCGACCTAGTAGTGAGAATATAAGAGACGATAAATAAGTACTCATTGTCCAAAGATTAAACACATATATTAAGTGATTCGTTTTGCCAATCACCTAGTAGGGTTAGCTTTCCCAAGCGATGATCATATACCCTCCCATCGTTAAACGATGACTCTACATAGAAGAATTCTGCATTTTCTATCCAATCAACGAATTGTCTTGAATTATCCAAAATTCCTGCCGAAAGCATATATTTTCCTGGCACAAGATGGTTTTTAAATGTTAAAACAACTCTGCCTTCTTTTAAAGAAGGTATGGTAAATCCACCAGAATCTCTTTGAAATAAACTAGCCTGAACTTCTCCATCTAACGAATAGATTAATAAGAAAAATTCTAGGTGATTTATAGCTTCATTGATTATGTAATCAAAAGCAACTTTTATAGGTTCAAAAATAGAAACTACGCACTCAGAATCTACGCTATCATTTAAAGTCATTTTTTGAATTTCTGCTCTACCATCCCCTTTAATATGTCTATATGCTCCAGCACTGTTAGAATCTTTTGATAGACTCTCTTGCATATATTGAGATATTGCTTCACTTGGAGAACCAGAATAAACTACAGAGCCATGAGCTAATAAACAAGCTCTTGTGCATAGCTGCCTAACTGTAGACATGTTGTGACTCACAAACAAAACAGTTCTTCCCTCTTTTCCCACATCCTCCATTTTCCCTAAACACTTCTTCTGAAATTGGGCATCCCCCACCGCTAATACTTCATCCACTACCAAAATTTCAGGCTCCAAATGCGCCGCAACCGCAAACGCCAACCTCACATACATCCCCGATGAATACCGCTTCACTGGCGTATCTAAGAACTTCTCAACCTCAGCAAATGCCACCATCTCATCAAACTTCTTCTTAATCTCCACCCTACTCATTCCCAGAATCGCACCATTGAGGTAGATATTCTCCCTCCCAGTCAACTCTGGATGGAACCCTGTACCTACCTCCAACAAACTAGCAACCCGTCCCTGAATCCGAACTCTCCCTGTCGTTGGTTCTGTAATCCGACTCAAAATCTTCAGTAGTGTAGACTTCCCCGCACCATTGCGCCCAATAATCCCAACCCGATCGCCCTGTTTAATCTCAAACGATACATCCTTCAGCGCCCAGAATTCTTCCTGAGAATTTTGGCTTTTGGATTTTTGTTTTCGGAATGGGTTCAGCAAAGCCTGAGCCCGATTAGCAATGACATCTCGCAGTGCTGTGTAGCGTTCTGGCTGTTGATGAGCAATAACGTATTTCTTACTTAAGTTTTCAACTCGGATGACAGTATCAGACATTGACTATTCACTTTGGGATATTGTTTTTGTTAGTAAATACACTGCACATAGGCGTTGTCACACGTTTACTTTGATACTCTATAAATTCGGGATTGTCCAGTCCTGAGTTGCTAGTATCCATCAATAAGTCCCTAACCCTTTCAGAGAGCTTTTCTGGAGTTCCTGCTGACCAAATAAGTACGTGAGTATCTAATAGGAGTTTCACTCACTATCCACCTGTCCAAAATTCATCTGGCAAAGGGTCATTAAAGTCATCGCTGATCCAAATTTTCCCTCTGTTCAGACCCAGTAAGCGTTTTTGCGCTGGCTGCTCATTGCTATACTTTTGTGTTAGAAATTCAACAAAATCTAGCACCTGTTGCTGCTGTTCTGATGGGAGATCTTGCAGTTTCGTAATGAATGCCTTAGTTACGTCGGCTGTCTGGATACTCATTTCTTCCTCCTGCTAACTAGCTATCTTCAATATATTCCATATATTCCATTCAAACTCTACATTGTTCAATGCGATCGCCCACCCCAATTTCTCGCTGCTTTACCCATCGCTTTCAGTTCTGGTAGATACCCTGCACAGAAGGTTGCGCAGCATTACATCTGTTGTTCTTAGCTGGAAAATTGTGGCACAAATGAGCAATTATTCAGTAGATTGGCGAGAGTTGTAAATAGCACCCTAACTAAAGCGAGGTAAAGATCCCAGCCATCGATATACAGGCTCGAACCTCCAATCAAAATCCAAAAGCGAAATTCATTCATTCGCTTATGGCGTATTGGGATGTCGCACCAAGCTAAGAAATAGAGTGACTCCCAGTAGCACCATAAGTCTTTCCAAAACTGGTTATCCAGTTGCTCAATCCGGGTAAAACTTGCTAACTACTTTATTTCAGTATTCACACTTACATGAAGTCGCAAGCTGTTAGCAAATTTGGGAACCGATATTTACCTTGATACTCGATAAATTTGAGATTGTCCAGTCCTGATTTAATGTTATTTCTGATCGGGTATTGGTAAAAAACTACTAAGCTCCCATTGCTATAAACACAAAAATTGGGTAGAATGCACCTTCTAGGGATAACTGTACTAAAGTGTCAAATCGTATTACTCAAAACTTTTACTCATCTTCTTAGTATTAAATGCGATTAAAATGATTGCAAATGCACAGAACCAGCCGTTTAACCCACCTACAAGATAGCTTGCCGCAACACTTCAAAATATTGTTGGGAAATGACTTCAGGTGTGAAATTTAACTGTGAATACTGACGTGCAGCTTTACCCATGCGCTCTGCTAGGCGGCGATCGCGACTCAGCAGGCGAATAAACTCCGCTAACTCGTAACTATCTGCATTCTCAAATGTCTGACCACAGTTGGCATCTGTAATCAGATGTCTCAGGTATGAATGCTGTGGACAAATAACAGCCACTGGTCTTCCACTCGCCAAAGCTGGATAAAGTTTGCTGGGAGCAACTAGACTCTCCATTCCAGCATCAACACTTACTAAGGACAAATCACAGGCTGTCAGGGAATAAGGCAGCACCTGTTTGTTTTGATACGGAAGAAATAGAAAATTTTTGAGTCCTAATCGATTCACCTCCTCCATCAGTTCTTGACGCTTAGCTCCACCTCCAATACACACGAACTGGATTGGCTCGTCTTGCAAGTATTTAGCCGCTTCTAATATTGTGTATATATCATGACATCGACCCATGTTGCCTGAGTATAACACTGTAAATTGATTGACAATATTGTACTTTTGAGCAAACCAGTTATCCTCTTTGGCAATTGGCACAATCCATTCGGGATCTGCCCAACTGTGAATCACAGAAATCTTATCAGCTACCTCCGGACAATTCGCCATCACCTGTCGCTTCATCGCAGGACTGGGAACCACAATTCCCTGAGCTTTGCGCAACACCTGTTTATTGACAGCCTGCCAAAATTGAGCTAGCAAGTGGTGTTTTGGTAAGACCCCTAAGGCGATCGCAATATCTGGATAAAGGTCATAGAGGATGCAAACGTAACTTATGCCAAAAAAGATATGTGCTAGATATCCTAAAATTGGCAGAAAAGGAGGAGCCGTAGTCACTAACACGACGTTGCGACGACGAACAGCCCTCAGCAAGTAGAGTGCAGCACGCAAGGTGAATAGAATACCGTTGATCGCTTTACCGCGAATTCGCTGCGGCCAAAGTTGGGCTATACGCGATCGCTTAATTTGCACCCTCCCAAACCGTTCAACTGCTGGCGCACAAGGAGCTTGAAAGGCGTAGCTTGGTTGACTGGTAAACACCTCAACGTCTACGCCTTGCTGCTCTAAATGTCTCACAAGTTCCTCAATCAGCTGTCCTGTCGCGGCATAGTCTGGAGGGAAAAACTGAGTGATGACGGACAATTTAATCAACTGTCCTATGCCGAAAAATTCGTGCTTTACAATTTGTAAATTTTCATATTTGTTATACACTAATTGCCTTAGCCGTTCAGCGTATTTCACGTATTATCTGCTCCTATGTCAACTTTGTAACCCCTAGCTGAGCTTAGACTGCCCACAAAATCTTAATTAGTAACACTAAAATGTAAAGTTTTTGTGTGACGGACTTTGTGTTTTAGCCGCGACTTTATAAAGTTTTTTAAATCAATCAAATCCTCTATCTAGTGGAAAGCAAACATTTATTTACATCTACTGGATATAGAATTATTTTGTACTTACGTACACCCCTCTCACTTTATATTCAAACCAGTGAATTTACTGAAGTCTCTAAACAACTACCAAGGTTAGAATCGACCATAAAATTACTGCTTTACTCTCACCTCTAGCCAAATCGTGTAATACCGAAGCTGAACCCCTAGATTCCTACTCTAGTCGAAACCTACTGGATTCAAGCTTTTCTTCAAATCCAGCCTGAATTATTACCAAGTACGAATATATGATGGATACTTCTGCCTTAAAAACCTCATCTCAAAACGGAAATAATAACAACGGGAATAGGATCTATCTAACTCCGTCATCGATTCAACCTCAATTTCTACCCAGGTTAGAAGGGCAAGAAGATGATTGGAATTTGGTTCAAGTCTTAGGTATTGCCAAGCGACGAATACTAGTCATTGCAGGGGTTGCGATTGTCGTTATGGCTGCCGTCGTAGCTATAACGCTAAAGCAAAAACCAGTCTATGAAGCTAAATTCAGAATATTAGTAGAACCTGTCAACAGTGATGACAGCAAACTATCGAAAATTACCTCTGGTACAGAGGGCAAGGTAGATAAGTCTAGTCTAGATTACGAAACTCAGATTCAGGTTCTTAAAAGCCCTGAACTGATGACAAGCATTGTGAAGGAGTTACAGGTTTCCTATCCAGAAATTAACTATAATTCCCTTGTCGATTCTCTGACTATTACTCGCTTGGGTGAGACCAAGATCATAGAAATTCGCTATCGAAGTTACGATCCAGTAAAAATTAAAGTTGTATTAGATCAACTTTCTCAGGCTTATTTAAAGTACAGCTTAGAAGATCGGCAAACTAATCTGCGCCAAGGGATTCAATTTGTCGAAAAACAACTGCCACCTTTACAGAAGCGAGTTGATGGCATCCAGCAACAAGTGCAACTCTTCCGACAACAGTATAATTTGACTGATCCAGACGCTCAGGCAAAGCAAATTTCCGATCAAGTCAGGCTTTTGGCCGATCAACGATTAGCAATTAATCAGCAGTTGGCGAAAGCTAAATCCATTTTTACTAGTCTACAGGAAAGAGAAGGAGCACAAGCAGCATTCCAGGAAGCACCAATATATCAGCAGTTAGTGACACAACTGCGTCAATTGGAAAGTCAGATAGCCTACGAATCAACGCGTTTCCAGGATGATAGCCCACCCATACAAAATTTGCTGGAGAAGCGGGAAAGGTTGTTGCCTTTAGTCCGTAAAGAAGCCCAACGAGCTTGGACAATTAAAATTACTGAAGTGGCGAATGAAATTCAGACCTTGGACTCTCAAAGTCAAGTCCTAGGTCAATACGAAAAGAGAGTTCATCAAGAAGTTGAGCAATTGCCAGTTTTAGCTCGGGAATACACCGAATTACAGCGAAATTTACAGGTAGCAACCGAAAGTCTAAATCATTTTCTCACCACCCGTGAAACTCTGCAAATCGAGATAGCTCAAACACAAGTTCCCTGGCAGTTAGTTCAAGCACCAACTCAGCCTGAAGCCCCTGTATCACCCGATATTAATCGTAATTTGGTTTTGGGATTCGTCGCCAGTACACTCTTAGGAATTAGCAGCGCATTACTAGCCGAAAAGCTCGACAATACATACCATACCGTCGATGCCTTTAAGGAGAAGCTCAAACTCCCTCTGTTAGGCACTCTTCCATTTGAAAAGCAACTGTCAAGCATTCAAAACCCCGCAGTTGCAGAAAAAACTCCCACAGCAAAATTGACAAATTTATCTTCTGAAGAGAGTTCTGGCTCGGTTGCTCTGGTTGATCGTGTATCCAAACTTGTTAAAGACTACGGTCACTATGAATCTTCAAAATTTCTGGAAGCCTTTCGCGTACTGCATACGAATATTCAACTACTCAGTTCCGATCAACCGATTCGCTCCATAGTCATTAGTTCTGCTTCGCCTGCGGAAGGTAAGTCTACGATCGCATTTAACCTAGCTCAAACCGCTTGTGCTATGGGACAACGAGTCCTACTTGTGGATGCTGATCTGCGCCGACCTCAGATTCATTGTTTGTCAGATTTAAATAATCTGTGGGGATTGAGCAGTGTCATTTCTGGAAATATGGCAGTGGAGACAGTAACCCGGCAAATGCCTTCTATCTCCGAATTATCGATTATCACGGCTGGCCCTATTCCACCTGACCCAACAAAATTGCTCTCATCCCAAAAAATGAAGCAACTGATGGCAGATTTCCATGAAGCTTTTGATTTAGTCATTTATGATGCCCCTCCCTTGGTGGGATTAGCTGATGCCAGCTTGCTAGCTTCTCATACTGATGGTGTTGTGCTTGTAGCCAGAATGCACAAAACAGACCGATCAAGGCTGGCACAAGCTGTAGAGAGCCTGAAAATGACCAGAGGTAATATCTTAGGTATGGTTCTCAACTGCCATAAAGGTAACTCTCTGGGTTATTACAATTATCAATGAATTCAGGAGTCAGGAGGCAGGAGGCAGGAGTCAGGAGGCAGGAGTCAGGAGTCAGGAGTCAGGAGTCAGGAGTCTGGAGTCTGGAGGTAGGAGTCTGGAGTCTGGAGTCTGGAGTCTGGAGGTAGGAGTCTGGAGTCTGGAGTCTGGAGTCTGGAGTCTGGAGTCTGGAGTCTGGAGTCAGGAGTCAGGAGTGTTTCAACTGTTATTTTGTGAACTCAAGTTGTGTAAACTAAAATTGGTATACGTTTAAAGGCAGGAGTGCCGCAACGGCTATCTACCTTGGTGTGGACGATCGCGTTGACTTCGGGATAGAACATCAACGCAGCACCTTCCCGAATGGAACCATAGATAATTTCAACATTTTCCATCTTTCCTGCATGCCCTTGAACAGTGACACGCTGATGCTCACTTAAACCAGCACTTTCCGCATCCGACTTGTTCATCAGTATGCAGTTCCGGTGTGGCATCCCTCGAAACTTGTCTGCTGCTTTGTACACTACCGTGTTATGCTGAGAATAACTGCGTCCAGTTCCTAGAGCCACGATAACCCCCTTTGTAGATTCAGGTACATCAAAGTCCCCTATTGAAGGAAGCGTCAGATTGGGTAGGGGAGTCACAAACATAGAAGCCTTGCCAGACTTTGTCGGGAACTCCGGTTTGTGAAAGATGCGACCTGTGATCGTAAACTCTTCTTTAGTCTCGTCAATTGTTGCCATCTTTTCAAAACCAGGGATGGTTTGAGCAATGAGTTGCCGGATATACTTTGTATCTTGGAGTTTACGCCAGTTGACCGGAGAGTCACCATGAATGCGATGGGCAATTTCCGTCAGAAACTCCACCTCAGAGATTAGGTCTACATCTTGATCCCATAGATGCGTTTCACCTTCATCATTCAGCCGCACAAAATTGTTCCCAGACTCAGTGGTGGTCTTGTGAGGATTCTCAAACCTTGCATATACAGGAATAATGATGGTGTTTCCTTTAGCCAAACCGTGAAAATGCCCCAAGTTGGGTTTTGTCGAGATGTAAAAAATAGTTTCAATTTGAGACAAAGCTCTACTAGCCTGTGCTAAGTTTGGGTTCGCAGCATACAGGTTTCCACCCAGGCAAATGAGAGTATCGATTTTTCCCTGATCAGCAGCTTCAATGAGGGCGCGGGTGTCGTAACCTGGAACGCGGCTGAGAGGACGCTTTAAGAGTTTTTCAAGGGCTACCCGGATTTCTTCTTTCAGCCTAATAGTCACCCCCATGGAACCAAAGCCTTGAACATTAGAATGTCCACGAATGGGCATAGTTCCAGACCCGACTTTACCGGCGTTACCAGTCAACAATGCTGTGTTAGCGATACTAAAAATATTATCCACTCCATTTTCTTGCTGGGTAACGCCCATAGCCCAAGCAAAGACAACTTTGTCAGACTCCCAGATCATCTGGGCCGCCTGTTCAATGAGATCCCTCGATATACCGCAAACCTGTACAATATTTTCCCATGAGGTAGATTGAGCGTGTTCTATGACTGCTTCCCATCCCTGAGTATACTTTTGAAGATAGGAGTATTGAACCGTACCCCGTTCGATTAAAGACTTTTGAATGCCAACAAACAGGGCTACATCACTACCAGGAACAGGTTGGAGGTACAGCGAGGAAATATCAGAACCCGTGAACAAAGATTTGATGGGATAAGCAGGAGAAGCAAATTTGACTAATCCGACTTCCACCACTGGGTTAACAACAATAACTTTGCCGCCCCTTTCCCGCAGCTGGATCAACTCGTTCATCAGGCGGGGGTGATTTGCTGGGGCGTTTGATCCTATAAGTACAATACAGTCAGATTGTTTGAGATTTTCCAGACTCACCATTGAAGTTCCAGAACCGAACATCTCCTTTAGCCCAACTGTAGAAGCAGCATGGCACAAATCGGAACAATCGGCTAGGTTGTTGGAACCCATAGCACGAATCATTAATTGCAGTAAGTAGGCTGCTTCATTGGAAGAACGACCTGAACTGTAGGAAGCTATTCGTTCAGATTTTTTGCGAAATGAGGCTTCAGCAATTCGATAAATTTCTGACCATGAGATTCTTTCATAGTGTGATTTTCCTTCCCGAAGAATGACTGGGAAACTTAAACGACCTAATTTGTCAGCTTCTTGAGATGTGAGTTGCTTGAGATCATCTATACTATGCTGAGCAAAAAAGTGTTGACGGACTGGTTCTTGTAATTCTGCGGCGATCGCCTCAACGCTTTTAGCACAACGTTGCAAAGTTTCGCCATCTTCATTTTTGAATCCTCCCTTCTGACCTCCTGTTCCCCAAGCACAAGAAAGACAGGCACTTTTATGAAACAATGTTTTCCACAGCAATAAGCCTTCAGGCGTCAGCGTTTTTTCTGCCCAATAACCAACTATCGGCATTCCTCCACCCATGGTTGGCTTTGGGGAATCGGTATTGGGTTGCGGATCTGGCTTAATATCCCTGACCATAACGAATAAAAGTGACAAGGAACTCATGTTGATGATGTTTTTATTTTGCCCCATCACATATACAGTTGGCTGAAATCATCATACGTTTGATTGCTTCGGTTGCGATCGGGACTATGCGATCTTGCGGCTGTTGTGGGATAATGCAGTGCGAAGGAATGAGATTTCTAGTCTGTCGGTGGGAGACTTTGATGCCCAATCAGCCACCCTACAAATTTTAGGTAAGGACAAGGGAACCAAGAATGACTTTAAAAGAGCAAAATCAACAACCTGAACCAACCTTCTGCAATTGTAGTAAATGGAATCGCCCTGCCTTTCTAAAGAATCAGGTTTCCCGATTCCTTAAGGAAAAGTAATATTGATTAAATTACCGCAAAAACGTTGACTATGAGAAAAATCTGTGTGATTCTCCCATTAGCTATCCTAGCTTTTGATAGTGTAGTTGTTAACACTCAACAGACATCACTTGCCAATACTTACACTCAATCTGTCACCCGTGAAGTTTTAGCTAATGGTTATCCAAGTGTTGATAAAAAGCAAATTCTTGAGCTTGTACGTTATACAATTGCGCCAAGAACAAAACTTCCTACTCATACTCATCCAGGAATGCAGATTGAACGAGTAGAGGCGGGAACTTTAACTTATACTGTAGTGGAAGGAGAAGCTAAAGTAACAAAAGCTAACGGCACACAATTGATTCTTCAAAAAGAGAAAACGGTACAGATGAGCGTGGGAGATTCTTTAGTGGAACCTGCCGGAATGGTTCATTATGGAGAAAACCTTTCAAACAAATCGGTTATTCTCTTGTCAGCTTCTCTATTTAATGCTAATCAACCAAAAGCTATTTTAACCAATCCTCAAAACAGATGAATTTGATCACAAGACCAACAAAAAACATGGAACTTTTGTGGGAGTGGCAACGGAGAAATTAATAGTTTATGGTGCTTTGTAATTCTGTCTCCTGACCGCCCTGCGGGAAGTCAAAAGTCAAAAGTCAAAAGCACAAAAAGGTACAAGCCCCTGAATTCATTTATGGAGAAAGAAAAAAATGTATTTCGAGACGCGTAGCGCAAAAAATACTACGTCCTTATTACAAGCCCTTAAATTTATTTATGGGGTTCTTACTTTTGAATTTTGAATTTTGAATTGGAGCGAAGCGACTTGACCATCCCACATTCACAACCATATAATGGTCTTGTTTTGTATCAAAAACAGTGTAACAATCAATCTTTCCATTTGCTATTGGAATAGCAGCATAAGCCGTCAACAATGACTGAATGATATTACGATAAGACTCTAGTTTATCCCTAGGAAATAACGATACTGTAATCAAGTGATGTTATACAGAAGATTTGGGCGCACGGAATTACAAATGCCTGTCTTTTCCTGTGGCGGCATGAGATACCAATATAAATGGCAGGATGTTCCGCTATCGGAAATACCTCGCAAGAATCAGGAAAATCTAGAAGCGACGATTCGACGGTCAATAGAACTGGGAATTAATCACATTGAAACTGCCCGTGGTTACGGTAGTTCGGAAATGCAGTTAGGGCAAATTTTGCCAACTTTGCCTCGCGAAGAGTTGATTGTGCAAACAAAAGTCAGTCCTCAGGCAGATGCTAAAGAATTTCAACGTGAATTTGAAAAATCACTGGGATATTTCCGCCTAGATTATGTTGATTTGCTGGCGTTACACGGCATCAACAATGCTGAGCTTCTAGACTATAGCATTCGTCCTGGTGGTTGTTTGGATGTAGCAAAAAAGTTACAAGCCGAGGGAAAAGTTAAATTTATCGGCTTTTCCACCCATGGTCCAACAGATATTATCGTCCAGGCAATTCATACGAACCAATTCGATTACGTTAACCTACACTGGTATTACATTAATCAAGTTAATTGGGCTGCTATTGAAGCTGCAAAGAGTCACGATATCGGGGTATTTATCATCAGCCCATCAGATAAAGGGGGACTGTTATATAACCCGCCACCAAAATTAGTCAATCTTTGCGCCCCTTTATCACCCATGGTGTTTAATGATTTGTTTTGCTTGAGTCATTCCCAAGTACATACTCTCAGTTTAGGGGCAGCAAAACCAGAAGATTTTGACGAGCACCTAAAGACTTTAGAATTGTTAGATGATGCTTCGGAAATTTTGCCACCAATTTTGGCACGGTTGGAGGAAGAAGCGATCGCCACTTTAGGAGAAGACTGGGTGAAAACCTGGCACGTCAATTTACCAACTATTGCCGAAACTCCTGGGGAGGTGAATATTCCGGCCATTTTGTGGCTCTGGAATCTAGCGATTGCCTATGATATGCTGGACTATGCCAAAATGCGATACAACCTGCTTGGCAATGCTAATCACTGGTTTCCTGGTAACAAAGCAGACCAGCTGGATCAACTCGACCTACATGCGTGTCTTAGCCGCAATCCCCATGCTGACAAAATTCCCGGTGTACTTGCACAGGCGCATCAGCTTTTAATTGGTGAAGAGGTGAAGCGATTGTCGCAAAGTTAGTTGTTAGTTGTTAGTGGTTGTCCTACTATCCGCTAACAACATTAAGAAAGCTGTTTTAAAATTGAGCTAACGCTGTGCTTCATTCCGCCAGAAAATATTTAAACCCCATGCTAAAGTACCCAACACTAACAATAAAGGCATCAACCAATCACCCCAACGCACGTAAAGGGTCTGGGTTTGTCGTCGATAAATAGTTTCTGCATGAACTTGGTAGGTATTATATCCAGAAATCCACAAAGTTCTCCCATGAGGATCAACAAAGGCTGAATATCCAGTATTCGTTGCCCGCACTGCCCATCGATCATTCTCAATTGCCCGCATGATATCCTGAGCATGATGTTGGGCTGGCATGACTGGACTAAAATGGGCATCGTTAGAAGGGCTAAGGATAAATTGTCCACCTGCTGCTGCTTGACGGCGGAAGTGTTCAGCAAAGGTAGATTCGTAACAAATACCAACAATCGCACGACCAAAAGGCGTGTCAAATACCTGATTGGGTGGACCTGGAACTTGGTGTTCATCTAAGGGTGACAGTCGCTTCACGATCGCCCCTAAAATTGGTTCAAAGGGAATGTATTCCCCAATCGGTACCATCTTGACTTTGCCGTAGTGACTCTTAATCTCTCCATCCCGACCGAAAGTAAACAAGCTATTTGTATAGCCATCTCCTTGTCCTTGTGTATAAAAACCTCCAATCCAAGCAACCACAGCTTTTTCCCGCACTGCTGCTACTAAGGAACTTTGGATAATCTTATCCTGGAAAAATGGCAAGGCTCCTTCTGGAGTTAAAACTGCATCTACACCTTGATTTGCTAAGCTTAAATATCCACTGGTATAACCTTCGATTGCCCGACGAAAACCTTCTGGATAAAGCTTGATTTGGTTAGGGACGTTGCCTTGAATGATCCCCACTTTTAATTCAGATGCTGGTGTTTGTACGAGGGGACGAGTGTATAGTTCAAAACCAATCAAGTGGAGCGTAACGACGAGTGTAACGGCGATCGCCAGATATTTATTCGCCCATCGGTTGATCCACGCCTCTGCTACCAAGCCATTGACTGCAACAAGACTTGCTGTGACTGCACTTGGACCACTGAGTTGACCAAGGTGTAAAATAACTAGATTATGAGGACTTTGAGTGTATGCCAGATAAGTCCAATCGAGAGGACCTTGACTCCACAGAACTTCCAAACCACACCAGAGGGCTGTACCAACTAAGACACGAATCAACGGATTTTGGATTTTGGCTGCCCTCATAGCCGTCGCCCAAACCACGACTAATGCCGCACCCCAAAGAGTGATGAATGCCCAGCAAAATAGGGCGATCGCCAGACTTGCCAACCACGGAACACCCATCCAAGTCATAGGATGAATCCCCGTAATCCAGTATAAAGCAACGCCGTGATAACCGATCCCCCAGAGGAGGGCGAGGAGAGAGGGTGATGGACGAGAGGGGGGAGAGGGGGGAGTTTTAGTTTTTGGGTGTGTAGGATTAATAATTACCACCCACAAAGGCGCTAGGGCAATCCAAGCCAAAAACCAAGCACCTACAGGGGCGACTGTAAACCCCATCAACAGACCGCTAATCAAAGCAGTTATGAGTTTTAATTTATGAGTTTTAAGTAGGAAAATAATTTTTAAACTCCTCACTCCCGACTCCTCACTCCCGACTCCTAACTCCTAACTCCCGACTCCTAACTCCTAACTCCCGACTCCTGACTCCTCAGTCATCAGTATTCTCCGCCACATCACCACTATCAGGAGGAATGATTGCGACTCCGGTAATTGCATCATCTTCGTCTAGACGTTGCACTCGCACCCCAGTTGCCGATCGCGATTGTATAGAGATAGCATTTACTGCCTGCCGGATGATGATACCACGATTAGTGACCATCATGATTTCATTGTCGCTGTTGACAATATGTAGGGTTGCGAGTTGGTCTTTGGTTTTCCGGTTTTTGAATTTGGTTGCCATTAAACCCTGACCTGCACGCTTTTGTAGGCGGAATTGGGCTACTGGTACGCGCTTGCCATATCCTCCCGTTGTAATCACTAACACCCAAGGACCAGCACTGCCGTTGCTAGGTACTTCTACAGACTCTTCAGTCTCTATCTCTTCGACGATTTCGACTTCTTCGAGTTCAGCTTCTGTGTCTGTACTCTCTGTATTCAAGGTGTCTAGAATGGCAGATGGCAAAATATCCATACCGACTAATTCATCTTGATCTCGGAGTTTCATGGATTTCACCCCACGAGTTGCACGTCCTAGGGGACGCAGTTGTTCGTGGTTGCATCTAAAGTGAATTGCCATACCTCGGCGAGAACCAACGATAACGCTGTCTTCAACTCTAGCGCGTCGCACCCAGCGGAGTTGGTCGCCTTCTTCTAGGGAAATAGCAATCAACCCATTGGCACGAATGTGGCTAAATGCTGCCAGTTCAGTTTTTTTGATGTTACCGCCTTTGGTGAGCATGACTAAATATTCGTCGCTACTAAATTCGGCAACAGGGACTATGGAGGTGATTTTTTCCTCTTTAGGAATAGGTAGCATTTGTACAATTGGTGTACCGCGACTGATCCGAGAACCCACTGGAATTTGATAGGCTTTCAGACAGTAGACGACACCGCGATCGCTAAAGAATAAAACACTGTCATGGTCGCAGCAAGTCAAGAAATGCTCAACGGTGTCATCCTCTTTTACCTTTGCTGCTGCTTTGCCTCTTGTGGCACGGCTTTGCGCTTCAAAGGTGTTGACTGGCATCCGTTTGATGTAGCCTTGTGTGGTGAGTAGAATGATTGCTTTTTCGTTAGCAATCAGGTCTTGGTCTTCTATCTCTCCTTCACTCAGTGAAATAACTGTGCGCCGTGGTGTGGTGTGGGCGTCTCTCAGTTGCCTGACTTCGGTTTCAATAATTTCTAGCACCCGTTCCCGCCGTGCCAAAATATCTTGCAAGTCAGCAATTTGCGCTTGTAAATCTTCGTGTTCAGAGCGAATTTTATCGGCTTCAAGGGCGGTCAAACGCCGTAGTTGCATTTGCAAAATTGCATCTGCTTGCGCTTCCGAAAGTCCGTATGTTGTGACTAACTCTCCTTTAGCTGTAGGTGCATCGGGTGCTTGACGAATCAAGCGAATAATTGCATCTAAGTGGGACAGGGCAATTAATAACCCTTGTAGGATGTGATCCCGTTCCTCAGCTTTCCGCAATTCGTAGCGGGTGCGTCTAGCAATGGATTCAATGCGGAAGTCGAGGAAAACGCTTAAGAACTGCTTCAGGGTGAGTATTTGGGGTTCGCCATTTACCAGCGCCAGCATATTTGCCCCAAAATTTGCTTGCAGCGGCGTTTGCTTATAGAGATTATTCAGCACGACACGGGGATAGGCATCGCGCTTCAGTTCGATCACAATTCGCATTCCATCGCGATCGCTTTCATCCCGGATATCTGCAATCCCCTCAAGCCGCTTTTCATTCACCATCTCAGCGATCTTTTCAATCATCGCTGCTTTGTTGGTTTGGTAGGGCAATTCAGTGATGATAATTGCTTCTCTTTCTGGGCGTCCCCGCTGTTCTATGGTTTCAATATTAGCCACGCCGCGCATGGTGATCGAACCACGCCCAGTGGTATAAGCTTCTTTAATTGCTCCTGTTCCTAGAATCTGACCCCCAGTAGGAAAGTCAGGGCCAGGAATATACTGCATGAGCTGGATATCAGTAATTTCCGGGTTTTGAATCAGTGCGGTGAATCCATCAATCAATTCACCCAAGTTGTGGGGAGGGATGTTGGTTGCCATCCCCACAGCAATCCCAGAGGACCCATTGAGTAGTAACTGTGGGATACGTGCTGGCAGGACTGTCGGTTCTTGCTGAGAACCATCGAAGTTATCAACAAAATCTACGGTTTCTGATTCGATATCTTGTAGTAGGGCAGCGCCTGTTAAAGCTTGCAAGCGACATTCTGTGTATCGCATTGCTGCTGGTGGATCGTTGTCCACTGACCCGAAGTTCCCATGTCCTGCGATTAAAGGCGCTCTCATAGAAAAGTCCTGCGCCATTCTCACTAAGGCATCATACACTGCTGTGTCGCCGTGGGGATGATATTTACCCAGTACTTCCCCTACCACACGAGCGCATTTCCGATAGGGGCGCTCATGAATCAGCCCCAGTTCATGCATAGCGTAGAGAATGCGACGATGCACAGGTTTCAGACCATCCCTGGCATCTGGTAGCGCCCGACCTACAATTACGCTCATGGCGTATTCTAAATAAGACCGGGACATTTCATTCCGCAGATCTGTTGGGATAATCCTCTCCTGAGAGGTTGTCATAACCTAAAAAACTCCAAAAATCGTAATTTTTAGCCTTTACGCTGAAAAAACAGTAAGTTTAGACCAAATTACCGTTAAATAATAGCTATATTCTGGTACTATTCTATCACATCTTCCTGTTTTCGGAGTGGGAAGTGGGGGCGCAGGGAAGCGAGGGATTTTGGCGGTTTTGTTAGACTAATGAGTTGTGAGTAGCGCAACCAAAAGTTAATTATCCTGGAGACTTCATATGCAGCCATACGATCAAAGGTCTATGAAAATAATCCAGGCATCGCGTCTTCAAGATGACTGGAAGGACACTGCCTTGGGATTAATTTCAACCCGCAGTTTTCCTGCAATAGTTGGCACGGCAGACATGATGCTAAAATCTGCCGGAGTTCACCTAGTTGGGTATGAAAAAATTGGTGGTGGTTACTGTACCGCGATTATTCGAGGTGGAATTGCTGATGTCCGTCTAGCGGTAGAGGCTGGTGTTCAAACGGCAGAACAATTTGGTCAACTCATTTCTAGTTTAGTGATTCCCCGACCTTATCCCAACCTGGAGGTGATACTCCCGATTACGAGGCGGCTAAGTATACTTACTGAGGGTCGTGCTTACAGCAAACTCTCAAATTTAGCAGTTGGTTTAGTAGAAACACGGGGATTTCCAGCAATGGTGGGAGCATCTGATGCTATGCTCAAAGCTGCGGATGTTGAATTGGGAGCTTACGAAAAAATCGGGGGGGGTTTGTGTACAGCAATTATTCGTGGCTCCGTAGCCAACGTTGCGGTAGCAGTAGAAGCAGGTATGTACGAGGCAGAACGTATAGGGGAATTGAACTCAGTGATGGTCATTCCTCGTCCACTGGATGAATTAGAAGAAACCTTGCCGGTAGCAAGTTGCTGGATAGAAGAACGTCAACCGTTAAAGTTACCAATGAATATTAAAGAGAAAGAGCCAGTTCTTGAAGTAGAACTGGTAGAATTACCGGATCTAGCTAAGCTACCTGCAAAAATTGTCGAGGAATAAGAGTCGGGGTGAGCCTAAATTGTCAGTCTGTGAGCGGCGGACACGATATTTTTTAAAACCCGCTCGTAGTTATTATTTATGAGTCATTAAATTCTAGACTTCGCAGTTCTAGTAGAACGCGGCGGAAATAAAGCAACCATTTCTTACAGGCAAAAGCCTTAATATATAACACTTTTGACTTTTGAATGCGTGACTTTTGACTTTTGCCCAGCAGTGTTAGACTTCCGTTAAAACCCATATTTATGAGCAAGCCATTATAGTTATTCAGTAGTTATACAGTAGATACTTATACCATCCCGAAGAATATCATGTACTAGAAACTCAAAATTTTAGAGTTTTTGTAAAGTTGTGGCGATTTACAAAATTAGTAGTATTTAAATCAAGTGTTTGCAAGTTTACACGTAAAATCAAATCAGCAAATCATTGAACCTCAGTGGGCAGAGGAGCAAATTCGCTTCTTGCACACATTGACACTGGCAATTGCTGAGTCACCTGATTTTGACTCTGCTTTGAAGATGGTTCTGGAAACAGTCTGTAAAACCCAAGACTGGGATTATGGGGAAGCCTCGATTCTTTTAGAGGATGCCCTCAGAGACAGTGAAGCCTATTTCCAAGAGGCTTGTTTTGAAGAAAAAGAGCTAGCCCAACTGACCCTGCAATCCATTGGAGATGCAGTGCAATCCATCGGAGATGCGGTCATTACTACCAATAATATTGGTCAAATTCAATATCTTAATGCAGTCGCAGAGGATTTGACAGGCTGGACTGATGAGTCGGCTCAAGGGTTATCTATTACAGAGGTTTTTAAGCTGGTCAACGAAAAGACACGGGAACCAGTGAAAAACCCAGTAGAAACCGCATTAAATGAAGGTCGTGTTGTCCGTCTTACTAAGGATACTGTTCTGATCAGTCGCAATGGGAGTGAGTGTACTATTGAAGACTCTACAGTACCAATTCGCGCTCTTCATGGTGAAATTATTGGTGCAGTCATAGTATTTCACGATACAAGTACGACCCGTCAGATGTCACAACAATTAACTTGGCAGGCGAGTCACGATTCCTTAACTGGACTGGTTAACCGGCGAGAGTTTGAAACCCGCGTCGAACAAGCCCTAAATCTTGCTAAAGCACAAAATCAACCACACACGTTGTGTTACCTAGATTTAGATCGGTTCAAAATCATCAACGATACTTGTGGTCATATCGTTGGCGATGAACTCTTACGTCAAGTGACCACACTATTTCAAAATCAGGTGCGTACAAGCGATACCTTGGCACGGTTAGGTGGAGACGAATTTGGTATCCTGCTCTACAATTGCCCTTTAGAAGCAGCACTCCGGGTTGCACATAAACTGCGTGAATGTGTTCAAGCATTTCGTTTTGTCTGGGAAGACAAAGCTTTTAACATTAGTGTCAGTATCGGGTTGGTTGAAATCAATCCCGACAGTGAAAGTGTGACTAGCATCTTAAGTATTGCTGACTCAGTTTGCAGTGCCGCTAAAAATAAAGGGCGCAATCGAGTGCATATGTATCAAGCCGATGATAGTGAACTCACACAGCAATACGGTGAAATGCAATGGGTAACGCGGATTACTCAAGCTCTTGAAGAAGACCGTTTCTGCCTTTATCATCAGCCTATTGTCTCCATCAATCAACGTGACTCAGAGGGGGAACATTACGAAGTTCTGCTGCGCCTTGTCGATGAAATGGGTAACTTAGTGTCACCGATGGCGTTTATTCCAGCAGCTGAACGCTACAATCTGATGCAGGCTATCGATCGCTGGGTAATCCGCACGTTTTTTGCCACTCAGAACAGGAATCCAGAATTTGGTGGTAATTGTCTGTATGCCATCAACCTCTCTGGTGCGAGTATCAACGATGAGCAATTTATTGAATTTTTGCACGAGCAGTTTGCCTTATATCGGATTCCG
Source organism: uncultured cyanobacterium (assembly GCA_903903925.1). Lineage (GTDB taxonomy): Bacteria > Cyanobacteriota > Cyanobacteriia > Cyanobacteriales > Nostocaceae > Stigonema. The sequence goes on from CAIVAU010000183.1 coordinate 92,748, forward strand.
CCAGCATCAATCTGTTTTGAAATTACCGAAACTGTGGCGATCGCCAATCTGCAAAAAGCTGCTCAATTTATTCGCTCACTCAAAGAACTAGGCTGTCGCTTCGCCTTAGACGATTTTGGCAGTGGGATGTCCTCGTTTGTCTATCTGAAAAATCTGCCTGTGGATTACCTAAAAATCGATGGTAGCTTTGTCAAAAATATTGTCGATGAACCAATTGACTTAGCAATGGTAGAAGCAATCAATCAAATTGGTCATGTCATGGGTATTCAAACGATAGCCGAGTTTGTCGAAAATCAGGACATTCTTGATAAGATCACAGCACTTGGGGTAGATTATGCTCAAGGTTATGGAATTGCAAAACCTTCTCCCCTCAGCCCGAATTTCTCACAAGAGTGTGGGAAGTGTGGGAAGTGTGGGAAGTGTGGGAAGTGTGACGATCAAACCTTTCTTTAAACCATCACAAACGGAGGAAACCTGGCAGTAATGAACGCGGAAAAACCGTCTGAGCGAAAAACAGTAGACAGCCACATTGTTGCTGTTACTGTCTACTCTGACCAAGCGCTAGTTACACGACGGGGTGTTGTGTCCTTGACGGGACTGGAACGGGAATTAGTCATCACCCCGCTGCCAAATACTCTAGAAACTGAGTCAGTACGGGTGAGTGGTACAGGTAGAGTCGCTGTGCGCTTACTGGGAGTTAGGACTGAACGCATCTTCTCCACTGAACCTGTTGCTGATCGTCTGGGACAGTTAACGAGGCAAATCCAGCAGTTAGATGCAGAATGGCATCACCTGCAAGCTCAAGTGGATGGTTTGGTATTACAGTCGAGGTTTATCGAAGGTTTACGGGAACAGACACAAGAACCCTTTGCCCAGAGTTTGTCACGAAAAAACCTGAGCCTAAGTGAAACTTTGGATTTTCTCAACTTTCTAGGCAGCCAGTACACTGAGTATGCGATCGCCACACGGGGATACAAAACCCAACAGCAGGAATTAGAAAAGCAGTTACAAGTGCTCCGTCAGCAGTTGCAACATATACAAACACCCCATTCCAAAGAAAGTTTGAGTTTGACTGTGACAGTTGAACCTGCTGGTGCAGGAGAGTTTGAGCTAGAGGTGTCCTACGTGGTTCACCACGCCAGTTGGACTCCATTGTATGACTTACAGCTAAGTACTGATAGCAATTACCTCAAGCTCACCTACCAGGGGGAAGTTACCCAAAGCACTGGCGAAGATTGGATTGGTGTAGCTCTCACCCTCTCTACCGCTAAACCAGGACTGGGAACTCTCCCGCCAAAACTTGAACCTTGGTATATCGATGTCCCACGCCCAAAAGAGTCACCGATGGGAAGAGCTAGGTTTTCTATGGCTATGGCTGCTCGTGGTGTCGAAAGTTCTAATGAAGACACCGAACTACCAGAAGAAAATCTCATTGTAGCCCAAACAGTTGTAGCAGAAGTCTCCAAAGAGGGAAGTGTCGTCACCTTTAAAATGAGTAGCAACAGCAACATTCAGAGTGATGGCGCACCTCATAAAATGACGATTTTCACCGACGATTTTTCTTGTCACTGTGAGTATGTAGCTATGCCGCGCTTGGTCAGCTTTGCTTATCTGCAAGCGAATGTGAAAAATAGTCCTAACGGTGCGACTTTGTTACCAGGAAAAGCGAATGTTTTTCGGGACAATGTTTTTGTTGGTACAACTCAATTAGATCATATTGCACCAGGGCAAGAGTTTAAGCTCAATTTAGGGATTGACGAAGGTTTGAAAATTGAGCGTAGTTTAGTTGAGCGTCTGGTAGATAAAAAGCTGATTGGGAACAGCCGTAAAATTACTTATGGGTATCGATTATTTGTCACTAACTTGCTCAAGCAAGAGGCTCATCTGAAACTCACTGAACAATTGCCGGTTAGCCGTAACGAGCAAATTAAAGTGCGCCTCACCCGTAGTAACCCACAAATTCAGCTAGGTGAAATGGGTATTTTGGAGTGGATGTTAACTTTTTCCCCCGAGGCGAAACGAGAGATATATTATCAGTTCATCGTTGAGTATTCGTCTGAGTTAACAGTTGTTGGGTTAGAGATCTAGAACCAGCCTCTACAATAAAGAAGAGATTTTGAAAGCACCCCACTGGCGGCGCACCACCCGCCCTGCGGTTCGTCAAAACTCCTCTAACTCTCGTGTGAAAGGGCGCTGATGTCGGAAATATTTGCTACAACTGGAACGATCGCCGCTATCGCTACTGCTATTGTCCCCCAACAGGGTAGTGTTGGTATTGTGCGTGTATCCGGTACAGAAGCAATGCACATCGCCCAAACACTTTTCCACCCCCCTGGTCGTCAAGTTTGGGAAAGTCACCGCATTCTCTACGGCTACATTCACCATCCTCAAACGCAACAATTAGTAGATGAAGCACTTTTATTGATTATGATTGCACCTCGTTCCTATACCCGTGAAGACGTGGTAGAGTTTCATTGCCACGGGGGAATTATGGCGGTGCAGCAGGTATTACAACTGTGTTTGGAAAATGGCGCAAGACTGGCACAACCTGGAGAATTCACTTTGCGTGCGTTCTTGAATGGACGACTGGATCTGACTCAAGCAGAAAGTATTACCGATTTGGTGGGGGCGCGATCGCCCCAAGCAGCCCAAGCAGCACTAGCAGGGTTACAGGGGAAACTAGCCCATCCCATACATCAGTTACGGGCAAACTGTTTGGATATCTTGGCAGAAATTGAAGCCCGGATAGATTTTGAGGAAGATTTACCACCGTTGGATGATGAAGGTATTATATCAGAAATTGAGAAAATTTCTACAGAAATAACAAGGCTACTCGCAACAGCCGACAAAGGCGAACTACTCCGCACGGGTTTGAAAGTGGCAATTGTTGGGCGTCCAAACGTTGGGAAATCAAGTTTGTTGAACGCTTGGAGTCAGAGCGATCGCGCTATTGTCACCCCCCTACCTGGTACAACCCGCGATGTCGTGGAATCCCATCTGGTGGTAGGTGGAATTCCAGTACAAGTGCTGGACACGGCTGGTATTCGGGATACAGAAGACCAAGTAGAAAAGATTGGAGTTGAGCGATCGCGCCGTGCAGCAAGTGCTGCTGACCTTATACTCTTCACTATCGATGCCACAGTAGGTTGGACAGCAGCAGATCAAGAAATTTACGAACAGGTGCAACATCGTCCACTCATTCTCGTGATTAACAAAATTGACCTTGTAGAGATGCACTCGGCGCAGAACGCGTCTCCGCAATACCCGATCACAATCACCCAAATTGTCAAAACATCCGCTGCCCAAAACCAAGGCATCGAAGCTTTAGAAGCTGCCATTTTAGAAACAGTGCAAATAGGCAAAGTGCAAGCCGCTGACTTAGATTTAGCCATTAATCAACGGCAAGCAGCCGCATTGACACAAGCGAAAATCTCCCTGGAACAAGTTCAAGCTACAATGACTCAGCAGTTACCCCTTGATTTTTGGACAATTGACTTACGAGGTGCAATTCACGCTCTAGGGGAAATTACAGGGGAAGATGTCACAGAATCTGTACTTGATCGGATTTTTAGTAGATTTTGTATCGGAAAATAAATTAACACGAAAAGCCTTATTTTGCTAGGTTTTCAGGCATATCTTGCACCATTCTGAATCAGCCCGATATCCCCCCAATGCCCATCTTTCTTAAGAGCGATCGCTGCGGATTTCTTCCACTGGTAGACCCAAGGCTTGGGCAACCTGGTCAACATTCAGACCCATTTCTAACAGCCGGGGGATAGCATCCTGTCTTGCTTTTTCTGCTTGTTCTGCCCGCAGTCGTTCTTGTTCTGCCTGTTGGGCAATTTCCATGTAAGTCAAAAATCCTACACCGTCGGGGCGATATAGTGAAACCATATCTTTACCTCAGCAAGACAGTTAACAATTCTAAAATAGCAAATATTTAGTAGAAGTGTAAACGGAGGCGGTTTTTACTAGCTTTGCACTCGGCCTGCCTCCTGCCTTCTCACTAATCCTTCTCCGGCTGTTTATTGAGTTTTTCAGCAAGCCCTAAGTACAAATACTTCTTTTGGTTCCAATGGTGAAAGAGATATTACCCAAAAATAGTTGCTAACTATTTTCATTAAATCTATACTGAAATTGTAGATAATGTAAAACCATTGCCCCTAAATCTATCTACTTAATTTTTTCTATCGATAAAACTTCTCAATATGAACTTATTGAAAGATACTTTAAAACTATATAGTGTTATAGAGTTCTTGAAACCTTATTGGATCGACTCGATAAAGCAGCCTTTATATCTGGTGAAGTGCATTGATTATGCACTCATCTATTTTTTACTGAAACCAAGTTTAGAAATTTCAAGTTCCAGCAAGTCATCATTCACCAAACGACCAAAAGTGCTGGTAAAGAAGACGTATCTTGGTTCCAAAGATCAACTCATCAGTACCGTTAGATGAACACCGTATTTTGTTCCGAGCATTCACGACAAGCAGGAGAAGACATTATTGGTAGTGCTAGCAACTACCAAATTTATATCTTAGTTGAGTGTCCTCAGCCTTGGGCTTCAGACGCATTTAATTCCAGATGGGTTCCGGAGAATTTGCAAATTTTAATCAAGGAGGTGAAACGAAGTAAAATCCCGATAAATTTCCTCTTGATTGCTAACAATTTATCACACAAAGTAGATCAAACAACCCTTTTGATTTATAAAATAAAAGATGGGCTTGGCGATGGGTATTACAAGCAAGAATTCAAGCTGGCAAATATTGAGCAAGTTGCACCAGTTGTTAGACAATGGTTATTGCATGGAATTCCTGAGTGTGAAGTAGAAACAAGTCCAACAAGAGATCTTTTAGTGTGTACCCATGGTAGCCATGATCATTGCTGTGCCAGGTATGGTAATCCATTTTTTTTCCATGCTACAGCAACTATTTCTCATTTAGATTTGGAGAATATTAGGATTTGGAAATCAAGTCACTTTGGCGGACATCGGTTTGCACCAACACTGATAGACTTGCCGTCAGGTAGATACTACGGCAATCTTGAACAAGAGACATTTAGGCAAATTTTAACCCGTAGCGGCGACATCAAATGCTTGAATAAAGTCTATAGAGGCTGGGGAATTCTGCCACCCTCAATTCAGGTTTTAGAGAGAGAATTCATCCTTCATTATGGCTGGGATTGGTTTAACTATAAAGTTGTAGGCAGAACTATTGAGCAAAGCCTAGACAAAAATACAATTCAAGCGGAGTTAACCTTTCAAAAACCTGATGGTTCTCTGCACACTTATCAAGGTAAAATGATAAAATATGATACAAAAAATATGCAAATCAAGGCTTCTTGCAGTACTAAAAAAGAGTCAGTATTTGTTAAATATGCTGTTACTAGTTTAACGCTTACTTCTAATCAACTGTTAACTTGTAGTAAGTAGGTTCCCATGCAGCCAACAAGTCCCTCTATACCTCAGACAGATCCGCCTCGTCCTCCAAAACTGACGCTGCCCACGATGTATGATTTACCAAGTGAAGACCCGGAGGAACCTGGTTTGCCTGATGAATTTCACGACCTGCAACCCCAGTTGCTGAGTCGTACGCTACGATTGATAGACTACACAAATGATCGTATTTTCACTGGCACAGATCTCAATCTCTACTATGATGTACATCATCCTCTCTGGCACAAACATCCGGATTGGTTCTTAGTGCTGGATGTACCACGTTTGTATGAAAAAACAGACTTGCGTTCTAGTTACGTCATTTGGCAAGAAGGAGTGAATCCTTTTGTGGCGATTGAACTACTTTCACCAGGTACTCAGAAAGAAGATTTGGGTGATTATGCAGAGTTGGAACCATTGGTTACTGAAACAACAACTGATGCTTTAAGCATAACGAGTTCTGAATCTGAGCAGAACAATGGGCAAGGCGTGAAAGAAATTCCTCCAAAAAAATGGGATGTTTATGAGCGCATCTTACGAGTACCTTACTATGCAGTATTTAGTCGCTATACGAATCGTTTGCGTGGGTTTCAACTAGAAGGAGGACATTACCAAGAGCAAACCCTAGACTCTGAAAATCCTCGCTTTTGGATTCCTGACTTGAAGTTAGGATTAGGTGTGTGGCAAGGAGAATTTGAAGGCATTACTCGTCAATGGTTACGCTGGTATGATTCAGAGGGCAGTTGGGTACTAACAGATACAGAACAAGAACAAAAGAAGCGATTCAAGTTGATCGAAAAGCTGCGATCGCTTTCTCCTGAGCAGTTAGAAGCACTGGGTATTGACCTTCAAGAGTAATTACTAGAAGCACAAAAACTCAAACATTTCCCGAATAAGGATAACATCCTTTGTAGAATGAGGTGTGAGGTGACAAATACGGAAATGTCGAAGTATGTACCACCAAGAGTGGCTGCTGAAAGATTGGGAGTGTGCGCCAAAACCCTTGAACGTTGGGAAGCAGAAGGCAAAATCAAAGCGTACCGCACGCAAGGAGGACAAAGAAGATACGACACCGATTCAATTATCAATATTCAATCTACCAATAAGCCCACCGTCCTCTACGCTCTTGTTTCCAGCCATTCTCAAAAATCTGACCTGGAAAGACAAATTGAGTTTCTTATCTCTAACTACCCCGGTTGTGAAGTCATCAAAGACATCGGTTCAGGACTCAATTTCAAAAGAAAAGGTTTGCTTGCCCTACTGGAACGAATTTTGTCAGGTGACATCGGAATGGTTGTCGTTGCCAACAAAGACCGACTTTGTAGATTTGGGTTCGACCTTATCACATGGATTGCACAAAGGAGCGGGTGTAAAATTTTGGTTCTCAACAACCACGTACTTAGCCCAGAACGAGAAATGCTGGAAGATGTTCTTGCCATCATCCATGTATTCTCATGTAAACTCTATGGACTTAGAAAGTACAAACAAAAAATTAAAGAAGACCCTGACTTACAGAGTTTATCCAAAGGGAGAAACAAAAAAAGTATGGATGTTGAGGGTACACGCTTACCGCAAAGTGTATAACAATGCAATAGCGTATCTAAACAAGCATCAAAGCTTTGAGTATTACAACTTAAAAGGAAAGAGAACTGGAGGGAAGACAGGATTCAGAATTGAATTCTGTCTGACTCCTAACTCTACCCCTGTTAAGGTATACCAACGAAGTACTAGTTAGAAGCCTTATTCTTACGTTGTGTTCCTACCTTGTGAAGCTAAAACTAAGCGCAAACATGATTTTTTCCCTTCAGATTTTAATTAATGTAAGGCTGAAACCCTCATTAATGCGTTGAAAAAAACTTCACCTTAACAGGGATACTTCTAACTCCTGACTCCTGACTCCTGACTCCTGACTCCTGACTCCTCATTCAAGTTTTACCTAACATCTGCAAATTATGTAAAGAGGCGTACAGTCCCTCTTTCTGAATCAATTCTTCATGACTTCCCTGTTCGATTAATTCTCCCTGCTTCAGCACAAAAATTCGGTCTACATTGCGGATAGTAGAGAGGCGGTGAGCGATGATAATGGCAGTACGTCCTACCAAAAGTTCGTTTAAAGCTTCTTGAATTAAGGCTTCTGTCCCAACATCTAAGCTTGCTGTCGCCTCATCCAGTACCAAAATTTGTGGAGCACGAATAGCAGCACGGGCAAAGGCTAAAAGTTGCTTTTGACCACTAGAAAGATTCGTACCCCGTTCTCTAAGTTGGGTATCATAGCCTTGGGGTAGTTGTTCAATAAACTGGGCGATGCTAGTTTTCTGTGCCGCTTGTTGAATTTCGTCAAAGGTGTAGCTATCTCCTAAGGTAATGTTGCTTTTGACATCGCCAGCAAATAAAAAGCCTTCTTGTAAAATCACTCCCATGTAACGACGCAATTCTGTCTGGGGTAAATCTCGGATATCTATTCCATCTACCAGAATGCGTCCTTTGCTTGGTTCATAGAGGCGACACAAAAGACGAATGATGGAACTTTTACCCGCACCTGTAGGACCCACTAATGCCACTTTCTCGCCGGGATGGATCGTGAAGTCTAGGTCTTTAATCACGTAATCATCGTCTTTGTAAGCAAACCAGACGTGTTCAAACCGGATTTCCCCCAGTTTTGAGGGATTTGGCATTTTAGATTTTGGCAGATTTGGTTGCTTGTCAGTTCCCCGTACTCCTGCAATCTCGTCAATATATCCCAAATCAGATTTGTGGCGATCGCGTATTTCTATCGGTTCATCCAAAATATCACTAACACGCTCAATAGCGGTAAAACCAGCTTGAATAGTCGTAAATTTTTCTGCAAACTGCCGTAAAGGGTCAAATAATCGCTGGGCATACAATACAAACGCAGATAATATCCCAAAAGTCAACTGTTTTTTCAAAAGTAAAAACCCGCCCGTCCACAGAACACCAGCAACAGCAATGAGGGCAACCCATTCTAGTGTTGCCGAAACTGCTGAATCATAAAAAATGGTCTGATTGAGTTCTTTGTTGTAACGCTTGTTGGTAGCGCGAAACAACTCGGCATTAAATTTTTCTCGCCGGAACAGTTGCACGACATTAATACCGAAAATATTTTCTTGTAGTTGGGAATTCAGTACAGAAAGCTCTTCCCTCGCCTTATAATTTCCTTTGCGGTACTGCTGCTGGAAGTACACTATTAACCCTGTCACTGGGAACAGCATCAACAGCAATAACAAAGCAAGTTCCCACTGGATGGAAAACATAAAACCGATAATCACCAGCATAGAAAACAAATCTGACACAATGCCGATCGCCCCTGTGGAAAACACATCGCCTAACACTTCCACATCACTGGTGAGTCTGGTAATTAATTTACCTACAGGTGTCCTGTCAAAAAAGCGTACTGCTAGACATGTTACATGATGAAATAGGTCTTGGCGAATTTCCGCAGTGATTTGTTGTCCTACCTTCTGTACCAGATAACCCTGAACACCTGAAAGTGTCAGTTGTATCGTCACCGTGAACAGCAACAATACTTCCAAAATATTGAGACCCTGTAATAATGGGCGAGTCCTGAGAAATTCGTAGGTACTAGGTTCCTTGCGGATGAGGGAAATAGCCTGTCCAATGAGCAGTGGTTGTACTGCATTGGCTACTGCAATTGGAACAAGGAGCAATAGTGTCAGTACCAGCAGTCGTCTAGTACGACGGGCATAGGGTACTAAGCGCAGAAATAACCGCCAGTCATTTTCACGCGGACGGTATTTCGTGTCAAAATCTTTTAACGGTTTAGAAGTGCTCATACTAAATTAGTATATTAATTTTTACAAAAAATAAACTATACATTCTCAATGTTGACGGTTAACTGTCAACCGTCAACCGTCAACGGTACATTAGTCAAAACTACGGACAAAATAAAGTGTCACGTGTCGCCCGTCCCGTAGTAGGATTAATACCTTGGGCAAGCTTGCACAATTCTTTTTGCAAATCCTGACGAAGCAGCACGTCAGTAAAATCTGCTCCATCAATGGTAGCCCGATCAAACTTGGCGTTAGCAGCAAATGCACCCTCTAACACTGCATTTGTCAAATTTGCTCTGATGAAACGAGCTGAGTCTAGAGTTGCATTGGTGAGATCAGCCCCTTCAAAATTTGCTGATTCTAGATTAGCTGCAAAAAAGCTGACACCACGTAAATTGGCGTGGCTGAAATTGCTGTTACGGAGATTAGCTTTGGTAAAGCTGGCGTCTGTTAAGTCACGTCCTGAAAAATTTGCTCCGATCAAGCTTTCTTTGTTATAGTCGAGTGCCAAAGCCTTTGGAGCTAAGCCTAGAGATGCAGTTATGCAAACGACTCCCCAAAGCATGATACTAAGTATAATTGCCCAAATCCGATTATTTAATTGATAATTCATTTTACTTTTAGCTAATGACAAACCATCCCACATCTCATTATCCCGATATAGGTACCATAGGAGAAGACCTAGTAACCCAATGGTTACAATCCAAAGGGTGGATAATTTTACATCGACGATGGCGTTGTCGATGGGGAGAACTTGACATTATTGCCCAATATAATGAAGCGCAGTTGAGTGGGTCAAGGAGAACGCCCACAACCGAACACGTCTCCTTCTCACCCATATTGGCATTTGTTGAGGTCAAAACTCGCAGTTTAGGCAATTGGGATGCAGGGGGAAGAAGTGCGATCGCGCTAAAAAAGCAAACAAAACTCTGGCGTACGGCTGAGATATTTCTAGCGCGTTATCCCCAAAAATCAGATTATACGTGCCGATTTGATGTTGCTATTGTCCACTGTCAGGCAATATCACCAGACCCGGCTGCAACGTCTGTTCCCCAAGAAGCTTTAGCTTTTACATCAGCCGATGGGTATCTATTAACACTGCAAGAATACATTCCAGCAGCTTTTGACTCCTTGACAGCAAATGGCTAACAGCCTTCCAATGCGCCATTAGCCATTAACCTTCTTTTTCTCGCGTTTAGCACGCTTACACACCATAAGCTATTAACAATTCATTTGCTCATGCAATCATGCCAGCGTCTCTGGACAATAGCCCAATCCTCTGACAAACTGTTGACGGAAAGCCTCTATTTCCTCTCTCTCTGGGCTACCATGAGAGACGATCGCTACTTGATAACGACGCATCACATCAACAGGGCACTGACCTGCTTCCAAACTCCACAGTGCCATTTGCACCCGCATTGGCGGCTCATAACTAATTCCTAATTCATTGAAGAAGGCACGAATGTCGCCATCTTCTTGGGGTGAGAGGTGACCCCTGAGTTTGATCCTAACTACCCAACCATCAATCTGATGAATTACGGTGATGAACGAAACCGGTGTCCGGGGTCTAGCGTGCAAGAACTGAACAGCTCTCAGAGTTAGACTGGCATTTGCCAGGTAATACAAATATTCCATTTCGGTGCTTTGGATCAAAGCCAATCGTACATATCTATTATTGGTATATAGACCACACTACCCGCTAGGGTAAAAGCCCCCGTTTTTAGATGGGGAGGTTTACCCAATTTTCATTATTTGTGTTTACGTGTCACCTGAGTGGTAATTCAGTATCAACTTGAAAGCGCCCCATCGGCGGCGCACCACCCGTTATGAATGGAAACACCTCCACGTCTGCGGGAAGACCCCGCCCAATGCCCAATGCCCCACTCCCCCTATGACTTTGAATTAGATCGTTCTTTAGCCGGGTATGACTATGAATTACCTCAAGAACTCATTGCCCAAAACCCAGCGGTTCCCAGAGATAGTTCTAGGCTGCTGGTAGTGAATTCTGCTAGTATCCAGCACAATACTTTCCAGGATTTACCAAAACTACTGCGACCAGGGGATTTATTGGTCATGAATAATACACAAGTTATTCCAGCGCGACTATATGGTCGTAAATCCACAGGTGCAGAGATAGAAGTATTACTTCTGGAAGAACGTCAACATAACTGTTGGTTGGCATTAGTCAAGCCAGGAAAACGTTTCAAACACGGAGCAAAGGTGATTTTTGAAGCAAGGGGAGAAATTGCCTCCTCTGTCTCAAAAAGTCAGCAATTCCTGACTGCGACAGTTCTAGAAACAGACAAGGCGACTGGAGGGCGTCTATTACAATTTGATGTGCCTGAAGGAATGTCTTTCATGCAATTGTTGGACATTTTTGGTGTCTTACCTTTGCCACCTTACATCACTGCGTCTAATGCCGACAGCGAACAGTATCAGACAGTGTATGCCAAAAATCCAGGGGCGATCGCAGCTCCAACAGCAGGTCTACACTTTACCCCAAAAGTACTGCAACAGTTGGGCGATCGCGGAATTAATCAAGCTTTCATCACATTGCACGTAGGCTTAGGGACATTCCGCCCCTTAGAAGTAGAGGACGTAACGACCCACAAAATGCATGAAGAATGGATTGAAGTCCCTTTGTCAACGGTAGAAATGATCCGTGCGACTAAGGCGTCTGGTGGTCGGGTTATTGCCGTAGGTACAACGGTAACACGAACATTAGAAGGAGCAGCATCATCAGGTGATTTACAACCATTTTGCGGCAAAACAGACTTATTTATCTATCCAGGCTACCAATGGCGGGTAGTAGAAGGTCTAATTACCAACTTCCATCTGCCACGTTCCAGTTTGTTAATGCTAGTAAGTGCGTTAATTGGTAGGCAACGTTTGTTGAGTATCTACCAGGAAGCCATAGCATCTCAATATCGCTTCTATTCCTTTGGCGATGCCATGTTAATTTTACCGTAGGGGTGGGTTTCCCCCTGCCCTTGAATGATCCCCATAAATAAATGATCCTGAGGCACCAATGAATTCAGCACAAGGAGTCGTTACATCCAATTTCTTCGCTCTATTGATAGGTATTGATTGCTACTTACCGAACAAATTGCCAGAAGGGTCTTCCTACAAGAGCCTAGCTGGATGCGTGCGCGACATCAACCATGTAGAATCTTTCCTCAGAAACACACTGCAAGTGCCCGAAGCTCAGATTTTGAAACTAACGGCTTCTAACACTGACCAATCTAACCAACCACAAGAGTCACCAGAGCATCTGCCAACCTATGAGAATATCGTAGCCAAATTTAAGCTACTTACTGATTTGGCTCAACCTCAAGACCAAGTTTATATCCACTACTCTGGACATGGTGGACGTTCAGCAACAATTTATCGGGAGCTTAAGGGAAACTACGGAGTCGATGAATCCCTCGTTCCCACAGATATTGGTAATTCAGAAGCTCGCTATTTGCGTGATCTAGAGTTGGCAAAACTCCTACAAAATATGGTGGATAAAGGATTAGTGGTCACAGTGGTGCTGGATAGCTGTCATTCTGGAGGAGCAACGCGAGGAGGAGTCAACGATTCTAATATTCGTGGTCTAAATGTTGTCGATACAACACCCCGACCAACAGAAAGTCTAGTAGCATCGGCTGAAGAATTAATCGAAAACTGGCGCATTTCGACACAAGGACAACAAAACACTCGCAACGTTACTGCGGCTAGTGGTTGGTTACCTGAACCTAGAGGATATGTTTTATTCGCAGCTTGTCGAGATCATGAATCTGCTTATGAATATGCCTTCAATGGCAAAGAAAGCAATGGTGCCCTAACCTATTGGCTATTAGATTCTCTACAGAAGCTGGGAAGCGAAGTTAGTTATAAGGTACTGCACGATCGCATCCTCGCAAAAATAAATACTCAGTTTCAACGCCAAACACCCATGTTACAAGGTGAGGGCGATCGCTTGATCTTCAGCGGTAAATCTGCGAATACACAATCTGCCGTTCTTGTCAAAAAAGTTGATGTAGTCAAGAGTCGGGTACTGTTGCAAGCAGGTGTGGCACAAGGTTTGCGTAAGGATGCGGAGTTTGCTATCTATCAATTAGGTACAACCGACTTTACCCAAACTTCTAAGCGAGTTGCACTGGCTAAGGTGGTAGAAGTACGTGCAGAAGAATCTTGGGCTGAAATTACAAAAATTTTACGTCAAGAAAACCCTGGCAACAACTTGCGTCTTTATATTCCTCCTTCTAAAGCTGGTCATTCAACACAGCCAACCCTCAGTGAAGGAACGATAGAAGATGGTGCTTCTGCAATCATGCTGTCTCCTAGTGTCAAACTTGTCCGTAAGGTACGTTTATTACCACCTCTAGCAAACCCGCAACTACCAAAAGGAATAGATTTTATAGAAGCATTGACAGCAGTCAAAGCAGTTAAAGAAAAAGTAGAAGGTCATGGTTGGGTAGAGTTACTATCAAGCGATGAACCAAGTGAAGAACCGATGACTTATCAGGTGTCGATCAACTCCGAAGGCGAGTACGAAATCCTTGATGCAGGTGGAGAACCAATTCATTTGCGCCCTGCACTCAAAGTAGGCGAACCCTTTGCTCCGGCTAGTGTCATCAACCGCCTAGTACATCTTTCCAAGTATCAAGCGACTTTACAGCTAGATAACAACGATCCTATATCTTCGCTAGTAGGAAAGCTAAAAGTTGACATCTGCCTACCGGGAGAAAATCGTGGTGAATTGGTACCATTAAATGCTCCTGGTAACGTCCCAACCTTTGATGTTGATGAATACGCACTCTTACGTATCCGCAATGAATCTACCCAAGTCCTCAATATTACCGTACTGGCAATTCAACCAGATTGGAGCATTTCCCAGCTACACCCAGAGGGCGTATCTGCCTTTGAACCGTTAGATCCTGGCATGGAGAAACTGATTCGCATCCATACAAGCCTGCCTGAAGGTTACTTAGAAGGTGCCGATATTCTCAAGGTTTTTGCTACAGTTGGTGCAACGAATTTCCGCTGGCTAGAACTACCAACATTAGATAAACCTCGTAAAGGAATACAGGTAACCAGAGGAAATAACCCACTTGAAGAATTATTAGCAGCCTTTGCAAGTGAACAACCCCCAATTAGAAATATTAGTGCTGCGGCTTATCCCAGTGACAAGTGGACAGTAGAACAGGTGAAACTTTTTGTAAAACAGTCTTGACCTTGAGCAGAGTGGCGATCGCCTAAAGTTACAAAAAAATACATATTATGACTCAAGCCTTACCTAAAACCAAACTAGTAACCTTTGAAGAATTCGTTGCTTGGTATCCGGAAAATTCAGAACGTCGTTATGAGTTACATGATGGAGTGATTATAGAGATGGCTTTGCCAAAAGGGAAGCATGAAAAGGTTACTGGATTTTTAGCAAGAAAACTGACTGTGGAATTTGACCGATTAAACCTACCGTACTTCATACCAAAAACTGTAATCATCAAACCACCTCTTCATGAGTCTGGATATTCTCCAGATGTGTTGATATTAAACAACGACAATCTTGTAAATGAGCCTGTATGGGAAGATGAATCATTTATTACGGCTGCTGCATCAATAGCCTTATTGATTGAAGTCGTTAGTACTAATTGGCGTGATGATTATCTCAAAAAGTACGCTGATTATGAGGAAATGGGAATAAATGAGTACTGGATTGTAGATTATGCTGCTTTAGGCGGTAGAGAGTTTATTGGTAATCCAAAGCAACCTAGTATCTTAGTTTGCTCATTGGATGAAGGTGAGTATCGGGTTAGTAAGTTTCGAGGTGATGATCGTATCGTGTCTTCCATATTCCCAGAGTTAAACCTGACTGCTCAACAGATTTTCAATGCTGCTATTTCTCCACTCTAGAAGGTAAAAAATGCGTAAAGCCCAAGAAAAACAAGTATTATGCGTTTAGAGGTCGCAATATCGCTTATCCTAAGATTAATTACCATAACTTGCACGATTTCGTCAACTTATGCTGAGGACACTAAGAATTGAAAATTTTCGTTGTTTCCAAGCTTTCGAGCTTCAGCAGCTTGGCCAGTTAAACCTGCTTGTTGGTACTAACAATAGTGGTAAAACATCAATCTTAGAAGCTGTTCAACTTCTTAATTCTCAGTCTAATCTCGAATCATTACGAGAAGTAATGATTGGTCGGGGTGAATATATCTTAAACGATGAAAGTCCTGGCGGTAGTGAGCTAGATATTCGTCATCTCTTTTATGGTCATGAAATTAATTTAAGTAGCAATTTTTCAATACTGAGCGACAATTATAACAATAAAGAAGGGATAACTGTATCTGTAGAACACACAAACCCAGTTAGTTTGTTTGAAAACCTACGAGAGTTTGTATTGGTTATTCGGTGGTTGGGGCAGGAGAATGAAAATGTCAAGCTACCATTATCCTCTAAAGAAGGGTTACCGTTGGATTACGTAAGACGTGTTCGCAGAGACTTTAAAAATTCAGCAGCCAAAACGCAATTTGTAACATCTTCCTCTTTGACAACCGAGAAAATGATCGAGTTATTTGATCGAGTTGTACTCACACCTGAGGAATATCTTGTTACAGAAGCACTCCAGATAATTGAGCCAAGTCTGGAACGTATTGCTTCAGTCGGGTCTGAGACGTATAGATCTACTACCTCACGTAGCGGCTTTGTTGTACGGCTTTCCAATGGAGATCAACGTATACCGATTGGCAGTATGGGAGATGGAATTTGGCGAATGTTAGGACTTACATTAGCAATTGTTAATGCAAGAAATGGTGTTTTACTAGTTGACGAAATCGACACCGGGCTTCACTTTAGCGCGATGTCTAATATGTGGAGATTAATCTGGAAAACAGCTAAGCGGCTTAATGTTCAAGTTTTTGCAACAACTCATAATAGTGATTGCTGGACAAGCTTAGCTGCAATTGCAAGCACTGAAAGCCCAAGTGAGGAAGGTATTACAATTCAACGGATTGAGAAAGGCAAACCGAACAGTATTGTCTTTACCGAACGGCAAGTTGTTATCGCCGCTGAACGAGGAATTGAGGTGCGGTAGAGAATGGTTAGCATTCATCACAATATTCTTCTTGTAGAGGGAAAGCAAGATGTTCGTGTCATACCAGAGCTCATTGAAGCAAATGGTGTGAATTGGGGAACAAGGAAAAGCCCAGTTGTATATATTCGTGATTATGACGGCTATCAAAATTTAGTAGATCCAGATGTCATTTCGACTGAATTACAAGCTTCTGGTCTTTCTGTGCTGGGAATAATGATTGATGCAGATGACAATCCTTTAGGGCGTTGGCAAAGCATTAGAAGTGCCTGTCTGAAGAGTATTCCTGATATTCCAGAGGCTTTACCAGAAGAAGGTTTGATCCATATCGCCCCTAATGGAATTAAGTTTGGAATTTGGATTATGCCTGATAACAAGATGCGCGGTATGTTAGAGACCTTCTTGACCTACATGATTCCAATAGAAAGTCAAGCACTTTGGTCGTTTGCTCAAGAAGTAGCCCAAGAGGCAAAAAATAAAGGTGCAGTATTTACAGATCTTCATCTTGATAAAGCAAATATTTATACCTGGTTAGCTTGGCAGAATCCTCCAGGACGACAACTACATCAAGCAATTATGGAACGCATTCTGAATCCAAATCACCCTAATGCTCAAAGGTTTGTGACTTGGTTTAGGACTTTGTATGGCTTAACTTAATTTCAAAAAACGACTGCCGAACGCTGTGTTTCTCCAATCCCAACTCTGAATAATTGGTGGAACAGGGGGTGTAGCAATCACTACCAGCCAGGAAGTTGCCGCCAGCGCCATTGCGGTTACGTCCGTCTGTCCGTATGCTTTAATTTCAGTAGCGACAGCTTGGGGGACAATAATTTCTGGACTGACTATCTGCAATAGGTGGAGAAGCCACCCTTGGTCAAAAAAATCAGTGGGGATGTGTTAGAGCCTTCTAGTACGTAGCCGCTAGTTTTGCTGGATTTACTAGGGGTTTCTTCATCGTCTTCGTCGTCGGCTTCGGCTTCGGTTTCGTTGGTGTTATCAGTGCTACCAGTGATCACCAAATCATTCAAAAAATCTTAATTTTCACCACTTTCAGCAAAATTTACTTGCTCGTAAAGTTCATTTAGTGGAATTTGAAAATCAATTGTCTGGAGTGATAAAATTGTAGATTCACCTTCAAGTTCAGTAAACGACCATTGACCTACCGCAGTTTTCACATACTGCATCACATGATAATTATATTGGTCAATTAAAATATATTCTTTAAATTCGGGGATAGAACGATAATACAAAAACTTGTCACCTTGGTCATAATTTTGAGTTGATTTAGATAAAACTTCCGCAATTAGTGAGGGATTCATTAGGGTAGTCGTATTTGTTCCCGTATAAACAGGTTGTCCTTGAATTACCATCACATCTGGATATGTATGCTGCCGATACTTCGGTATCCACAACCGCACATCACCGATGTAAACATCATAATTCTTGCCTCTCAAAGCAAACTTTAGGTAGGCATAAAAGTTGCCGGCAATTTTATTATGATTTGTAGTGCCACCTGTCGTCGGAACGATTTCTCCATTACGGTATTCACTTTTATATTCAGCCTTTTCTTCAAGTTCTAAATACTCTTCAGGTGTGTAATAGCGTTTTTGTGTTTCTAACTGCATAAAGATACCACCTATTCTTGTGCTGCTAATATTTTTTGGGCAGAAACGTGATAATGTTCAATCTTAACGAGAGCCTCCCACTCCAATCGTACTGGGTCTTGAATAACGTGAACTTCTGGAATTAAAGCGCAATTAAACACAACATACAACCAATAGTCCTGCTTTAACCGTTCAGCCGTCTTATACTCATTAGTCGTCAGCGCCACCTCACCAACTGTAGACCGTCCCTTAACTTCAATAAACCGCACAACTATAGCTGTTTCTGGGTCTTCTGGGTGGGGTTGGCGCGAAATTAGGTCAAAACCGCGATTTTCCTTCTCTACACTCACCACCTTCCAGCCCCTAGCCTCTTCATGGGCAATTACCGCCTCGACTGCAAGGCGTTCAATTTCATCATTGCTAACCATTGACGCAATCTCCGGTGAAGAACGTTCTGGGTGTGGCAAAACCCAAGCGCATCCGTGATGGCGAATATCCGTGATGGTACAGCTACCCTCCTGTTGCAATTCCTCCCGTCGCTGTTCCAGTCGTGCATTTAACTCAAACAAACGGTCTTCTGACTGCTTGATGCGTCCGTCCAACCCCGATTCCTTAGAACCTGATTCCTTCTGTTCGATCAACTCAGCAAAAAGTTTTTCTCCCAACTTATATGCCAAGGTTTTATCATCGGAACTATAGGCACTCATCTTATGTGCCTCGTCCACGATGATTAAATCCCAGTTACTCCTTAATAAACGCCAATTCCATCAAAAGTCCCAAAAGTCCAATTAGGAAAAAAAAGAGATGACACAGACAAATCTTGAGTCTCGTAACGGCAAGGAGAGCGAATTCTCTCAGTGGGGAAAGGAGCTTGAACGACTAGCACAAGAAGGCGTGAAGAAAGAAATTACCAATCATATTGTGAATGGTCGTCCAATTTTTTACTCAAGGCTTGGTGTACCCATTATGGAATTACCAGATGGTCGTTGCTTTGAATATCGACCGAGGAAAGACAGAACACGAGAAATCATCCGCGAAGTTCCTTGTCGATGACAGAACCAAAACCTACCCTAACCATAATTGCCGGACCTAATGGATCAGGCAAAAGTACGTTTACTCGAGCCACTCAAGAGGCGTTACGAGTTCCAGTTATTGATCCCGATCAAGAAGCACGGTTGTTTCGACCTGATGCCCCAGAAGCAGCAGCAATAGTTGGCGGAAGACAAGCAATAAAACGTGCTCGTGCTTACGTGGCAAACAACGAGAGTTTTGCAGCAGAAACTACATTATCAGGTAATACGTATCTGCGGATAATGGCAGAGGTCAAGCAAAAAGGATGGCAAGTCAACCTCATCTATATTGGAATCGACAACGTGCAAACTAGCGTAGAGCGTGTAGCTCAAAGAGTTGCACAAGGGGGACACAACGTACCAGAAGAGGACATTCGGCGTAGATACGCACGCAGCCTAGCTAATTTACCCGCAGCGCTACAGCAGGCTGACCACAGCTTAATCTTTGATAATTCGACAATAAAAGGGCATCGACAAATACTAACCATTGAAAATAGAAGAGTTACCCAAAAAGCTCCTGAGCTACCTGAATGGATAAAAACCGTGCTACCCCAAGAAATTCTCGCAGAGAACCAGAGCTAATCAATAAGCTAAAGATGATGGCTGTTTGATTGGTGGAGAACTGGGGGCTGCATTTGCTATATCGTATCTACACCCACAAAGCGCTACGTTGCACGTCGAGGATAATTATCGGGCGATCGCCACCAAACTTAAGCTGAAACCTAGCCACGAAGGAGAAATTATTTTTCTAAAACAGTTTGCTCACCAGAATTTCTGGAATGACAACCGACCCGATCATCTTGCCGATCAATTACTCATTCATGCTGAACTGCTGAGAGAAAATAATGACCGACGCAGGGAAACTGCTGAGCGTCTTTTCAGCAAGTACATAGAAGATAGGCAAAACAATGCGTGAAGCCCAAGAAAAACAAAGGCGTGAAAAAAGAAATTATCAATCATAGGGAAAACCTAAAACCGCTAGGAATGAAAAGGCAATACCAGTATATTTAACGAAGCCATCTGTAAATATTTTGCATTATAAACGTTATTGACTAACCTAGCGTCAAGTTTTGTGAGGGTTAAGGGTGCAGAATTTCTCAGACTGGCTGATAGCAGGTTCACTTACATTTGCGGTAGGTGCAACAGCATCCTTTCTTATCCCAGGGGGAGGGGCAAGTGGAGCGTTGCTAGGAAGCACTGCAGGAGCAGTTCTGGGAGCAGCTATTTCGAGTAAACTACAAGACGAGCAACAAAGGGAAACAGTAGCTCATCTGAAGGATTTAGAGAAGCAGGTAGCTAAACAAGACGAGTGGGAAAGGATAAAAGCAGAACTACCAACTTTGGCACAAAGAGTAAAAGAACTCCGAAAAGCGCAAATAGACCTAGCAAGAGTTGAAGGGCAATTTGTTCAGAAGCAAGCAGAATTGCAGCAGATAGAGCAGAGATTAACAACTTTCAATCAGCAAAAGGAAGAACTAGAGCGACGAATTACTGCAATAAACCAACAACAACCGAACTTGTCTAACCTTGAACAACTGCAAGTACAAATTGAGCAGTTCAAGCTAAATAAAAGTGGGTTAGAAGGTCAAATTAATGCTCTAAGTTCTCAAATTGAGTCTCTAGAAACACAGAAGCGATCGCTCCTCAGCATTGAGTCAGAATTTGTTGCTAAAACAGCACAGTTAAAGTCACTCAACCAACAGATCCAAGACCTAGAAACTAAATCTCAGCAACTGGAAAAACGAGCAGTTGAACTGGAATTGTTGCGAGTTACCTATGATGGGCTGTTCAGCCAGAAACAAAGCTTTGAAGAACGAGTTAATCAGCTAAGACCGGAGATAGACAGACTAGAAGCTGAAAAACAGCGCATCTTGCAAGCAATTAAAGAAAACCAGCAAGAGTATCAAAGAATTGAAGAATTGCGGCAAATATTACGGGGTATCAATATTCAAATTACAGAGAAAGAGTCGCGATTAAGAGAAATGGAAAGAGAAATTCAGCATTTGAATGGCATCAAAGCTGGAATAGAAGAAAATATTGCTCGTCTAAACCAAGAAAAAGAGGAACTGCAAGAAGAAATCAAACGATTACAGGGAGAAATAGACAATCTGCAAAATAGTTCCGAAGTCGCATTACGAGCGCTGAGAGAACCTCTCTGGTCGAATTTACCACATACGAAGTGGAGCAGCAACAGCACAAGCCTTGGCGAACAGGAGTTTTTAGAAGATTTTATTAGATATATTCAATCCCAAGGATTAGCTTTTCCGAAGCGAGTCATTCACGCATTCCATACCTCGCTAAAAGTGCAGGATATTTCAGCTTTAGTTATCTTAGCTGGAATTAGCGGCACTGGAAAAAGCGAACTGCCACAGCGATACGCTAATTACGTTGGGGCGCAGTTGTTGACTCTAGCTGTACAGCCTCGCTGGGATTCTCCTCAAGATTTGCAAGGTTTTTATAACTATGTAGAGAAAAAGTTTAAGCCGACTGATTTGATGCGGGGACTGTATCAATATAATCACGATTCTGCTATGAGAGATCGAATGGTGATTGTGTTGCTGGATGAGATGAATTTGGCACGAGTTGAATATTACTTTAGCGAGTTTCTTTCTAAATTAGAGACTCGTCGAAGCCGTTCGACCTATTTAGAAATCGATGTTGGTAGCTTACCACTCAAGGATGAGGAACGTAAGCTCAAAATTCCCCCAGAATTCTTGTTTGTAGGAACAATGAATGAGGATGAGACTACCCAGTCTTTATCTGATAAGGTACTAGACAGAGCGAATGTTATCACTTTTGGTAAACCACAAACATTGCAATTGTGCCAAGATAATCAAGGTCCAAATGGTAATACTAGACCTTCAGGATACTTGACTTATTCTGTTTTTCGAGACTGGATAAAAATCCCCAAACCCAATTCTGAAGTCGTAGAGTCGATTAAATCTTATCTTGATAGAACGAATCAAGTCATGGAAAAAATGGGGCATCCTTTTGCCCATCGTGTCTATCAGTCGATTACTCAGTATGTGGTGAATTATCCAACGGTAGAGTCAGCAGAGTTTAAGTTTGCCCTTGCAGATCAATTTGGGCAAAAACTTTTACCCAAGTTGCGGGGAGTGATGATTGATGAAGTTCACGAAGAATTGGAAGAACTGAAGCAAATTATTACAGAAATTGGCGATAATCCCTTGATAGAAGCATTTAGTAAAGCGTGTGAAGGGCGTTACGGACAATTTCATTGGCAAGGATTAGTTTATCAGGATGAACCAGTAAGATGAGACTTTATTCTAGCCTGTTTGCCTATTTAAATAATTGTCAGCCTGTACCACAGGATACTCTATTACATGCAAGCGATCGCCCGATAATTGCCTTAGATTCAGAAGAGGATTTTTCTGGGCACACTTTTTTAATTCGTCTTGATGATAGAGCCTATGAAATTGCTTTTCCTTATCTAAAACCAACCGATATAGAGCATCATGAGCATCAGTTAGAGTCTATCTTGAATTTATCTATCAGTGGTCAATCTTATACTCTGCATGTTACCGATGAAGTTTTAGATTTAGAGACTATTAAGGAAGAAAACGAATTGCCAGAATGGGAAAACAAATTAGGGGAGCGTTTGGATAATACAACGGCTCTTTTAATTCGGCTTTTCATTGGTATGCTTACAGCTTGCTTCTCCTACCAGAAAACAAGACAGCCAATAGTTCTATTAACCCAGTTACAGCAGAAGTTAGACGCAGTTAATATTGATGAGGCAAATCTTCCTATAGTTATCAGCCTTGAACGCCGATATCAGCTTCGACGTAAGTTAGAAGCGATCGCCTCTAAACTCCGCCATCAACTTAGAAGGCAAGCAGAACTCATGCCTGTGGATAGAATTCAAGAAATGGATTCCTATTGTCTCAGAGATTATATCCGCCGCCCAGGTACAACTGCTGTGGAAAAGGCAGGAGCAAAGCAAGAGTTAATGGCAATCCAGCGCTATCAAGATTTTAACACACCTGAGAACAAATTTCTCGTTTATGTCAGTCGCATTTTACATCTCAATTGTTATCTATATGAGAGGAGTTGTGACTCACAACATAAGGACGAAGTACAGCAATTTCGTTTAGTGATTGATTTGTTTAAGAAACAACCAGTAGTACAGGAAATTCAAGACAGGCAATATCAATTTACCAAACCTAACTATGTTTTACAGCAAAACCCCATCTATAGAAGTTTCTATCAAGCTTATTTAGAATATATCCAAAAAAGGTATGAAAAAGAGCGTCTCTGGGCATTTCGCAATCAATTACTAGCTGATACTGTCTATATTTGTTTAACAGCAGCACTGCTACAGTTTGAAGGAATAGGAGTAGATGCACTCTCCAGTATAGCTGGTAGTAACAGTCCAGATCAAGGACGTTATATCCAAGATAGAACGATCATTAAAGTTAGGATATTTCTGGAAAATCAAGTTTATGTGTTTAGTTTGAGCAAGCCTTATAAGGAACTCCTCAGCGATTGGCTACTGACATTGGAAACTCACCAATTAGACTCAACTGAGTTAGAAACAAAAAAGTCAGTCTTCCCCATCTGGGTGTTTTGGTATCGCCCGAATGATGAGGCGATCTCACAGTTATATAGATATTTACAAGATAAACAGTATTTCCAAAAGGGACTGGTGTTTTATTTACAGATTCCTCCGAACACTTCCTCGCCTAGAGATAAAATACAAAGTTTTTCTGAAGGTAAATTATTACTTGGTCAATTACCCAATCCAATAACAGCACAAGGATTTTCCAACACTGTTGCTTTCATGGCACATATGATTAAATCAGCAGTGGGGTCTCCAGTATGAATGAGCAACAATTTTGGGCCCAACTACAACAACTAATCTACCCGTCAGAAATTGCCCAAGCGCAATGGGAGAGATTAGTACAGCTTCACGCTTCACCACCACTACCAACTAAATTAATTATCCAGACGATTTGTAACGGTTCTGTTTATTTGACAGAAAAATCGCCCTTAAATTTTCCCACTATCACCCCGGCTGTTTCTCTGAGTGCCAATCAACAGTTGGCATTAGAAATGGCTGTTTCTAATAGCGCGATCGCTTTGATTGTTGGTTCACCAGCCACTGGCAAAACCCGCATTGCTACAACTTTAGCCCATGCTGCAATTAACCTTTCCAAGCGTGTTCTACTTTTGACTCATCACAATGCTGCCCTGACAGCGTACCGCAACTTACCAGGGTATCCTTTCTGGTGTCAACAGCAAGATTATCGCAACTGGCTGATTAATGAACTGCGTTCGCGACATTTAGCCCAGCCGCAGATGGATTACTTACCGTTACACCTGCTACCTGACGCGGAATTAGCAAAACTGCGAACACCAGCAAAACTGGAAAGGTGGTTGCCAATTATTCAAACTGCTTCGCGGCAAAAACTGACTGAACTTTTACAGCAAGAATTTCCTGATTTAGAAAGCGCACGAGTTGAACTGCTTGCTTATCGCCTCAAGCAATTAGAACCTTTGTTACACCAGCAGTTAAGGCTGAGTCAGCTTTATAGCAATCTATCTGAACAGGCGATGACAGAACTTGCCGATCAACTAACCGAAAATTCACAAGCGCCAGTCTTGGGTACGGTTGCCGAGTTTATGCAGCCTCAGCATCAATCTTTATGGCAAACGACTTTTGATTTAGTGATTGTGGAAGAAGCACAGGATCTCACTTGGCTAGAACTCATGTTGCTGTCTGGATTGGGGCAAAAACTTGTCTTGTTTGGCGATGAAATGCCAAGGCGTTCTCCTCAATCTTCTCAGCCGCAGTCATTTTTTACTCGCTTTTCCCAGTGCTTCAACTGGCTAAGTCAGCACTTGCTTCCAGCTTATCGTTGCCATCTGACAGAACAATTTCGGCTACATCCAGAAATAGCCAAACTTGTTTATCCGGTCATGTGCGATCGCTGGATTCTCACCCAAAGTTCGCGGGTTAATTATCATCTCCCCCAGATAGCACATCGATTAGTTTGGCATGATGTCCCTAACCAGACAGCAGGCAAGCAGATGATTGCATTTCTCCAACACTTTGATCCGCAACTGAGTTCCCAAATCGGGATGATCACCTTTTGTGATCAACAGCGAGATTGGCTGCAAACTCACTCTCCCAAAGAGTTTTCTGAACTCTTGATTGGGACAGTGGCAGAATGGGCAGGAATGGAACGGGCGATCGCAATTGTCAGTTGTGTAGGGCATCCCGAAACTATTCCTCCAGAAGCTATCAATATAGCCCTAACACGGGGACGAGACTACCTGATTTTGTTTGGTGATTACGATGTCTGGTGGCAAGTGAGTTCCCCGATGCGTGCTTTATTAGCTCAAGTAGACAAAGAACGCATGGTGGTTTTATCATGAAAGTTCAATATCAACTGCAAGGCACATTTCATCGCATACAGTTGAGTGGTACAGACTCAATCCCTGTATCTCTCGTTGATTTAATCCGAGAAGTACAGGCGGTAGCGAGTGAAACCCGGAGGCGATCGCCCCAATTATTGCGTCAATCGTTTGGCTTAAACTTTCTTCCGGAACCCATTTTGATTAACCTGTTGCAGCAAACACAAGGCGTGGTGAGAGAAAGTGAACTGTATCAAGTGCCATCCCTACAACGACTCCATTCTGTTGCACCTAACTTAACTTCGCAGGTTGCCAACACTTACCGCTATCAATTTACCTGCTCAGAAGCAACGTTTAATCTCACACCAGACAACCCACAAATTCCCTGTTGGACTGGTAATGATGCAGAACAACCAGGAATTTACACTGTGACTCTAGAGCAACCTGATCATTCAGGTTTAGCTGATGATTTTGGTGATAAGATCTGGCAACAGGCTACAAAATATTGGCAGACATTACCAGAAATTCAGCAAATTCATATCGCCCTTCAATCCCTTGACCCTACTAGCTTTCGTCTGATCACGCCGCAAACACCTCACCTGCAAATCTGGCTTTCACTTCAGAATTTATCTTTAGATTTAAGAGCAGCAATTACATTTTTGCGCTTAGGTGAAGACGATACATCGGCTTTATCGGAACCAGTTAAATTGCTGGTGAACCAGTATCAGTCAACTTATAGGTTACCAATTAGAAACCTACCTGAAGAACTCAGTCCAGAGCAAATTTCAACCCCTGCAATAGGCTTAGTAATTGGTAGGCGTAACAGTCGTCTACCTTTAGAAAAAATCATCTCACAAGCTCGTCAGTTTCTCCTAATTTCTAGCTATATCATTGAAGATGAAACCTTAACAAAATTAATTTGCCAGAAATCTCAAGAATTGCCTCTAGGTGTTTGGATTTTGACTGACTTAAGGAGTGAAGTCATTGATCGAATTGATGTTCAAGTATCCGATCATGTCTCTTTACGGGAAGAGTATCAACGCTCAAATCAGCGGAAGCAAGCTTGTTTACGAATGCTGCTGGATGCCAATATTCCCATCCGTAGCGGTGCTTTTCACCTCAAAACTTATATTTCTGAACAATATGCTTATTTGGGTTCTTGTAATCTTACTGGCGGCAGCTTAGATTTTAACATCGAAGCAGGTATAGTGAGTCGAAACACCCCTATTCATACCCAATTAATCGATTTATTCCGGCAATTTTGGCATCAACGCAGCCGAGATGCGGTAATACCAGTTAGTAACTGCGATGGTTTTACGATGCGTTCCATCAATCGCATATCTCAACAAGAATATGAGAGATATCCTAGCCTGTTGACACCATCTCAATACACGAGGGATTTGATAGAACAACTCAGCCATTTTAATGGACAAGTAAAAATTTATAGTCGTAGCTTCCAACCATCTCCAGAAATAGAACGATATCTAAGTTTATTAGACACCCAGATATTCGTTGCTTCTCAATTACCAGCTAATTATCCACAACTCAATATAAACAAAATTGATAAGCTTCATGCCAAAATCACTCTCCTGGGTGAGCAAGTTGCTTATATGGGTGGAATTAACTTTAACTTCAGTAGTCATGCCATGTCTTTAACAGACTTAATGTATAAAACAACTAATTCTCAAGAAATTACTCAAATACGTCAGAAACTTGCTTTACTCCATTCTTAATTTATGACTCGATTATTTAATTTAGAATCCTACATAGAATGTTGCCAATATGCTCAAGTATTTCAGGAGTCATCTGAGCAGTTAATTCCCCATTTTATGGATTTACCAAGAGCATACAAAGCATTTGTAAAAAAATATGTTAATCATCTCTATTTACCACAACCAATTTGGGGTTCAATCCATCCTCAAGAGTTGGAAATTAATCAAAGTCATTTAAATTATCTATCAATTGGTACTGTACTTACTCAGGAAGAGAAACAGCAGTTATTCATCATCCGAGATACAGTAGATTTAATGACGTTGAGTATGAGTAATCTTTTGGAAGACCGCGATGGTTACTTATACAGCAGTGCTTACCATTATTGGAATTATTATTCTCAAATCTCTCAACATAAAATAATCAAGCCTCTCGTTTTTGTTGATTTAGATGGTTTTGGGTGTGATCGCTTGATTCCCGTTAACTTTTCACCACTAGATAATAGCCCCTATAAAGTACCAATTCTCAACACAAAAGAACCAATTATTCTTGATTCAGGCTACAACTCCATAGAAACATACAATAATATTTGCCAGAGTACAGCGCACCAACTTTTAGCCGATAATTTTCCAGCCTTTGCCCAAAATATTGAAACAGTTCATCATCTCGCTAACTATTTACAAAAAACATTCTTTTTCCGGAGTCTCCAGCCCTACGCCAATCAAAAATCATCTGACTGCATAATTGAAATTTTACACAATCAGCAAATCTTTTATAAAAAAGTAACATTATCAATAGATGCGATCGCGCAAATCGTATCTAAGGCAATCAATACTCAGTATTTACGTAACCTTGCTAGTAAAGATCCTCAGTATCAATTTGTCTTAATCAGTCAATATAATATTTTCTCTAATATCCAGCAACTACTTCCAGAGTTTATCTGTCTTAACCCAATATTTCAAGATTTTCAGAAAATATGGCAAGAAAAAAGTCAGCTAAATTTTCCTCTCTTTGGCATTTACCTTGATCAAATAGAATTTGCGGTTGGTGTTCGCGATGAGACAGGGCGTGTATCAAAACAATGGATTCAATTATCTAATCAAGAAAATGCTATTTCTTATGAAGGCAAACCCACAGTTTTGATAGGTCGTATACCCAGTCTAAACCAAGATTTCTTCCGCATACCTCAGGGAAATATAACAGCTAATTTACCTATAAAGGTTAATTGTAACGATTATTGTATAAATGGTGTTCCTCAAAACTACAAGATTGAAATTGAAAACTATCAGGGAACCGAAGAACTTTGTATTCGTATAGAGTTTCACCTGCAACCCGGTTCTTTTCCTGAACTTAAAGTGACTGATTTAGAAGGGCAATATAACGTAACGGCTTCCCTAATAAACAGAGAACAGATAACTTATAGTTATATTCCACCAGAGAAAATAACTAATACTCGCCACAAAGAATCATCATCTCAAATTCGTCGTCTATTAAATAGTGAAGTGATAGAGCAGTTTAACGCCTCTTTATTGGAACTATCTGAAGAACTTGACAAGCTGGAAAGTCATCACAATAAACTAATAGATTACGCAATATTGAAAGAGAAACTCAAGATTACTTGTCAACAAATTAACAGGAACATAGATTTATTACAATTCATAGATATTTCATCTACTGAGTTAGTTGTGAGTTACTTAAAAACAGAATTTCACAATCAAAATTTTCACAGAATAATTGATACAGTGTGTCGCTTGATCAACTCTTCTACTCACAGGAAATTAAGTCTTAGTGATAAAGATTTTTTAGCAGAAGCAATTATTTTTATTGGTAAAACATATCAGTTTTCACAATATTTATTTCCTGATAGTCTATTTAGACTGCAATTCCAAACCGTCAATCAAATAAGACATCGTCAGTTAGGTAATGAATATTTACAGTGCCTTGCTAGAGTAGCTGTAAAGAAGGAACTGCAAAGACAATACTTCATCTGGTTTAAATCATACTATTCTTTAGAGAATACTAAATATCTATGGGGTTATGGTCGAATTTTGCTTTGGTACTATAACTTTGAATCTGTAGGTAACTTTGTGGAGTATCAAGCACATTTTACAACACTTATGGAATACTTGCTTAGTAAAACGGCTAGTAATTTTAATTCTCATTATAAACAAAGCGCTTTTTTAGCACTCTTGTATTTGCTGTCATTTCGTGCTAATGATAAAGTCTTTTGTCAACATGGTTCAAATGAAATGCGAATGGCAGAAAAAGTGATTAATCATTTCAGAGATGATAGAATTATTTTGAGGCAAGTGAGTCAAGAAAAGCCACTGAATATTTTTTTCCAAGAAATGATAGAAGGAACTGCTACAGAAAATGACGTAGCAAGTCTTCTCCAGGGCTAAATTTAAGACGCTAGGGGGGTTATACTTTGCACAGTCATAAGTGCCAGTAGAAGGTGAGATGGATTTGGTATCTGGGGTCGTGTGTGGACAAGAGTTAAAGGTGGGCGATCGCTTAATTGTAATTTCTGTTTTGCAACACAACCTCCTTTGTTGCTTGTCGCAATTGCCAAATCCCACGTCTTTTAGGCGTGGGATTGTCAATATTGAATAACTGATAACCGATTAAACCCCTAAATTCCGCAGCACAGCTTCAACCCGAGCGACGCTGTCTGACTTACCCTGCTGTCTGTACAAATCACGGGATTTCTTAAACACTGCTATTGCATCTTTAGATTTACCCTGCTTCATCAACATTGTACCCCGTAACTCATAAGCCTGTGGGTTTTTCGGAGCAAGCTTGACTGCTTGTTCAGATGCCCATTGAACATTGTTATATTCACCTAACCGTAACAGGACTGTAGCCAATCCCAAATAGGCATTAACGTTATTTCGGTTGAGTTGTATGGCATGACGATAAGCGTCTTTAGCTGCCTTATTGTCTCCTAGATTACCACTGACGTAACCCAAAGCGTATTGATAATCACCATTGTTAGGGTTAAGGTTAACAGCACGACGGTAAGCTGCTAACGCGGAGGAGAAATTTCCTTGTTGAGCGTATAAGTACCCAATGCCAGAATAAATCGTCGCGTTTTTTGGCTCCAGACTTGCGGCTTGTTGATAAATGGCGATCGCACCATTAAAATCGCCCGTATCTACTAGCCTTCGCCCTTCTAACAGCAGTTGTTTTACCTCTGGGCTACTTTTTTGTGGTGTCAATAATACTTGAGCTTGAGTCACCGAGGGCATTGCTACAGCAATGCTTCCTATCAACAGAACACTTATTAATAATGAAGTTCGATTATACACAGTAATTTACCTGAAAGCTTTTACCACTTCTTCCTCAATTTCCGTGATTGCTTGTCCATTAAAACAAAAATTTTCTGGTTTGGAAACTGCATTTGTTGACTTTTATAAAATATTTACGATAGTCAACCCTATTCCAAGGTTATGCCACAACTCAGACATCTATTTTTTTACACTGGACTTTTTATTTATTTACGAATTATTGCTGATAAAAATGTCTTCATGACTCGATCTGACAAACCCAAAATCGTAACTTGAGACAAATACGGATGATGTTTAGATGGTTTAGATGATGATCTACGCGCATATACGGCAGCAATTTCCTCAAGGATTTTTTAGTAACATTCAATAGAGATCAGTAGATGCACTTACAGCTACGAGTGCTTCTTTAAGAAGAGTTAACAAGAAGCCAGGAATTGCTCAAGCAAACCCGCCTCCCGCTCAACATTATCTGTAACCAAAACCCTAGGTCGAAACCGGATTTCTTCCTTGTGATGACAGTCCTGATTTATAAATCATAAGTCCCTCATTAACTATAGACAGCCTTGACAAAATAATGTTCCCCACTGTGTTATAACTTACCTCTTGAGGAAACGCTTTATACTTTCAACCTATAAGGAACAAATCTTTAAGAATTTTAAAACCGCAGATGTAGACGCCCTCGGGGCGGCTTCCCGGAGGGTACGCAGATAGATGCAGATTAATCTGTACCTCATTCGGATGAGAAGTGCCATTTTTATTTCTAATTTTGTTAAGTAAGTAGGCACGATAAAATCGATGTATGTTGAATTCTGTGAAAACCTTAGAACGATGCATTCATAAGCTCTTTGCTAATTTGACATTTTGTTACATAGTTGTAACTTTTCCCGCCCACCTACTTACATTGTTTAAACAAATTAAATAAAAATGATCTAACAAAAAATCAAAAAAAATAAGGAAGCATTTTTTGTAGCTAAAGGTAGAGTTAATAACTCATTCTACTGATAGAGACTCAAAATCGAAATTGGCTATTTAATTCTAAGCGTCACCATGAAAAATACCTGTAAAAATTTACGCTAAAAGTAAGGAGACTATAGACTATGTCTTACACAAATAGAGTCGGCGACGATGTTATTAATGAGCCTGCTGTAGTTGGTCGAGTTGTTGATTATCATGACCGTGTTCGCTGGGGTCCAATTATTTCTGGGTTACTGGTTGCCTTAGCGACGCAATTAATTTTAAGCGCCTTGTTTGGCGCAATCGGGGCAGGTAGTATTGAAACTTCAGGTAGACCTAGATCAATTGCATCTGATGTTGCTGGTAATGTAGGGATCTGGTCAACCATTGGTTTGTTAATTTCCCTCTTCGTTGGTGGCTGGGTAACAACTCGTGCTTGTGGTCCCATGAACCGCAATACAGCGCTTCTCAACGGCGCAATTCTCTGGGCTACAACTTTGGCATTTAGTTCTTGGCTATTGGCAAGCGGTGTATCAGGTGCTTTTGGTATTGCAGCTTCCAATGCAGGGTCAGTTATAAATCAAGTGCAACAACAAGGTACTAACTTAACGCAGAATACACCTAAGGTATCCGCCCAACAAGCCCGCGATCTTGCTGCAAATTTACGTTCAGGATTGTGGTGGTTTGTCTTCGGTTCCTTATTAGGTTTACTCGCTTCAATGATTGGAGCCATAGCAGGTGTTCGCAGCCCGCGCACCAACAATTACACTTAATTTTTGTTAGTGGTTAGTTGTTTTACTAACTCCTAACTCCCATGCACTACCACTTTAAATATGCAGCCTCAATTCCCTGTTCTCGTCGAATCCTGCCATCTTTCTCAAACCAATCGGTAATTTGCTGTGCTGTCAAACTGTCAACAGCAACATTGTATTCTTGAGCAATGTGCTGTAAAAGCTTAAGTGAAGAAATTGTCAACCTAGCTAAGAACTTCTCTGAGGAAGAAAGTAAAGCCCCATCAACTTTTGCTGACTCTTCTAGGGTTAAAAATTGTGTTGACGGCTGCTGTGTTGGTGAGTCCATATGAATTATTGATTGCTAATTGCTAATTGATGATTGGTAAAACCTATTACTGATTACTGATTACCAATGACTTAACATTATTCAAACAGAATTCAGGAGTCAGGAGTCAGGAGTCAGAATGAATTCTGTACGACTGGTGAGTCAGTGCAGTCTTGGGGTCTCCCCAAGTAGAGCAACTGACGAACCCGTTGGGCGGATGATTAAGTGGGCTTAAGACCCCGACGAAATTGATTCTGAATTCTGAGTTCTTCTTCAAATCGTTTATCCGTGAGGTTTTTGTTTTCGCGCTTGCACTAAATAGCCACAACGGTGTTCACCGTCGATGATCCAGTGGGTACGTTCTACTGTACAGTCAGGTAGCACTGCGGCAAACATTTCTAATTCATGACCACATACACTAGGGAAAGATTCGGCAACGTTGGAAATAGCACAGTGATGCTCAGTTAAAATGAATCGATCGCCCTGTGATGACTCACTTTCGTCTACAGGGTGACACTCAGCCATGAAGCCTTCAGCTTTTCTCAATTCTACCAAGGTTGCCACTCTCTGGGAAAGCGTAGCATTACCCAAGCGCTCTTGATATTCAAGCGCTTTACGCTCCCACTGTTTACGTAAAATTGAACGGACTTGGTCATGTCCCACCGTTTCTGCTAACGTATCCAGCAAAGAAACGGCAAATTGACCATAACTATCCCCGAAGCGATCATTCGTTGTTCGACTTAAGCGATCGCGTCCCTGACGACTCAGTTGATAAATATGCTGCGGACGTCCCATCCCCGTCTGCATCGACGAGAACAAGATTAACTTTTCCACCTCCAAATCTTTGAGATGACGACGAATCGCTTGAGGGCTAACGTCTAGAGCTTCAGCTAGCTCGAAAGCAGTTGCTTGCGAGTGTTTCAAAAGATATTCTAGGATATCTTGTTTGGTTGAGGACTGGTGGGTGATCGCCATCTGCGTCCCAAAAATTTATTGGAAAATTTGACTTTAACAACACTATTGTTGTTAATCTAGCTTAAAATGAAAATATATTAAACAACTTACCTGTTGTTTTAGTCTCCATATAATTATAGCAGCCGTGTAACGACTCGGCGACTAGAGGTGGGAATCAAAGGTAAATAGTCCGTCTCCCATCCTTCCTTAAAGAGATTCCCAACGTTGAACACAAGAGAAAACTAACGATGAGTGCCACTGTCAAAACCTTAGTCAATCAGCCCTACAAGTACGGCTTTATCACCAACATCGAAGCCGACACCATCCCACGCGGACTAAACGAGGACGTCATTCGCGTCATCTCCGCGAAGAAGGATGAACCAGAGTTTATGTTGGAATTTCGCCTCAGAGCCTACCGCCAATGGCTGAAAATGACTGAACCAACTTGGGCCAGCGTCAAGTATCCACCAATCAACTATCAGGATATCATTTACTACTCCGCACCAAAGAAGCAAAGTCAGAAAAAGCTGAACAGCTTAGACGAAGTAGATCCAGCCGTCTTAGAAACCTTTGAAAAACTAGGCATACCCTTATCGGAACAAAAGCGACTTGCCAACGTTGCTGTTGATGCGATTTTTGATAGCGTTTCCATCGCCACCACTTTCAGGGAAAAACTCTTCAAAGAAGGTGTCATTTTCTGCTCTATTTCCGAAGCCTTACACGAGTACCCAGAACTGGTGCGGAAGTACTTGGGTAGCGTTGTCCCACCAGCAGATAACTACTTTGCAGCCCTGAATGCTGCTGTATTCAGCGATGGTTCCTTCGTCTACATCCCTAAAGGGGTGAAATGCCCAATGGAACTGTCCACCTACTTCCGGATTAACAACGGCGAAACGGGGCAATTTGAGCGGACACTGATTATCGCCGAAGAAGGCAGCTACGTTTCTTATCTAGAAGGTTGTACCGCGCCGATGTACGATAGTAACCAGTTACATGCTGCTGTCGTAGAACTCGTCGCCCTAGACAATGCCGAAATTAAATACTCCACTGTCCAAAACTGGTACGCCGGTGATGTTAACGGTAAAGGCGGTATTTACAACTTCGTCACCAAGCGCGGCTTGTGTCAAGGTGTGAATTCCAAAATTTCTTGGACGCAGGTAGAAACCGGTTCTGCTATCACTTGGAAGTATCCTAGTTGTGTCCTGGTGGGTGATAACTCCGTTGGTGAGTTTTACTCAATAGCACTAACTAATAATATGCAGCAGGCTGACACCGGCACCAAGATGATTCACGTCGGCAAGAACACCCGCAGTACAATTATTTCTAAAGGAATTTCTGCTGGTCAATCAAGCAACAGCTACCGAGGTTTGGTGAAAATCAATCCCAAAGCAGAAGGAGCAAGAAACTACTCCCAGTGCGACTCAATGCTGATTGGGGATAATGCCCATGCTAATACGTTCCCTTCGATCCAAACGCAAAATAAGGCTGCAAAAGTAGAGCATGAAGCTTCTACTTCCAAGATTGGAGAAGACCAACTATTCTTCTTCGCGCAGCGGGGTATTTCCGCAGAAGATGCTGTTTCGATGATGATTAGCGGTTTCTGCAAGGATGTGTTCAATCAGCTCCCGATGGAGTTTGCCGTGGAAGCTGATAAGCTGTTAAGTCTGAAGTTGGAAGGTAGTGTGGGTTAGAAAGAAACCGCAGATGAACGCAGATAATTTTTTCTATTTTATCCGCGTGGATCGGCGTGGATCTGCGGTTTAAATAATGAATTAGACAGAAGAGAAAGAGCATGATAGTAGAAAATAGTGAAGTGGTGCTGTCGGTACGGGATTTGACAGCTGAAGTTGATGGAACGCCGATTCTCAAGGGTGTGAATCTTGAGGTTCGGCTGGGGGAAGTCCACGCGATTATGGGTCCAAATGGTTCGGGGAAGAGTACTTTCTCGAAGGTGTTAGCTGGACATCCTGCGTATACGGTGACTGGTGGTGAGGTGATCTTCCATGGGCAAAATTTGCTGGAACTGGAACCGCAGGAACGTGCTAGGGCTGGGATATTTTTGGCATTTCAGTATCCGTTAGAAATTCCGGGTGTGAGCAATTTGGATTTCTTGCGGGTTGCTTATAATTCTCGTCGTAAGGCGCAGGGTTTAGAGGAATTGGATGCGTTTGATTTTGATGATTTGGTAGAGGGAAAGCTGGACGTGGTGAAGATGAATCCCTCTTTCCTCAGCCGCAGTGTGAATGAAGGCTTTTCTGGTGGTGAGAAGAAGCGGAACGAAATTCTGCAAATGGCGCTGCTGGAACCGAAACTGGCAATTTTGGATGAGACGGATTCTGGGTTGGATATTGATGCACTGAAAATTGTGGCAAATGGGGTCAATCAATTGGCTAGTGCTGAGAATGCCACGATTATGATTACTCACTATCAGCGATTACTTAACTATATTGTGCCGGATTATGTTCATGTGATGGGACATGGTCGAATTTTTGTTTCTGGTGGTAAGGAACTAGCGCTGGAGTTAGAATCTCGTGGTTATGACTGGATTCTTGAAGAAGTTGTGACTGAGGTGGGGGTGTAAATGTCTATTCAAATTTCTCCCAGTTCAATTCTTAACTTAACTTCTGGTGTGCTAGATAGAGATATTTATCTGACTGGGTTGTTACATCGTGTTGTAGAGGGGTTGCACGCAACGTCTGTACATGCTTGGTTGGAGGAATTACGCCAACGCGCTGCACTTTCGGTGCGTCAATCGACTCTCCCCACAACCCGTGATGAAGAATGGCTCTCTACTGATTTGTCTTCTTTACGGCAGGTACAATTTGATGTAGAAACGTCAGATGCAACACCGCTACAACAAATAGATATTTCGTCGTTAATCCTCCCAGAAGCTGTTAACAGTCGCTTGGTTTTTGTTAATGGTGTTTATGTACCTGAGTTATCCTCAGTTTTAGGTTTACCTGATGGTGTTGTGGTCAGCAATTTGGCGGGGTTGTCTGTAGAGACCTCTCGTGTGCGTGAGTATTTGGGTTGTGCTGCGGGAACAGATGAAGTGTTCACAGCCCTTAATACCGCAGGGATGACTGATGTGGCTGTGGTGTGGGTGGCGAAGAATGTGGTCGTTGAGACTCCTATTCATCTGCTGTTTATTTCTGCTGCTGGTGAGACGCCAATTCTTTCTCAACCACGTTGTTTGGTGGTGGCGGAAAGTGGTTCTCAGGTGTGTTTGATGGAGGAGTTTACGAACCGCAGAGGGGCAGAGGGAGTTTATTTTACGAATGCGGTGACTGAGATTTGGTTGGAGGAAAATTCTCAGGTAAGTCACGTTAGGTTACAGCGTGAGGGTGAGTCGGCTTTCCATGTTGGGAAGAGTGCTATTTCTCAAGGGCGTTACAGTCGATATGTTTGTCATGCGATCGCTTTAGGTGGTAAGCTATCACGTCACAATTTGGAGATTTTGCAAACTGGGGAGCAAACGGAAACAACTCTGAATGGGTTGACGATAGTTGGGGGGAATCAGGTAGCAGATACCCATAGTGCGATCGCCCTGAATCATCCCTACGGTAAGAGTCGGCAATTACATAAGTGTATTGTTGGCGATCGCGCCCATTCTGTATTTGATGGTAAAATTTTAGTCCCTAAAGCTGCACAGTTGACGGATGCAGCGCAGTTGAATCGCAATTTGCTGTTATCATCTAAAGCTAGAGTTGATACCAAACCTCAACTGGAAATTACAGCTGATAATGTGAAATGCGCTCACGGTGCTACTGTTAGTCAGTTGGAAGATGATGAAATTTTTTACCTGCAAAGCCGAGGTATCGACGAAAATGATGCTCGAAGTTTATTAATTAACGCCTTTGCCGCTGAAATTATCAACCAATTACCTGTTCCTTCTTTGCAACAAAGACTAACACAACAAACACTTCTATGACCTTCACCCAAGAAAAAACCCTTGCAGATCAAGTTCGCGCTGACTTCCCAATACTACACCAAGAAGTCAACGGCAAACCCTTAGTTTACTTTGACAACGCTGCTACATCTCAGAAACCGCTGCTCGTACTTAATACTCTACGAGACTATTATGAGCAGTACAATTCTAATGTACATCGTGGTGTGCATACCCTCAGCGCCAAGGCTACCGACGCTTATGAAGCAGCGCGAGACAAAGTTGCTGAGTTTATCAATGCTGCGTCTCGCCAGGAAATTGTCTTTACTCGGAATGCGACTGAGGCGATTAACTTGGTTGCTTACAGTTGGGGAATGAACAACTGTCAGCCGGGAGATGAAATTATTCTGTCGGTCATGGAACACCATAGTAACTTGGTTCCTTGGCAGTTTGTGGCACAAAAGACAGGTGCTGTGCTGAAGTTTGTCGAACTGACACTAGAAGAAACCTTTGATTTAGAACAATTTAAAAGTCTGATTTCTGACAAGACGAAGCTGGTGTCTGTGGTTCATGTTTCTAATACTTTGGGTTGTATTAACCCAGTGAAGCAAATTTGTGAGGAAGCTCATAAATACGGTGCCAAGGTATTAGTTGATGCTTGTCAAAGTGTGCCACATATGCCTATTAATGTACAACAGATTGACTGTGATTGGTTGGTGGCGTCTGGGCATAAAATGTGCGCTCCTACTGGCATAGGGTTTTTATACGGTAAGTTGGAACTGCTGCGGTCAATGGCTCCGTTCTTAGGTGGTGGAGAAATGATTGCGGAGGTGTTTTTAGACCATTCTACCTACGCAGATCTACCACATAAATTTGAGGCAGGGACACCGACAATTGGGGAGGCGATCGGTCTTGGTGCAGCAGTAGACTATCTTGCTGGTATTGGGATGGATAAAATCTATGCCTACGAAGCAGAATTAACTGGTTATCTATTCGAGCAACTAGGACAAATTCCAGAAATTCGGATCTATGGGCCTAAACCTAGGGTAGCAGGTTTGGGTAGAGCAGCTTTGGCTGCCTTTACGGCTGGCAATGTTCACGCCAATGATTTATCTACACTATTAGATCAAGAAGGCGTTGCTATCCGTTCTGGACACCATTGCACCCAACCATTACACCGCTATTTGGCTATTCCAGCGACTGCACGGGCAAGTTTATCTTTCTATAATACCCGTGAAGAAATTGATGTTTTTATCAAAGCTTTGAAGGAAACACTTGACTTTTTTGGGGGTCTACATCTTATTTAGGACTTGGTGACAAAGTTCTCTGGTGAGGGCGATCGCCTGAGATGCTGATGTTACTAATGTATAAACTTTAGCAATTTAGCCACTAAAAGTCTACGTGAGGAAATACAACTTTCCCAGCGTAGCAGTTTCAAAGCCTTATTTTCCGTTCAACGGAGCGGGTGATAATGAAATCTTATCGGTGGAGGGCGGCGGGGCGATAAGTTTCACTTAACTTTCATCTGGGTTGCAGGTGAAATCTTTGCATATAACCTTGACAAAACTACTACTTTGCGGTAGACAGATGCTATAAAATTTTTATCCATATTTGTGTTAAGTTCTTACTCGCACATAGCCGATGCGTTGTCCTTTGGTTGCCATTTTTTCACCTAACTGTTGAAATGAGGTCTAAGACATCATTTACATTGTGCAAGAGGTGCTTGCACAAATCACCTGGTACCAGTCTGAGGTAGCACAGGCATACCGCAATACCACAGAAGAACAACGCTCACAAATTGAAGCCCGGATTGCAGTGTTACTAAAGTCTTCAATGAAAAGCAAATTTGAAGCCATTGCACCCGAATTAATTCAATTCCCCTCGCTCGATGGTGATATTCTTAGAAGCAGGGTCGAGAGCTTCATTGAGCATTTTGAAAGTAAATCAGAGTCAGGTCAGCAATGAATCTATCGGAATTGCCAGGAGCAGAATTCATTTTACCCGGAATAGACGACCTTCACAAAGGTCAGAATCAAACTATTGGTTCGCTATTAATTGCGATGGCTGCAACGCGCTTAAGTGTAGCAGGCTTAGATTTCCCACTAGATAATCTAGCCCCTGAGCCAGAACTGACTTTATATGCCCTTCTTCAAAATGAACGAGACGATGCCTACCCTTATTACAATGCTTTGCTCTCTAGGCTCATCAGCTTTTGTAACGCACTTGAATTGATTAATAAAGATAAGCTACTGAAGAACCGCTTCTAAAAACCTCAGCATATCTGGGCACAAGACAACCTAGATGTATCTATACTGTGGCGGTGACACTTTATCATTCAAGCCCGTGGCTGCATTTACACCTACGAGAAATTAATACGAGGAGCCACCAGTTCCACCTTCGAGCATTTTACTTTTGACTTTTATCTTTTTACTTTTCACGATGTTCGCTTAAAAACACCAACATCTCTTCGTAGAAAGGTAAGCCTCGCCCCCGACTAACCTTCGCAGTCGATAGAATGTGCAGCATTTCAATCAACGAGTCGATAGCAGCATCCAAGAACAACGTCAATAATGGGGAGTGTTCGTTGCGTTGTTGACCCTCTACAATCGCATCAATATACGCTTTACGAACTTGGTTGGAAATCACTATGATCGGATAGCCTGTCCGCAATAACAGCAAATTCATTAATAATCGTCCCGTGCGTCCATTCCCATCCCGAAATGGATGAATCGAAACAAATCGCAAATGAGCTTCAGCCGCGAACTTGATTGGGTGTTCAACGGCGGTATCTGCTGAATTCAACCAAGTCACAAACTCGGTCATTAAATCATTGAGTAAATAGTGGGGTGGATAGACATACTCAGTTCCTGCGGCTTTGACATCAAGTTGGCGATAGCGCCCCGCTTCTTCAGGAGCAATTGCTCGGAGAATCAAATTATGAATTTGTTTTATTTCCCATTCTCCAATGGTAGTTGAGTTTTGTGCAAGTTGTTCAATATAGTCGATCGCATCTTTATGCC
The DNA here is from genome assembly GCA_903903925.1 of uncultured cyanobacterium. Lineage (GTDB taxonomy): Bacteria > Cyanobacteriota > Cyanobacteriia > Cyanobacteriales > Nostocaceae > Stigonema. Next base: position 132,988 of record CAIVAU010000183.1, read on the forward strand.
CAATGACTTCTAAATGTTCGCGCAACGTTTTACCGCCAATTGTGATTCCAGTTTCTAGCACTAAAGCGGTTTCACTTTGCGTCAGAGTATTGCCTTCGATCGCATTCGAGTTATATGTAAAGCGCACATCGTATAGTTTCTTAAGTTCTGCAACTACTATTGGCGGGAGTGGACGAAAGCTATCCAACCAAGCTTTGAGTTTATCCACCTGCTGAAATTTATCTAAAAGTGTCATATTTGGCAAAAGTGACAATCGATTTTGAATCTCTTGTGCCACATCATATCGGCGAAGTTGAATCAGCATTTGAATAAAAATATCATGGCGTTGACCAGCAATTTCAGTGAATGCAGCAGATACTGGATTTACACTCATAAAACATCACTCGTTCAACTAATTATAATTATGGGGATTCCCCCTGATCTCTGCTCCCTCTTAACCCCAAAATAGTCACAGATTTATCCAATTTTCGATATCGTTCAACGACCTTAGAAATTGCAGTAACAGCAGCATGATCCCAAACATGAGCTTGATGGAAGTCAATCACAACTCTTTCTACATCTTCACCATAGTTAAATAATTCCATAAAGTTGGCAATAGAACCAAAAAATAGTTGTCCAGATATTGCATATTGTTTCGATCCGTCAGAGTTAAAGGATTGTACTGCTGTGATTTGGGCTACTTTCCAACTGAATATTAAAGTACTCAGAATGACGCCAACCAGAACCCCTTTAGCCAGGTCATTAGTCCAGATGGCGATCGCCATTGTGAGAGGCATGATCATCAATTCATTCAAGGGTAGATTTCGTGAATATTTTAATGATTTCCAATCAAATGTTTCAAAAGCCACCATAATCATCACGCCGTTCAATGCTGGCATCGGTATCTGCTTAACTATATCTCGAAAAACAAAGATCAGAATCAGCAAAAAAGCACCAGAAACAAAAGTCGATAAACGCCCTTTCCCCCCAGATCTAATATTAATAATCGATTGCCCAACCATCCCACAACCAGCCATCCCACCAAAAAACCCTGTGACGATGTTGGCAATACCTTGACCTTTAACTTCCCGATTTTTAGAACTTTTAGTATCTGTTAATTCATTAAGTAGTTCTGCCGTTAATAATGATTCTAACAGACCGACTATAGCCAATGTTAATGAGTAAGGCAAGATAATTAGAAAAGCTTCTAGGGAAAGGTCGATATGTGGTAAATGAAAAGATGGAAGCGTACCTGTAATATTTCCAATATCTCCTACTCTTCGTAGATGAAAATCTGTATTTATCGCCACAATAGTCATAACAATAATGGCAACTAGGGGTGATGGTAATATCTTTGTAAAACGAGGTAGGAGATAGACAATTACTAAGGTAGTCGCCACCATAATATACGTTGCTAAGGATTGTCCAGCAATTTGCCTCACCTGAGCCATAAAAATTAAGATGCCCAAAGCGTTGACAAAACCCGAAACAACTGATTGGGGAATGAAACTAAAAAATTTGCCTAGCTTAAATACTCCCATGAGGAATTGAATCATTCCTGTCAGGATTGTAGCTGCAAATAAATACTCAACTCCGTATTTTACTACCAATGTAGTCATCAGTAATGACATAGAACCCGTGGCGGCAGAAATCATTGCAGGTCTTCCACCAACTAGGGAAATCACAACTGCTATACAAAAAGAAGTATACAATGCTACCATTGGCTCTACTTTGGCGATCGCTGCAAAAGCCAAAGATTCAGGAATAAGCGCTAATGCCACAGTTATTCCTGCTAGAACGTCACCTTTGATGTTTGAAAAGTCTATGCTTTTCAAACTTTCTAAACTCAATTTTTTTCTGACTTTAATATGTATTTGTTTAGCTTTAATAAAAAGCACTTCTACCTCCTATTCAATTCCTGCTAATTTCAGAATTTTACAATAATTAAGTATCCAATACCAGCCAGTATGATAAAATCAACACTTTATAATACTATAATGTGTTGTAATAATTCTATTTAAATTATAAATTTGTCAGCCACCAGAAACCGAGTCTCTCTAGGACTGCTATAGTTAAACAGGACTTATGCAACTGGCAAAAAGCATAGGTAGGAAGGGCAAACACATGGGAGCATCCCAGTTTACGGACTCATCTCCAATGGCAGTGGTTTTATTTTTGTTAAATTGATTAAACGAGAAACGCCAAAATATGTATTGTCTCGCTTGTTCTACATTTTCAATCCAGGGAATGAATTATATACGGTTTTGAGTGTGTTGAAGCGTCTGGGTCAATTAGTGAGAAATGGCAGCTAGGAGAGCGTAAAAATTGTAGGTAGTGTAAGTGACGTGGACACTATCTACCAAAACTACGCGTATTTCAAAAATCAAAGATCTCTTCCCTAAGACGGAAGAAATAGCATGGCGAGCGGGATAAACTCCTTTAGGAAAAGCATCTTCTGTGTATCAAGACACATATATTCAATCGTAAGATTCTGGGTTTTGGGTCACCAGATGTTAATTGTAAAATCGTTCCTGTATTTGCCTGACCCAAGTTGTTGCAATAATTGAATAGACGGAATATTGACACCCACTGTCTGTCTAGCTTTTACCTTCAGATATTAGTAAAACCACGATTCCAATGAATCAATTCAAAGAATCCTCAACAACTAACTATGAAAAATCAAGTAGCCAGCGACTTCGTCTAGCTTACTTAGATGGTATCCGTGGTTTGGCAGCTCTCTATGTAGTGCTAGTCCATAGTTGGGACTTTAATCCTAGTTTACAACCCGCCCTATTGTGGCTACCTGTGACAAAGTTCCTGAGATATGGAATTTTTGCAGTTGTCATTTTTATCGTTCTTTCCGGCTACTGTTTAATGCTGCCGATAGTTCGCTCTCAAAAAGGGTATTTTTCTGGAGGGCTGTTGAGTTTCTTTAAACGACGAATTCGACGAATTCTACCACCGTACTTTGCTGCAATACTGTTGTGTGTTTTGATAGGTATTTGCACACTGTGGCTAGAGCAAACGACTACTTTAGGTTGGAATGAAAGATTAAACGCTCTCAATGGATTGTTCTCGCCTAATTTTTCCTTTCATGATGTCCTTTTCTATGTTCTATTGATTCAAAATTTTGGCTTACATCTTAATAAGATTAATGGCCCAACGTGGACTGTTGCTGTAGAGTGGCAAATCTACTTTGTGTTTGCAATCTTGTTGATCCCAATATGGCGGCGTTTAGGCTTATGGTACACATTAGCAATTGCCTTCCTGATAGGATTAACACTTAACTATTTGATGGGAGATGAACTTTCTTTTCATGTCTGTCCTTGGTTTTTGGGTCTTTTTGCTTTAGGAATGGCAGCAGCAGAGATCAATTTTTCGCAAAAACCATCTTTGATGCAGATCAAAAACTCATTACCATGGGGTGTGCTTGCTACTCTCTTTGCCAGCCTTGCCCTCTTCACTGAGTGGCTACGATTTGGGTTGATGAGAGGATTAGCACAATGGGTTGTCCACTATTGTGTTGCCCTAGCAACAGCTTGTTTTTTAATTTACTGCACCAACTTTTTGATCAACGGCAAAGCACTTCCCCCAGTTCTACGACAATTGGAGTCAAGATGGGTGGTTTCACTGGGTGTATTCTCCTATAGCCTTTATATCACACACGCTCCTGTGGTTTGGCTGGTGTATCAATTTTTGCAGGAACAACAGTTGTCTCCTACAATGATGGCTACCAAATGGTTGCTGATTGCTGTGCCTTTGTCGCTACTCGTTGCCTACTTATTCCACAGAGTCTTTGAACGCCCCTTCATGTCCCACTTCTCTTTCAACCTTAAATCTCGCAGAGAAGAACACCCTGGTTTAGCAAAGTCTTTCGGGCATATGTTAATCGCCCAGAAGCAGATAGGCATGGAAGCTGGGCTGGAGGTCTTCCTTAAAAAGCTACTTGAGTGGCTACGAGAGTACATGTGTGTAGATACAGTCACACTCTTGCTACCTGTCAAAGACCAGCAAAATCTGGCAGTGTATGCCACCCTTGGACTTGAGGAAGAAATTGTACAACAGATCCGTATTCCCATCGGGCAGGGTTTCGCCGGTCGAATTGCCGCCAGCAATGAACCAATGATCGTTCATAATCTTCAGGAGGTAGATATCTTCAGCCCAATCCTGCGCCACAAGGGTTTGCGATCGCTCGTTGGTATCCCCCTATCCATTCAGCAGAGTGGGATAGGAGTCTTACACATCGGCGCGTTCAAGTCCCACAAGTTCACAGAACGCGATGTGCAGCAACTGCAACTCATTGCAAATCTCATTGGGTTTATGACAGCGGATACAAAAGTGTTCAATTTCACTTTAAGGTTGATACAAATAGGCAGCAGGAGGAAAGAATTAGCGATAGCCTAATCGCTGGCTTTCTGCTAAACGCTCATCGCTATTAAATTGGAGCAAGGTCACAGTTGTTCGTCCTTCAGTTTAAGTAGGTGGGCGGGAAAATTTATAACTATGTAACGAAGGGAATGAAAAGAATCTGACCTTCGTATTCGTCTGGCTGACTGCAAAAAACGAACAAATATAAGTCATCAATGATCTGCCCGATTAGAGCTGTTGCAATCACTTCAACAACTCCGGGCATAGGTAATCCATTTTTAATTCTCTCATACACATAGACGGTAATTGTTGCTACATCATGGGTAAGCAAAATTCGTTGTTCATTAGCTGCCCATTCCAAGATAGTCCGATCATTCGCATGAATTAAACCTACATCCTGGATACGAACAACATCTAACTTCGGTAACCGTCTAATTAAGCCTCGCAATATCGAACCGTTGAAATTCTCATCAGTTAGTAAATGCACGCTTCTGTTAGTTCTCCTTGAGGCTCAAACGATCAAGCAAGCGCTGCCTAAGATTGGCTAAGTTATACTGCTGAACAAATTCACTGCGTTGTTGCTCTTGTTTTCGGTGACGTTGCTCTAAGTAGCTATCAATTTGCTGAGGATGACTAAGGTAGTAAGCGATCGCCGAGTATATTTCTTCTAAATGAAGAATAGAATACTGAACCGCAATTTCTTCAGGTGTAGAGCCACTATGATACGCTGCTAAAAGGCTATCGAGGGTAACGCGACTCTGACCAATGCGGATACCCCCAGCTTCATCCCAGCGAAATGGTGGAGCAGAAACTTCAAATTCGACTTGAATACTCATAGGGCTATTCTCAGAACAGTTGTATTATTCTATCGCTACCGAACCTCACTTTGATATCATTAAATAACCGTGTTATTACGTAGTTATTTACGGCTAAATCTGGGCACAATAAATCACGAGCAACAATACCAGCTAACCTTCTTAACCAATATATGAATAGTTGACTCTGAGGTGCTGGTTAATACACCTTTAAATAACTATTGTAGAGTATGTTGGCTAGAGTCTGGAGCGCATCAATTGTGGGCATTGACGCCGTCAAGGTAGGCGTAGAAGTCGATGTGTCTGGGGGTTTGCCTGGAATTGTTGTTTTGGGACTTCCAGATTCAGCCATTCAGGAATCTCGGGAACGGGTAAAAGCAACTTTGAAAAACGCTGGTTTTGCCTTTCCCATCAAGAAGATTGTGATTAACCTGACGCCAGCAGATTTACGCAAAGAAGGGCCATGCTTTGATCTACCTATTAGTATAGGCATCTTAGCAGCCTCTGGACAAGTCAGTGGTGAGTTGTTAGGAGATTATTTATTTTTAGGGGAAGTTTCACTTGATGGTACATTGCTTGCAGTAGCTGGTGTGTTGCCGATCGCCGCAACTGCTCAACAAATGGGAATTACAGGTTTAGTCGTCCCTTTTGAAAATGCAGAAGAAGCCTCTGTAGTAGAAGGATTGGCGGTTTATGCTTACAAAAATCTGTCTGATGTCGCTGATTTTTTAAATTATCCAGAACGTTACAAACCTGTTTCACCTGTCTTGAGGTTCAATACCACATCAAGACAAGAAAATCAAGCAGATCTAAAAGATGTGAAAGGACAGACTCATGCTCGTCGTGCGTTGGAAATTGCTGCGGCTGGTGGGCATAATTTAGTCTTTGTCGGACCGCCTGGTAGTGGTAAGACAATGCTGGCGCGACGCCTACCTGGAATTTTACCGCCATTGTCGTTTCCCGAAGCCCTAGAAGTGACCCGGATTCATTCGGTAGCTGGTTTGTTGAAAAATCGAGGGTCATTGGTCAGCGACCGCCCCTTCCGCAGTCCCCATCACTCGGCTTCTGGCCCTTCTCTCGTCGGCGGTGGTAACTTTCCCCGTCCTGGAGAAATTTCCTTAGCTCACCGAGGTATCCTTTTTTTGGACGAGTTAACAGAGTTTAAACGAGATGTGTTGGAATTTCTGCGTCAGCCACTAGAAGATGGTTACGTAACAATCTCTCGTGCTAGACAATCAGTCATATTTCCATCTCAATTCACGTTGGTTGCCAGCACAAATCCCTGTCGTTGCGGTTATTACGGGGATACCATCCAAAACTGTACCTGCTCACCGAGGCAAAGAGAACAGTACTGGGCGAAACTTTCCGGTCCTTTAATGGACAGAATTGACTTGCAAGTCGCAGTGAATCGTCTAAAAGCCGAAGAGATTACCCAACAACCGACAGGAGAATCATCAGCATCTGTTCGAGAAAGGGTGCAACGAACACGTGATCTTGCATATGACAGATTTAAAAATGAAGCCAATCTATCTTGCAACGCACAAATGCAAAGCCGGCATCTTCAAAAATGGTGCAAATTGGATGATCACAGTCGTAATTTGTTGGAAGGAGCAATCAGAAAACTGAGCTTATCGGCAAGGGCAAGCGATCGCATTCTCAAAGTCGCACGTACCATTGCCGATTTAACCGGAGATGATGACCTGAAAATCCACCACGTTGCTGAAGCCATTCAGTATCGTACTATCGATAGAATGCAGTAGGGTAGGAGTCAGGAGTCAGGAGTCAGGAGTCAGGAGTCAGGAATTTTATCTCACCTCCCCTCTCCCCACACTCCCCACACTCCCCACACTCCCCACACTTCCCACACTCCCCACAAATAAGAACCCCCTCACCGCTTTTGTCCATCGGTAAGGGGGTTCTGGCTTTCGTTGTCTATAGAGCTTCTGTATATATGCCCTCATTCTAAAAATTATTGATGACTTTGCCAACTCTATTTATCAGGTTTTACTTGATTTTTATAACTTTTTTATCATTTCTTTATAATGAAAGATTAAGATACCAATGGGATATGTAACGATGTCAGTATATCCTTGATAAAACTGTCAACTTTTGAACATTTCTAAAGAATATGAACCTTAAGATTTTTGCTACCGTTTTCTTGTTGTTTTGTTTTGGGTTTACCAAGCAGGCTTTTGCACTTAATCAGCACGACTTGGAACAGTTGAAGGCAACGAAAACCTGTATCCGGTGTGATTTGAGTAGTGGCGACTTAAGTAGATTGGATCTGAGTGGAGCAAATTTGCGAGAGGCGAATTTAAGTAGAACTAATTTATCTCTGGCTAATCTTTCAAATGCGGATCTCACTAATGCAAATTTATCGTCAGCAGTATTAAATGCTACAAACTTAAATAATGCTTCTCTGACAGGTGCAAATCTGACAGCAGCTTCGTTACAAAATGCCGACCTGACCTTTGCTGGTTTGATCGGTGCCAATTTGCAAGGCGCTAACCTCACGGGGGCTAAATTGCTGCTGACCAATTTCAGAGGCGCAAACTTCCAACTGACAATACTGCCCACTGGTGTTGTCACTTCTAACAAATCCTATGGATGGGCGCTAGAACACCCAAGTCGTACGGACTGTAACAACTTCAACACAGAAAAAAATATTGCAGGCACCACTTGCTCTGGAGAATGAGAAATTTAAAGGGTGTAGGATTTAGGGAGTGGGGAGTGGGGAGTGGGGTGTAGGGTGTAGGTTGTAGAGACCCAACCTGACGTAGGATTGGAACAATGACGCGCTCATTCGAGAGTACTGCGCGTCTCGAAATACATCTTTTTTTCTTAGTGGACGCTACTCCCGACTCCCCACTCCCTTTTTTTGTTAGCTTAAATTTTTATTGATCAATGCTGACTCTAATTAAAGACCTAACAACAAAACTCGCGCCACGCTTAATTGAAATTCGCCGTCACATTCATTCTCACCCAGAGTTGAGCGGTGAGGAGTACCAAACTGCTGCCTTTGTTGCTGGCGTATTGTCTTCAAGTGGTCTTCATGTACAGGAGGGAGTGGGTAAAACTGGTGTGATTGGAGAACTACAAGGGACTGGTAACGATGAGCGAATTTTGGCAATTCGCACTGATATGGATGCTTTGCCAATCCAAGAACGCACTCGTTTAGACTTCATTTCTCGCACACAAGGTGTCATGCACGCTTGCGGTCACGATATCCACACGACGGTGGGCTTAGGAACGGCAATGGTACTGGCACAAATGGCAGATGAGTTGCCTGGGAAGGTACGGTTTTTATTTCAAGCAGCAGAGGAAATTGCCCAAGGTGCTTCTTGGATGGTGAAAGATGGGGCGATGGAAAATGTTTCCGCCATATTAGGTCTTCATGTTTTTCCCTCTATACCTGCTGGTTCAATTGGTTTGCGCTACGGGGCATTGACAGCAGCAGCTGATGATTTAGAGATCATGATTCTGGGAGAATCTGGGCATGGTGCCCGTCCTTATGAGGCAATTGATGCGATCTGGATTGCTTCACAAGTTATTACCACACTACAACAAGCTATTAGCCGGACACAGAATCCCTTACGTCCAATAGTACTCAGCATAGGGCAGATTAATGGTGGCAGAGCACCGAATGTGATTGCCGATCAAGTACGATTGCGGGGAACAGTGCGATCGCTTCATCCTGAAACTCGTGCCCAGCTACCAAATTGGATCGAAAACATCGTCGCCAACGTCTGCAATTCCTACGGCGCGAAATATCAAGTTGATTATCATCTCGGTGTGCCTAGCGTCCAAAATGATTATTCATTGACACAGTTATTACAGGGAGCAGCAGAAGAAGCTTGGGGTAGCGATCGCATCCAAGTCTTACCCGAACCCTCCCTTGGCGCTGAAGATTTCTCCGTTTATTTAGAACACGCCCCTGGTTCCATGTTTCGCTTGGGCGTAGGCTTCAAAGATAGAGTCACCAATTACCCGCTGCACCATCCTCAATTTGAAGTCGATGAATCTGCTATTGTCACTGGGGTTGTAACTCTTGCTAATACTGTGTATAAATATTGGCAACAATCTTAAATACCTAAGACCATCCCTTTCATTGAAAGGGCTAGTGGTTCGTGTCATTAATTTTGATGGGTAGTGCGAGCCGGAAAGCTCGCTTCGTGAGCGAGACGCTCACACTACGAACCCTTCAAAATTAATGACACAGAGCACTAGTAGTCCATGTCATTTGTCTAACAAACATGATTTCAGTGGACTGGGCGTGACCCGTGCATGAATTCTCTCAAATCCTGAAGGGTGGGCTAAGTCTCGGATTTTGACCTAGTGGTAGATGATCGGCTTTGCTGCTGGGCTTTGTGCGCTCAACCAAGGAGTACTGCTGAAAGGCGATCGCAGTGCGCAGTGCGTAGTATTTTTGTTGGGAGTTGTGTGGGTTAATAATTGCCATTTGAACCTGAAATCTGTACCCCTTGCCCAACAAGGATTTCTGGATTCCGAGCAATTTCATTCACCAATATTGACCCTAAGTCTGTAAACTATAACATGTATTCAATTTATTGACAGTTTTTTTTAGAAATCATCCCAGAGAAAAATTTTTTGAAGTGGAGATTTATGAAAAAGATTTGGGTGCGTCTACTGTTCGCAATTCCCCTAGCTACCTTGGCTAGTTTGATTTTTACAGCTACCGCTAGAGCGCAAATTACTCCTGATCGCAGTCTAGGTGCAGAAAGTTCCGTTGTAAATCCCAATGCAGTAATCAAAGGACTTCCCAGCACTCAGATTGATGGTGGTGCAACTCGCGGGGCAAACCTCTTTCACAGTTTTCAAGAATTTAATGTACAAGCAGGAAGGGGGGCTTATTTCTCGAACCCAGCAGGGATTCAGAATATTCTGAGTCGGGTGACGGGGAGTAATGTTTCAAATATTTTCGGAAAACTGGGAGTTTTAGGTAACGCTAACCTATTCTTCATCAATCCTAATGGGATTATCTTTGGACCTTCTTCTAGTCTGGATGTGAATGGTTCATTTTTTGCTATTACTGCCGACAGTGTAGTATTTCCCAATGGGTTTGAGTTTAGCGCCACCAATCCCCAAGCACCACCATTACTGACGATAAATATTCCCATCGGGTTGAGATTTCGGGATAATCCAGGAAGCATTACCAATCAGTCTGTAGCTGTGGATGCTAGTAATAATATTGTTGGTCTTCAAGTTCCATCAGGAAACACCTTGGCACTGGTAGGCGGTGACGTGAACTTATCAGCTGGTGGAGGACTGACAGCAGCAGGAGGACGGATTGAGTTAGGAGGATTGGCAGCAGCAGGTACTGTGGGACTAGAGACGAATGGCAATACCTTCAGGCTTAACTTCCCCTCTAATAGTTTGTTCTCGAATGTAACTTTAGCTGATGATGCACGAGTAGCTGTGCGGGGAAATGGGGGAGGAGACATTGCAGTCAACACAAACATCTTTACAGCAACCAAGGGCGGACGACTGGTCGGAGGAACCGAAGGCACGGGAAGCGGAGGTGATACCATTGTCAATTCAAATCAGTTCAACATCTCTGATATTGGGCAGAGTGGACTAGGAGCCGGAATCTACCAGCAAGTAATAGCTAATGCCTCTGGCAATGCAGGTAATATCACTGTTAATACCAATTCTTTTAATGCTTCGTCTGGAGCAGTAGTGATAAACGATGTCCTGTCGGGAGGAATGGGTAATGCAGGTGATATCAAAATTACAGCAGGCTCAGTTGCTATAAATAGCGGCGCTGAGATCATTGGCAGCACCTCTGGAAAGGGGAATGCAGGCAATGTGTTTATAAGTGCCAAAGATTCGGTTTCGCTAGACAATGGCGATATCGTCAGCAATGTGGAAGCAGGAGGTGTAGGCAAAAGTGGCGACATTAACATCAGCGCAGCTTCGCTTTCCCTCACCGATGGTGGGCAATTGCAAACCGGGAGCAGTCAAGCTTCTGGCACCTTACCAGCCGGAAGGGGAAATGCAGGAAATATCAACATTGATGTTACAGGGAATGTGACGATCTCTGGGGTGAATCAAAGTGGATTCCCCAGTGAGATTTTCAGCAACATAGACCCAGGGGCGACGGGTAACGGAGGGAACATTACAATCTCAAGTGGCTCATTGTCCTTATTTGATGGTGGGAGACTGAATGCCAACAATGCTGGACAAGGGAATGCGGGCAATGTGCTCGTACAGGCAAAAGGTTCGGTTTCGCTTGCAGGCAGTAATACTACTATTTTCAGCAATGTGGAAGCAGGAGGTGTAGGCAATGGTGGTAGCATTAACATCAGCGCGGCTTCGCTTTCCCTCACCGATGGTGCGCAATTGCAAACCTTAGTTAATGCCGCTTCTGGCACCTTACCAGCCGGAAGGGGAAATGCAGGAAATATCAACATTGATGTTACAGGGAATGTGACGATCTCTGGGGTCAATAACGGGTTTCCCAGTGAGATTTTCAGCAACATAGACCCAGGAGCGACGGGTAAGGGAGGGAACATTACAATCTCAAGTGGCTCATTGTCCTTATTTGATGGTGGGACACTGAATGCCAGCACCATTGGACAAGGTAATGCGGGCAGCGTGTTTATAAGTGCCAAAGATTTGGTTTCGCTGGACAATGGCAATATCTTCAGCAATGTGGGATCAGGAGCAGTCGGCAATGGTGGTAGCATCAACATCAGCGCAGCTTCGCTTTCCCTCACCGATGGTGCGGTACTAGTAACCGCAGTTTTTGGAGCTTCTGACCCCTTACCAGCCGGAAGGGGAAATGCAGGAAATGTCAACATTGACGTTACAGGGAATGTGACGATCTCTGGGGTCAATAACGGGCTTAACAGTGGGATTGTCAGTTTCGTAGAAACAGGAGTGACGGGTCATGGGGGGAACATTACAATCTCAAGTGGCTCATTGTCCTTATCTGATGGTGGGCAACTAAGTGCTAGCACTTTCGGAAATGGAGATGCAGGCAGCGTGTTTATAAGTGCGAAAGATTTGGTTTCGCTTGCAGGCAGTAACACTGCTATTTTCAGCAATGTGGAAGCAGGAGGTGTAGGCAATGGTGGTAGCATCAACATTAGCGCCGCTTCGCTTTCCCTCACCGATGGTGCTCAATTGCAAACCTTGGTTAATGCAGCTTCTGACCCCTTACCAGCCGGAAGGGGAAATGCAGGAAATGTCAACATTGATGTTATAGGGAATGTGACGATCTCTGGGGTGAATAACGGGCATAACAGTGAGATTTTTAGCAGAGTGGATACAGGAGGGATGGGTAATGGGGGGAACATTACAATCTCAAGTGGCTCATTGTCCTTATCTGATGGTGGGAGACTCAATGCCAGCACCTTTGGTCAAGGTAATGCGGGCAGCGTGTTTATAAGTGCGAAAGGTTCGGTTTCACTTGCAGGCAGTAACACTGATATTTTCAGCGAAGTGGGATCTTCTGGTGTGGGCAAAGGCGGCGACATCAATATTCAGGCTGGTTCACTTTCCTTATCTGATGGTGCTCAACTAGTGGCTAGTACCTTTGGGCAGGGGGATGCGGGCAATGTTTTCGTGCAGGCAAAAGATTCGGTTTCGCTAGCAGGCCTTAACACTACT
>CAIVAU010000184.1 GCA_903903925.1 uncultured cyanobacterium
AAAGCATCAAGTGCATCTGGGTCAGTGGTCAGTGTCTTCACCAGAGAAGGAGTACATTGCATGTGGGAAATATGATGCTGTTTAATTTGTGCAGGCAAGGAGTAGTCTTGATTATCACCTGTATTAACTTTTCTGTTACTGCGTTTGTTGACTACATCTAAGTATTTTAGGCTAGACATAACTAAATCGAAATCCACACCAAAATCAATTAGGCAGGCAATCTCATCCACACCTATCGTCTTCAATCGGTCGATAGTCTTCAGACAGGTATTTGGTGTACCAAACAGACTACTTGTCTCAAAGTATCGGTCAAAGGCGTGAGACAAGAGGGATTCCATATCTTCGGACGTAAAATCTTCGGAATTGAGATCTAGTCCGACTGCTTGTGCCGCATTGTTCAGCAGATCGAGGGAGCTGCTTAAATAATTGTAAAAAGGTTGTCTGACAGTCTCACGCACCAGATTAATGTCTTGGGCAACAAAGGTATGTAGCATCAGTGTTACGTGACCTGTCCCCCCATGACCATGCGATCTCCAAGCATCTCGGTAAACTCGGATTTTTGCTGCCAGTTCCTCAATGCTTTGTTCTAATAAGTGAGTCAGGACATTAGTCCCCATTTCACCTGCAACACGGAATGTTTCTGGATTACCGCCAGTTGTCAGCCAAGTTGGTAACTCAGGCTGGATTGGTCGCGGTAGAATCTTCACTGGCACCTGGTTTCCGCCACCACCTAAAAAAGTCACTGACTCTCCCCGCCAAAGCTGATGCACTGTTTCTAGCTGGCGAAGCAGTACTTTTTTCCGGTCGGTGTAATTCTCAGGGGCAAAAACGAAGTCATTCGCCTGCCAACCGGGGGCAAAAGAGAGTCCCACTCTGCCTTGTGAGAGATTATCGACGACAGCCCATTCTTCAGCAACGCGGATGGGGTTGTGAAGTGGTAAAACAACACTGCCAGACCGAATTTGGATTCTCTGTGTCAGGACTGCTATTGCTGCACTGGTGACTGATGGGTTAGGATAAAGACCACCAAAATTATGGAAGTGACGTTCTGGAGTCCACACTGCGGCAAAACCGTGAGCATCTGCAAACTTTGCCCCTTCAATTAAGAGTTGATATTTATCTTTGCTCGACTCTCGATCATCACTGGCAAAATAGAACAGGCTAAAGTCCATTTTTTGGTTTGCAACTTTGCTGTGTGAGGCAAAGGTGGCTTCATGTTCTGCTTGGACGACAACCTGAAAACCTCGTGTGAGCGTCCACAGCAGTTCTAACACAGAAATGTCGAAACAAATGCTGGTGACTGCAAGCCATGAACCAGGGAGGTCGCATCCAATGGTATTGTCCATTCCAATGAAGAAACTGACAACGTTTGTATGGTTAACCATCACCCCTTTTGGTTTCCCTGTAGACCCAGAAGTATAAATCGCATAAGCGAGATTTTCAACTGTGACGTCACTCTCAGGATTATTGTGGTCTTGTTGTCCGATTGTTTCCCAATCATTGTCTAAGCAGACTAAGTATTGTTCGTGTAGAGTCAACTCTTCAACCAACAACTGTTGAGTCAGTAAAATTGACACCTGGGAATCATGAAGTATGTAACTTAATCGTTCTGGAGGATAGGTGGGGTCAAGGGGCACATAAGCACCACCCGCTTTGAGTATGCCTAAGAGTCCTACCACCATTTCCAAGGAGCGTTCCACGCAAATACCTACCAGCACTTCTGGTTCGACACCCAGAGACACCAAATGATGGGCTAATTGGTTAGCTTTTTGATTTAACTGCGTATAAGTTAATTGTTGATTCTCAAATACCACTGCTACCGCATCTGGTGTTTTCTCTACCTGCTCTTCAAATAACTGATGAATACATTTATTAGTGGGATATTCCCTGGCTGTATCATTCCACTCCACCAACAATTGATGACGTTCTGCTGCACTCAACAAGGGTAATTCACTGAGTTGTTGTTGGGGATTCTCCACAATTGCTGACAACAAGTTATCAAAATGACCTGCCATCCTCTCAATTGTTGACCCATCAAACAAGTCAGTATTGTATTCCCATTCACCCACCAATCCGTTAGTCGTATCTGTCATCCATAATGTGAGGTCAAATTTAGCAACTGTGCTTTCTATCGCCAAATTATTCCAAGTCACACCAGGTAATTTTATTTCACTAATTGGCATATTTTGCCAGACAAACATTACCTGGAATAGAGGTGAGTAACTCAAAGAGCGTTGTGGTTGTAATGCTTCTACTATTTGTTCAAACGGAACATCCTGATGTTCATATGCTTGAAGTGTTGTCTCTCTTACTTGTGAAAGTAAGCTCTGAAAACTGAGATTGTCTTCAAATTTGCTTCTCAATACTAGAGTATTCACAAAAAAGCCAATCAATGACTCAATTTCACTGTGGTTCCGATTGGCAATTGGCGTACCCACCAAAATATCTGATTGACCACTGTAACGATATAGTAAAGTTGCAAACGCTGCATACAGCGTCATAAATAAAGTCGTCCCCGATTCACTAGACAAGATTTTTAATTTCTGAATCAGTTCATGATTGAAGGCAAAAGTTTGTCTAGCTCCTTGGTACGTTTGTACATTGG
>CAIVAU010000185.1 GCA_903903925.1 uncultured cyanobacterium
ATTGGGACGCTTTGTTGAAACAACGATTCAACACCCTTATCTGACAGTGGATGGTTGGAAATATTTGTCAGATCTGAAGTGTGGTGATAAGATTGCAGTGCCTCGTAAACTAGAAGTTTTTGGACAAGAAACTCTTCGTGAATGTGAAGTAAAGTTGCTAGGCTATCTGATGGGAGATGGAAATTTTACATTACATAATGTAGTTAGTTTTACTAATAAAAATCCTGCTATTGGAAAAGATTTTGTTGATGCAGTTTTAGACTTAAGTCCCTCTCTTAAAGTCAAAACAAAAGTGTCTATTACTGAAAATGTATCATATAATGTTACGAAAGATTTGGATTTTGTAAAAAAACAAAGAAAAGATTTTGGTCAACGCTTAGCTAATTTGATGCAAGCTACATCTAATGGTACTGCTTGGACTCAAAAGAAGTTAGCTTCAGCTGTTAATATTAGCCCCGATACTGTAAGTAAGTGGGTGAGAGGTCATTGCGTACCCAACCAAAAAACTTTTGACAATTTGTGCCAAGTTTTAGAAGTCCAACCAGAAGAACTTGCACCACATGGAATTTTGACAATTACCAAAAGTGCCAAGAATTACCTTTGTCTTTGGCTGCAAGAATTAGGACTTAATGGACATTCCGCTCATAGTAAGACCATTCCATCAATTGTTTTTCAACTGAAGAGAGAACAAATAGCGCTGTTTTTAAACCGTCTCTTTGCTACTGATGGATGGGCAACGGTCCTCAAAAGCGGTCAGTCTCAGTTAGGATATGCAACAGTTAATGAGAAATTGGCGCGGCAGGTGCAACATCTTCTACTGCGATTTGGTATCATAGCTACTTTGAAAAAAAAGTCTGTCAAATATAACGGTAGTCGCAGAACCGCTTGGCAATTAGATATTACTGATGCTAAATCTATCAAAACATTCATTAATGAAATCGGGATTTTTGGTAAAGAGAAAGCACTATCTTCAGTGAAAGAAGCTTTAGCTCTCTTGAAATATCAAACCAACCGCGACTTAATTCCCATAGGAATCTGGGAGCAAATAGCAGCAGCTAAAGGAAATGAACCTTGGAAAGTTTTAGCAAGACGATCTCTTATTCAAGGGTACTCCAATATTCATGTTGGTAAGCGAGCGCCAACACGAGAAAGGCTACTTCAACTTTCGACAGCATTGGGTGACCGAAGGCTTCAGCAAATTGCAACAAGTGATGTTTATTGGGATGAAATTGTTTCCATCGAGCCAATAGGGAATCATCAAGTCTATGACCTAACGATGAGAGAAACGCACAATTTTGTTGCCAATGACATTTTTGTTCACAACTCTTTTATTGCTTCATTTCTAGCTCTTCAGATGATGCAGCTCCACAAACTACCTGTCATCTTCTTCTCACTGGAAATGACTAAGAAGCAATTGGAGTACAGGTTATGGAGTTTAATCAGTGTCACTAACGACTACAAGCACTTGAACTTGTTACCCTTGAGGGGCGATCGCATCCGCAAACATCGAGCAGCATTAGAACCTTTAGAAGACTGGGAATACTATAGCATTGCCAAAATTGTCGGTATTGCCTCAGAGCTACCACTGTATATAAATGATAGCCGAGGCATTACCGCTTCTGGAATTGCTTCCCAATGCCGTCAGGTCAAGGCAAAAGAGGGAAAGCTGGGGTTGGTTGTAGTTGATTACCTCCAGATGATGGCAGAAGACACCGGGGGTAACCGCAGCTACGAACTAGGAGATGTGGCCAGGGGACTTTACAAAATGGCAGGGGAATTAGATGTTCCCGTGCTGGCACTTTCCCAACTTTCTAGAGCGGTTGAGAATAGGCAAAACAAGCGTCCAATCATGAGCGACCTTAGTCAATCAGGAATCTTAGAGATGGTAGCAGATAATGTAATACTCGCTTATCGAGACGAGTACTACAACCCGGATACAGAGCTACAGGGAATCCTAGAACTGATTATGGCTAAGTCACGGCATGGCGAGACAGGTACAGCAACGGTGTTCTTTGACAGATCCTATGGAGTTATCAGGAATTTAGAGCAATGAAAGAACTGATTGCTGCTTCAGAATTACCTACCTTAAATCAGAAGCCAAATCAACAGGAAACTTGGGGAAGCACCCATAGTGAATCCTTGAGCCTGCAACCAGACCTATTACCTCCATCGTCCACCACACTTCAGATTGATCCGGAATTTAAAAATCTTATTCCCCCACTGTCATCTGAGGAAAAGGTACAATTGGAAGCTAACCTAAAGGAATTTGGCTGTATTGACCCACTGATAGTATGGCTTGGTCGAGGCATCCTGCTCGATGGTCACAATCGGTACGAAATTTGCACATCACTACAGATTCCATACAAAATTGTCGAAATTAACCTGTTAGATAGAGGCGCGGCTATCTGCTGGATAGCCAATCATCAACTAGGGCGACGCAATATTACCCCAGAAACGGCAAGCTATCTCAGAGGTAAGCGCTATCTGCATTTGAAGGGTAATCGTGAGGATAACCTCAAACAGAACTTACCGAAGGGCAACTTTTGCCTATCGGGAGATGACTCAGAGGAGGAGGACCAACCGAAGGGAAATTTTTTCCCTTCGGGGAATACAGCAAAGACTTTAGCTGAACAATACAAGGTCAGCGATCGCACCATCAAGAACGACGCTCAATTCACAGCGGCATTGGATACTTTAGCTACTGCGTTGGGGGAAGATCTCAAACATTCCATTCTTACTCGTATTGCTAGGCTTACTAAAAAAGAAATCCTGTCCCTAGCGAATGTTGTACGGAACGAAGGGAAAGAAGTAGCACAAAATCTATTG
>CAIVAU010000186.1 GCA_903903925.1 uncultured cyanobacterium
CATTGTCCCGAATACAAGTTATTTAGTGTAGTGGGGCATTGGGCATGGGGCATTGGGGAACTCGGGGTTCCTGCTCCCTGCTCCCTGCTCCCTGCTCCCCGACTATTGACTCTTTGGACGAAAATTTGGCAGTTCAACAGATGCCAAAGATTTGCGCCCTTTTGGTGGACGCTGCGGATAAATCACTGGTGAGGGTGAGTTGTCACTCAAAGATGGTTGGGGTGAAGTAGTTGTCGGTATTTCTAAGGGTGGTAATTGTGATGCTTCTAACCAGTAGTCTTCGGTTGCTTCATTTTTATCCTCAATCAGGGTGATGGTGGCATTTTCTGGTTCCTCATCATCAGAGGACATTGCGATAGTTTCCCAAACAGGTTCATCGGTGTCATCACTCTCCACATCTTGTTGCGGAGGCTGTGGTGATGCAGATGCAGTCCCTGATCCAAAAAACAATTGGATGACGCTGTCCAATTGTTTTTCTAGGTTGGATGATTCTGAAGGTGAAACTGCTTCTAATGTTGGATAATCATGAATAATTTCTGGCGTGCTAGCTGATTGTGCTGGTGTTGGTGTATTTTCTTGATCTAAGGTATTCCAAATCAATGATGGACTGGGTGCGGGGTGATCGTTCTGTTGGGACATCTGTGATGCTGAAGATTCCCCTGTGACATGATCTACATCATCTATCAAAGATTCCGGTTCTGCTGACCAAGGTCGAATCGGTTGGGCGTTAGGAAATAAGGAGTTTGCTCGCCTAGAGTATTTTGTTTGCTTATCACCTGTGTTGTTCGGGTTATTTTCCCGATCATCCAGGAAATCATTGCTGGGAAAGGGTGTCTCTAGAGATTTTTCCAGAGCTGCTTTAAATTGCAGAGTTTGGCGTTGTTGTCGCATTAACCTAGTACGTAACTCGCGACAAGTATTTTCTGACTGCAATATTTGGTGTGACTGTTCTTGGTAGTTAGATTGAATGAGGGCGCATTCTCTCTCTAACTGGGCAAGGCGTTGTTGATTAATCTCTAGCTGTGCTTTGTAATTTTCAATAGACATTTCCTGATGTTGAACAGTTTGCACAGCCGTTTCTAACTGTTGGTATAAGGACTGGATCTGCTCTTGGGCAGCGGATAGTTCCTGATTTTGTTGATTGAGCATTGACTCTGTGACATTTGAGCGCTTTTTCTGCAACTGCAAAGCCGATTCTTTATCAGCTAGGGCTGCTGTTAGCTCTTCCACTCGGTCATACAATTCATTGTTAGCAGAGCGCAATTCTTCATTCAATGCCAGCAGCTGTTTAAATTCAGAGTCAATAATTTTCTGTTGTTCGCATTCGGGCTCCGCAACCCAGTCTTTCTGGGATACCGTCTCCGGCGGAAGTTCAGTTGCACAATGCTCATCTTCCGCAGGTGCTAGTAGTGGCAATTTCGTAATTGCTATGTTTTCATCACGTAAAACCAAGTAAGATGGACAACTCGCCAACTGCGGTTGTGGCGAATTTACAGATTCTAGGGGTTCAATACTAGCCCCATTATTTGGGGTGTCAGCTTCATTCATTACTCACCCACCAGCTTTAAATTAAACAGCAAAGACTAAGCCAGAATTCACCATATAAATGCTGTCATATCAAAATATACTGTCTTATGCAAGAGTGAGGTGTGGGGTGTGGGGTGTGTGGGGTGTCGGGAGTGTCGGGAGAATAATCACTCCTGCCTCCTACCTCCTAACTCCTAATTCATAATTCATAATTCATAACTCCTTCACGGAAGCCAATGAGGATGGAAGCCCGATAGGGGAAGTTGTTCTGGTTTGATTTCAGTCGCTGCTGCTGGGTCGGTAATGGGCAATAGGGGCAGCAGCCACAGGCTACTGGTAGCTATCGGCTGTCCATCGTCGGTTGTCAAAACGCTTGCTGCTGCTGCTGTGGGATTTGTTTGTGCTACAACTTGGTCGAATAACAACCCCAAACCGTCAGGTGATAAATTTATTTGTACATTCCGTTCTCCCGCAGGTAGTACTATGAGTGGTCTCTTTTGCCAGGTTTTCAGGTCGATCGCCACTAGATATGGCTGTTCCTGATATTGTTCTCCTGGCAAGAGCTGTGTGAGCAAGCAGTAAAGGGTGGGTGAGGCAGCATCAAACTGACAGCTGATAATTGAGCCTGTGGTGCGTAACAGTTGTTTTTGTAACCCTTGGTTGGTCACCAAAAACAAATCCCGCGTATAGTCTGTATTAAATTTTACCATCGCTGCTTGCGAGCCGTCCTTAGAGAAAGCTTGTACTAAGCCAAACTGCGGCAGAAAATCTAAGGGTCTATTGGCATCTGTTTGTAAGGGTAAAATTGCTGCTCCTTGCCCTTGGGCGACTGCTACAGCTTTACTGTCTGGAGTGATCATAAAATCTCCCCCTGGTTGGCTTTGCAGACGTTTAGGGGTGGACTTTTCTCCAGAACTACTGGGGGTTGCTGGCATAAACCACAGACCAAAGTCGCCTGGATTAGCTTTATTGCCGCGCTGAATTACAATAATCTTTCCATCAGGTGATAAGTCAAATTTTAGGTTTTGATATTGTTTATTATCTAAAATAGTGTCAACTTTACCTGCTAGTTCTGCTGATTTTTTAGGTTGTGCAGAAATGCCTGTTGTTACTGTATATATCTGAGTTGAAAGTAAGTCTTGAGTTTCTTTTGAGTGAGCAGAAAATAAAATTCTCTCTCCGTTTGGAAATGGCTTAAAATCTACAATAACCAAATCTTTTGGAGTGAGTACTTTTTTTTGCTCTTGAGTTAGGTTGTAAAGAACTAACCGTCCTTGGTCTTCTTTGTCAGTTGCGATGTAAAGGATAACGCGATCGCGTGTGTAGAAGGTTCCTGTAAATGGTTGTATGACTCTGGGTTTTGCTTGTTTTTCAGAAAATTTATCCTTAGCACTCTGCAACTTGACTTGATAATTCGTTCCGTAGGGTGCTGGTGTTAGAAGTGTATAAACCATCCGCCGCCCTGCCCAACTTACTTTACCTGCTAGAGGCGGATCGATTTTCAAGTTATCCTCTACGCTTTTTATGTCCATTGGACGACTGAAGGTGAGGGAGAAGGATACATCGTCTGCGCCAATTTGTTGGTTCTGCCAGCTAAATTGCCGAACGCTAGGCTTGACGACATCACCTTGTAATATTAATAGCCCAATCATCACACTCAGCAAGAGTATGAGTGCGATCGCAACACGATCTAGAGGTTGAATAAATGCTTTATTAGTCATTCTAATAACTATAGGGATTTTTCGGTTGGGGAATTTTTTTCACAGATGTAGCAGCAATGGTAAGTTGGCGTTTGCCTGATAGATTTTCCGTTACCATTTGTCCGTCTACTTCCAACCAGATATCAGATGGGTACTGATCGCTAGTGCTTTTTAGTTTGACTGGCAATCCTGCAGGATAGGCGTCTGCAGCACAGCAGGTGATGACAAATCTTGCCAAAAACAAATATTCTTTGCCTAATTCTGGTGGATGGATGACAAATCCCTGCACCTTGACTTTTTGCCCTGTATATGCATCAGGTTCTGGATAGACATTGAGTGTGCGAACCCATTCTATCAGCGTTCGTTCTTCGGGACGAACAGAAGCATGAAATGCTTGGGGTTGGGTGCGTGTTGCTCCGACTAAATCCGTCACACCACGTTCTAGTGCTGTTTGACTAGCAAAGACGTGGGGTGAAATAATGAATCCTAGAATTGCTGATGTTAATAGCAGGACACTACCCCAAACAGGAGGAAATAAGGTCATATGTTGGGTAATGGGAGTCACCTCACGACGACGCTGCTGCAAGACTTGTAATGCCTTAAAGAAACCGATAATTAACAAGCCGATAGCACCTAAAATTGCTAACCAAAAGTAATCAGGGTGAATCAATAAGTTCAGCTTGCCCTGCACCCAGTATTTTAGGATTAAAATGCCCCAAGCTGTAATTGCTAAGACATCCAGCCAAGGGATGATTTTATTTTGGATTTTGCGAACAGATGTTAGATTTTGGATTGAAGTCATGGGTCAAGGTTAGTGGTTAGTGGTTAGTGGTTAATACACAACTATCAAATAACAACTAACAAATCTTAAATGACATGTAAGTTCAGGAAAAGGGTGAATAAGAATGTCAATTGTGCTGCTAGAGCAAATAAGTAGATGACAGCCCTAGGCTTGAAAATTGATAGTAATAAGCCAACACCTTTGAAGTCAATCATGGGCCCAAATACGAGAAAAGCCAATAAGGAACCGCTGGTAAAGGTAGAAGCGAAAGATAGGGCAAAGAATGAATCAACTGTCGAACAAATTGACACCACTGTTGATAAGATCAACATCCCGGCAATTGAACTTACTGGCCCAGCACCCAGACTAAGGATAAGTTCACGGGGTACAAGTACTTGAATCGCCGCTGCGATCGCACTTCCTATCACTAGTACCGCCCCTAATTCCCGCAATTCCTGTACGGTGTTATCTACTAAAAGTCGCAGTTTTTGTGACAGTTTTTTCTTGGGGCTCAACCCTTGCGTCGTTGGTGGTTGCAGAGTGTTTATATCCAACCGCCGAGTTGGACCTGTTTGTCCTCCTAGCAAATAAGTCCCTGATAGTAAAGATGCTTCCGGTTCTACCTGGTAATTTTTTCTGTTTGGTTTTGGTTCAGGCTTAGGGGGTGGGTTAAATTTCAAATGACGAGCGATCGCAGGTTGCAATATCGGCGTCAAGTCCTTTTGAAAACTGAAGATAAAGGCGACAATAATTGCGATCAACAGGGAAAATACAATTCGTAATACCACTATTTCTGGCTGATCGCGAAATGCCGTCCAAGTTGCCCAAATAACGATGGGGTTAATTGTTGGTGCCGCTAGCAAAAAGCCAATTGCCACCGGTGTTGGTACTCCCTGCATCAGTAACCGCCGTGCTACTGGCACGTTACCACACTGACAAACAGGAAACAAAAACCCGATCAAGCTTCCGACTAGCGCACCTAACAGCGCATTTTTAGGCATTTTTTCCACCAGTTTGCGCTCATCGACAAAAAATAGCAGCACACTGGAGAACAAAACACCTAGCAATAAAAAAGGCATCGCCTCGACTAGCAGACTGAGAAATAGGGTGAAACCATTGTTCAACTGATTCATGGGCGTCGCAGTCAAAAGCGGTGTTGTGTTTTAACTTTATGCAAAGTCATTCTATCGAAATTGTAGAAATAGGTAACTTGACTAAGCATCTATACAAAGAGTCAGTAGATGGTATTTTACTGGTAGCGCTTTTGACGCTGTACAGGCATTCATAACTCAAAACAGCTATTTTTGCCTACTTGCATCTACTAACCATGGATGATCTTCCTAGATTGCCAAACTGAAGAAATGGTTCCGACTCACATATACCCTTAATACTCTACCTACATATTTTCAGATTTACAGGAGTTTCGCCTAATATTATGTGATTCTATACGCATTTTCATCAATGGTTCACAGTTTTTAAATATTTGGGGATCAGGGACTTCCCATACTCCCCACACTCCGCGTGGTGAATTGCTAGACTTGAAGCAAGTTCCATCTCAAACATGGCAAATTGATTTTCAACTACATATATTGATACAACTCAAGGTTTTAAGTGCCACAAGAATTCTATAAAAAAGTATCACCACCATTTTTGTATCGGGGTTGCGATCGCGATCTTGGTTTAGAATCTACCCTCCAAGAATTACCACTCTACAACTTTTCCGTAGAAGTAGGGGCTCAGCACTGTCCCCCTACTGGGGTAGAGATTGCTAATTTTTTTGAAAAATACCCATTGCTCCCAGGAGTCATCTTGCTTGAAGAGGGCAAGTACATCGGAATGATTTCGCGCCGACGATTGTCGGAATTGCTATTTCGTCCCTATGGACAAGAGTTACTTTTCCACCAACCGCTTGGTATTCTCTACAGTTCTGTTCGTGCTGCGATTTTGCTGCTGCCTGATACTACGCTAATTTTGACAGCGATGCAGCTGACACTACGGAGACCGTCTGAACTTTCGGCAGAACCAGTGGTAGTGCAAACAGCACCTGATACATATAAGTTATTAGATATACAGGAATTAAATATTGCTTCTTGGCAAATTCGAGGAATAGAAACCCAGGTACGTTATGAACGTAGCCAAGCCCAAATGATTCAGAATGACAAGATGGCGAGTTTGGGACGTTTGGTTGACGGAGTTGCACACGAAATTTTAGACCCCTTAAATTTTATTTGGGGTAACCTAACTCACGTTTCCGAATATAGCCAAGACTTGATGAAGTTGGTAGCTGCTTATACTCAACACTCAACTGATACTTCTGTTGAAATAAACCATCTTAAACAAGAAATTGAATTTGATTTTTTAGAACAAGATTTGACAAAGGCACTTTCTAGTATCCGTACTGGTGCGGAAAGATTGAAAAAACTTGTCATTGGATTACAAAATTTTTGTCATATTGATGAACTATATCCAAAAACAGCAGATTTGCACGCCTGTATAGATAACCTTATATTGTTAATGAATAGCCGACTTCAGGGAGAAATTGAGATCGTAAAAAACTTTGGACGTCTCCCCCCTGTGTCTTGTTTTATCGGTGAATTGAACCAAGTATTTTTGAATATTTTAAGTCAATCTGTGGATACCTTGCTCAATGAAGCAGTGCGACATCAGTTAAATCCTGACTCTATAACCGGCATAGAAAAACCACTCATAGAGATTACTACAGAAATTGTTTCACGAGAAGCTCCCAAAACGGAAGCACTCTTATCTCGCTGGATTTCAATTCGCATTGCTGACAATGGGCCGGGCATGTCTCAGAAGTTGCAACAGCAAATTATTGAGTCTTTTTCTGTTGGGAGACGGGCTGATAAGGAAACTACCCTAGCCGTAAGTTACAGAATTATCACGGCAAAACACGGGGGCAAATTAAATTTCCGTTCAGAACTTGGTGTAGGCACAGAGTTTGAAATTCTGTTACCCTTAGTGTGAGGAGATTGAACCACTCCCCACACTAAACAGGTTTTGAAACCTATTAGAGATTAGATGCTACTGTGCAAAAACACCAACCAGACCATTTTTATCTGGATCTTGTAGGATAATCTGACTAGTTTTAGATGCCGGATCTACAGTCTGAGTGATATTGGCCGCGTTAAGATAGATAGATTTCACTCCTGTAAAAATCGGGTGAGAACTGCTAACAGATGCATTATTGCCGCTGACCCATTTGTCTACGAATTTAAGACCAAAGGCATTGAGAAAAGTATTCCAAGCGTCGGCTTCTAGCTTAGGGCTATTACCAAAAGCACCGGTTCCTGCCATTAAATAAACGTTACCTCCAGCTTTGACGTAATCAATTAACACCTGATTGTTAAGTGTATCTCCACCGACAAAGATGCCATCATACTTTAATAAAGTTGGCAGATCAAATGGGATGTTTTTGCCAACAGTCCATGTATAACCTGCTTTCGTCAGTATATCCGCTAACTGAGATTGGGTCAGCCCAAAGTTAGAGGAATAACCATGGAATTTCCCTTTTTTACCCTCTCCAGAAAACCATTTAGCAATGTTGAGGATAAAAGTTGCTGCATCAGGTCTGTATTGGAACCCTGCATCCGACAAGGTCCATTCATCACCATTGACAACTATCTTGCCAAATGGCTTGGGAACTGGTGGCGTAGACCATTTGACCGTAATAGTACCAGTATTGTCGGCATAAAATGATTTTGGCGATACGATATCGTTATTCACAAATGTCAAGACACCATTGGGAGCAAGAGTAATCTCATTCTTGGTGCCAACTGGAATGACTGAGGGAGGATTTGTACCTGCATTGATAGCCAATAAGGAAGAAGCAGCTTTGTCAGGATACTTTAAACCTGCTGCGTATTCTCCGAGATATGTTTGCGGAAAGCCTTTAGCATCCAGAGATGGAAAAGAAGAACCAAGACTCCAAGTTCCCTCAGTTGAGACACTCAACTTCACCTCTTTATTAGTCTTGTTGGTGAAAGTTACCCCAGTTTCTGACTGAGCAGGAACACTAAATTGCCCTGAATTTTGCTCATAAGTCACAGAATTCCCAGCAGTTGCTTGAGCAAAGGCATTGCTCGGAAGAGATAGTAATGTTGCGACTACTAAAAGCCCAACAATTAGCCATGATTTCAGTTTTTTCATACAGTAGAATCTTCAGAAAAAGTAAAGGAGTTTTTACCATCCTACACTTACGAGGACGTTGCCCCACCCCGATTTGTGAATTTTTCGAGTTAAAGGGCATTTTTCCCAACAAAATCCAGCCTCAAACCTTGACGGGGTGATGAACTATGCTGAAAGACTTATGACATAAGCATTTGAGGCTTGTAACCTACTTTCCGCACTTCATCGTGTAATTTTAGAGTTCTTGCATAAACAGCCAAGAACAGGGTATAAATATTTAAACGTGAACAGAGAAAATCAATTTCTGCAAGACATATAGTGTTGATTTCTGCAACCGTAAGAGGAAGCTACTATGTTTAAATTTGATGATTTAAGACACAAGTATTCATTTACGACAGAAGAAATCAAGAGGGATACATTTTACTTTGAGATTAAGGGTGATGAACCAGTCAAGCTGGGGGATGGTACCTTTGGAGTCGTTTATCAAGCTTATGATGAGACATTACAGAAGTTTGCTGTAAAACTTTTATATGAAAATCAGGCTGTAACACAAGCAATAGTGCAGCCAATAGTGAGTCATAATATCCTGGATCAATTCTGCGAGCAGTTCAAATTAAAACATCAAGATCCAGTTTTTGAAAAAATTAAAACTCTTCAACAACCTATCGATAATTTAAGTTTATTTACTCTCAAACTCTTACAAACAGGAATTAACGACGAGCAATATATTTTCTTACTAGATAAAGTTTTAAAAAACTCTCGTTCAGCTTCTGTTGATCGTTTTGTGGACGAAATACAAGCAGCAAAAAACATTCGAGAGTATTTACAGAAGTTAGGAGCAGATAACCTACTTGAAGGTGTGATTGAGACTTTAGGTGGTACAAGAAAGTTCCTTTCATCTCCTGCCTATATCAGTCTCAAGGATACTTTTGAGGCTTCACATGTTAGCGTATCTAACTACGCACTAGTTATGCCTTTATATGATAAAACTTTAAAAGAACTTCTGGAAAATGGGATTGGAAAATACTGTATACGAAAATCAGCTAAAATCATTGAAAATATCCCTAGTTTTAACACAGTTATACAGAAATTGAATTACTTGACCAAGGAAGAATTAGAAACAGAGATCCTCAAGATAGAAGATATTAAAGGTGAACAAAAAAATCTCATTAAAGAAAATGTGTATGAGCTTGTAGGATATGACATCCTTGAATCTATGAACTTTAAGGATCGGATTTCAACAATCCTTCCCTATCTCATTAGAATTGCTATAGGATTGAATGCCCTCTATGCAGCAGATTTTTCACATCTTGACTTAAAACCCGCGAATATTTTTGTCAAGGAAAGCGAAATTTTTGACGTTGTTATTGGTGATTTAGGATTTTTGAAACCTGAAGCTGCAGCTGAAGCTACAGTCCTATATTCTGTGAAAGATTATTTTCCCTTAGGAACTCGCCATTATCGTTCACCCGAACAGAAGGATTATTTTGATATTTGTAATGTGGATATTATTCAAAGTGAAGATGGTTCTGGAAACCCTCAAGTTAGTTTATTGATTCGCGATCCCAAGTTTCGAGACACTATCATTGAGGAAAATGATTATCTCGTATTTAGTAAAGATGCGACTTGTGTTAAATACGAAATCGACAAGATTATTAAAAAAAATGATGATTCAACAGTCATCACTTTGAAGATTGACCGGGAAACGCAAAAGAGTTTAAAACCCGAAAAGCAAACTCAGGTTGTTTTGTACAAACGACAAGCTATTCGTACTGATTTGTTTGGGATTGGGGCGATCGCATTCGATCTGCTCACCTGTGGCGAGTCTCCAGAGAGATTCTATGACAATATTCGGGCATATGATACTGAAGAAACAGAACTCGTTACCCTCATGCAACTTTATCGAGCCGTTTCTAATTTTCAATCTACTGAACCCAGACTAGTTCATGTTTTCACCCCGTTAAAACATCAAGAATTTTCAAGTTATGCCCCACCTGATATTGTTGAATTCATATTAAAATGTATGTTGTACAAAACTCAACAAACTTTCTATGAGGCAAACAAAGAGTTATCTCAACAACCCGGTAATTATCACCCAACTTTAAAAGCTGTGCTGGATTACCTCAAGGTCTTAGGTAAAAAATACGAGGCTAAATATGACGATAATCCTTTGAAAATGCGGACTATTAAGCCAAGCAAAGGAACTCACTCTAGTATCTTATCCCAACGGATCAAAGATTTACAAAATTTACCTCTTGAAAAGCTATCACTTCGTTTAGCACAAGGTATTTGGTATTTCAAGGAACTTGTAAAACTTCTCAGCAAAACTATTAAAAATAAAGAAATATTCTTCTCAGAGTTGTTACCAGAAAATATTACAATCACTGAAAAGGGCATGGAGTTTAGCTACACTGTGTATCAGAAGGGAATAGATTATAGAAATGATCTAAAAAATGATTCTGTTTATACAAAAATCATGCGGGATATCTCCAATCCTTATGTGCCTGACTATATCACTTTCATGCGTCGTTTCATATCTCTAGAAAAAGTTCCTCAAAAACCTTCTAACTCTTTCTACTATACATTTTCTGATTCCTCTTTACTAGGAGATCATGTTGCAGTTGGGGATTGGATTGTGATTAATTCCCAACTTTGGAGAATCGCAACAGTTTCAAATCGTGTTATCACCCTGGAGGATGAACGAGGTCATCAAGCTTCTGAATTTTCAATTCCTGATGATAAACTTGCTAACTACATCTACTATAAAAACATAGATCCCTGTGCATATTATTTAAGTATGCTTGGCATCTATTTATATCAGATATTCTTTGTTAAATTAGGAAACGCTACTGTAGACAAACCTTTGATCATCAATATAGCTAAAAGCCGAATATACATGAGAAATGGTTCAAAATCTGTTCAAATAAAAGATTTTTCAATCAATAATAAAAATGCTAAATTTAGTTGCGAACCAATCTTTCAGCTAATTGCTCAGATGTATGTGAAGCTCACTTTCTTTGACGACAGCAATTCCTTCTACAAAGAAAATGCCAATGATAAAGATCGGCTTGTTTCTGTAGCCAGCGAAGTAGAAAATCTACAGGAAATGATTGGAAGCTTTGTTGAAGTTAAACCAGTGGCGCTTAACGACTTGTTTGTTGAAGATTTTGAAACTTCTAAAACAAAATTACTCAGGTCGAAAAAAAAGATTTTCGAGACCTTTCCTCAGCAGTTAGATTTTAATCAGCTTGTTAGGTCTTGCCTCAGTATTCAGTTATCAGAACCATCATTATATCAAGAAATTCTTAAGGCATTAACTCGCCCAATTTGATGTTTTCTTGGGAACAGACTTATTATTCAACGGGAGCATCCCAGTTTTGCAAAAAGACGATCAGTAGTGTGAGCCAGAAAGCTCACGTGTACTACAAGCGAGCAAGATGCTCGCACTACGAATGAAAATATATAGGTGAATAAAAGCATGGAGCCTGTGGTAACGCAACGGTTGATTATACGCCGTATGGCAGAGACAGATTTGCTGGATTTTTTGGCATATCAAACTCACCCTAAGGTTTTGCGGTATATGCCTATAGAACCACTTACTGAGGAGCAAGCAATGCGCTTTCTCGCCCGACAAGCAATAGTAGAGATTGGTGATGAAGGCGGCTATATCGTGTTTGCCATTCACCATGTAGGCGATGCTAAAATGATTGGCGAGGTTGGCATCAACCTCTTGCCAAAGGCGCTATTTCCCCCATATCTTTTGAAACGTATTCCCCAGATTTCCCGCCGATTTTACTGACCAAATGTATCGATTCAATTTGAATAGTTTTTTCCAAAGCTTTCGCCATATCGTAAAGAGTAAGAGCAGCAACAGAAACAGCAGTCAAGGCTTCCATCTCCACACCTGTCTCAGCTTTGGTTTTGACTGTAGCATGAATTTGATAACCAGGTAGTTGCGGGTCTGGGATGATTTGCACCTCAATTTTTTGCAATGGCAAGGGATGACAGAGAGGAATTAAAGATGCTGTCTGCTTTGCCGCCATAATTCCAGCTAGCCTTGCGGTTCCCAAAACATCACCTTTGGGTGCATTACCCCGTTGAATAGCGGCAAAGGTTTCGGGTAACATGCGTACTCTAGCAGCAGCGACAGCTTGACGGACAGAAGGTGCTTTACCAGACACATCCACCATCTGCGCTTGCCCCTGATGATCCAGATGAGTCAAGGTTGGAAAACCAGATTGAAAATTTTCTTGCATCATTTGTTTAGGATGTGTTAGTATAGGGATCGATTAAGGGCGTGTAGCTCAGTGGACTAGAGCACGTGGCTACGGACCACGGTGTCGGGGGTTCGAATCCCTCCTCGCCCGTTTTAGAAAGTTAGAAGTGAGGAGTGAGAAGTTAGTTCTTCACTCCTCACTTCCGTAGGGGCTTTCCCACCATTCACCCCTCCTGACTCCTGACTCCTGACTCCTGACTATTTATTTTAAAGCATGGTTATCTTGACCGAGTCCAAGGGCAAAACGCAGGGAACTTAGTAAGCCTTTGCTGGATTGGGTGAGGAACAGAAGCAGGGCTAAAAGAGTGAGCAGGGCAGCAGAAGCAAACATATTGCGATAACCGACTTGTTCGGCAACGGAACCGAGTAATGGTCCTGCGATCGCAATGCCGAAATCAAATCCAGCGATACACAAAGAAAAAATTCGCCCTCGTTCCCTTGGCAGCGATCGCTCTGCCATCATAGTGGCAATCATGGCAATGAGCGTACCACCACCAGCACCTTCAAAGAAGGCGGCTAGCAGGAACGAGATGGCACTGTTAGCTGAGTAAAGCATTACCATCGCTAGAGTGTAAGAAACTAAGCTGAGGGTGACAAACAAGCCACGACCAAAGCGGTTACTGACGCGACTAGCAAACATCCTGATACTAAAACTGGAAATTGCCCCGACAGAGTAAAATAAGCCAGGATTTAAATCGACCTTAATTGATTTAATAAACAGAGGCACAAAGGTACTCAAGGCACCAAAAGCCACACCAACTAGCAACAGGATCAAAGTTGGGATTCTGACTCTAGGACTGAGCAAAATTTGCCAAAATGGTTGTTTTTTAAGACTATTTGGCGGCGGCGGTACTTGAACTGGTGGACTGACGATTTGTAATGTACTCAAAAACCCAACAATAGCCAATTCAGCAGCGACAAGAAATAAGATTTGGTATCCAGTCCCGGCTTGTAAATAACCGCCCAAAACAGGGCCAATTGCCATGCCCAGAGGATTTACCAGACTCATGTAACCAATAATTTCACCGCGTTTTTCTGAGGGCGCTAAGTCTGCTACTAAGGTTGTGAAGCCAGTGCTAACAGCAGCGATGCTCATGCCATGAAAAGCACGCAGCATAAATAACAGTGGAATAGATTTAACAAATAGATAGCCAAGGGGTGCGATCGCCGCTGCCAGCATTCCGATGAGCAATACAATCTTACGACCCCGCCGATCCGCCAATTTTAGTAATAATGGGCGAAAAAGCAACAGTCCGATGGCAAAACTGCCCATCACAATTCCAATTTGCTGCTTAGTTGCGCCCACACTATCAAGGTAGAGCGGTAGAGTTGGCAGTAACGAAGCTATACTGCACCAGTACAATAAACCTGCTGTAAATAAGACCAGCAGATTGTCCCGCCGCAGTTGAAAGTCAGATGCGCGAAGTACTTTCACAGTAAGATGGAAGTTAGTTTTTAGAGTCAACGTTAATAGTCAATGGTTTCCTTGGGCACAGGGCATAGGACATAGGGCACAGGGCAAGAATCAGTAATGATTTCTATTCCCTATGTGCCATGCCCAATTCCCCATGCCCAATTCCCCACGACTAATGACTAAATATTACTATTGTTCCATCATTGATCGCTATTTTTTACCACCTCCCGTACGCGATAGATGGGACGTCCTTGAGACTCGTGGTAAGTACGCATCTGCAACTCTGCCAACAGACCAAAGCAAAAAAGCTGTACCCCTGTCAAGAGTAGGAGAACCGCCAAAAACAGTAAAGGGCGATTGCCAATATTCTCTCCCGTTGCCAATTTTACCCAAGTCAGGTGAATTCCAAGTGCTGTTCCCAAAACTATTGATACCAAACCCAGCAACCCAAAAACGTGCATTGGGCGTGTCAGGAACCTTTTCATAAATAAAATGGTTAACAAATCCATCAACACCCGAAATGTCCGCCACAGACCATACTTACTGCGACCAAAGCGACGGGCGTGGTGGCGCACAGGCATTTCTGTAATTCTTGCCCCTTCAATGTAAGCCAGCGCTGGAAGAAATCGGTGCAATTCCCCATACAGGTTCATATCTGCCACTAGTTCAGCACGATAGGCTTTAAGTGAACAGCCATAGTCATGAATATTCACCCCAGTGGAACTTCTAATCAGCCAGTTGGCAATTTTAGAAGGGAGTAACCGCTTCATTGCACCATCTTGTCGGTTTTGCCGCCAACCACTGACCAAATCGTAGCCTTCCTCTAGCTTTGCCAACAATATAGGTATATCTGCAGGGTCATTCTGAAGGTCAGCATCCAAAGTGACGATAACCTGGGAGAGTGCATAATTAAATCCAGCCGCCATTGCTGCAGTTTGACCGTAATTGCGACGTAAAATCACAGCCTTTAAATCACTGCGTCTTTGTGCCTGTTCTTTAAGTAACTGTGCCGAACCATCTGTTGAACCATCATCTACACAGATAATTTCATAACTCAACTGACTTGCTCTCAAAGCCGAAGCGATCGCCTCCAGCAAATGAGGCAAACTTTCCACTTCGTTATGCACCGGGATCACCACCGAAACATCTGGTACACCCGACGACATCGTCTCATTTTGCGGTAACTTCCCACTGTTAACCAACCCACTCCTCATCTTTTTTCTTAGCGTCCTTGGCGTCTTGACGGTTCGTAACCCTTCACAACTCTTCCAGCCCCTCGCAGTTGCTGATAATAAGACTGACTCACCTCATCTCCTTGTTCCGAGAGACGATCAATGCCAATCCCGTTACGCCCCTGATCTTTGCCTGAACTATGTATGTAGCAACCATCTCCCAGATAAAGTCCTACATGAGTTGCTTTTTGAGAAGTCCCAAAGAATATCAGGTCGCCTGGTTGTAGAGACGCGATCGCTATTGGCTGGGTGAAACCTTCCTGCTGATAAGCATCCCTAGGTAACCAAACACCCACAGAGGAGAATGCCGCTTGCATCAACCCAGAACAGTCGTAATTTGGACCTACAGTACCACCCCAAAGGTAGTCATTTGGTTGCTGCATAGCTTTTTGAGTAAAAATGATGACATCTGGCAATAATTTTTTAATCTCAGATTCGGAAAATGATCTAGCCTGATAAGGTACAGTGCATGGTTGTAGTAGATCCAAATCTGAAAGTGACAACCAACCTGGATAATCATCCTCGCACAAGCACGCCTGTAGAGATGTTGATTCCAAAGTCTCTAAATTTGATGTCACCCACAAATGTCGCATTGCGGCGGCTTGGGTTGCTAAACGGTCACAGGTGGGAGAATCATATAAGTTCAGATCAGCTAAACACTGATACTCCCCTAGTTTTGGATTTCGGCTGTTGGATTTTAGATGAGGAGACATTTAATTTTGGCATTGGCGATTTTGGATTTTGAACCGCACCCTGATGAACACTGATATTTATCTGCTTTCATCAGGGTGCGGTTGCAATTTTAGGTTAAAGGATATCCTTCAAGAACTATGATTTTTTTTCATCAGGACGAACAACTCGAAAATCTCGGTAATGGCATTTTATCGGCAATTTGGTCAGAATTCCCGACTTTAGCCCGCAACCAAATTGCTCTGACTTGGATTGTCTACGATCCGCCTGTCCTAGTAAATACTGGTGGGGCTTTGACTCCAAGTGCTTTTTGGAACCACAACTACCGTGGTTTTATGTATCGCGGTGTTGAGCGAATTTACCCTGCAAGTGTGGTAAAACTGTTTTATCTGGTGGCGGTCAACGAATGGATGGAGAAAGGTATGATTTCTACATCCAAGGAGTTGGAAAGAGCCATCCGTGATATGATTGGTGACTCTAGCAATGATGCTACTAGTTTGATTGTGGATATATTGACTGGGACTACCTCCGGACCAGAGTTACCAACAGGCCCATTTGATACGTGGAAGTATCAGCGTCATATTGTTAACCGCTATTTTCAGTCTTTAGGGTGGTCGGAAATGGAGACGGTTAACGTTTGCCAAAAAACTTGGTGCGATGGACCCTATGGGCGAGAACGAGCTTTTGTGGGCGAGTTACTAGAGAATCGCAATATGGTAACGACGAATGCGACTGCTAGGTTGTTGCATAGTATTATCGGTGGGGTAGCTGTCTCTAGTGGGCGATCGCAAGCCATGATGGCTTTGATGAAACGTAGTCTGATCCCCGATGATTTGCCCACCGACGTTGAAGAAGATCAGGTGACAGGCTTTTTAGGTAGTGGTCTTCCTCAAGTTGCACAAATTTGGTCTAAGGCGGGTTGGACAAGTCAAGTTCGCCATGACGCTGCTTATATAGAGTTACCAAGTAAATCCCCTTATCTTTTAGTCGTATTTACTGAAGGTAAAGCGAACGCTAAAAACCGTGACATTTTGCCTTTTGCTTCTAGGTTGGTTGCTGAAGCTGTTGGTAATAGTCGTTGATTCTGATCAAGGGTCGGTTGCTGAGTTTTAGCTATCCCATTGGTTGAGCAGCAACCCCACCTAATGTCAATGCAGAGGTCATGTCAAGGATAGGGTTAGCTGTGGGATTTATGGCACTAAATTCTGTGCCGTCAGCAAATTTTACGCTATGTCTGGTGGCCTTGAAAGGAAGCAGTACAACCGCACCAACCCCATCACGATGATGGGGATTGCTACACTCTTTACATTTCAACCCTTTCAGCGTACTTTGTCGCCCCGTCAGGGTAGGAGCACAGGCTTCTCAGGGTAGTTTGTCGCCCCGTCAGGGCTCATAGAAATTCCAACCCCACACCCACAAAGAGGAAAAGTTACCGATCATCTGGGACACGTCTTCTTGAATAACCTCTGAGGTCAAGCTTCCAATCACATTTTTTGATGTAGTTTCAGGAACATGTGTGAAATTGACACTTGTTGCCTCTGCTGGGAGGATGCTGCTGATTATGGCGGCACAGGCAAGTGCTGCCGACCAATAAAACTTACTCAGACTAGTTGCTTGATTAGAATGTGTTGGCTGACTATTATTGTCAGATTTGTAAAGATTCATAGTTATCCTTTGTGATTTATGAAACACTCGAATCAATGTGTTTACTGTCTGAAAGTATAGAAAAAAACTAATTGGAAAATATAAATAGTATGTAAATTATTCGGCTCAAAAAATAATGATTTTTGGGGATGTTACTGGTCTAGTCTTCATGATCGGTACAGCTTCATTATCTCAGTCGGCGATGGCACAGACTGCGGCAACTACTCCAGCAGCTACTCAACCCACTCAGGAGCGTCATCCTGAAATACGTGCAGCTACTTCTTTCATGGTCAAAATGTGGCGATTCTCGCTCACGCTATCACGAAAGAAGAAGCAGCTGTACCCCCAATTGATATTGAACGAGCGATCGCACGAAAGCTTTTATTTGAAGAAGACCCAGAAGCTCATACCTACGTAGAGGAGGAAGATGATAATGGCTTCGACGAGTAATGCAATAAAAATAATTGATCAGCTGACTAGCAGCGACCCTGAGCTATTAGCAATGGTGACAGAAGCCTCAATCAACACAGAAGTAGCACAGTTGATTTATGAAGCTAGAACAAAAGCGGGGTTAACACAGAAACAACTGGCTGAACTTGTGGACACAAAACAACCTGTAATTGCAAGGCTGGAAGATGCTGAT
Organism: uncultured cyanobacterium; assembly: GCA_903903925.1. Taxonomy (GTDB): domain Bacteria; phylum Cyanobacteriota; class Cyanobacteriia; order Cyanobacteriales; family Nostocaceae; genus Stigonema. The sequence continues at coordinate 18,054 of CAIVAU010000186.1, forward strand.
TACGAGGGACACTCCCTTTCAATGCTGCAAAAAATAGCTCAAGCTCTCAATCAACGGGTAGTGATTCATCTGACTCCGTTGGAACACGAGCAAAGTGCATAGTATTCGGGGTCATCGTCCCAAAACGGTTTTGTCAACTCATTGGTGCAGAGAATTTTGCCCACCTATCAAGTTAAAGAGATATTATTTAATTTGTTGGTGATAGATCTGTGTCCATTGCGGCAATATTCTTTGTAGGAGTGAATGTGAATACTATTGTTTCTCGTAAGGGAGTTTTTTGGTTACTGAGTTTCTCCGCTCTGGCAGTTATAGGTAACAGCTCATCTGCTTTAGCCCAACCTGAAAACAGTACAAGCAGTTTGCAGTTAACTCAAGCTTCTGGGACTGAAGTGTCTTCGAGCAATGTGAGCGATGAGGTAGAGACTTTCACCCCATCCGTCTCTTCTCAAACTTCAATAAAATCAACTGTTCCACTAGTCAAGCCAGCGCCAGAATCATCTGATTTAGCTCAGTTAGAACTGCAGTTCTCAACCAGCGCTCAAAAAACTGCTCAATCAAATTTAGCTCAGCTAAAGCCGCAGTTCTCAACCAGCACTCAACAGGAAACTGCTTTGGCTCAGCCAGAATCGCAGTTCTCAACCAGCGCTCAACAGAACACTGCTAATCGCGTAGTTACACCAATTCCAGGTACAACAGCAACGTCATCTGCCGCGTTTTCTTCTTCCCAGTCAGCAAAGACTACTTTTCAACCATCTGCTCTTGGTGAGACACAAACAGACAAACCATCTGCTCATCATGTAGCGCAAGCTGATATTAGTGTTACTCCTGGTAAAGCGACTCGTGGTGGTGCAAGTTACATCGGCCTAGCCGCAAACCTTGGTCTGTCAGGTGGTTCAGATCTGGGTAATGGTAACTTTACAATCTTCAGTAAAATTGGCCTAACAAATACCTTCTCTGTACGACCAGCCGCAGTGATTGGGGATAATGCAGTCATTCTGCTTCCGCTGACCTATGACTTTAACATCCGGTCAGCAGAGCCATTTACCGAACCACTGCCGATCGCACCTTACATTGGAGCTGGTGCAGCTATTAACACTGGCGGTGGCACTGATGTTGCCTTCCTGCTTACTGGTGGTATTGATGTCCCTCTAAATCGCCAATTTACGGCAACAGCTGCCGTAAATGCGGCGTTTTTTAGTGACACCAATGTAGGATTATTGCTAGGAGTCGGTTACAATTTCCGAGGCTTCTAAAACTTAAGAGCAGGGGAGTGTGGGGAGTGTGGGAAGTGTGGGGAGTGTGGGGAGTGTGGGGAGTGTGGGAAGTGTGGGAAGTGTGGGAAGTGTGGGGAGTGTGGGGAGTGTGGGAAGTGTGGGAAGTTAACCACTAACTCCTGACTCCTGACTCCTGACTCCTGACTCCTGACTCCTAACTCCTGACTCCTAACTCCTAACTCCTGACTCCTGACTCCTGACTCCTGACTCCTGACTCCTGACTCCTGACTCCTGACTCCTGACTCCTGACTCCTGACTCCTGACTC
>CAIVAU010000187.1 GCA_903903925.1 uncultured cyanobacterium
TCAGGAGTCAGGAGTCAGGAGTCAGGAGTCAGGAGTCAGGAGTCAGGAGTCAGGAGTCAGGAGTCAGGAGTCAGGAGTCAGGAGTCAGGAGTCATAATTCATAATTCTTCTAGCAGTTGCGGAATATAATCATATCCATCTACACCAATTACTGAAATTATTTTAGACCGATGCTGCTGCAATACATTACTGAAAGCTGCCATCCCAATTTGCCCCTGCAAGATTATGAGTAACTTTGCCGGCTTACGCCACTCGTGGGAAGCAATTTGGTTTAATAAATACATTCCTAAGCAGCCGGTGTAAATTGCTTTTTCCTGGTTTTGTAGATGATTGTAAGCTTCAGATAAATTAGCTAAATTTAAACCTTGAAGATATAAGTCACCAGAAGTTTGTGCTGTCTTAAAGCCATCTTCCAGATATTTAATGGCTGTTTGTGGTTGTCCAACTACCAAGTAAGCAATGCCTAAACTGCTAACGCATAAGGCTTTACTTTGAACATCACCCAGACGTTCTGATAATGTTAAGCCTTGTTGCAAATAGTTAATTGCCGCTTCATAAGTCTCTGGTTCGATTTGTTCTATCTGCTGGGCTTGCATGACTTCGCTGTAGCCTAAATTAACTAAAGCGTTGGCTTCTCCTGTACGATCGCCTGCTTGTCTACTCAGTATTAATGCTCGTTGGCTATAATTAATTGCCTCTGCATAATTTTCTTTGGCGACGTAGGTACGGCTGAGGTGGTTGAGATTGGCAATTTCACAGGCGCGATCGCCTGCATTGCGTGCTATCTCTAACGCTTGCTGATGAAAATTTGCAGAACGATCATATTGTCCTAGAGCTCGCTGGGAATACCCTAAAAGTGTTAAAATCCGGGCTTTTTCCTGAGTTCCCTCAACTTGGCGTAGCGGTTCATTTAGGTAGTTCAGTGCATCCCGCAAATATGTGCCGGCAAAAGAAGCAAAAATGCCACCATACAAGGGGAAGTACGGACGCTGGGTAAAGGTGCGGAGAATTTGTAACAAGACCTGCGAAGATGCTCTACCGTAGGGTGTACTCTCACCCAAACCATTTGCTAATTGACTCCAAATAACTGCAAATGTCAAGAAAGTTGAAATGGACAACTTTGACCCAGCTTGGACATTGTAAGCTTGTTGGTCGAACCAGTTGACTAACCCCCGTTGCAAGTACTGGAAAATTATTGCTATTTCTACCCAGTCACTTAGGGTGATATCACGCTGCTGTCGGACAAATTCAATCACAGATTGCTCGATCGCCAACGTGCGAAACAGAGATGCGGGTAACTCGCTATTCACTTGTTTTGCCCAAGTTGCCCAAGGCCCACGTTCTCCTGGTATACCTCCAAATCCCAGTGATTGGCTTTGCTCATACATCCAACTTACCAGGTGACCTTGTAGTCGTTGCCAAGAAGCTAAACCACGAATGATTCCATCTGATATTTGCTTTAAATCAGGATTCGCTTGAGCAAATGGCTGTAAGGACTTGGACAACTGTTGGATTTGTTGTAAAGAAAGCGGATACTTTTGGTTTGGATCAATGATACGTAATAATACTGCGAGATGCGACCCAGCATCGGCTGTGGTAATCTCTTTTACTGCGGTAGCGATCGCATAATTAGCTTTATTTTGTTCTTCAGCGCGTTGCCATTGACTTTGAATTGTCTTAATTGCTCTCAAACTGCGGGTAGCTTTTGCTTGTTTGAGTTCATCAATTTCTGTGTCTACTTGTTGCTGGGTAGAATTTAGGCGATCGCTCAAAGCTAGCTCAAACACTTCCCCAGTGTCCGTTGTGACACTTTTAAGTAACATTTGATACACTTGTTCTTGAGAGCTAATCTTGCCTTTGAGGGTGTTTTGGACAATTTCATCGATTAAGGCGAGATAGCGATCGCGTAGTGACAAAGACTCAGACACTTTAGCAACCAGAAAGCAATAAGTTAATTTTAGTAGCTGTTTTGCCTAATTGGTATTCTGTCTTCCCTCAGTTGATATTTAAATGTAATGTAAGGTATCTGTTAAGACAGTTGTAAAAAGCGAAAAATGGCTCGCACCCCTAGATTAACCTTTGACCGTGGCACATTAATTCTACATCCACCACCATCTGGCAGGGCTTGGATGGATTACGCTACATGGGATGATCGAATTGAAAAATTCCGCATTCGGGCGATTCAATATCGTCCCTTGGTGGAAGCACTACAGGCAGAAAATACTAATTTTCTCGACGAGGCAAAGGATTTTCTTTCTTTAGAATTAGTTGCTAGTCTAGAGATGGAACCCTACCCCCACCAAAGTGAGGCATTAGCAGCTTGGAAACTTGCGGGAAGGCAAGGAGTTGTGGTGCTACCCACAGCAGCGGGAAAGACTTATTTGGCACAAATGGCAATGCAAGCGACGCCGCGTTCAACGCTGATTATCGTGCCGACCCTAGATTTAATGCATCAGTGGTATGCACACTTAGTCGCAGCGTTTCCTGATGCTGAGGTGGGTTTATTGGGGGGTGGTTCGCGAGATAAAACACCTATTTTGGTTGCGACTTACGACAGTGCGGCAATTCATGCGGAAACCTTGGGAAATCAGTATGCATTGTTAATTTTTGATGAATGTCATCATTTGCCGACAGATTTTAATCGGGTGATTGCTGAGTACGCGATCGCACCTTACCGTCTTGGACTTTCTGCCACACCGGAACGAACTGACGGTAAACATGCTGACCTAAATATTCTCATTGGTAAAGAAGTATACCGTAGACGGGCTGAGGAACTGGCAGGAAAAGCCTTAGCAGAACATGAAATTGTACAAATTAAGGTGAAACTAGCACAACAAGAGCGGGAACGGTACAATCATCTGATTCAAGTTCGTAACGATTTTTTGCGGGAATCAAAGATTTCTTTAGGGAGTCTTCAAGGTTGGCAGCACTTTGTACAGATGAGTGCGCGATCGCAAGCCGGACGTCGAGCAATGTTAGCACACCGCGAAGCCAAAGAAATTGCTTTAGGGACTGATGGGAAATTACGAATTCTGGCTGATTTGCTAGCACAACATTACCCAGAACGGACCTTGATTTTTACTGCTGATAATGCTACGGTTTATCGCATTTCTCATGAGTTTTTGATTCCAGCAATTACCCATCAAACCCCGGTAAAGGAACGTCATGAGATATTAACCAAATTTCGGGAGGGAGAGTATAAATCCTTAATTGCATCTCATGTGTTGAATGAGGGTGTAGACGTACCCGCTGCAAGTATTGCAATTATTTTATCTGGGACTGGTTCCGCAAGGGAGTACATTCAGCGTTTGGGAAGGGTTTTAAGGAAGGGAAAGACGCAGGATAAGCAGGCAATTTTGTATGAAGTGGTGACTGAGGATACCAGTGAGGAAGGGACTTCGGCGAGGAGAAGAGGGAACGAACCGCGAGGACGTCAAGAGAAGAAAGGGGGAAAAGGGAATTTGCAGGTTGTGTATGGTACTGGTCAGGAAAAAAGTTCTAAGGCTGCTGAGCAAATGGAGATAAATTATTCAGTAGAAAATAAACCGCAGACGGATGCAGATGAAGGCTGATATATTTAAGATGAATATGATCATTTGCTGACATATTTTCATCTGGTGATTACCAAGTAAGTGATAGATAAATCCATAGAATATTTATTAGGATCAGGAATCCAGTTTAAGAATTTAAGTAGTGCAGAATGTGGGATCAATTTAACCCAGAACAGGTGAAAGCTGCCCAGTAATAAGGGTGAGAGAAAGGTTTTGACTCTCGACAAAAAGATTCCAAATCTTTTTTTGCTTGATAAATGAGTTTTCCAATTTTGTTATATTTATTGTAGTTTTCATGATATTTGATATATATTTGAGAGTCAGGTAGATGAACATCCCGTTCTTTTTTTGTTTTTTTTAGTAACGCGTCGATTTCATTGCCTTTCTGTGCCAAGAAAGAACTCAGCTTAGGTTTGTAAATGATGGTAAGAGTTTCACCTGTAAGAGTCCGCAGTTCAAATTGAGCTTTTTTGATTGACTCCAATCGTTTGTTTCCCTGATGTCGGTATTGATAGTAAAATAGTGAAAACAATGCTGTCGCCAAGTCATCTACTGCCCACAGTGTACTGATAACACTTCTAGCACCAGCGCAAAGAAAAGCTGTTGAAAAAGTTAGAATATCGTCAGTTATTTCAGCCACACCTAAACCAGTTTCGCAGCAGGATAGAAATACATTCTCTAACTGAGGACTGCGCCAACTCGGAGTTAATAACTGACTCAAAGTAATACAGCCATCTGCTAAAATTAACGCTGATTCCAGAGGATGATCAAGCCGTGATTGGGCATGATGACTAGAGTGAATGACTTGGACTGTTTGCAGCAGTTTCCGATAGTTGCCGATACTAGCTTGTTGACTACCTTTTAAATGCTGAACCTTGGGAACATTGTACAAAGTGGCTAGTTGTTCTCCTTCCCAACTAGCGTAGGGTAAATCTTCAGTTGCATCTTCGACGATACCGTAGTTCATAAGACTAAGCACCGAGGGACGGTTGTAACAAAATTCTAAAATTTGGCAGCTAGGAACGTAACGAATGAAAAATTTATCCCCTAGATATTGACTTTCTGCAATTGGTAAAGCTGCAAAAGGAATTTGATGTAGTGCGAGATGAGGAATAAGAATCAATTCGTCAATATTTCTTAGATGTTGTGCAATCAAATTATCTAATTTTAAAACTTTAGCTAATTCTGCTAGTAACAAAGGAAATTGCTCTTTCCAAGTATCTTTTTTATAAACATATTGCTCTATCCAGGGCATTAAAATCGATTTTTGTAAAGTTTCAAATCCCAATCCAGTACAAGTGTGCAAATTAATATTGCTTTGCCGAATGACAAAGATATAAGTGTCAGTTAAGGTGGTATAAAAGCTCAGAATAGCTGTTGTAGGAAGTTTAATTAGCTCCTGTATTGATGACAAATTCATGGGAGTTACTTGAATTTGACCAGCTAGCACAGGATCTAGACGGCGTATTTGTTCCCAGATTTGCTGTTTGTCAGCCTCCATTTCTGCAATTGTTTCGTTGTAAGCTTTGATGGCGGCGCGATTCTGTGTACTTTTCCTGACTTCATTACTGCTATCATAATGATGTCTTTGTTCATGATCAATTTTTTGTTGAATGGCTTCAAAATCTTGTAAATACTGTTGAATATCTCGAGTTATTTCATGATCTGAGTAAATATCATTACTTGCTATTAAATCTACGAGTCGTTTTGAACGAGAACGTTCGACATATTCAACAGCTTTATTTAGTTTTCTGTTATTGATACAAGCTTGTACCATATGTTGGTAAATATCGAGAGAATTAGCTAAGATTTCTTGACGGCGAGACTCTAAAATTGCCCACGTGCGAATAGTTTCTACAGCTTCAATCGCTACACTATATCCCTTCATAGCCTCAGCCCAATCACCAATTATAAAAGCGGTGTTTCCCAGAATTCGTCCTGTATTTAGGCATTCTGCTGGAAAAGCAGTGGGAGTGAAGATTGTTAAAGCTGAACGATAACAGGTAATCGCTTCTTCTGTTCGCTCTTGTTTCAAGAATACATTTCCTAGATTCATCTGAGTCATCGCCCACTGTCGAGGAAATTCATCTTTGGTTAAGACTTGTAAAGCAGCTTGATTGGCAGTGATCGCCTTTTCTAAGTTCTTGCTTCTATCTCCATAAATTCTGTGAAGATAAGCATTAGCCAGATTCATGTGTACTTGCGCCCAATCTTGAGGAAAAGCTTCTTTTGTGTAGACTTGTAAAGCAGCTTGATTGGCAGCGATCGCCATTTCTAGATTTTCTGCTGCATCACCTCTAAGTCTATAGCGATAGGCAGATGCCAGATTCATTTGCGTCTGCGCCCATAGTTCTGAAAAATCTTCCTGGCTACGAACTAACAGAGCATTTTGATAACAAGCGATCGCTCTTTCTAAATTTTCAGCCTTGTCACCTGTAATGCGATCGCGGTAGACGATGCCTAGATTGTTTTGGATTGTTCCCCATCGTTCAGGAGATTTATCACGAGTGTAAACCTGCATCGCAGCTTCACCAGCCTTGATTGCTAATTCTGCATTTTCTACTTGGTCGCCACGAATCCGATAACCATAAGCGATCACCAAATTACTTTGGATTTCTGCCCAAAGTTCGGGAAACTGCTCACGATTACAAGTTTGTAACCCATTGTGTAAGTAAGCGATCGCTTGTTCCAGGTTTTCTGCTCGTTCACCCTTGATGCGACGGTGGTAAGCATTGCCCAGCATGGTTTGACACAGACACCATTCTTTTGGTGAATCTTCACGAGTCAAGACTTGAGAAGCTACTTCGTAACCTGTAATGGCAATCTCTAAATTGTTCGCCTCACTACCCTGTCGAAATTCTTTAATCAGGAGGCTCAAACCTACAAGGCTTGCAGCAATACCTTTTGCATACTCTGGCTGTACTTCAGACAGCATAGCTGTTGTCTTCAATCGCAATAAAGTCGCAAAGCGTTCATCAAGTTTGTGTTTATTGGCTTCCAGTAACGGGTGTACAGCTTCAGGATTTCCTCGGTTCTCAAATACTTCTTTAAATAGCTGAAGCTGAAATATTTCGCGGATAGCATCTTGAATGTTTTCCCATTCTCCAGGAAAATCTTTCTTGGTAAAAATAGTAGCCGCCACCTCATAACCTGTGGCAGCAATTCTTAAGTTAATTGCCTCATCGCCTTGTGGAAACTTCCGAATCAGACTACTAAAACTTAAAATAGTTGCGGCAATTTGAATAGCTTGCTCTAATATCATCTCTCCGAAAATATGCTCAAGCATTTGCAAGTGCTGAACAAATGGTTCATCTAACTTGTTCAGGTTATTTTCTAGAATCTTGTATACTGCTTGTGCATCGCCATTGCTTTCACTGGTTACTTGTAATACCTGTAGAAGAAATTGCGAATTCGAGTAAGTTTGTTGAAGTTCATCACTATCTAGCAGGTTTAAAAGGTTTTCGGAACCAGAACGTTCGGCATACTCCCTGGCTTTATTCCGTTGCCCATTGCTGATGCAAAAGACCACCATGTTAGTGTAGGCAAACACCTCTTCAGGAATCTCTTGCTTCTGGACAACATCACCAGCCCAACGACGGCTTTGTTCAACAGCTTCAATGGCGATAGCATAACCGTCAAAAGCTTCTGGTTTCATGCCAGCAGCCAAGGCTGTATTACCTAAACTCAATCCAGTTCTGATGCAATCTCTAGGAAAATTGGTGGGAGTCAAGACTTGCAAGGCAGCGCGTAAGCAGTCAATCGCCTCAGTCATTTGACCTGTTTCTCGATAGGCATTTCCCAGACTGCTTTTTGCTACTGCCCATCGTTCAGGATAATCAGAGATGGTGTAAACTTCTAAGGCGTTAATATATGCTGAAATCGACTTTTCTAGATTCTTTTGTTTATTACCTAGAATCCTTTGATTGTAAGCGTTGCCAAGGTTCAATTGGCTGCTAGCCCAATAATAGGGTGATGCCGAACGGGTACGAATTTGTAGGGCAACTTGATAGCAAGCGATCGCCTTCTCTATACTCTGTGCCTTATCACCCTGAATTCTAAAAAGGTAGGCATTCCCCAGATTATTTTGCAGCATTGCCCAAAGTTCAGGGAGTTGAGTACGGTTAACGACTTTTAAAGCAGTTTCATAGCAAGAAATCGACTTTTCGATATTCTCGGCTTTGTCTCCTGTAATCCTGTCTGTATAAACAAGACCAAGATTATTTAGGAGATTCGCCCACTTTTCGAGAAAAGCGTCGCAGGTGTAGATAAACAGACCATTATTACAAGCAGCAATTGCCTTTTCCTGATTATCGGCGCGATTTCCTACTATTCGATGGCGGTAAGCTGGTGCTAAATTAGTTTGGATCTGCGCCCAAATTTCTGGGAGAATCTCACGGGTACAAATCTTGGCAGCAGCTTCTAAGCCAGTAATGCTAATTTCTAAGTTAATGGCTCTGTTGCCTAAGGGAAATGCCCAAAGCATAGTACAGAAATCAATAATACAGCTTGCTACTTCTTGTGCTGTTGTTGACTCGCTGTTCAGTAGGCTAACGTTTATCCAGTGACGAAACTGTTCATAAAAATTATCATTGAGTTTATCTAAGTTAGCTGCAAGGAGACGGTACATGGCTTGCGGATTGTTTTTGTGTTGAGCGATCGCCCACAATACCTCACCTAAAAAAGCAGGAGGTCTGACCAAGTTGGCTGTTGCTGAAGGTTCAGATCTGTATAATCCCAATTCTTCAACCAACCCATCAGCTAAATCTCTCAAAAAGTAAGCAGAAGAGAGATCTCCTTGATTTACCCGGATTTGAGTGACCATTTCCATAGTTTCTACCAACCCTGCATCAACCAGATGTGGGTGTTTCCTGAGAATCTTCATTTCCCCGCCCCTAGGACAGTTGAGTAGCTGTTTAATCAGTTTGAAATAAGCTTTTTGGCGTTGAGTAAAGTCTGGTGATTTTTGAGAACCGAATCCTTTAGCCATACCAGTTAGATGTTTTGGGTGGTTATATACATCATTCCCTGTTGCTCAAACTAAGCAACATTTCCCCAAATTTCTGCTAACTTCTCCAGTAGCATTTCGGCTAAGTCTTGTAATTCGCTATCATCTGGCTGAATTGTTTCACGAGTAGCACCAACAGTCGTCGCACTTCCAGCTAATATTTCCCCTCCGGCGTACCGCCACTCAAATTCATCGCCAGTTCTGTAAAGAAGCTCAAATTGTGCCACAATTTCTGATAAAGGTGTGTTGTCTAATACAGAACGTACTTGTACTGCCACCGAGTCATCAGTTTGCAGAAAAGCGATCGCTTCTTCTAGACGGGTAATTTGCTCAATGAGAGACTCTATAGGCTGGAGTTCTGACACTACTAGCTGTGCAGGCGGATTCCCTTCATCAAAGGCAGGTGCAAATCCTAATAGCTGCACTGAGTCTAGACTTTCCTGAAACTGTATAGCTACATAGCCAATGCGATTTTCTATCGGATCTGGTAATAAGATGACAGTTTCTTGGGGTAAAACTGGACAGCACTCTAATTTCCCTACATTTAGAATTACCAGATCGGCTACATTCGATAAAGCTGCTTTTACTGGATTCCAACAATCTGATTCCTTTAAATCTGTTTGTATTTGCAACCATTTTAAATAGCTGTGGACTGCATAAACTGCTAGCGCATTCAAATAAACTCGTTTACCTTTTTCTACTGTGCTTTGTTGAGCGGCTAAATGCCTTGCTCTAGAATGAATTTCTAAATCTAGCGGAACCATTAACAAGGGGTAAGTAGTACTATTCATAACGATTGCTCCTGTTTATATCCCATATCTTCGGTAATTTTTTGCAGCATTGGTTTGCATTTTCTCTTCCAATGCGAATTGACAGTTGTGTAAGGAATGCTTAACTCTCGCGCTATATCTACAACTTTATCAGGTGGTTCTTTAAGTACAAATCGCAGGCTGAGTAATTGACAATTGCACTCAGGAGAAGAACGAGGATAACTATTTTTGAGCTTTTCTTCGGGATCTTGCTCAATGTAAAGCTCTAATTCTAGACCAATCCGTTGAGTCGTTTCCCGCTGAGAATTTTCAATTAGACCATCCAAACCACTCAAAGTAAAATTGGGTAGTTTATCCAGCAGAGTTATTTCCCCAAAGTCGGAGGCAATTGGAGCATCTAAGCTGAGTGCAGCGTCTTTATCAGGAGAGTACAAATCTTGAATTCGCCAACGAAGGTTGCCGTTGACCCACCTCACTAAACTTTCTACAACCGAGCCAGAATAAGGCTCAAATTGAGAAATATTATTGCTAACCCACTCAAAGGTAAGGCTTAGAGCTGCTGGATAGTCTGGATGAGAGGACTTGGCTAATCTTGGGAATTGCTGAATTTCCAGTAGTAGCCGATGCAAAGCAGATCGCCTTTTTCCGCTGTTAGGTGGTTGTTGACGTATCTGCATAATTAAAGTAGTCAACCGTTGCTCTAGATCATCCATGCCGCTTTTTTCAACGGGGTTGTTTTTGCGATCACTATTATCTCATTTAGCCGGATGCTTACACCCACAACGATATCTAGAAGTTGTCGGAGCATACATTGACAAAATTTAAATAAATGCTATTAGTGAGTTTTATTTAGAAGCTCATAAAGTATTTCTGCTTTGTGGAGGGAACAGACTATTACCACGGGAATTATTGCAAGTGAAACAAGCCAAACGTAAATTCGAGAGACTATTAGATCCGCCCAGGCTTTTGGGAACTAAGTGTTCAATGGTTCTTTCAGATTTGGTCATTTGCTTGCTACACCAGCAACAGCGGTTGCCATACATTTGTAGTAATTTGTGTCTCTTGATACGCCTAGAGGTTGGAGACATATTAGCCATAATTTAACTGCCTGAGTACCAAGGTTTGAAGGTGTTCACTTGCTTAACAGGTCAGGACTAAAAAATGACGCAGATTTTTTGGTTGTGTAAGCTATTCTGCTTGTTGCTTCTGCTGAAGTTGCTCATGACGTTGCCGGAAATACTCCGCAAGGTACTTATACCGTGCATCCCGATCAGATAAGTCACTGGGACCGTTGAGTAAATGTTCAGGATGATACCCACCCATCCGCTCTAAAATAGTCTTACGAGGCTCTAAAGTTTCCCAATGTTCACGCAGCAGTCGTTTAATCAATTCGCTACTCGTGGTTTTATCCTGTGCGAGGATTTCGACTAAATACTTTTCTGTCTCGTCATCTAGGTTTACGCTTAACATAGAAAGTCCTACCTTGGGCAAAGGTTTTAACCATTGTGGAGTTGGGCGACAAAAATTTCACCCCCGATCTGAGCATGGATTACAGAATTAAAAAAAATGGGCTGACGCTTGAAATTGGGTTCGCGTGATCGCGCCCCTCCCCAACCACAACACGCAGTCTCTCACGTAAAAGCCCCCAGTGATATACCGAGGGCTTACGAATGCTATTACCGTCACCCCATACAAAAGTCAACCTGTTTAGCCATGAGATAAATACTTTTTCATAAATACTTCTTCTAAGTGTGTTCTCAAGTTTTCGATGGTTTTCCACTTAGACATTAATTTTTCACCCTCTAGCGATTTGGCTAGAGTGTTTTCCCATCCCCAGTCAACTCTCATTTCCTCCTTATCAAGAGGAATTTTACCTTTCATTACGTCATCATCAAGAGGATTTTTACTGGGATGACCGAAATCAGCAATCCAATGAATCTTGACCCATCGAAAAATACCCCACATACCTTCCTCCTGTTGCGGTTCATCTTCACTTCTTTCATTAACTACTTCAACTACGTGCGTCAGGTATCGCTCGCGATGAGGTGGTTTCTGGGAAAGAATGATAAGAGATCCTTTTGGTAGGTTCAATGCATGCTCCTTTACATTTATCTTATCGCCTCTTTTGAAGTTCAATCGAAAGTAAGCCCAACGAGGGTTATCACTATATGCCCAACCTTCCTCATCATTCACATTCTTAATATATTTCAGACGAGCAAAATCCATTAATTTTCCTCCCGTAGACTTTTTGAAGAACTTATCTATAGGATTCCCAGTTAACACGAGGTCTAACAGTAAGACTGCTGCACGGTCAGATCAGTTTTGCTCATGAGTTGCTCAAAGCGATCCAAGACTAATGACTAACTCCTCTGCCCACTCTTCCTGATGCTTGACCTCCTTGCAGTTTGTACTATCAAAAGTTGACACTTTTTGCGATAAATGGCAGGATTTCCATTAGAGGCGCTTGTACTGGAGATGACCCCTTGTGAACGTCCATCTTGGTGAAACATTTGATCAATTTGTCGCAGAACTGCTCGCAGGACGAGAGTACCAGTCACAAAGCGAAGTAGTTCGTGAGGGCTTACGACTCCTTAAAGAACGGGAAGACCTAAAGAAACTACGGCTTGAAGAACTTCGTCGCGAGATTCAGGTTGGTATTGATCAAGCCAACCGAGGTGAGCTTTTGCCATTTGATATTGAAGATATTAAAGCGGAAGGAAGGCGCAAGCTGGCAGAGGAACGTAAAAAGTAAGCATCTGCACATACCCCTGAGTAGCCTTTCTTCCAACTCCGAAAAAAATGTGCCGAGAGTTTCTTCTTAAAGTTCTCTAACCATCTGCGTCCATCTGCGTTCATCTGCGGTTCAAAATTCCAATGTTACCAACAGACCTGCTAAGTTACAGACAAAATGGAGAAGCAATCATCCCAAAAAGACTGAAGATTGACGAAAAAAACTTAGAGGTAGCGACCGAGTTAATTTCTTGTTTTCGAGAAGCGGTCGGTAACACACAAGGTGCCCTTGAGCGTCAGTTGTTAGAGTTGGAGGGAGACAATCCAGACTATAAAGTAAAGCGAGGTTTAGCTTATATTCTCAAAAGCAGCTTTTCCACATTTGAAGTTGTTAGCCCCCTAGAACCTCCAATGTTGCGAGAAAGAGTATTTGCCCTCGCCGCAAAATCTGTTCACAGCCGAGAGTTTGCAGCAGTGGCTTTGAGTAAAGTTGCCGATGAATTGAGTCGTGAACTGGAACGGGAAGTTTTACCAGAACAGGTTCGTAATGGGTTATATGCTGATTTAATAGAAAATCGAATTTTGACCACTTTTGATGCACCAAATTTACAGGATTTGTTGCATCGATATAACTTATCTCAGGTGCAGGGCATCTTTTATAAAGCCAGTCAACTGATAATAAACGCCCATCGCAATGTTCCAGGACAATATAAGCTTTTGTTTCGCTATCTCAAGTTGTTTCAATTGATGTCTTATATTGAAGGTGATGCTGACCACGGATTTACAATTACCATAGATGGACCTACGAGTTTATTTAATCCTAGTACCCGGTACGGTTTGGCAATAGCTAAACTGATTCCGGCATTACTTCATGTGACTAAATGGAGTCTTGCTGCTACGCTGCAAATTCGCGACCTCTATACAAATACTTGGAAAACAGGACGTTTTACTCTCAACTCTGATTGTGGTTTGGTGTCTCACTACCCACCAGGAAAGCCCTACGATAGTATGCTAGAAGCTTCTTTTGCTGATAAGTGGGATTCCCTAAAAACTGATTGGGTGTTAGAGCGGGAAGTTGACTTAATTCCTATTCCTGGAAGTGTGATGATTCCCGATTTTAGATTAGTTCATCCTGATGGGCGTACTTTCTTATTAGAAATTGTCGGTTATTGGCGACCAGAATATTTACAAAAGAAGTTTTCTCAGGTGCGACGTGCAGAATGCAATAACTTAATTTTGGCGATTTCAGAGCGATTGAATTTGGAAAAAGCAGGTGTAAAATTAAACGATGTCCCCGCCAGAATTATTTGGTTTAAAGATAAATTGTTGCCGAAAGCAGTACTAGCAGTTATGGACTGATAAAGCAGGAGTCTTAAGCTATATGACGATAAGTCGCTAACGGTAACCCAGTTCGCTGCTGAACATCAATCAATGACTTATAAGTACCTCGTCGTTGTCTTTCCGCAACGATTTTTTCAGCGATCGCCCCATCTAGTCCACAACCAACCAGTTGCTCAGTTGAATATATGTTTAATCGTTTCCAGGAAAAATCAGCTTCTTTCTTGTAGTTGTAGCTAAAGGTAATCATCGGTGCAATGCGAACCACATGATTTTCTGGAATACCTGCAATTTCTGTTAACTCTTCTACATGGGTGAAAATATAGCCTTCATTGATCAGTGATTCAATGTTATTGGCATATACTATTGGTAGACCTAAGCTGTTGACTAATTCATTTTTTGTACACTCATTAATATCTATCTTTTTGCGACTATTAGCAACTAAATTTGCTAGCTCTGTTTCTTCAGGAATTGGCAAATTTTTTGGATAAACTTTAGCTAAAAATCTTTTCTTCAGGTAAAAAGCCACGCCAATTTGAGCTAGCCATATCAGTCCTACTGCACTACTTGAAGATAAAATAAAACCTAGTCCAGTAAAGCCTAAACCTAGTAAAATCCAAGCGTTAGTTTTTGATTTGTAACCTGCATAAGCAATCGCTAATCCTCCGAAGGCAGGAATGAATGATAACCACACCCAAGAAGGGGTTTGTTGAAACCAAGAAGTAGATGGTAACACAGTCAATAAATGAATATATTTGAATTACAGAGATTTCAGAAGCTTTTGTCGTTTTTCTTCATACTCTTCAGCGGTAATGACACCAGAATCATAAAGCTTTTTCAGGTCAGCTAAAGCCCTGGTTGCATCTTGAGCCGATACTGCTCCCCCTGAATAACCTTCTATTGTGCTTTTGTTGTACTTAATATTGAAATCTGAATCTGACATAAAAATTAGTAAGAAGAACTCAACGAATGCTATTAGTGATGGAATAAAAGTCCAACAAAATAATAGATACAACAAACCAGCTAAATTTTCACCAAGATAGAATTTATGGATGCCTATGCCACCCAGAAAAAAACAAATAACAATTGCTGTAGATTTACTTTTCATACCTGCTCTAATCTTCCATTAAATGAATTTAATTGTTACTAGCTTATGAGATTTCATGATGAACGCCGCTTATGTTTACCCAGTTTCCCTGTAAGAAATAATAGTAAAAGGATAGTTACTTGTACTTCCAGTAAAACAGAGTAGCCTTTAAATATATAATTTACATCTGTAGTTGAGTTGAAGTAAAAAATCAGATTACCAACCGCTATATATGGTAGTAACCGAAAATCATTTAATTTGAACTTCCACTTTTGATTTTTAAGTTCGATCATCAATTGATTTGGTAATTTCAAAATCTTTTCAAATAAAGATGAAGATATGAAAAACTATCTAAACTTAAGTAAGCATTAATTAGGATTGTTCAAGCATAATTTTATTTTGTAATTAGCTGTTGTACATCACTAAATCCACTGAATTATCATTAGCTCATTAAATGAAGTCTACGTAAATTTTCTGAAGCAGAATAGCGATTTTAAGCGAAGGATAAATAGGGTTTTCACTGAGGAAGTAACGTTCAACCAGGCACTGCTATGTTAGATATGCCTTAACTGATATCTTGCACCTGGGCTGTCAGCCAAGCTTAGATTTAAATTGCTGGCTAATAGCTAAAGTCCTTTCGAGAGGACTGATCAAAGATTTCAGTCCATTTCAAGTGCCGTTAAGCTATTAGCCCAGAACTGAAGTTCTGGGCGGGATATCGGGCTGATTCAGAATGGTGCACTTCGGTCAGTTAAGACCTACTCCTAATAGCAGAGGCAAAATGCATAAATTTTAACTATAATTTAAAGTATAGATACAATGTTGCCATGAAAAACAATAATCCTACTCACTTGAATAGAGAATAAAAAACGTAGCTATAAACTCAAGCTACTTAGTTAAAGCAAGGGTTTTCGACTGAAAAAACCCTGAATGAAAGAAATGATATCCTTGCTTTGATGTGTTCTTAGAGAGTAAAGATTTTAGTTGAGTGGATAGGCATAATAAAAAATGAAAATGTTAATTTCTGTTAAGAAGCTCGAAGCCAACTAACAACTAACAACTGACACACTATGAATACCAAAATCGTCACTGCCTTAATAATCATTGCATCTCTTACAGGCTTAGGAGATTCGGTTCATGCGCAATCGCCAGTGACACCAGAACTAGGTACTGGAAAATACACATTGAATGGTCGTTCTCTAACAGGAATCAGTCGTAGAACCGCTGGAAATGACTTCGCCAGATTTTTCTCTACCAAAAATCCTGTAAATATCTCTCAACAAAATACATCTGCAAATATCTCTGGTAAAAATGCCACAGATAATATTCCTCCTTTTCTACAATCCGTGCCTATCGATAATCAAGATGATCAACTCGTCTTACGCCGCCCAATACAGCAACCACTATCATCTCCGAACAGTGTGATTTTCCCACAGCCAGATCGGTCCTTTGACGCTAACGATGGAGTTCAAGTGCAAGTTCAGCATCAATAACTATTAAGGTTACAGGGGGACAGGGAATAGTTGTAAGGGCGCAAGGCCGCCGCGCCCCTACGTGGTTTAAAAAGCGCAATTTGTGCTCGTGAGAAATATAAAAAGATTAATCAGCAAACACTTTGCAGTAGAATTAAACATTTAGATAGAGAAGAGGGCAAGAAGTGACTCGCATCATTATTGTGCGCCACGGTCAAAGTAGCTATAACACCGAAAAGCGTATTCAAGGACGCACCGATGCGTCCAAATTAACTGAAAAAGGTCGTAACGATGCTATTAAAGTAGGCAAAGCCCTCAGCAATATATCATTCAATGCAATTTACACCAGTCCTTTACAGCGAGCGAAAGAGACAGCGGATATTATTCACCGCGAACTAGCGATGACATCTCCTGTTATCCAAACTTCCGATCGTCTGATGGAAATCGACCTCGCTTTGTGGGTAGAAATGCTCGCAGATGAAGTGAAGGAAAAGTTTCCTGAGGAGCACCGCATTTGGAAGGAAAATCCCGATCAATTACGGATGCTTCTTCAGGATGGTGAGGGAACACGAGAACATTTTCCTGTCGTAGCTTTGTACGAACAGGCGCGGCAATTTTGGCAAGAAATTCTACCTTACCATCAAGGCGAAACCATACTTGTAGTAGGGCATAATGGTATTAATCGCGCTTTGCTCAGCACTGCACTGTCGATTTCTCCATCTCGCTATCATTGCTTACGGCAATCTAACTGTGGCATCAGTGTATTGAATTTTTCCGGGGGATTGGGAGAACCAGTTCAACTAGAGTCGATGAATCAGACGCAGCACATGGGAGAAATTTTTCCCTCTTTGCAACCAAATCATCAGGGAGTACGATTATTGCTGGTGCGTCACGGCGAAACAGAATGGAATCGTCAAACTAGGTTTCAAGGGCAAATTGACGTTCCCCTCAACGACAATGGTCGGCAACAGTCACACTCATGCGCTGAATTTCTGAAAGACGTGGAGATTGATTTTGCCGTTAGCAGCTCAATGCTACGTCCTAAAGAAACAGCAGAGATCATATTACAATCCCACAAGAGTGTAAAGTTAGAATTGCAAGATGATTTAAGAGAAATCAGCCACGGACTCTGGGAAGGAAAATTAGAAAAAGAAATAGAGCAAGAGTTTCCAGGAGAGTTACACCGCTGGCGAACAGTACCAGCAAACGTACAAATGCCCGAAGGAGAAAATTTGCAGCAGGTGCAGGATCGTGGCGTCGCAGTTTGGCAGTCAATAGTCGAAGCTTCGTTGGCAAAGCATTTCAAAACTGGATTAGTCGTTGCTCATGACGCTACTAATAAGATTTTGCTTTGTCACATCCTGGGTTTGTCATCGGAACAGTTCTGGAATTTCCGCCAAGGCAACGGTGCAGTTAGTGTTATTGACTACCCTTCTGGTCTAAATGGTTTGCCAGTACTGCAAGCGATGAATATCACCACTCACTTAAGTGGAGGCGTATTGGATAAAACGGCTGCTGGGGCATTATAACCAAGGAGTCAGGAGTCAGGAGTCAGGAGTCAGAATACCCCAAGCAGTCAAGTCAGGGGTTTCAAGAAGAATGAAAATTTTTCCTGATCTTCCATGATGAAAAACGTTCTGCTTTAAACTACGATTCATCCAGAGTAAATTCTGAATCCTAACTCCTAACTCCTAACTCCTGACTCCTGACTCCTGACTCCTGTATTCTGACTTATGACCAGTGAACTGCTACAACAAGTACGGGTGATTGACCCGGTTTTTGGAACTGACCAAATCGCTGATGTGCTGATTACTGATAACACGATCGCATCGGTTGCCAGTAGCATTGATGATGTGCCAAATGATACGCAAATTAGAGACTGTCGCAGGCTAGTTCTCGGATCTGGGTTGGTGGATTTATACAGCCACTCCGGTGAACCAGGGTTTGAAGAACGGGAAACGCTCTTATCTCTTTTGCAAGCCGCTGCCGCTGGTGGCTTTACACGAGTTAGCATCTTACCCGATACATCCCCACCCATCGATAACCCATCTGTGGTAGCACAGATGCTGCAGAGGGGAGTGAAGGAGTGGGATAGGGGGAGAAAGGGGAGAAATTCTCTGACTCTCCTCCCGGTACACCCCCCTCTTTTGAATATATGGGGCGGACTCACAGTAGATATTGCTGGAAAGCAAATGACGGAATTGGCAGATTTGGCGGCGGCTGGAGTGGTTGGCTTTGCTGATGGACGGTCTTGGGAAAATTTGGGTTTAGTGCGGCGGGTATTGGAATATCTCCAACCTTTGAAAAAACCAGTAGCATTTTGGTGTTGCGACCGTCAATTAATGACAAATGGAGTCATGCGGGAAGGGCCAGACTCGATCCGCTTTGGGTTACCCGGAAATCCCTCTTTTTCGGAAACCTCTGCGATCGCCGTTTTATTGGAATTGGTTGCGACGACGGGTACAGATGTACACATCATGCGTGTTTCTACTGCACGCAGTGTCGAATTGATCGCATCGGCAAAAGCTGCCGGTTTGCCCATCACTGCCAGCACGACTTGGATGCATCTTTTACTTGACACAAGAGCAGTTAAAAGTTATGACACGAACTTGCGGTTAGAACCGCCTTTAGGCAATCCTAGAGATTTGGCAGCGTTGCGACAGGCAGTCAGAACAGGAGTTATAGATGCGATCGCGATCGACCACAATCCTTACACATACGAAGAAAAAACCGTTGGCTTCGCCGAAGCCCCACCAGGAGCTATCGGTTTAGAGTTAGCATTACCTTTATTGTGGCAGCATCTGGTCGAAACCGAGGAATTTACCGCTTTGGAATTATGGAGATCTCTAAGTATACGTCCCGCAGAGTGTTTAAAACAGAAGCTGAGTGCGATCGCACCTGCTCAAAAAGCAGAACTGACTCTATTTGACCCCCAGCAAAACTGGAAAGTCGAGAAGCAAAATCTTTATACACTATCGAGTAATACGCCTTGGTTAGGACAACAGATTCACGGTCGTGTGTTACAAACTTGGTGTTAGAGACAAGATCTTGTTTAAGTTAATAATACCTAATAGACATCTCCAGGAATCATGTAGGGGCGTATTGCAATACGCCCCTACCAAGGATTTCAGCGAACGCATAATTAATTTTCACGACTATGTCTAATGATGGTGAGGATGCTCATTCCAGTTAAAAAGCTCATGGTCCGGTCGCCTACTGCTATGCCAAGTAATTTTTCCTCGCAGGGTATTCAGCAAAGATTCCTCAACCTCCTCAGCTAAATCGTCCCATGTCAAGTCTTCGCACTGAAGCAGAATTCTCAGTTTCTCCAAAGCAACCAGTGCTGCATGTTCTTCCTCGAAAAAGAGAGATGTATCTGTGCGTAGGGGATCTCGCTGCACAGCGATAATTGCTTGCCGCACAGCAACTGTGATTCGTTCATATAACTCTGTTCGTCCTCGATTCAATTGTCGTTGCCATCCGCGTTGACTGGTAGCATATAGTCCTGGCAAGCGATTTAAGGCATAAGCAGTTACCTCAGCTGGTTTAATATGCTTGCTGATTTTAGCGGGTAAAGCGCGAATCTGTTGCTCTACCTCTTCTACCACTAGTATTTCCATCGCATTTCGCGAGTTTTTGGCAAAGTCCTCTTGCTTAGATGGTTTCATTAGATACATCCGTCACCGTTGAAAATTATAATAACTAATGCTACTCAAAAATCTCCGAATTTGTCCAAATACGGGAGGAAAAGCTACTTGGCATTAGTAGGCATCTGCTTGATGCCTTGGGTGATCGAAACTAAAGGTATAAATTTGTCCGATTAAGACTCGCTACACTTATCTCTCACTCGATTCCATCCACTCAAGACACTTTTGCATCTCCTGACCCATAGTTTCGTAGGTATCAGCATGATATCTACGACCATGACCTGGTAAAACCCACTGAAAAGAGTAATGAGCCAACTTACGCATCGACTTAATTTGTTCTGAGTAGGAATACCAGCAATAATCACGAAAGGCAATGAGCTGCTGGAGTCCATCAGACCAAGCCAGATGGTCGCCGGTGAAGAGAAACTTGTTTTTGTACAACAAAACAGTATGCCCTTTACTGTGACCGGGAACTGGAATAATTAATAAGTCGGGAGTTAATTCAAATGGTTCTGTACCAGTCAGTTGTATTTCTACATCACGAGTACCATCAGTAATGTCGTCCCTATGGAGGATGCGACTACACTTAAAATGCTCGGCAAACTTTTGATGATCTGCCACATCATCCCTGTGAGTCAGATACATATAATGAATTCCCCCCATATTTTCCAACCGCTTGACCAGTGGCGGTGTAAAGCGGGGAGAATCTACCAAAACGTTACCTTCTGGGAGCTGAATAAAGTAGCTAGCAGCACCGTAGGAATTTTCTGAGTGGTAGCCATTATCGTAGACATTTTCCTCTACAGGAATGGGAAAACTCAGTTGAGCAACTTTGATATCTTGAGGCTTCGCGATCGTGCCAATAGAACTGGTAGGACAGGCTAACAAAGCTTGGAGTGCGACTAATCTTTCCGCCTCGTTAGCTGGTTGGTGATAAACTGCTGATTGTTCACCCGCTTCTGTAAACACTTGGGGAGCCATCCAACGACAGGTGTCACAATCAATGCAGGAAGTATCGACATAAAAATCGCCACTGACATTTTCGGCGCGACGTAGATTTAAATGAGCCATTTTAACCTCTTTCACCCAACCACTTGTTGGTCGGTGATAAACCCTATTTCACTACGCTAGCAAAATTATCCTTAGGTTGTAGAGACGCAACGACAATCGTCACAACGGGGAGAACCTAGGTAGTGTGAGCGTCTCGCTCACGAAGCGAGCAAGATGCTCGCACTACAAACCCATCAAAACGATGCAAAAGACCCTTAAAAACATTCTCTTAACAGGATTTCAATGTGTGTCGTTAATTCTATCTAAGTACTTATTTGCTTTACGTAAACTTTATATAACGAAGCTCTTTTACCTTGTAAAATTTTAAGTGATATTATGCAACCGTGAAAAGGCAATTTTACAATGAAAGTAACAGGCTTATGGAAAAAGACTTTCTGGCTAGGGTTAGCTTTTACAGCAGTTGCAATTTTAACTGTTTTCAAATTGAGTCCTAGTTTTGCTTATTCTAGTAGCTCCTCTATCATGCCGTTAACACATCCAACAGCGGCAACAACCATGATAGCCCAGTCAAGTGCGGGAGATTCCCTCTACAAGAGCCTTGGCTACTACAATGGGATCGCTAAAGTTATCGACGATACATTGGGATACGTACTCGATGACCCATCGATTGGCAAATACTTCATTGGCTTAAGCACTAACTCTAAACAACGGCTACGTCAGTTACTGGTAGATCAATTTTGTCAAGCTGCAGGTGGTCCCTGTCTTTATACTGGGCGGACTATGAAGCTTTCCCATAGAGGAATTGGTGGAGGTCTCACAAATTCTGAATTTGATGCTTTTTCTCAAGATATAGCTAAAGCTCTCGATAAAAACAACGTTGATTCAGGGTCGAAAGATCAAGTACTAGCCTTTGTCAATACTTTAAGAGGTGCGATTGTTGAAAAATAGTAGAGTTAGTTTATCGTCTTAACGCTTTCGATTAACTTGACTATACTTCAACATAAATACTCACAGAAAGCCCTCGGCATATCACTGGGGGCTTTCTAATTGAACTACCAAGATCTCTACCACGCCAAGTAAGAAACTACATGATGATACCTTTGATACAAACATTGCAATTGATTGTGAATCCCACGAGGTTTTTGGAGGACTGTGCTGCTAGGTATGGGGATTCGTTTATAGTGCGAGTGTTGGGGTGGAATTCACCAGTTGTGGCGTTTTTTAGTAGTCCTGAAGCCATCGCTGATTGTTTGGCGGTACCAGCGAAAGAGTTGGATTTTAAGAAAGCAACTCATGTATTTCAACCTCTGTTTGGTGGGAATTCCCTTGTCTTGCAAGAGGGGCGATCGCACAATCGTCTAAGACAGTTATTGATGCCGACATTCCATGGCGATCGCCTGAAAGCTTATGGAGAATTAATTTGTCAAATTACTCAAGAAATAACACGAAATTGGACAGCGGGTGCATCAATTTCCATGCAGCAAATTATGCCGAATATTACTTTTGAAATCATCTTGCAAGTCGTATTTGGAATGACTCCAGGTGAGCGTTACAAACAATTAAAAGAACTGTTGACTTCACTGTTAGATGATATAACGAAACCTTGGTATTCTAGCTTGTTTTTCTTCCCCCCACTGCAAAAAGATTTAGGTGCATGGAGTCCTTGGGGAAAGTTTCTCCGGCGGCGAGAGGAAATTGACAAACTTATATATAGAGAGATTGATGAACGGCGTTTGTCAAAGGATGTTTCCCGTACAGATATTCTCAGTCTGTTGATATCAGCGTGTGATGAAAATGGACAGCAGATGACTGATGTGGAGTTACGCGATCAATTGATTTCTCTGTTGCTTCTAGGCTATGAAACGACAGCTGGTGTTTTGGCATGGGTATTTTATTTGATTCACTTCCACCCTGAGGTAAAATATCGGCTGATGCAAGAGTTAGATGGTTTGGGCGATGAACTAAACCCTGAAGAAATCTCTCAACTACCTTACCTGAGTGCTATCTGCCAAGAAACACTACGAATTCATCCTATTGCTTTAATTTGCACTCCCCGAATGGTAAACGATATAGTGGAGATTGCTGGTAATAAGTTTACATCCGGAACAGTTTTAGTACCATGCATTCACTTAGCACATCGTCGCGCTGAAACCTATCCAGAACCAGAAAAATTTAAACCAGAAAGATTTCTCTATCGAAAATTTTCATCCTATGAATATTTGCCTTTTGGGGGTGGTTATCGTAGTTGTATTGGTGCGGCATTTTCAATATATGAAATGAAATTGGTACTAGCTACCATTATGTCCCAGTTTCAACTAGAGCTTGCTGATTCTCGCCCTGTGCATCCAGTACGCCGTGGAATTACCATTGTTCCCTCCGGTGATATGCGGATGGTTGTCAGTAGGAAAACGAGAGCGGAAGTGCAGACACAGCTACCCCTACAATCCTAATCAGGCTTCAAGGGATTGCTAAAACTAAAATCATTCCTACGGATATTCGCATCGACAACTAAGCGCACTTCACTCCTTTATCGATAGGTCTAAAGCGCGGCTGAGTTCTTCTTCAGACAATCCACTTTCAACTAAGGCAGTTTCTACCGTTTCAGACAGCCGCTTGATGGCTTGTTGAACTTGCTGTTCATCTGATTCCTTGACGGGGATATAGAATCCCACTAGCTTACCGTGCCGTTTTACTGCCACGATTTCGCTGCTGGCTAAGTAGTGAGTGGCTTTGTCCCTAAACTCGCGTATGCCTATACTTTTCATGTTCCCGAAAAAAGTGGTCATCTTGTGGTCATATTCTAGCAGAGTTCAGGTGCAGTTTGAAGGAAAATTGAATTTTGAATTGTTTTGTCAACGTTGTGGTGGACTACTCGTATCTTCTAGCTTGGAATTTGGGTTACTTATCGTACCAATGCACGAGTTGTAACCTGATGGGTTTGAATCCAATCTAGAGTTTGAACTTCAGTTGCACCAGCAACGGGAATTTCAGTTTCAGTCAGTTCGCGCTTTTACGCTTCAGGAATAATCACCGTATTGTAGAGTTGCCGCAACAGATCCAATCGATTAATCGCAGCGAGATTATTGATTGCGGAGGTATCACTAACAATAATCACAGTCTGCCCATTTCCCGAAGATTTTGAATATCTTGTTCAAAGTCTTCTACATCGTAATGAACTGGGATTTGACGGCTTGCCAGAAGATGCTGGAAGGCAATGCGATTCATGCTTGCAAATCGACTGGCTTGGGCAAGGGTTAATTTTTCTTTTTGAAATAGCATGACGGCAATTTCTTGCTTCATCTCGGCTTCAGTCATGCGAGTTGTGGTTAGAATTTCATCGGGAATGTTAATGCTCATTGCTTGAATTTCTTCAATATCAACCTAGCAAAATATCTTGTTTTTCCATTTTAATAGTAACAGAAATATCTAAGCGCGATAATTACGCCTAATGCGGTGGTCCCGATCGCATCTATGTTCTGCACGCCTTTCAGAAAAAATCCAAGTCGGGCATCGCCACTCCGAAACAGGACGTTGATCTCATCATGAACAGTTATATTCAAGAGCAGTTGCAGCAATCAGGAGATCCATTGGTGCAATCAATAACCCTCTAGTTCGTAAATCTCGGTAAACAACGCTTGCAATGTCCATGGTTTGGATGCCAAGAGGGAGGATTTCACTTTCAGTGGCCAGTTGTTCAAACTGAGCCATAAGCTTGCGAGCATCACGGTAAAGAAGTCCGCTCTTGATTTCGTAGTAAGTTAACAGTGAGAAGGTTAGCCTTTGATGATATCGGCTATATTGTTGGAAGCGCTTCGCAAGTTCGACGTTACCTTTAAGGAAGTAGGACAGGATATTGGTATCGAGTAGTACTTTTTTCACA
>CAIVAU010000188.1 GCA_903903925.1 uncultured cyanobacterium
AGGGATTGAAAACATATTCACTCGTGTGACTGGCAATAACCCTTCTAATATTTTGGGAACACTGGGCGTGAATGGGAACGCCAATTTGTTTTTACTTAATCCTAATGGTATTGTTTTTGGGCCAAATGCCCAGCTAGATATTCAAGGTTCGTTTTTCGCCACCACAGCAAACAGTTTTAAGTTTTCAGGTGGTGGTGAGTTTAGTGCGACTAATCCCCAAGCACCGCCGTTGTTAACCATGAGTGTTCCTGTGGGTGTACAGTATGGGGCAAATCCAGGAAGTATCACCAATCAATCTGTAGCTGTGGATGCCAGCAATAATTCTGTTGGTCTTCAGGTGCTATCTGGAAACACCTTGGCACTTGTAGGTGGTAATGTGAGCTTAGATGGTGGAATCCTAACAGCACCAGGAGGAAGAGTTGAGCTTGGAGGATTGGCAGCACCGGGAACGGTAGGATTACAGGTAAATGGTAACAATTTAGCGATTAGTTTTCCTGATAGTGTAAACCGAGCAGATGTGTTTCTCACCAAGAGAGCTTCTGTTAATGTGCAATCTGGAGCCTTAGGGAACAGTGGTGATATTAATGTGCAGGCTGGATCGCTTTCTTTAAGTGATGGTGCTCAACTACAAGCTAGTACCTTTGGACAAGGCAATTCAGGCAGTGTGATCATTCATGCTACCAAGAGCGTTTCCTTAGATGGCCATAGCACCGCTATCTTCAGTTCTGTGGGAGAAGTCAACTACCCCCAGAATAACGTTGTCAAAGGCAATGGGGGCAACATTGGGATTACTACAGATCAACTTTTACTCACCAATGGTGCTGGACTAGTGACTAACACCTTTGGACAAGGCAATGCAGGCAGTGTGGTCATTCATGTTACTCAACTTTCACTCACCAATGGTGCTCAACTAGAAGCTAGCACCTTTGGACAAGGCAATGCAGGCAATGTGATCATTCATGCTACCAAGAGCGTTTCCTTAGATGGCCATAACACTGGTATCTTCAGTTCTGTGGGAGAAGTCAACTACCCTCAGAATAACGTTGTCAAAGGCAATGGGGGCAACATTGGGATTACTACAGATCAACTTTTATTTACCAATGGTGCTGGACTAGTGACTAACACCTTTGGACAAGGCAATTCAGGCAGTCTAGTCATTAATGCTATTCAACTTTCGCTCACTAGTGGTGCTCAACTAGAAGCTAACACCTTTGGACAAGGCAATGCAGGCAGTGTGATCATTAATGCTACCAAGAGCGTTTCCTTAGATGGCGATAACACTACTATCTTCAGTAATGTGGGAGATGGCAACTACCTTCAGAATAACGTTGTCAAAGGCAATGGGGGCAACATTGGGATTACTACAGATCAACTTTCACTCACCAATGGTGCTCAACTACAAGCTGGCACCTTTGGAGAAGGTAATGTAGGCAATGTGATCATTAATGCTACCAAGAGCGTTTCCTTAGATGGCAATCACACTGCTATCTTCAGTTCTGTGGGAGATGTCAACTACCTTCAGAATAACGTTGTCAAAGGCAATGGGGGCAATATTGGGATTACTACAGATCAACTTTCACTCACCAATGGTGCTGGACTAGTAGCTGACACCTTTGGACAAGGCAATGCAGGCAGTGTGATCATTCATGCTCAACAAGGGTCAGTTGATGTACAGCAGGGAGGGCAAATAAATAGCAGTGTTGAGAATGGAGGCACTGGAAATGGAGGGGATGTGAAGATCTCAACTGATGCTCTCACACTGGACAATGCTTCTATAATTGCCAACGCTAATAGTGGTAATGGTAAGGGTGGTACGATTGAAATCAACACCAGAAACTTGCTGCTAGGAAACAATAGCAATATTTCCACCACTGTCGCAGGCAATGTAAGGGGTGGGAGCATTCAGATCTCAACAGGTTCCCTATTGATTAATAATCAATCTCGACTTGATACCTCGACATCTGGAACAGGCGATGCAGGCAGTGTGATGATTAATGCTGCACAAGGGTTGGTTGATGTACAGCAGGGAGGGCAAATAAATAGCAGTGTTGAGAATGGAGGCACTGGAAATGGAGGGGATGTGACGATCAAAACTGACACTCTCACACTGGACAATGCTTCTATAGTTGCCCAAACAGCTAATGGTAAGGGTGGTACGATTGGAATCAACACAGGAAACTTGCTGCTACGAAACAACAGCTGGATTTCTGCTACCGCAGGCTCAACAAATCATCCTGGTAGTGGCGGAATCATCAACATTAACGCCAAGGATGGATTTGTTATAGCAGTACCATCCGAAAACAGCGATATCACTGCTAATGCCTTTGGTGGTAGTGGTGGCAGGATTACAATTACCGCCAACCGCGTTCTAGGGTTTCAATACAGGGGAAAGTTGAGTACATCTGACATAATAGGGCTTCGTAACAACCACACTAGCGATATCAGCGCCAGTTCTGATGTGGGTCAGCAAGGGCAAGTATCTCTTAATACTCTCAGCATTGACCCTAGTCAGGGACTTGTTGCACTGCCGACAAACCTAGTAGATGTTACTGGGTTAATTGCCCAAGGTTGTGGCGCTGGCAACAGTGGAGCTGCTAAGGGGCAGAGTGAATTTGTGATCACTGGACGTGGAGGATTGCCTCTTAGTCCTGATGATCCCCTAAGTGCTGGGGCTGTGTCATCAAGTTGGGTAAATCGTGATGCTAATAAATTCAGTGATAATACTGTAAAAACCACTGTTAAAGAAGCGAATGTAATGGAATTTGCATCAGGTGCGGCTATGCCTTTAGTTGACGCTGTGGGTATGGTACGTAATAGCAATGGTGACATTGTTTTGACTGCTCAATCTGCAACGGCTACTCAGCTTCAGTCTGGGTTGTCTAGTAAGTTATGTGGTGTTGGTTACAGTGATACGCAGTAGGTTTGCTTAGGTAACTGACTTCTTGAGGAAGTCCAGCACTGAAGTGCTGACTACGAACTCACTCAACAATTGATGTTTTGCCTATACCTGGATTTCCTATTATGAACCCTTTAAGGGGCTGGCGATCGCTCAGCCTGTATTCTCTCCTTTCTAAATCTTCTCCTGTGTTGATAGTGCTCTCAGCGGCAATTCTTAGCCTCAATGGAGAACGGTTAGTGGCGCAAATTCCGCCAATTGAGGTGAAGCCGCCTTCTAGAGAACCGTTGCCAGAATTACAACCTTTGCCATCTTTACCACCGCCAGAGCAATTGTTGCCAACACCACCTGAGACAATTACTCAACCAGAATCTACTCCGGAGGCACTACCTGAGACATTAGTCGTCGAGCGGTTTGAGTTTGTCGGTAATACGGTGTTTAGTACCAAAGAACTGGCGAAAGCAGCAGAGTCTTATACCAAACACCAGATTACTTTTGCTCAACTGGTGGAGCTCCGTTCCTATCTGACGAAATTATATGTAGATAAAGGTTATGTCACCTCTGGAGTGATCATTCCGCCTCAAACTATCAAAGCTGGAGTGGTGGTGATCCAGGTGGTGGAAGGAAGTTTGGAGAAGATCAATGTCACTGGTACGCACCACCTCAATCCGAGTTACGTTCGCGATCGCCTAGCAATAGCTGCGGGTAAACCATTCTCACGCGATCGCCTCTTGTCAGGATTGCAACTATTACAACTCGATCCGCTGATTAAAAGTATAACTGCGGATTTACAAGCTGGTATCCGTCCCGGCACTAATATTTTAGAGGTGAAAGTTAAGGAAGCAGATTTCTTGAGCGGTCAAATTATAGTAGATAACGCCCGCAGTCCGAGTGTAGGGAGTTTCCAGCGGCGAGTCAATCTTAATGATGCCAACTTGTTGGGACTAGGAGATGGTTTAAATATCGGTTATACCAACACTGATGGTACTAACGGCTTTAATATTAACTATAGCTTGCCAGTTAACCCGCGCAACGGTAAGGTGACTTTCTCCTATGGCAAAACTAACAGTCAGGTCATAGAACATCCCTTCAATACATTGAATATTACCTCTAAAGATAGCTATTACGAGTTAAGCTTCCGCCAGCCGATTGTCCAAACTCCTACCCAAGAATTTGCTCTGGGAGTAACCGCCAGCCACCAAACGAGTCAAACCTTCTTAGGTGTTGATGGGATCGGTGGGTTTCCCCTGGCGGTGGGTGCTGATAAACAAGGAATCACGCGGGTTTCGGCTGTGCGATTTTCCCAAGAATGGAGCCAGCGCAGTAGTCAAAAAGTGATTGCTATGCGATCGCAATTTAGCCTAGGCTTAGGTCTGTTAGACTCAACAATCAACAGTCATGCACCGGATAGCCGCTTTTTTAGCTGGCGTGGACAAGGACAATGGCTGCGTCTGCTAGCCCCTGATACTTTACTACTGCTGCAAGCAGATACGCAGTTAGCAGATCGCAAGCTGTTGGGACTAGAACAATTTAGTATTGGCGGACAAACAAGTGTAAGGGGATACCGCCAAGATAATTTCTTCACTGATAATGGCGTACAGGCAACTGCTGAGATTCGGTTACCGATTTTGCGAATTCCACAATTGCAAGGAGTCTTGCAAGTCACGCCTTTTGTAGATGTCGGTACTGTTTGGAATAATGGCGGCTCAAATCCCAAACCCAGCACTTTATTTAGTACGGGTTTTGGATTGCTTTGGCATCAAGGTGATCGCTTGACGGCGCGTTTTGATTGGGGAATTCCACTGACATCAGTTAATTCTAAGGGGAAAACATGGCAAGAAAACGGTTTGTATTTCTCTCTCATTTACACACCTTTTTGAAAGAAGGGGAAGTAGGTAGGGGCGGGGTGACCCCGCCCTTACGGGAGTGGGGGAAAAAGGGGAATGGGGATTCTGGTTTTATGCCAGGAGTGAAGAAATTTCTCTATATCATTTTGGCTGGTCTGACTGCCTTACTGTGTATAGTTGCTTCACCTGTGCTTGCCCGCGATACAACAAGTCTTGAGTTTACCTCATCCCTTGTTGCTAATCTCCCTCAGGAGCAAGAAGCTAAAAATTTATATACAGCAGGGCGATTTGCAGAAGCAGTCAGCATGTTGCAGCAAGCATTGCAAGTTTATCAAGGCAAAAATGACACGATTGGACAGGCGGTTGTCCTCAGCAATTTGGCTCTAAACTGGCAGCAATTAGGACGTACTCAACAGGCAAACCAAGCGATTGAAAATGCGATCGCCCTGGTACAGAAAACTCCCGAATCCCCGCAACGTTCCACAGTTTGGGCGCAAGCTGTGGATGTCAAAGGTAGTTTGCAACTGGCACAAGGCAAAGCAGAAGATGCATTGTTATCTTGGACCCAAGCTGCATCGCTTTACCAACGCTTACAAGACAGCAACAAAGTCTCCCTCATCCAAGTTAACCAAGCACAAGCATTACAGACTTTGGGACTGTATCGACGGGCAATTTCCACTCTCCAGAATTTGAAAACAAGTCTGCAAAACCAACCAGATTCCCTAGTCAAAGCAGCTAATTTTCGCACATTGGGTGATGCTCTTTTAGTTGCAGGCGATCTCAAGCAGGCGGAAGTTAATTTACAAGCCAGTCTGAAGATTGCTAAACAACTACAATCACCAGAAACAATCGCCGCTGCTTACTTGAGCTTAGGCAATCTTGCTCGTGTTCAAGGTAAGGTGAAAGTAGAACACAATCAGGAAGCTCTGGGTTTTTACCAGCAAGCTGAGGTAATATCTACTACTTCAGTCATGAAAACTCAAGCCCAACTCAACCGCTTGCGCCTGCTTGTAGAAATGAAGCAATGGCAAGAAGCACAAGCGCTCTACCCCCAAATCCAAAGTCAAATTGCTAACTTGCCTCTCGGTCGTCGTGCCATTTATGCCCAGGTACAATTTGCCGAAAGCCTGCTAGATCTCAGGCTGAAATCCTCCACTCCCAGTCCCGAAACAATTGGTAAAATTCTCGCTGTGGCGCGTCAGCAGGCGGAACAATTGCAAGATATACGGACAGAGTCTTTTGTTTTAGGTAGTCTGGGACACTTGTATGAAATGACTCAACAATGGTCGATCGCCCAAGATTTGACCCGAAAGGCGCTTTCTTTGTCCCAGTCAATTCAAGCACAAGATATAGCCTATCGCTGGCAGTGGCAACTTGGGCGCATTCTCTGCCAAGGACAAAGCCAGTGCGATCAACTTGGAAAGCTCACAGATGCGATCAATGCCTACACAGAAGCATTTAATACTCTCCAAGGTATCCGAGGTGATTTGATTGCTACTAATACAGATGTGCAGTTTTCCTTTAGGGAAAGTGTGGAACCAGTATATCGCCAATTAGTAGATTTGCTGCTTTTATCGCCAAAATCTAGTCAAAGCAACCTCCAGCAAGCCCGCAATGTGTTAGAAGCGCTGCAAGTCGCGAAATTACAAAACTTTTTGCAAAAAGCTTGTCAAGATACCAAATTACAACTTGACAAGGTGATTGACACTAAAGACCAACAAGGAGCGATCATCTACCCAATTATCTTGGATGACCGTTTAGAAGTGATTGTCAAGTTACCCAAGAAGCCAGATTTGTACCACTACCCTGCCATCAAACTACCCAGACAGGAAATTGAGGCTACCTTGAACCAACTGTATGAAAATCTCCAGGAAACAGGTTCTTATGAAGAAGTGCAAGAGGATGGTCAAAAAGTCTACAACTGGCTCATTCAACCAATGCAAACACAACTAGAGCAAAGCAATATCAAAACTTTGATTTTTGTCTTGGATGGTGCTCTGCGAAAAATCCCGATGGCAACTCTATATGATGGCAAACGGTATCTGGTGGAGAAATATGCCATCTCCTTAGCTTTAGGGCTACAAGTGCGTGACCCCATTCCTTTACAAAGAAGAAAAATGAAGGTATTGGCAGCTAGCCTAACTAACCCACCAAAGCAGGTTCACGGCTTTTCCCGACTGGAAAATGTGCAAAAGGAAGTTGCGGAAATCAAGAATACTGGGGTAGATGTCAGTTTCATTGCCGAACAACAGTTTACCAATAAAGCCTTTAACAAAAAGCTGAATACGTCTAATTTTGAGATCGTACACCTAGCAACTCACGGTTCTTTTGGTGCTGATCGAGAACATACATTTGTCCTGACAGCCGACGGAATTATGAAGATAGATGATTTTGATCGGCTGTTCCAAAGACAAGGAAAAGGTCGCACCCACGCAATTGAACTACTGTTTTTCAGTGCTTGCCAAACTGCTAAAGGCAACGACCAAGCAGTGATGGGCATTGCTGGAACTACAGTCCAAGCTGGTGCAAGTAGTGCGATCGCGAGCTTGTGGGATCTTGACGATGAATCCAGTGTTGTCTTCACCAGGGCATTTTATCAACACTTAGGGAAACCTAACATTAGCAGAGCGGAAGCATTACGTCTAGCACAGCAGACTCTGCTCAAAGATGATAACTACGACCATCCTCGCTTTTGGGCACCCTATGTCTTAGTCGGTAGTTGGCTATAAGAAAAATGCACAGAACCCAAGAGATACGCAGGACGCATGTGCGTCTGAATTTCTATGCGCCGAGATTGGGTAGCGACTGACGTGCAACCCTCTTCATCCGTGCGTTACGCTTATCCTTGGAATTGAAGCTTCGGAACACCAACACTGGCTAATATTACCTATTCCTACCGTTAGTTGCCGAAAGATACCTTGGAATACTATACTTGGAAAGTATAGTATCGCATTTAGAAGGAATGGTTACTTTTTATGAACAGCCAGATTCAGAAAGTATGTAAGCACAAACCCGGCGAAAAGTGGGAAAACGGCTGTTGTAGCCCAAATCCAACATTGGTTGCTAACAGTTACAAAGACAGACTTGAAACATTGCTAGAATGGTGTAAACTTACTCGAGATTGTCTGGATGCTGAACAAATTGAGGAAGCCAAATTTTTCTTGAATCAGGCTATAAATGAGGTCATACGGGACAATTTAACAATAAAGGCAGAGGAAAGAAGGCGTTTAGGGGAAGAGATAAATCCTTTTTTCTAAATGCCCAGACCGAATGTACCGCCCAAAGGAGCACTCGTGTTTAAGTCCCCGACAAAAAGCCATCAGTGTGGGCTTCTGACCCACACTGTATTGCACTCTTGTATCTTTAAAATAGATTTTTATCAGTTCTTTGTGAGCGATCACTCATTATCCTTATAGTTAGAAGGTAAAAGTTCTGATGGAATGAGTTTAAACGGCAATAATAAGTTGTCAATAAGTTTGTCACGTAAGTTTTTAGAAGAGTAACTACCTCCTCTAATACATTCTATCAGTAGAATATTGGCGTAAAAATAGTCTTCTAAAGTTTGTATTTCCTCTTTTGAAAATTTTATATCATTATAACTAATATTTAAATAAAATTTCATAAATGCACTCAATTGATCCGCCCACTGTTGCCAATCAGATATAGGATCATTATCACTAGGCATACTTTCTTTTAAAATTGTTAGTTCTTCTAGCAAATCATCGTAGTTTTGTTGTTGAGTAGTAGCATTTATATCTTTTTCGTTAATATCAGTTCTGTAATGTTCTTCATCCAGGGTGACTTGGCTTTTTTGCTTATTAATAGTAATTACGCCCTTCTCTTGATCAATAGTTACTACATTCTGTAGTGGACAAGAAATATTCTGTTCATCGTTAACAGGTAGTTCTTTCCTAAGTAAAGCAGTCACTTTCTGGGGTTCAAATTTTTGACCAGAAGCCTTAGCAAAAACTTGAGCGTGAAAATCAACTAAACTTAATGCAAAATTTGAAAAATGTGAGCGTTTAATAATTTGTCCCCTTTCGGTATTGACCTCTCTCAGTATATAAGCAAGCCTTTCAGCCAAAGGAGAATTGCTTTTTGTAAGCCGATTGGTACATAGTTCAAACCACTGGTCAATAAAAAGATAAAACGCCCTCCATGAACTAGATTTCACGGAGTGGTAGACAGTTACCGCATACAACCAATTCAACATATCTTGCATTCTTTCGCTTTTTACTAACATGTTGACCTGGCAGAACATGAGTTTTAAAAACTCATCAGCATTTGCGAGTCGTCCCGCAATCATTAGAAAAACTTCTTGCCACTGACGCTTTGTTAAGTGTTGCGTGATCACTTCGTCTAAAACTTTAGAATTTTCTACTACATAATTAGCAACAAAATATTCGCGAAAACTCTGATGAGAGAAGGAATAAACATCTTTAGCTTGTTGAGCCAGTAATCCATGATTTGCTTCAATTGTTTTCAGTACACCTAAGCTTTCATTAAGCAAAGTCTCATGAGCCATTTCCGGAATATTTTTAATGTAGTTCTGAATTGAGTCTTCTAGCTCCGATTTATACCAAAAATATTTTGGAGGTTCTTGATTAAAAGCCTCATAAGCTAACTTACCAATCAAATGAATTTTTCTGCGATAAGGTAAATTTAATTTATTAATTAAACTACGATCTATTCGCCTGCTAGCATCCCATTTGCGTAAAAGTATATTGACAGCTTCATCAAACAATAAGTAACGATTTTTCGGCAAGTCATAGTTATCCTCAAATACTAAACACAGCATAGTCAGTAGCAACGGACTATTGGTTAACTCTTTGATTGAACTATTTTTTTCTAGTTGCGCTAAAAATTTTTCTTTCAACTTAGGTTCTTGACAGGATTCAAACCATTTTTGCACAAACAGCATAACTTGGTTTTCATCAAAATGTGTCATCTCCACTTCTGTAAAATATTCAAATGTATAATCTGAAGCCCCAGAACGACAGGTAAGCACAAAGCGATTTTTTGAAAATTGTTCTATAAAAGTATTAATGCTTCGGTATATGCGGTTGCTTTCTGCCTCTACAACCTCATCGAATCCATCTAACAAAATTAAGCAACGTCCTTGCACTAGTAACTCCTGAACAAGTTGAGTTGGTTCAGGAACACATCTAATAAATTCTCGTGTGACTACATCAATCAGGTCTGCGTTATCTTCTTCGTCTGCCCATGCTTTCAATGAAATAAAAATTGGAATCAATTCTTTCCCTAATTCTGTTGCAGAATGCATGGATAAATATTTAAGAAATGTAGTCTTCCCTGCTCCTGGCTTACCCCATATAATGAGCTTTTGATAAGACTTTACAGCATTCAAAGCAGAAATATTTTCATTGCTCACTCTATCGTTTATCCGACTACTAGATATATGAGACAACAGTTCTTCAATTGTTTTTTGCTTCTTGGCTTTAACACTTTTTAGAACATTTACTTTAGCATAAATACTATCTAAATCCACAGGTTGAGTCATAGTCAGGACTTTCATTGTGCCACACTTTGTCCTCAGATACTCTTGGTAGCGGTCTAGCCAATCTCCATTTTCATTAGTGTTTGTTAACTCTACTTGTTCTAAAGCTGCTTGTTGTCTCAAAGCTTCTTGATAACTTTCACATTCCAGCAAGACTCCGCATAAGAAGTTTAGATTTTTCTCTTGCATCTTCATCGGTTCAGTGTTCTTGAAGAAGTTGCGGATGGTTTTATCTGAAATGACATCTTTTAAATTGTTTAGTTGATCATGATAAACATTATTTAGAGCGGTAATTAAAAGCATTGGCGATCCACCAAACTTTTCTGTGTAAGCTTGTCTTAATCTTTCAAACACCTTTTGATTAACTGTGATTGCTACCATGTCTGCCCTCTTTACTCACATTTAAGAAGCATAAGTATATCTACTTAAAAGTCTAAATACTCGTATTACTAGCTGCCTCTCACCTAAAGCATTACTCTTAAACTTATAGGACTTACGCATTATCCCTCGTTCCCAGGCAGTCCCGATGAAAAAATTTCACTGCCATACATTTTACCCCATTACCCGCATTTCTCACAAGTTTGAGCGGCAGAAGAAGTCGTGGGCAGAGGGGAAAGAACTTGTACTAGAACTTTCAAGAAACAAGAGGGAGCAGGGAGCAGGGAGCAGGGAGCAGGGAATAGGGAATAGGGAGTAGGGAATAGGGAATAGGGAGTAGGGAATAGGGAATAGAAGGAGTTTCTTTCATTCATAGAGGGTGGTACGCCGCCCGTGGGGTGCTCTCAAGAGATCCTCTGCTCCTGCGTCCTGTTTCTTTTATATTCCTAAAGAATGAGGATAAATACACTACTCAGACTGTAAATTAAAGTTGTTGCCGCTAAATACCGTTTATTTCTGTTTATTTCTGCTTGTTCCTCAAAGATCAAACATTTACAGAATTTGGAGAAAATTATGTAATTATTTTTGTCTAAAGACTGACCCGGCTTGACAACAAAAAGCAAGCTTAAACAAGCTAATAGCCTTTAGCTGAGTACCAGTCAGCTAAAGGCTATTAGTAAATTGCTCAATTTCTCTTTGGTTAACGGGTACTAAACAAAGAACGTAGTCTCCCCGCCCTTGGAGTGGAGGTGTTTCTTTCAAAGGGGTGGTGCTCCGCCCGTGGGGTACTCTCTAGAATTTCTGCGATTCGGTCATAGTAGTTCCCAAGCCTTGCCCTTATAGCCATATTGGAAGATTTCCGGGTGCAGAATTTCTGCTAAGATTTCAATGGATTCCACAAGTCGAGGGCCTGGGCGATTGAAATAGGAATTGCCATCAGTGATGTATACTCTGTTATGCTGACTAGCCTGCAGTTGTTGCCACTCTGGAAGATGAGTTACCAATTGAGCTTCTTGGCGAGTGCGATTTAAATCGAAGCCGCAGGGCATAAAAATAATCACATCTGGATTGAATTGGAGTAGTGTTTCCAATTTCAAAGATGCAGAAGGCTGACCTGCAACGCCTAAGAGTGGTTTTCCTCCTGCCAAAGATACTAATTCCGGAATCCAATTGGCAGCAAGCATTAAAGGATCAGTCCACTCAATACAGGCGACAGTCGGGAGTTTTTCTGTCTGGGATAGTCCTTTTGTTTTTTGCTCGACAATCTTGACGCGGGCTTCTAAATTTTCTAATAAATTTCGCGAGTCTATCCCAAAAGCATGAGCCACACGCTCAATATCAGTCCAGACATCTTGAAGAACATTAGGTTGTAAGGAAATAATTTGGGGTGAGCTATTGGTGAGGCTAGCAACTGCCTGTTCAACTTCTGCTAATGTAACTGCACATACAGTACACTGGTCTTGGGTAATAATATGGGTGGGTTGCAGTTTTTGTAGAACATCCGTTTTAATCTGGTAGATACTGAGAGCAGATTGTAAC
This sequence comes from uncultured cyanobacterium, assembly GCA_903903925.1. Lineage (GTDB taxonomy): Bacteria > Cyanobacteriota > Cyanobacteriia > Cyanobacteriales > Nostocaceae > Stigonema. Next base: position 12,179 of record CAIVAU010000188.1, read on the forward strand.
AAATTGTTAACTTTATCGTGAATTTCATGGCTGGGTGCATTGCTGTCCAAACGTGCTTGAGTGCAAATTGGTCGGTCTTGAATTTCCGGAGGGTAATCGCATTCGTGCGATCGCCCAACAATTTGACTTACCAACCCCAGCGCGGCTAAAATCTCGGTTCCACTAGGGATCAGAGAGACAATTTTCACGCTATTATCTGTCATCGCTCCACCTCCATAACAGCTGCTATTGGTTCGATCTTGGCAGATTTTGACAGTTTTAGATATCTTTCCGTAGGTTAATTTATAGGCGCGAGTGGGCAGATTTTAGAGGACTCGTGAGCCCTTCTGGTCTACGGAACTCCTCCTAGTTCTGGGCAGCGAAAAAATAGTACTAACTTTACCTTATATTAAGAATTTCGCCCCGCTCAACTCTCAGCCTCGTGGGCTTTCTGCTTTGATAGTGTAACTGGTAACTCACCAAACTTGGGACTCCACCAACCTGTCGCGGTCAAGAAGTAAACAGCTTGCTCATGCTTTTTGTCTTTCCTAGCATTGGAGTCGGAACAACGTAGCAAGCGTTTTTGTTGTCCGTCCTTTTGGTAGGCATATTCCTCTAATGGTTTTTTGCAAACTGGACACGGATAAGCGGTTTTTTGGGTGGGGACGGAGACAGATTGACTATCGGTTGGCTGTTTTGACTGGGGTTGCTCCCACTGCTTGGTGCGATCGCTCCAAAACAAGACTACATTTTCGCAACCACTCACACACTTGAGAAAATACTTTTTCTTCACCTTCTTACTCGGAATCTTTCCTAAGTAATTCTTGCACTGGGGGCAGCGTGTTCTCGAAAGATCGGGCGTCTTAGTCGTACGAGGAACCGGATTTGAACTTAAGTGTTTGGGAATCACCTGTTGCGCTTTTACCAGTGCTGGAGCAAAATATTCTCGGTTCCAACTCGTCAGGTAGCGTTGCCAGTCTTGCTTACCATCAGAAATCGCGTCCAATTCCTTTTCCATCTGCGCTGTAAACTCGGCTTCCAGGAGATCCGGTAAAGCATCTTGGAGGAAACGATCAACATCTAGCCCCAGAACCGTTGGATGCAGATTTCCTTTAGTCAACTCTACATACTGCCGCTGCTTCAGGATTTGGATCGTCGGTGCATAGGTGCTGGGTCGTCCGATGCCCTTGCGTTCCATCACCTGTACTAGTTTCGGCTCACTGTAACGGGGTGGTGGTTGGGTCTGCTTCTTTTCATGTGCTGCTTGAACCAACGTTAGAGATTGACCTGATTGCAGAACTGGCAGTTCCACATCTGCGGTCAAATTGTTCCAGTATTTGGTGTAGCCGGCAAACTGTATTACCTGTCCTTTTGCCTGCCAGAAGACAGAACCAGATTGGGTGACAATTCGAGTCTGTCGCACTTGAGCAGATTTACATTGAGTAGCCATTGCCCGTTTCCAAATCATCACGTACAAAGCAAACTCATCAGCCGACAATTCCAAGCGTAGTTGAGCCGAGGGACGAAACACATCTGTTGGGCGAATTGCCTCGTGTGCCTCCTGGGCATTTTTGCTGCTACGATGTCTTGCTGTTTTCTGAGGCACATTGTCAGGGTCATTTTTCTCTAGCCAACTCCGCGCTTGCTCACAGAATTCAGGGCTGAGGACAACGCTATCAGTTCGCATGTAGGTAATCAACCCTGCTTCGTAGAGTGACTGTGCGACCTGCATCGTTTTCTCTGGAACAAAACGCAGGCGAGAACCGGCAGCTTGTTGTAGCGTGGAAGTTACAAATGGGGGTGGTGGAGTGCGGCTAACTGTTTTCCCCTCGATTTCTACCACTTTATGGGGGTGCTGTTGTGCGATTTGGACTAAGCGATCAGCTTCAGCCTCGCTCAACACCCGCTCTGACTCTTGGACTGGTTTATCTGTGGGTGCTGTGGTATCATCTTTTTGAGCATCCTCCGTCGTGGTTGCGGTGGTATCACGCCGATAGTAGGCACGGAAGCCCTCTGCATAATCGACGAACACACTCCAGTAGTCCTGTGGCACAAAGACTTGGATCTGCCGTTCTCGTTCACAGATCATGTGCAACGTCGCGCTTTGCACCCGTCCCATACTCTTTGCCCCATTTTGCAACTTCCACAGCAACGGAGAACCTTTGTAGCCCACCAATTTATCAAGGACGGAACGGCACAAACCAGAGTTGACCAGATTTTGGTCAATCGTGCGGGGACGGGCGATCGCCGCTTGTACTGCCGCTGGAGTGATTTCAGTATAGACAACTCTTTGAGGGTTTTTGAGGTTCAAGGCTTGCTGAATGTGCCAGGCGATCGTTTCCCCTTCTCGATCTGGGTCAGTTGCCAGCACCACAGTTTTGACCTGTTGCACCGCAGATCGCAGCTTTTGAATCGTTTCCTTACCCTGTGAACCCCGTGCGACAAAGCGGCAGTTTACCCTATCGCCGTCAAGTTCAAAGCCGAGAGAATCTTCCCCATCGTCTGCCAATTCCCGCATATGCCCCATACTGGCCCTGATCAACCAATCAGCACCCAGAATTTGACTCAGCTTTTTGACCTTTCCCGGACTTTCTACAATCAGGAGTTTCGTCGCCACAACACATTCCCCTTTTGGCGCGATCGCGGGAGACATTGGATGAGCGATCGCTGACCTTTATATTTATCACAGCACTTTTCAGTTGTATGAACCACATCCCAAAAATTGCGATCGCCTCTGGTGCTTGTGGTTTTGTGGGCTGAAAATTGCTGTAAGTACAATTTTACTATAGCAGTCCTATTTTAGACCGTGAAAATTCCAGACTTCACCAAACCCGGATTTTGCGTTTCCGGGAATAATGATTAAGATCCAAATAACCCTGCACTCCCTGAACTGTTATGACTATAACCACCGCTAAACGCTTTACCATAGCTGAATATGACCGTTTAGCAGAACTCAGATTTTTTGGTGAGGATGACCGAGTTGAGCTGATCAAGGGAGAAATCATTTGCATGGCATCTAAAGGCAAACCACACTCTGTTTGTAGTACCCGCCTGTTTCGCGAATTATTCAAGCTTCTTGCAGAACGGGCGATCCTGCGAGGACAAGAGCCAATTATCATCCCTGATTTCAGCGAACCTGAACCAGATTTCATCATCGCGCAAAATCAAGATGATGACTATCTCGATGCCCATCCCAGTCCTAATGATATATTACTTTTAATTGAGATTTCTGATTTTTCTTTGAAATATGACCAAGAAGTTAAATTACCACTTTATGCTGAAGCAGGTATTTCTGATTACTGGATATTTAATTTAGTCAATAATTGTCTGGAATCCTACAGCGAACCATATCAAGATTTGCAAGGCAAATTTGGGTATCGTAGAAAGGTGATTTTTCTACCAAATGAATCTGTTTATCTGCCCAGGTTCCCTGATTTAGTTCTCGATTTATCTAAGGTTTTTTCAAGATGATGTATCGTGCTCGGCAAAGTCTAAGCTAACTCCTCCCCACTCCCCGTATTTCTTAACAGGTCATTTATGCTAGAAAAAATATCCTTATGTCAAAGATTAAATACAAGTTCTTTAAAATCGTTTTCAATCCGCAACCTTTTTGGCTCGAAAAATGTTAACATCTCTTTTGAGAAAGAAACGTTAATACTTATTGCTGAAAATGGTTCTGGCAAGACAACCATTCTCAACATTCTTTACTACCTTTTGTCTGGGAAGTTTAGCAAGCTTAGAACGATAGATTTTGAGTCTGTAAAGCTTGAGTTTATGACTGGAGAAAGTATTGAAGTTAATAAAGATGAATTGAGCAGCATTTCTTTGGGAAAATATGATGTAAGAATATCTTCATCTTCTTTGCTTGATCTTAGTAAAATCGTATTACATTCTCTAAGGCAAACAAATATTGACAATAAAAATACCTTAGATGTTATTGCCTTGCCAGAAAATAATGATAATTTCTTGAAAGATAAAATCAGGTTGATTGACAATAATCTTCTAGAGAAAATCATGTATTTCCCAACCTATAGAAGAATTGAAGAAGATTTGAAGAACTTAGATTATAAAGGAGTAAATATTGATATTGATGACATTGAGAATAATGATGAAAGACTTATCCAATTTGGTATGGATGATGTTGTTAGTAAATTTGATAAATTCACGTTAGATATGAGAGACTCTATAGTTCATTCTTTCTCTAAATTATCAGGAGAAATACTTACCCAGCTTGTAGAGGGGATAACGAATACTTCAGAAATGAAGGAGACTATTCAGCCTGATTTGTTAAAGATAGTGTTAGGTAGAGTTGGTGATCAAAATATATCTCGTGAAGAAAAAGAGAAAATTGAAAGCCTAGTTGCAACAGGGAAAATTAACTCAGGTGAATATGACCAACTTATCTATTTCCTCTCCAAGCTCATTAGTGTGTACGAACAGCAAAAGGATAAGGATGAATCTATTAAGAAATTTGCTAAAATTTGTAATACTTATTTGAAAAACAAAAAAGTCGTGTATGATGAAACAACTATTAATATCTGTATCGTTGATACAAAAAATAATAAACCTATTGACCTTGTAAATCTCTCTTCGGGGGAAAAACAGATTATTTCTATATTTTCCAAAATTTATCTTGATGATTCATCTAATAACAACTTTATTGTTTTGTTTGATGAACCAGAATTATCTTTATCGATAGAATGGCAAAAGATGTTACTACCTGATATTATTGATTCTGGTAAATGCAAATTTTTGCTGGCAGTAACTCACTCTCCATTTATTTTCGATAACGATCTTGATTTAAATGCCTATGATTTAGATACCTTTGTTACAGAAGGAAGCCAAGATTAAAGAATGACGGTTGAAAATTTAAGAAGTGCTCGCACCCGACCTCCTGCTATTTTTATGCAATTTACAAGACAATATAAGCAATTTAATTTGGCATTATTTTGTTTTTTTGAGGGTGACGACGATAGCAAGTATTATGGCATTAGAATTAAAAGCTATGCTAGACCTGAGAAAGATATTTACTTCAAGTGTAATGGTAAAGCTAATGTCTTAGATGTTCACAAAATCATTGAGTCTCATGGAGAATATAAAAGTGCGAAAAAGGCATATTTTATTGATAGAGATTTTGATGATTCAATATACGTAACACAAACAGCAAATTCTTCTGCTATTTATGAGACACCTTGTTATTCTATAGAAAACCTATATACATCAATAACGACATTTCAAGAGATAATAAGGAATGAATTTAATATTTTTCCAGAATTAGAAACGGATTTTCAAAAGGTTGTAACTCTATATGCACTGCGCCAAAAAAATTTCCATGAAGAAGTAGCATTATTAAATGCATGGATAGCATGTCAGAGAAACCTAGGTAGGACGCTAAATTTATCAAACTATGAAATTAAAAAGTTTGTAGATATTTCTTTAGACAAGATCGAGAGTAAATATACTCTTGTTACATTAAGTAACCTGTTTCCTGATTCCGCATCAATTTCACAGGAAGCAATTGAGAAAAAATTGGACGAATTTCATTCAGAAGGTTATCAAAAATGTTTTCGAGGGAAATTTGAATTAGATTTTTTCTGTAGTTTTCTTAAGAAATTAATAGAAGAAGCTAATCAGGCATCTTCTTGTTACTTTTCTACCAAGTTAAAGGTAAGACTAAAAATATCTAGAGATAATATAATCTCTACCTTATCTCAATATGCAGAGAATCCACCATGTCTTATTAGTTTTTTAGAATCTTTTAAGTAATTGGTAGTATATAATAGTATTTTATGCTATTATATCGGGAAAGCATTATTGGGACGATAAATATACTGAAGAAGAAATGACAGAGACTCTTAAAAACTTAGAGGAAGCAGAGCAATAAACTAATATAAAAAAATATTAAAAAAATATTTTTCATGTAAATAACACACATAGAAAAATATTAGGCATATTAAATGGTCCAGAAAAATCGCTTGATGCAGATATAATTTTAGTCGCTACAGCTACTATCTTATCGGAAAGAGAAAAAAAAGATATTATGATAGTAACTGGCGGAGATAGAGATATAAAAAGACATTATACAAATACTAAATGTTGGTATGATGCCTCATGGGATATTCAGTATCCTGAACAATCCCATGAGTCGGCAAGGCTTCTCTGACTTTCTTTCTTAGATAGCTGCCTTCTGCTGGGTGCATCCCGTTTTCGTAAATTCTGAGTGCGAGCATCTTGCTCCCTTGTAGTCCATGTGAGCAAGATGCTCACACTACTGATCATTATTTGTGCAAAACTGGGATGCACCCCCTTCTGCTTTTCCTCAGTAACAGAATACTGTACTCAATTACAAATTCCTTAACTTGAAGGATAGTCCTATGTCCTACAGCGAGTTTAGTCTAGCTAAAGCCAAACAAAGTTTTGGCTTAACTACGGTAGAAAAGCGCGATATTTTTGCAGCATCCGCCGAATTAGCAGCCAGTAATTTACTTACAGAGACTCTCAATTATAATCTAGCGATCGCCTTAGCTAGTCATAGTGAAAAAGCCCGTTCTGAATTAATCATTGCACCAGTTTTAGTCGATTTGCGCCGACAACTCAAGGAACAAATTAGTTTATTTTCCGGGGTTGATTTTACCGTTGATGAAAGCAAAGGATTAAATGGTACTTGTGATTTCATTATTACCAAATCTCCCGAAATTTTGATTGTGACAGCGCCAGTAATTACGGTTGTAGAAGCGAAAAAAGAGAACATTAATGGAGGTTTGGGTCAGTGTGCAGCAGAAATGGTAGCAGCCCAAATTTTTAATCAACAAGCAGCAATTGAAATTACAACAATTTATGGTACAGTCACAACAGGTAGTATTTGGCAATTTCTGAAACTAGAAGGACAAATATTAAGCATTGATTTGAGCGAATATTATCTCAAAGATGTGAATAAGATTCTCGGTATTTTAGCTAGTGGAATTTTTCCAGAAACATAAGCACGAACCTAGAACCCCATACATAAATGCAGGGGTTTCACCTCCCGGACGTCGTAGACAAGTGTGCCCTACGGGTTTCTCAGTTGCTCTACTTGTGGGATTACTAATTGGGATGTGGCTTTTGGCTAACAACTGCAACATACTGCGCGATTTTGGACCAAAACCATCAGATTGCGCGATCGCTCTTAAAATGCCTGCAAATGAAATTAATTGAAATCCTGGAACCCAAATCTTGTAAAGGCTACAATAGGATTGATCGGTCTATGGTTGAGATATTTTATTTTCTGGAAGTCCCTATAAGAGCGATCGCATTACAATGAAATAATCTGGATTTCCCTTACTCGGTGCATTGGTTTGGTTGGCTTTTCAGTGGTGATCAGTTCAGCAGCTTTAATTTGCAGGGCAGCCGCCACATGTATGGCATCCATCGCAGCTAAACCGTAAGTGCAGGCAATCTGGTGAGCATGTTGTATAATTTGCTCGAAGTCAGTTGCCCAGTGGATGACAGCACTAAAAAAGGTTTCGTAAAATTCTGTTTCGTCTTGTTGCTTGTTATAGGTGGCTTTAGGCAAGACTTCTAACTGAACGAAACGACTTGAGGCAAACTCCCGATTTTCATCGTTAAGAATTTCATTGGCTCTGATGCTGACTGACTGAATCCCCTGAAAAGCGGTAATGAGTACACCAGAGTCTATGTACGTCTTCTTACGACTCACAGAGTCCACCTCGACGTGCAGCAAGTTCAATTTCAATTTCGTCTTCGTTGAGCAGTCGCAAGCCAGCAGCGATCGCTCGTTGTCGGATTTCCCATAATTTCTTGGCTAAGGGTGTTTGTGGTACAAAATCAGATTTGGAGGGTATTGTCTCTGACTCAGATTTAAGAAGTTCCACAAACTCCAAAACTTTTTGTTGCTTTTCCGGTGCGAGTTCTCGCCAGTGTGCAAGTAGTTCTTCTTCCTTACCCATAAACACCTCACTGTAGACTGATACTTGTATTTTAGCTGCAGAAGCCTTTAGTTGTTGGATTCTGTTGCCTCAACTCTACCCTACAGTGATTGGCGATTACACTACCTGACGCAGACGCTGCATCAGTTTCTCCCTTTTATTTTCCCACCATTCCTCGGTAATTTCGATCTGGTCGCCGCTATCTAAACCTTCAAGTAAGAGAGTTTCTAACCGGTTGCTTTCAACCTTTTCTTGCTCTTGGCGAATCAAATGGTGAATATACTCACTCGCAGTACTATAACCTTTTTGTTTAACTTGTGCTTCGATAAATGCCCGCATTGGCTCGGATAAAGAGATGTTCATGGTACTCATAGTAAAGAACAGTAATAGCAGTATTGTGGTAAGAACTCAGGAGTCTGAATTGTTAAAGAATCGGGAGATGATAAGAGCCTATCGAAGGTGCAAGATCTGAACCTACGCGATCGCAAATTCAGTTAATGCTCGTTTACTAGGGTGATGGAAGCCTAAAATAATATCCGTTTTGGGAATACCTGCTGCTAACAGTTCATCAACAATCACCAAATCAGTACTATCTTCTTCCACCCAGATTTTACCGTTTTGAATCTGGAGGTATAAGATAATGTGTTGCACTCTTTTTTTTCCATCCCAACCACAACGCAACCACAGGTATTGGTCGCGTTGTTCGTCTAGGATAAGGCGATCGCTCATTGTAGTTTCTGTAGTGTTAGCAGGTTGAGAATTGCTCATTTCACAGTATTTCTTAATGTTTTCCTGGATAATATTGCGATACAGGGTTAATGTATCCATTGCCCATTCATCCTTTTCAGATTGAAGTTCTTACCATTTTCACATGACGAATACCTGCCTCTTCAAATACTTCACCTTCTTCCTGAAAACCCAATTGTTGATGCAAACCTTTCACATACTCTTGGGAATGAATCACAACTAGAGGAATATTCTTGCTAGCTATAACTTCCATAGCCTTTTCCATAATTTGTTTACCCATACCCCGACCTCTAGCTGTGTGCAAAACAGCCAACCTTTCTATCTTCGCAGTTTTCTCATCCAAATACCTAATCCTAGCCGTACCCACATATTCATCATCCATACAAGCAATCAACTGATCAGAAATTTCATCCAACCCATCAAAATCCAGAACCTCATCTACCCCTTGTTCCTGCTGAAAAACCGATTTTCTAATTGCTTGAATCGCCATCAACTCCTCACGCAACTCAGCAACCTTAATAACAACATCACTCATCCAAATCCCTCCGCGCCCTCCGCGCCCTCTGCGGTTCAACAATAAAATCCAGGGAGTGTGGGAGGTAAGAAAGCCAGGATTACTCCCCCCTCTCCCCCCTCTCCCCCCTCTCTCCCCTAATCAGCCCCCTCAATTGGTGCAAAACCTTGACGCTGAATATTCTCAGTCACCGTCCGTGGTTCCAAAAATTGTAACAAGTAATCAGGGCCCCCAGCCTTAGAACCAACCCCAGAAAGCTTAAAACCACCAAACGGTTGCCGTGCAACTATAGCACCCGTAGTCGTACGGTTAATATACAAATTCCCCACCTCAAACTCCTCCTGCGCCATTTGAATGTGGGAAGGCGTTCTAGAGTAAAGTCCACCAGTCAAAGCAAAGTTAGTACCGTTCGCAACCTCCAATGCCTCCTCAAAAGAGTTTACCCGAATCACAGCCACAACCGGACCAAAAATTTCCTGCTGAGCAATAATCCCTGTTGGCGAAACTTCCGAAAAGATCACAGGCCCGATAAAATACCCATGATCAGGCGCTGGCATTTCCAAAGCAACTTTTGCTTCTGCCTTACCTTGCTCAATATATTCACGGATGCGATCGCGTGCATTTGCATCAATTACCGGACCCACTTGCGTACTAGGTAACTCCGCCTCCCCAACATTCAGAGATTTCGTCGCCGCCACAAAACGTTGCACAAAGGTATCATAAATCGCCTTGTGTACAATCACCCGCGAACAAGCAGAACATTTTTGCCCACTGTAACCAAACGCCGACTGCACAACCCCAATAACCGCTTGGTCTAAATCAGCACTTTCATCCACGATAATTGCATTCTTCCCACCCATCTCAGCAATGACTCGCTTCATGTGCTTTTGACCTGGTTTAAGAATCGCCGCTTCTGCGTAAATTCTACAACCAACTTCTTGAGATCCCGTAAAAGCAATCACATGAGTATCAGGATGATTCACCAAATAAGCACCGGCTGTCGAACCTTTTCCTGGCACGTATTGAAATACACCCTTAGGTATCCCAGCTTCTACCAAGATTTCCGCCAATTTCGCCGCAATGACAGTAGAAGTTTCTGCTGGTTTTAGCAAAGTACAATTACCAGTCACCAAAGCTGCAACGGTCATTCCCGTAGCAATAGCCAGTGGAAAATTCCAGGGAGAAATCACCACCGCAATTCCCCGTGGCTGGTAGAGATAGCGATTCATCTCCCCAGGAACGTCATAATTGTAACCTTGGTGCAACCGTTCCATTTCGTCAGCGTAGTAACGACAGAAGTCTATCGCCTCAGAAACCTCACCATCCGCCTCTCGCACTGCTTTTCCAACTTCCAGAACCATCCAAGCTGCTAATTGAGCACGACGTTCTTCCATCAAATCAGCAGCTTTCCGTAAAACTTCAGCGCGTTGTTTTACAGGTGTTTTGCGCCAACCAGGAAATGCAGCTTTTGCAGCTTGCATCGCAAGTTCGGCTTGTTCAACAGAGATCAGTCCGATTTTACCAACCACCTCGTTAAAATTTGAGGGGTTGAGGGAATCTATCATCTGTTCTGTATTGGTATACTCGCCGTTGATCAACGGTAGATAGGTTTTACCAAGTTGTTGACGAACAGTTTGCAAAGCTTGAAGAGATTTCTTTCTAACCTCCTCCTCAGCATAGTCTGTATCAGCTACACCGATAAATTGAGAGTGAGGAGTGAGGAGTGAGGAGTGAGGAATTAAGGAATTCTCCCTCTCTCTGATTTCAGGGGGTGCAATGAGTTCTTCTACGGGACGATTTTCCAGATTTTGCCGCAAAAAGGAACTATTCGCGGTATTTTCCAGTAAGCGGCGAATCAGATAAGCCATTCCTGGTAGAAGTTCACCATAGGGACAGTAAACTCTGACTCGGTAACCCCGGTTCACCAAAGATGAAGCTAATTTATCGCCCATCCCGTAGAGGACTTGCATTTCAAAGCGACGGTGGGGGATATTTAGACTTTCAGCAATTGCTATAGCATGGGCTTGCGATCGCACGTTATGGCTACCAATTGCAGAATACACATATTCATGATTCAAAAGCAATAACTCAGTGATCTGCTCAAAGTTAGCATCCGTCGCCGCTTTATCGTTATAAACTGGCTGTTGCCAATGTTTCTGTGCTGCTAGAATGGTTTCTTGATCCCAATATGCACCTTTGACTAACCGGATTGTCAGCGGGTAACCACGCTGTTTTGCCCAAGCAATCAAATCTTGCGCATCTTGCTCACTATCACGCAGATATGCTTGGATTGTGATGCCAATATCTGTACGTTGCCTAAATTCTTCTTCCAGCAACAATTTTTTCAAGATACTCAAAGTTAGATCTTTATAGGCATACTGTTCCATGTCAAAATGAACGGCAGCACCTATTTCTTTGGCACGACGTAACAAAAGGCGAATGCGATCGCCCACTCGTTCCTCACTACCTAAAGCATCCAGTGGGTCAAACTGCGAATAAAACGCCGTTAGTTTCACAGACACCTGGACTTTTGGCAAAACTTCCCCATCAGCTTCGTCAATTAAGGGAACTGGCGTCCAACTCTTGGATGCTTCCACCAATTGTTGCATCAATTCCAAGTACCGTTCTAAGTAAGACTGGGCTTCTGCTTCAGTAATCACCGCCTCACCCAACAAGTCTACGGTGAAAGCCATTTTTTCCTTACGCAGTCGTTCAATTGTCTTGAGTACCCCTTTGATATTTTCTCCCGCAATATATTTATGAGCTAATGTTTCTACCGCTGTAGAAACAGTTGTAGCTGCAACTTGTCCAGGCATTGAGTCAGGGTTAGCAAAGTTTAGCATTCCCTTGAGGGCTGCTGGTAGTTCTACTGACTCATCACCAAGATATTCTTGTAAATGCGAGGCAATTTCCGATTTACTATGTAATGCAGGAAGAGTATCAATAAAGCGAAATAGCTGTACCCTCAACCCTGGATTGCTCATTGCCCAAGCTAGTAATTTATCATCCCAGCGCATCTGATCCCGCAACGCTGCCAAGAACGAACGATTCTCCTGCGTTGCTGCTAGAAGTTGTTTGGCGATTTCTTGGGTTTTAGCTTCGTAGGTGCTTTTTTTAACTTGTAATACCACTGATAATAGACTCCTTATTCCTGGCAAGGCTTTGTTTGCAAAGCCTATACATTCTATTGTGGCTTTTTGATTGTGTTGCTACCACATCCAGAGAAGAATACAGGAGTCAGAATTGTTAAACTATCGAGAGATAACAGGATGTTTCAAGAGCCACTAAGACAGATACCACTCATAAAGATAAATTCTGACTCCTGACTCCTGTATTCTGACATACAATCTTGCACTTCCATCACTGCGTAATCGATTGACCGATGCGCTTCAAAATTTGCAAAACAGTATACAGTTCATTCCGCAGAGGAGCAGGTGAAAACACCCTTGAGATGTCATACTGAGGCATACCTTGTTGGGATAGCTTCACAAAAATGATTCCATCGCCATTCGTCATCATGCCAAAAGCGGGTTGATCTGGAAGGGGATTTGCCATCATATAGGTGAGAGTTTGCGGAAGTGCAGTCATCACTGAGACAGTCGTCCGTTTTGACTCCAACAGCGTCACCCAAAAGCGATTTTGCAGCACTAAAACATCAATCCGTCCCCTGAGAGTTTCTACTTCATCATCATCGTCATCGAGAACAATCTCAACCGATGCTTCTCCCCGCATCTTAAACCGATAATCATAAAAACCCGCCCTTTCCAATAGCGGCGAACCTATCAGTAGCGTTACAGTTCCCTCAGTTAAATTTCCATCAGCTTGGTGATAGAGGTATCGGCGTCTAATTAAATCGAGAGACGCCTTTTCTGTATCTATAATCTCTGGTAAATCTTCATGCCATTCTGTAAAAAACTGCTCATTTTCAGTCCGGTGTAAATTGAATCGAGATTCTATATCTGCTAAGCTTTTAATAACTTCTGTAATTGCCGTTTTCTGTACCACTTATTAACTCTAACCTGTTTTACTTACCAAAGGTAGCACAAAACGCGCATTGGAGGGCTATTTCATTCTAAATGTAGACGCGATATGGTAGAATCCAGCGCAAATCGCCAAGGTGAGGATAGTGCAGATCAGGAGGAGAATGACTAACGACTAAAGATAGAGTCTATATGGAATCCGCCCACATACACTGTTAGGTAGCTTCATAAGTGATGGGGATAGATGTGTGGATTTGGAAAAGTTTGCCCAGCAGATAGAACAAGTACACCAGCGTACGAAGGCGTTTGATCAGTGTGTCGGCGAATCATCTTTGTCACAAAAACATTTGCTGGTCCAAGCTTTAGAGGATCTCCACACTGCTTTGGAAGAATTGCATGTGGCGGAGGAAGAGTTGATTGCGCAGAATGAAAATTTAGCGATCGCTCAAAATTTGATCGAGAAAGAACACCAACGGTACTTAGAATTATTCGATTGTGCGCCTGATGGCTATTTAGTAACAGATACCGACGGTAAAATCATAGAAGCCAACCGCGCCGCTACGAACCAGATCAAAGTCCCGAAAAAGTTTCTCATAGGCAAACCCCTGAGCAATTATATTCCAGAAGAAGAACGCCGAGCCTTTCGTACCCAACTGCTCCAACTGCGTAGAATGGAGCAAATACAGGAGTGGGAAATTCGCTTACAACCACGCCACGGTAATGAATTTGACTGCTCTATAAATTTAACGACTGTGTACGACGACCAAGGTAACTTACTGGGTTGGCGCTGGCTATTACGCGACATCACTGCTCGTAAACAAGCAGAAGAACAACTGCGGTCAATTCAACTCCAGAATTTGCAATTACAAGAAGCCACACGGATCAAGTCGCAGTTTATATCAGTTGTATCCCACGAACTGCGCACCCCAATGAATACGATTTTGGGGTTTTCCCAACTACTGCTGCGCCGCTATTACCATCTGCTACCCCCTGAATTAAAAACTATGGTAGAAAGAATTGTCAACAGCGGTAAACAATTACTAGCGCTGATCGAGGATATACTTGACTTCTCGACACTAGAAGCAGATAAGCTGGAGCTACAACGGCAAGAATTTAACTTAGTGGAGCTAGTCACAGATACCACAGAACAACTACATTTCCTGGCTAAGCAAAAAAACTTAACTTTGGCTGTTCACACCAATATCCAAAATCCTATAATTGTCAATGACAAAGATCGCTCGCGACAAGTGTTGGTTAACCTGCTTGACAACGCCATTAAGTTCACAAACGTCGGTGGCGTATTTGTAGAAGTACGACAAACAGATCAAGACAAACTAGAGGTAATGGTCAGAGATACTGGCATTGGCATCCCAGAAGCTGAATTAAAACACATTTTCCAAGGATTTTGGCAATTAAATCAGTCTACGACACGCACACACGGTGGCACAGGTTTAGGACTAGCCATAGTAGACAAATTGCTGCACTTGATGAACGGAACCATCACGGTTGAAAGCAAAGAGGGTGAAGGTTCAACCTTTTGTATAATCTTGCCCAGAAATCTTAACTCCTAACTCCTCACTCCTAACCGCTATCCTCAGCTTGGCAGAACGAGAACGAGGGTTATTGACAATTTCCTCTTCATGTGCTGTCATCGGCTTTTTTGTCAATACCCGTAACAATGGTGAATTTCGCAAACCATGCTTCACTAAGCGGTCTTCAAGACTGTGAAAACTGATAATTACGATTCTGCCACCTGGGACAAGGGCGTTTGGTGCTTGCTCAATGAAAGTCTCTAAGGATTTTAACTCGTCGTTAACCACAATTCGCAAAGCTTGAAAAACACGGGTGGCGGGGTGAATTCTGCCATGACGGTATTTGGGGGGGACAGAGGAAGCGATCGCAGTCGCCAATTCCACGGTCGTATGAAAAGGACGCTGTTCCACAATGCGTCTGGCGATCCGCCGGGATAACCGTTCCTCACCATAATTAAAAAAAATATTCGCTAATTCGGCTTCATCCCACTCATTAATAATATCGGCTGCTGTCAGCGACTGTCGTCGATCCATCCGCATATCCAGATGGGCTTCGTGGCGAAAACTAAAACCCCGTTCCGGTGTATCTAGGTGGTAAGAACTCACACCTAAGTCAGCAATAATACCGTCGAAAATCTCAGGAGGAAACTTGTGGGTAGCAAAGTTGCTGAGGATAAATTGTATGCGATCGCCATACTCAACCAATTGCTTCTGCGCCGCTAAAAGTGCCTGTTCATCTTGGTCAAGGGCGGTCACTCGCACATCTGGTGCAGTTTCTAAAATAAGGCGAGTATGACCACCACCGCCTACTGTTGCATCTAGATAATGTCCACCAGAATGCACCGCCAAACCCTCAATGACCTTCCCACTCAGAACAGGAATATGCAAAAAGGCTACTTCTTCTTCTGGATCAAGCTGTGTTTCAGAATTGCTCTTCATCAGACTTATGTCAAAGTACTTCCTTTTAGGTTAATTAAATTTGCGTCTCAAGTCTAAAATCTGTAGCCGATCGCAACTTTTCTGGCTCAGTCATAACCGACTTACTCTGCCTTCTGTCAATATAATTAAACTGATGACGGAAAAATTGAGGGTTGACTGCACAAGTATTCACTAAGGGGAGATTACTAAATTAATGGCAAGATTAGAAACCCGCACCGAACCAATGGTGCTGAATATGGGTCCTCACCATCCCTCAATGCATGGGGTGCTGCGGCTAATTGTCACGCTAGATGGCGAGGATGTCATTGATTGTGAACCGGTCATCGGCTACTTACATCGGGGGATGGAAAAAATTGCGGAGAACCGCACCAATATTATGTACGTTCCCTATGTGAGTCGATGGGACTACGCAGCCGGAATGTTTAACGAAGCTGTTACCGTTAACGCCCCAGAAAAACTGGCAGACATTCCCGTTCCCAAACGCGCCAGCTATATCCGCGTTATTATGCTGGAGTTGAATCGCATCGCCAATCACTTACTGTGGTTTGGTCCCTTCCTCGCCGACGTCGGCGCTCAAACTCCCTTCTTCTACCAGTTCCGTGAACGGGAGATGATTTACGACCTGTGGGAAGCAGCCACAGGTTATCGGATGGTTAACCACAACTACTTCCGGATTGGCGGTCTAGCCGCTGACTTACCCTATGGTTGGGTTGACAAGTGCTTAGACTTTTGCGATTACTTCTTGCCTAAAGCAGACGAGTATGAGCGTCTAGTTACCAATAACCCCATCTTCCGGCGTCGTGTTGAAGGCATTGGCACGATCACCCGTGAAGAAGCGATTAACTGGGGACTATCTGGTCCAATGTTACGCGCTTCTGGGGTGAAGTGGGATTTGCGCAAAGTTGATCACTACGAATGTTACGACGACTTCGACTGGGAAGTGCATTGGGAAACTGCCGGTGATTGCTTAGCCCGTTACCAAGTACGGATGCGGGAAATGCGAGAGTCTGTGAAGATTATTCGCCAAGCGATTAAAGGACTACCTGGTGGACCTTTTGAGAACCTAGAAGCCAAGCGAATGGCGGCTGGGAAGAAATCTGAGTGGGATGCTTTTGATTACCAGTATATTAGTAAGAAAATTGCTCCCACCTTCAAGATTCCCAAAGGTGAAATCTACTCCCGAGTAGAAAGCGGTAAAGGTGAACTGGGAATTTATTTGATTGGTGATGACAACGCCTTCCCCTGGCGGTGGAAAATCCGCGCAGCTGATTTCAACAACGTCCAAATTGTCCCTCATTTACTGCGGGGTATGAAGGTCGCTGATATTGTAGTCATTCTGGGTAGCGTTGATATCATCATGGGTTCAGTAGATAGGTAACTGCTGTGGGTGGGGCTATGCCCCATCTGCTATCGAGAGGGAGCAGGGAGCAGGACGAGTTTCTTTCATTCATAACGGGTGGTGCGCCGCCAGTGGGGCGCTTTCAAGAGAGTGGAATTGGTGTGCTTAATTTAGGCAGGTGTGTGGTATGTTACAAATAACTTAAGATAGAAATTAAATAATCTTTATTTAGTTATAATGAGAAAGCTGTGCAAATTTATTCATCGCCAGAATCTGACCCTACTAGCTTAAAGAGGCATTACGATCAGGGTTTGAAAAGAGTACTTGATCGCCTGATTGAAAAAATGCAGCGGGATGCCTTAGTCAAACAAACAACGCACCAAATCAGAGAATCGCTCCAGATTGATCGCGTAGCTTTGTATTATTTTTATGATCAGTGGGAAGGACAGGTAACTTTTGAATCTTTGAGTTCCAAAGAATTTTCAATCCTTGGTTCAACCGGTCCTGAAGATTGTTTTAACAACGAGTATGCTGCTATGTATTTGGCAGGAAGAGTGAGGGCGATCGCTGATATAGAAGTAGAACCAATCCAGCCTTGTCACCGAGATTTTCTCCGCGATCTCCAAGTGCGTGCTAACTTGGTTGTGCCAGTTTTGATCCCTAAGGGATTATGGGGGTTGTTAGCGGCACATCACTGTCAATCAGTTCGTTCTTGGTCGCTATCAGATATTGAATTAATGCAAAAAGGGGCACAAACTCTGGCAACAGCTCCTTGTATCCTGGAGAGTTAGGTAACTCCAGGATAGTAGCGATCTCCATCCAAGACTTCTCTTCTATAACTTAAGTTCAACTACTGAGGCACTGACATTTGCGACTAATTAGCTAGATGCAATAATCCATTAGAGCCAGGATCAAAAAACATCTCTCACCTAAACTAGATTTAAAACTGTTGTAAGACTGCTTAAAATTCTACTATCGATCCTATTAAATAGGAGAGCAGTTAATTGTCTATCGAGGTACAGTGATGAATCGGATTTTAAAAAGCGCACTATTACCCAGCCTGATTGCTACAAGTCTAGTCAGTGCCAACCTAGTGTCTATGAAACCCGTATCTGCAGACAACAATCAGATCCGAGATATCGGAATCGGTGCAGGGGCTAGCACAGTCACTGGCGAGATTACTGGGCATCATCACGCAGCTAAAAATGCCATTAACGGGGCAGCAGCCGGTGCTGCTGTTCATGCTATCGACCACGGAAACTGCCATAGTAGAGGAAGTCACGTGGTGCGAGACGTCGGAATTGGTGCAGGAACTAGCACGCTGTTAGGCTTAATTACCAACCGCCACCATACTCTCAGCAATGCTGTCAATGGTGCAGTTGCAGGTGGTGCAGTCAACCTCGCTGGGTGCTGATCCTTAGCACGTTAGCGACATCGAGGGTTGTCTCCCAAGTTAAAGCTTAAGCATACCCACTACCCAGTGGATAATACTTGCGGCAAAGACCAAATCTAGTTTTAAAATGGTACAATCTGGAGTCAACACCTGCTAGGAAAGGTCAAGCTGGGGGAAAATGAATTTTGATAATTCACAATTAAGGCTTCATCCTGCTGCGGGTAATTCCAATCCAGGGCTGTGTCAAGTCATTGCAAACCGCATAGCTGAAACTCCCCAACAGCGAATTACTTTTGCCGAATTCATGGAGTTGGTGTTATATCACCCTGAACATGGTTACTATTCTGCAAAAGCAGTAACTCTGGGAAAGCAGGGGGATTTTTTCACTTCTGTGCATCTTGGTGCTGACTTTGGTGAGTTGCTAGCAGTGCAGTTTGTTCAAATGTGGGAGATTTTAGGGAAACCTGTACCATTTTCTCTGGTAGAAATGGGGGCAGGTCAAGGATTCCTAGCACTGGATCTGATGAAGTATGTCCAGCACCAGTATCCAGATTTTTGGGCTGCACTTGATTACATCATTGCTGAAAAGTCTCCAGTTTTAAGGCAAGAACAACAGCAACGCTTGCAAGAATTTCCTGTACGTTGGTGCAGTCTAGAGGAAATACCAACTAACTCAATTATTGGCTGCTTTTTTTCTAATGAGTTGGTAGATGCTTTGCCAGTACATCAGTTCCTTCTAGAACAGGGACAACTGCGGGAAGTTTATGTCACAATTTCTCCCCCTACTTCCCATGATTCTGTGCCATTATTTGTGGAAGTTATCGGAGAATCTTCCACACCTAAGCTTGCTGAATATTTCGATTTAGTGGGAGTAGAGTTTGCTCAAAATACCTATCCAGATGGTTACCGGAGTGAAATTAATTTAGCAGCGTTGCATTGGTTGAGTATAGTGACAGACTGCTTGCAGCGTGGATATGTATTAACTATAGATTATGGCTACCCTGCCAGTCGTTACTACAACCCTAGGCGATCGCAAGGAACTCTACAGTGCTACTATCAGCATCAGCACCACAATGATCCCTATATCAATATAGGACAACAGGATATAACGGCTCATGTTGATTTTACTGCTTTGGAAAGATGGGGTGAGCGTTGCGGATTAGATCAAGTTGGTTTTACCCAGCAAGGATTGTTTTTGATGGCATTGGGATTGGGCGATCGGATTGCTGGTCTCTCCCATACAACGCAACTGATCTCTGATTTACTACATCGTCGGGATGCACTACACCAACTGTTAGATCCCATTGGACTAGGAGGGTTCGGTGTACTGGTTCAATGTAAAGGGTTGACGAAGACAGAAGCTACACAACCGTTGAAGGGACTAATTTTACCAGAGGAAATATGAAAAGGAGTCAGGAGTCAGAAGTCAGGAGTCAGGAGTTTAAAACGTTCTGCTTCCCTTGTAGTTAAATGCAATACTCGTGAATGAAATTGCCCTTGAGGATTTTGGAGATAGAAGCGAAATTCATTCACGGGTATTGGTTTTAAGATAGTTTTGAAAATCTTCCCCTACTTCCTGGATATCAATGTCTGGATGTTGTGCTGCTTTTGCAGCTAGGCGTTGAGTCAGTTTATCATCAAGTTGAGTATAAAGTTCTAATAACCGTCTATACTCTTCATCTGTACCATTTTCTAATACAGATTCTGCCTGAGTTTCAATATTTTCTAAAAGCCACATTTTATCAAATGCAAGAATAGCACGACGAACTAACTCAATATCTGAATGACCAACACTAGCTAACTTGATTAATTCATTAAATAAACTCTGACGTTCTTCATTTCTTAGATAGTTAATAATTTTCAATGCTGTAGCTCTCTCCAGGGGGTTTTGTAAAGCAAGTCTAATCAACTCTACTCTAGAGGGACTATTTAAGAAATTTTTACGAGTTGACAAATAAGTTTTTTCTTTGTCAATTAATTCACGCCACAGGTCTGTATCTTGTTGATAGTATTTTGTTTCAGTCATAGCTAGTAAGGTAACCAGTCAAAAGTATTATAGAGCAAGGCTTGTGCCTGTTTGAAATGGGTGCTTTATTTACACCGCGCTGTACTAGACCCAAACTTCCTTATGGGCGCAGTGCAAGGCGCGAGTTAAAATAGCAGTGATCATAAAGACAATTGAAGAGTAATACCTATGTCTGCCCATGACTTTTTCATGCTAGTTACGTTACTAACCCCTGGTATTTTACTCTCAGTGCTGATTATGGCTTCTTTTGCCGCAGGTGGATGATTAGAGTACGGGCGGAGTTAACCCGCCCCATTCTCCACTAATACCGCTGAATCTGTAACCAGTGCATTCAACTTTTCAATTTAGGGTCACGGTTACCAGATGGAATGTCGCTAGATCACTACGAAATTTAGCTAAAATTATGAACTTGAGTCATAAAAGGAACAATCATGGCATCCATCCGCGAGTTGCACAAACAGCTAGTTAACAAAGAACGTTCTGCAGTTGAAATTACTCAAGCAGCTTTAGACCGTATTCAAGCGCTAGAGCCTAAATTACATAGTTTTTTGTGCGTCACTGCCCAAAAGGCACTACAACAAGCGCAAGAAGTGGATGCTAAAATTGCCAATGGGGAGGAAATTGGGCTCTTAGCAGGGATTCCTATTGGCATCAAAGACAATATGTGTACGAAGGGAATCCTCACGACTTGCGCCTCTCGGATGCTAGAAAATTTTGTACCGCCTTATGAATCAACTGTGACGCAAAAACTGGCGGATGCTGGTGCGGTGATGGTGGGCAAAACCAATCTCGATGAGTTTGCCATGGGCGGTTCCACAGAAAACTCTGCTTACCAACTTACTGCTAATCCTTGGGATTTATCACGGGTTCCTGGTGGTTCTTCCGGCGGTTCTGCAGCAGCAGTAGCAGCAGACGAATGTGTTGTTGCTATCGGTTCCGATACTGGTGGTTCGATTCGGCAACCCGCATCTTTCTGCGGTATTGTGGGGATGAAACCGACTTATGGGCTGGTTTCTCGTTACGGTTTGGTGGCTTTTGCTTCATCTTTGGATCAAATCGGACCTTTTGGACGCACAGTAGAAGATGCAGCCATATTATTGGGTGCGATCGCCGGATACGACCCCAAAGACTCTACCAGCCTGAAAGTTGAAATTCCCGACTACACCGCCAGCTTCAAACCAGACCTGAAACCCAGAGGAAAACTGAAAATTGGTGTCATTAAAGAAACCTTTGGTGAAGGCTTAGATTCAGTTGTTGAACAAGCTGTTACCAAAGCCCTGGATCAACTACAAGATTTGGGAGCAGAAATTCATGTCATTTCCTGTCCCCGGTTCCGCTATGGTTTATCTAGCTACTACATCATCGCTCCATCGGAAGCGTCGGCAAATCTGGCTCGTTATGATGGCGTTAAGTATGGCTACCGTGCGCCAGATGCAGATAATCTACTGTCGATGTACACTCGTACCCGTGCGACCGGTTTTGGTGCAGAAGTCAAACGCCGGATCATGATTGGAACCTATGTTCTTTCTGCCGGTTATTACGATGCCTACTATCTTAAGGCACAAAAAGTCCGCACTCTCATTAAGCAAGACTTTGAAAAAGCTTTTGAAACCGTAGATGTGTTAGCTTGTCCTACTGCCCCCACCACAGCATTCAAGGCAGGAGAAAAAACCACTGATCCCCTGAGTATGTACTTAGTTGACTTAATGACTATTCCCGCGAACCTTGCTGGGTTACCCGGAATAAGTGTGCCATGTGGTTTTGATCAAAATGGGCTACCAATTGGTTTGCAGTTAATTGGTAAAGTCCTACGAGAAGACCAACTGTTTCAAGTCGCTCATGCTTATGAGCGATCGACTACTTGGCATCTACGTACACCAGAAGATTAAGAGAGAGGGGGGAGTGTGGGGAGTGTGGGAGGTGTGGGAGGTGTGGGACTCGGTAACGCTAGGATCAAAAGGATCGTTGAGCGAGTGTGGGAGGTGTGGGAGGTAAGGAAGGTGTGGGAGGTAAGGAAGGGGAAGAAGATGAGAAAGACATGACTCCCCACACTCCCCACACTCCCCATACTCCCCACACTCCCCACACTCCCCACACTCATTAGTGTGACTGTTGGCTTCGAGTCCCGGCGGTGAATGTAACTTGCTTAACGCTTCCAAAAGTTCCTAAGGCTTTTGGTTGCTGCTTATTTTCAGAAACCAATACAGCACCAGCGTTACCAGAACGGATAGTCAACTCTTTTTTTGCTGTCCAGGTTTTCCGTTCTCCCTTATTTAAGGTGCCCACAAATACAGTTTTCCCATCTGCTTTCACTCGTAGCCATGATTTGTCTTGAAGTTGGAGAGTAGCTTCGACACCTGAAGCTGGCGGTGTTGTGGGGGATAGTGTTGGGGTAGGAGTAGATGCTACTGGTAATGACGCTTTTGGGGTCGGTGCTATTTTTTTTGTTGAAATTGTCGGTGGCGGGGTGAATGCTGCTGGTGATGATGCTATATGAGTAGACGCCGTTTTGTGTTTGGAGGTGGCTGATGAAGGTTGGCTCTGACGATGAAAGTCTACTTTACGTTGTTGTGGATTGAGTATATAAAACAGTCCAAAAGTTGCGCCAGCTAATAATAAGATGTAAGGTACAACAAGGGGTATGTATATATTTGGTTTTTTATCTAAATTCTCTTGACGCTGCTCGGATTCTGCAGGAAAAAAAGCAGTCGCAAAGTTTTGTGCCAAAGCAGCACCATCAAGTCCTACAGCATCTCCATAATGGCGGATAAACCCTTTCACATAAATAGGCTCAGGCAAATCTTCAAATCGCCCTTCTTCTAGAGCTTGTAGAAAAGCTGGGCGAATACGTGTTTGAGCAGCTATTTCTTCTATACGTATCGATTTTTCTTGTCGCACTTGCCGTAAACGTGCAACAATTTCCTTTACTTGCCCCTCTTGAGCTTCATTTAACAGCTTCACCGTCTTCTCCTATTTTCTGCTAAGTGTTTAATCTTTCATCAAAAAACTACTTAGATAAATGTACATTTATTGATTGATTTCTTAAAGTTATTGTAAATCATTTTCAAAAACAGTATTTTTGATTTTAAGGAAGCTACAGCTTCTAGGTTAGGCTACTATAATATTGTATTTAAAAATACTTGCATGAATACAACCAAGTTGCAACATCCCATCAAGCTGTTGTCCTTGCTACTAATTTGGGTAGGAGTGGTTGTAGCGCTAACCTATAGCGCTGTATGTATATTCCTTTTTTTTCGGCAATCTCGATTCGTTTTTTTTCCGTCTCCTATCATTGAAACAACACCAGAGTCTTTCCATCTTCGTTACGAAGAGGTCTGGTTACCTGTCCGAGTTACATCTGGAAAAGTGGAACGTATTCACGGTTGGTGGATCAGAGCCAACCAATCTCATCCCAAGGTCTTGCTATATTTGCACGGAAATGCTAAGAATATTGGCGCAAATCTTGACCGGGCAAATCGGTTCCATCAACTAGGGTTTTCGGTTTTACTCATTGATTATCGCGGTTATGGTCGCAGTGAAGGTGGTTTTCCTAATGAACAGCGGGTGTATCAGGATGCAGCTACGGCTTGGAATTACCTAGTACACCAGCAACAGATTCGCGAGAATCAAATTTTTATCTATGGACATTCCCTCGGAGGTGCAATAGCCATTGATTTAGCTGTTCGACACCCAGAAGCCCCTGGATTAATTGTGGAAAGCTCTTTTACCTCAATCCGGCAAGTGGTTGCTGCTTATCGGAACATTTTTTCTCTCTTTCCAGTCGATTTGATCCTGACACAGCGATTTGAATCGATTAAAAAGGTGCCAAATTTAAGAATGCCAGTTTTATTCATTCACGGTACCGCCGACGCAACCGTGCCAGCTTTTATGAGCCAAGACCTCTATGCTGCGTCTCCCGAACCAAAAAATTTGCTTTTAGTTCCAGGTGCAGAACATAACAACGTAGCAGAAGTCGCTTCTTCTGAATATTTGCAAGCAGTGCAGTCTTTCGTCCAATGTAGCCAAAACCAATGATTTTTCTCCAAAAAAATCATTGGTTTTTATCAGATCAAGTTAACGTCAAATATGCCAGACAAAAAACGCTTTTAATTTACTAATTTTAAACAAAAAAACCTTTTGTTCGCTAGATAAGACTTTTAGCTCATGACTTAATTATCGGCTTAGTTAGGGAACACCAGAAAATAAATTATCGAAAATCCAAAATTAATTTGTAGGGGCGTAAAGCCTAGCGATGAGATAACTTTTTAATTTGAAGTCCCTTAGAATTCTTGCAATCTTAAAATATTGCTGAAAAATTGATATTAAAAAATCCGGAAACGCCAGTAAGCTGAGGAATATCTAACAAAGAACTCTCCTTTACTCTATTGCCTAAAGAGGCTTTTTATAAAAACTATGACACCTGTGTACTTTTTATCAATTCCTGGTGGAAATTTTACTACGGAAATTTCTCAAGATGAATTAAAAGCTTTCTTAAGTCAAATAGAAACTAAACTGCATCAAAGTAAAGTTTATCGCCACACGCTAGCTAGCTTGCAAAATTTGAGCGGACTGTCATCAGAACAAGTTCATGCTTTATTTAAAGCTGTAGGCAGAGAGGCGATTAGTGTAACACTTCAGCAATTTATCCAAACACATCAAAAAGTTGTAGACAATAACCAACAGACAAATAACCAGAGTGAAACACCAGCGATAGAACAAGCAGATCCTACTGATTTATCAGCGTGCCTAACTAGTGTAAAAGGTAACCGAGTATCTCCTGCCACAACCACTAGCAAAGTCGGTTTACCATCCGAGTCTCATGGAGTGGCAAATACAGCCGACCATGAAGTGAAACTCCAAAACAACAGCCCCACGAAGAACACATCAATGAGGTGGCTGGCCAAGTTGAATAAAAAATCGAAATTAGCTGAACAAGCCAAAATGGCAGCCGAACAACGCTTAGAAACTCTGCGTCAAATTGGTCAACAACTACGGCAAGCACGTGAATTCCAGGGTCTTTCTATTAGCCAACTCAACGTTTACACCCACGTACAAATTTCTTACATGGAGGCTTTGGAAAATGGAAACTGGGAGTTATTGCCAGATGAAGTTTTTGTTCGTGGTTATATTCGCGTGATGGGTAATGCCTTGGGACTAAATGGCACGGCTTTAGCTGCTTCCTTACCAGCACCTGAACCAGTAAAATCAGTTTTGCCTTCTAGGTATGAGTCAAAAAAGACTTCCGGATCGGAGATGGGTATAAGATTGGGACTACACCCTGTGCATTTGTACGCAGGTTACACAGCACTGATGGCCGGGGCAGTGGGAGGATTATCAATGCTGTCTCAGCAAGTAAATGCTGATAGACTATTTCATTCACAAGCAGTTACCCCATCTTCTCCATTATTGAACCAATCATTGCAAGATAAAAAACCAACCACGACACCTGGGCTACACACTGTCGGATCTGATATTTCTCCACCAGAAGTGTTTTAGGAATTATGAATTATGAATTATGAATTATGAATTTTTGGGTTTTGAATTAGAAACCTTTATTCACTTCTAACTCATAACTCATAATTCATAACTCTTATTCCTCTTCTGCCAAGATGCTATAAATCTCACGTTTTACGCGGTTCAAAATTTCACGCGCTCTGTTTACTTTGTCTGAGTTGCCACTGCGAGCAACTTGCATGACAGCTGCACCTACATCAGCGATCGCTTTTTTCAATTCGACCAACTGTTCAGGTCTGTTTCCTCTTTCAATCCAAGGGAGGCGATCGCCTTGTTCGGCTAGTAATTGTCTGCCGCTTTCTGTCAGGGTATATATTCGCCTGCCTTCTATCTGTTCACTGGTAAGATAACCTCCTTCTTCCAACAACTGAAGGGTGGGGTAAACCGAACCTGGGCTCGGTTTCCAGAAACCACCGTAACGTGCCTCTAATTCTTTGATTAACTCATATCCATGCCGGGGTTGCTCAGCAAGTAACGCCAGCAAAATGTACTTTATATCACCACGGGGAGCCCTCTGCTCTTCTTTCCAACCCCTGCCACGATGACCATGTCTCCCTCTGCGCGGCATATCGTCGCATTCTGATGCAAAAAAGTGACGATGACGATGATGATGTAGACCTAAGAACATTGTTGTTTCTCTCAAACGCTCGTAATTCGATTATAGACATATCGCGATATATCGTTAACAAAAGTTAACAATCCGATGGCTTAAGCTGTGGGTTCCCCTACTCCCCCTGAAAGGGGTATTTCAATAAAAAACTCTGTACCCTCACCTAGAACCGATTATCCGAGATCAAAAAGTAAGATTTCTGCTCCGATATTGGTGCTGATTTCAAGTTTCTCTTCCCCATTCAGTTGAACTCCATCGCCTGCTCTAATCTCTTCACCATTCAAAATTGCCACACCTTTAGCCATTTGCAACCAGGCATAACGATCAGGCTGAACATGATAATTGACAACATCACCAGGTTCCAAAATGGATGTGTACAAATCCACATCTTGATAAATGGTAACAGCACCATCACGGCCATCTTTGGCTGCAATTAAACGTAGTTTGCCGCGCTTTTCTTCTTGAGGAAAAGCTTTTTGCTCGTATCTTGGTTTGATTCCTTGCTGATTAGGAAGAATCCAAATTTGCAAGAAGTGAACTGGATCAGTTTGAGAAGAATTATATTCACTGTGCGTAATGCCAGTACCAGCACTCATAATTTGTGCTTCACCTGGACGAATGACAGATCCATTGCCCAAGCTATCTTTATGCTCAACCGCACCTTCCAATACATAAGTCAGAATTTCCATATCCCGATGACCGTGGGTAGAAAACCCAGCACCAGGAACGACGCGGTCATCATTGATCACCCGTAGAGAGCGAAATCCTATGCGGTTTGGATCGTAAAAGCTACCAAAGGAAAATGTGTGGTAGCTATCGAGCCAGCCTATCTGAGTATGACCACGCGCATTTCTATCATGAATTAAATGAGTTTTGTTATTGTTAACCATAGGTTGTACCTCCATGATGGAAAATTTTTCAGTGATTTTTAGCGATCGCCAAATTACTTAGGACTACAAGATATCTTAATTTTAATGTTTGTAATTGAAACATAAAAAGTACGTAAGAATACAGGAGTCAGAATTGTTAAAGAATCGGGAGATGATAAGAGCCATTGTGAGACGTCGAGACAGATAAGCTGTTGCGCACTTAATTTGTATATGGGACGCGGGCAAGATGCCCGCACTACAATAATTTTACGTTTTCGTCTTATACAATCTAGCTGCACATCAGCTTACCAAACCCTTATAAGTTCTGACTCCTAACTCCTGACTCCTGACTCCTGACAAAACTACTTATCTAGCAACTGCTGGTTGTTGAGTTTTGCTAGGAATGGCTGCACCATCTTTTCCATTGGTTGCTGATGCTTGCAGATGAGCTTCTAAGAACCAGAGTCGCTTATCTATAGTGCGAGAAACTTCGGTGTAAAGGTCAGCGGTGTCAGCGTCGCCTAAGTCATTGGTTTTGTTGATTGCTGCCCTAATATGCTTGGCATAAGGTGCAAAGCGATCCGCCAAAGCTGTCACATGATCGATTCCTGCATCAATATCAAAAGGATATTCTGGCAGGATTGAGTTTGTTGCAGCCAAGCGAACTGTTCCCAAAGCATATCCACCTAAAGCTGTGACCCGTTCAGCGATTAAATCGATGTACTCTTCTAACTCAGTGGCAATTTCATCAAACAACTCGTGCAACTGGTAGAAATCAGTTCCTTTGACATTCCAATGCGCTTGCTTTACCTGGGTTTTCAGATCCAGAGTTGCTGCTAGAGTTTGGTTGAGAAGTTCAGCAATTTTGGTTCTAGCCTCGGCGGGAATGTCAATTCGAGTTGGGTAGAGGCGTGATGAGGGGTTATTCTCGCTCATGTTGGAATCTCATTAGATGGATAAAACAAGTCTACAGACAGTGATATGAGATTGGAAACCCTCTATCGGCAGATGGAATTATTCTCTGAATTGGTATAATTTTTTTCAATGAACCGGCTGGAACGCAAAAATATTCGCCTTTGCCGATCTCAATCTTGGTTGGGACTTGGAAGTTGTTAAGGTTAGGTCCCTAGAATAGAGGTAAGTTGTTGGTGATTCGTGCACGTTAGGAGTTTTACTTATGCCTTCTCCCTTTCTGGGTATGAATCCTTATCTAGAGCACCCTTCACTGTGGGCAGGAATTCATCATCGGTTAATTACGGCGATCGCCAATGACCTCGCCCCGAAGCTTCGCCCAAAGTACATCGTAGCGATCGAGGAGCGGGTGTATGAGGTGAGTGGAGATACGGCTTTGCTGGTAGGCGTCCCCGATGTCTCAGTACAAAGTTCACTTTCTTTAGGGCGATCAACTGAACCCAATCTCGCGGTTGTCTCCACAAACCAATCTGTCGAGGTGTTGCTCCCGTTACCAGAGATTCTGACAGAGGCATACTTAGAAATTCGTGCTGTGGAAACCGAGGAAGTCGTAACCATCATTGAAGTGCTTTCTCCAAAAAATAAACAGGTGGGAATCGGGCGGTTGCAATACGAAACAAAACGGTTAAAGATTTTGGGTAGCGCGACTCATTTTGTGGAAATCGATTTGTTGCGTCAGGGAAATTCGATGGCAATGGTGGGAAATTTTCGGCAAAGTCACTATCGAATTGTAGTCAGTCGTAGCGAAACTCGTCCAAGGGCTGCTCTTTATGGGTTTAATTTGCAGGATAAAATTCCTGAATTTACCATGCCGTTAAGGGCTGGTGAACCGGAACCAGCGATAGATCTAAAATCATTGCTAGATGAGATTTACGATCAAGGGAGCTATGACTTAAGAATCGATTACAGTCGCCCCCCAATTCCTGCTTTGTCAGAACCAGATATGGCTTGGGTTCGCAACTGTAACTAAATCATTGGATATCCTTGGACATTTTTTCTGGAATGGGTAACGCGGTTGTACGGAGCAAGAAGTAAAAAGAACAAAAAGTTAATTGATGGCATAATGAATGTGATTGAAGAGGTGAAATGAATGCCAGAGATCTACCAGACATACGTCACTCAAATATCAAATAAATATGACGGTGAAATCCCCGCTCTGTTGATGTTAGAGGAATTTTCACCCATTGCAGCCCAGATGTCAAAAGTTGCATTGCTCGGGTTGCAGAACCAGATGAAAAAGGATAAGTTGAATACTCAAATTCAGCGGCAGTTTAATGTAAATAAACGCCATGCTAACAGCATTATTAACTTCGTTAGCGGGGCATTGGCATCAGCCCAAGAATGTCACAAAGCCCATCTTGAAACACTATCCGCCAAGATTAAGGCAACCAAAAGTTC
The DNA here is from genome assembly GCA_903903925.1 of uncultured cyanobacterium. Classification (GTDB taxonomy): domain Bacteria; phylum Cyanobacteriota; class Cyanobacteriia; order Cyanobacteriales; family Nostocaceae; genus Stigonema. Next base: position 41,916 of record CAIVAU010000188.1, read on the forward strand.
GATAGAAGACTTAAAGAGAAGGCTGAAGGCTCATAAGGAATACGTACAAGCAGTTTCCAAGCGTTCTTTAGCTATTAAGACGCCAGAAAAAACTAAAGCGGGAAAGCCCAAAAAAGTCCCAGCTTTAATGAAATTGCCAGAATTTGAAGAAGCTTGCCCCATCAATGGGAAAAAGTTCTATGGTATGACGTATCTACAAATAGCTAAGCAGAATTTGCACCAAAAAAAGCGTCAGCTTAATATGTATTTAGCCCGTCAAGCCAAAGTCATCAAAGCTGGTGTTCGCGTGAATTTGGGCAACCTGGGTTCTATTCCATTCATTGGATCGACTGGAGAAAGCAACAGCAATCAAATCTGTCAGCTAATCCCTGATGTTATCCCTAGTCTAAAAATTCGTGTTCCTTATTTCTTGGAGGAGAGCTTTGGCGAATATGTAGTGTTACCACTCTACAAAATCAATCCATTTGGATACGACAAAATTCTTTCAGCATGGGCATTAAATGCCGCACTGACTTACGTCTTTAGTCGGAACAAGAAAGGTAAGTGGGTGGTAGCAATTACCTGCAACGTAGACTTCTTCCTCAGGATTAAAGATCACTCATTTGGATGTATTGGACTAGATATTAATCCAGGATCTATCGGCTGGTGTTCCACTGATCGATTCGGGAACCCTTCGGCATGGGGAAAAGTTAATTTAGATTTACACTCCTGTTCAACAGCACAAACGGAAGCACGATTAGCTGATGCTGTCACAGAGATTACTCAAAGAGCTTTGGCGACTAAAAAGCCAATAGTCATTGAGAAATTAGACTTTTCGCAAAAAAAGCAACAATTCAAAAAAGGGCGAAAATACAACCGGATGCTATCTGGTTTTGCCTATCGCAAATTTTCTCAACTGTTGAAAGCTAGATGCTTAAAGTTAGGCATCAAAGTGATGGAAGTCAGTCCTAAATACTCCAGCCAAATCGGCGTTGTTAAATACATGCGACGCTACGGAATGGGAAGTGATAGCGCCGCAGGACTAGTCCTAGCACGGCGTGGTATGGGGATTTATCATGAGCGGTTGCCAGCGAGATACGCCTTTCAGACCTCGACTCAAACCGAGGCTCGTCAGCACGTCTTTGCATACTGGCAGCGCTTCCGTAAGTATTACTTGGAGCAAGGTTCTCGTAATGCTTGGTTCGCACCCAATCTCACAGGTTCTACAGGCGATTCCTCCATGAACACCGGGAATACTACCAACAAGGTGGTTAAAAGGATTCTCAAAGCTTCAGTCGGAGGACGGGAGTGTAAGCCCCGTCTGGCAGTGAAGGTGTAAATCCTTCAGGGGAGAAGAGATTGACCGCTATCTCTTCGGTTGACCAGCTTTATCCACTTGTGGGTAACTTTGGGTAAACTTTATTGAGCGGTGAATGAGAGATTACTTTAATGTAGGTTGGGTTGAGGAACGAAACCCAACATTTATCAGCAGATCAGTTCCGATGGTTGTCTATGGCACTGAAAGTACCACCAAAGAGGCGATCGCGGATCATTTCACTCTGCAAGAAGTCGTGGGGAAAACCGAGTTCAATGTGACTCACTTCATTTAGTCGTTGCAGATGTTCTGGCGATAGGGTGACATCAAGACAAGCTAGGTTATCATTGATCTGAGTTGCCTTACGTGCACCAATAATCGGGATGATGACACCACTTTGAGCGCGTAACCAAGCAAGTGCGACCTGTGAGGGTGAATGTCCAATTTGTTCAGCAACCTGGCACACCACATCAGCGATCGCGAGCTGGCGATCAGAAATATTTGCTTTCATACTTTCCATCCGCCCCTGTTCGCTACTGCCATTGCGCTGATTGTACTTGCCTGTCAGTACACCACCGCCAAGGGGTGACCACGGTGTAATTGCTAGGTCAAAGGCTTTTGCCATTGGTAATAAATCGCGTTCTGGTGTCCGTTGAACCAAACTATACTCAACTTGTAGCGCCACAAAAGGCGTCCAGCCTTGAAACTGCGCTAGGGTGTTCGCTTGTGCAACAATCCAAGCAGGTGCATCAGAAATCCCAATGTAGAGAACCTTGCCTTGGCGTACCATATCATCAAAGGCACGTAGAATTTCCTCTACAGGCGTCATAAAATCCCAAGCATGTAACCAGAATAAGTCAATGTAATCAGTGTTCAGCCGTTTCAGACTGCCTTCAAGCGACTGCATCATATTCTTGCGATGGTTACCACTACCGTTAGGGTGGTTGTTTTGGTCATTCATTCGTAAAGGAAACGAGTATTTCGTTGCTACGACAAAGCGTTCCCTTTCAGAGGCAATGAACTCACCAACAATTTTCTCACTCGTACCATCAGTGTAACCGTTAGCAGTATCAATGAAGTTACCCCCTGCTTCCACAAAGGCATCAAAGACTTTTCTACTTTCATCTTGGGATGCACCCCACCCCCACTCCTCGCCAAAGGTCATTGTTCCTAAACAAAGTTCAGAGACTCTTAACCCGCTTTTTCCTAAGAGTTTGTAGCGCATAACTTCTATAATTCCTTAATTTTGTGAAATTCAGTTGAGCACTTACCTTCTGCTCATGTTTACAGCCATTTTCAGACCAATAAACTAGACTAGGGGCGCAAGGCATTGCGCCCCTACTGATTGATGTTCTTCCAGATGATTGCAAATCTAAGATTTTGTTACATCTTTCCATAAGGATATTGACAAATGTAGCAAAATATTATTAGGCAGTCACCCCAATCGTACGTACAGTTGGGATGACCCCGCTCATCTTTTTCCGGTGTGTCAATGGTCGATCAGGGGTTAAAAAAATTTTATAGATTGATTTTAGTGCTGTTAGGTTTGTGGCCCTTGTTTGATTTAGCCTCCCACTTAGCAGCAGAAGTTCTGTGGTTTGATGAAGTCGGATATTTACCAGAATTTTGGTTACGATTGAAGACGCAACTCGGTTTGTGGGCGATCGCCTTCTTCACCTCATCTGGGTTTCTACTGGGCAACTTAGCTACAGCCTCTCGTTTGAAGAACACAGGGAAATTGGGAGACGTAGGGAGGGGAAGAAGTCTTTCAAATATCCCTCCCTCTCTCCCTCTCCCCATCCTCTTAACAGTACTACTAGGACTGACTATGCTGGCAGGGTGGATAGTCATTTTCTATGGTCAGAAAGCTGTCAGCTTTTGGCATCCAAGTCTCAAATTGCTGAGTATATCCTTACATTTGCCACCCTGGTTGCAGGTACTGGAGTTCGTACATTTGCAACAGTTTCCCATCCCAATTGGGTCGTTGGGTTTGCTGTTAGGGTTGAGTTTTGCAATTTTTATTCATCCTGAATTTTCTCTAAGGGCGATCGCACTGCTTATAAGTTTGCTGTTGAGTTTCCTCTTATCTGAACACTGGGTCGTTGTTTTACAGTTTTTCCATGCCACTCGTTTTAACCGCACTGAGTCAATATTTAACCGGGATATTAGTTTTTATGTATTCTCCCTGCCGTTTTGGGAACTATTGGATTTTTGCTTAGTCGGGCTGTTTCTCTACAGCTTGGCATCTGTGGCATTAATTTATCTACGGTCAGGAAATAGTTTAAGTGAGGGGAGGTTTCCGGGATTCTCTGTAGCACAGAGACTCCACTTGAGAAGTTTGGGAAGCATACTTATGCTGGCGATCGCTCTACATTATTGGATCGCACGCTACCAACTGTTGTATTCTACCCGTGGGGTCAACTACGGTGCTAGTTATACTGCTGTGAATGTGCAGTTGCCAATTTATACAGGGTTAAGTTTTTTGGCAGTGGCGATCGCAATTTACCTAGTATTACAAATCATTGTTTTGTCCCAGGATGTAAAAGCAAGTCTTCAACTCATTCCCTACCCACGCCAACTGGTCTACGTCTTGGTATTATACATAGCAGTGGCGGTGTCTGGCGAAATCTTGCCAGATGTAGTACAACGTCTTGTCGTGCAACCAAATGAACTTGCCCGCGAACGCCCCTACATTGAACGTACCATTGCCCTCACGCGACGTGCCTTTAATTTAAATCAGGTCGAGACGCAAATCTTTGATCCGCAGGGTCAGTTGACTGCATCTGACTTAGAGAAAAACAACCTCACAATTCGCAACATTCGTTTGTGGGATAAACAACCTCTGCTAGAAACCAATCGCCAGCTGCAACAAATCCGGTCTTACTACAAGTTTCCTGATGCTGATATTGACCGTTACACTTTGAAGCAGCAGGGGGGGAGTGAAAAGCAGCAGACCATCATAGCCGCAAGAGAGTTAGACTACGCAGCAGTTCCTAGTCAAGCTAAAACCTGGGTGAACGAACATCTGATCTATACTCACGGCTATAGTTTTACCCTCAGTCCTGTAAATATTGTCGGGTCTGGTGGATTACCAGATTACTACGTTAAGGATATTGGCGTTAATGAAGAACCTCTGCAGAGAGCAAGTGCAGCAATTCAAGCAAGTATTCCTATTGATCTACCTAGAATTTATTACGGTGAAATCTCCAACACTTATGTGATGACTGGGACAAAAACACCAGAGTTAGATTATCCGAGCGGTAATGAGAATGTTTATAATGTTTACGATGGACGTGGTGGGATAGCGATTAGTAGCACGTGGCGGCGGTTACTGTTTGCCCAATTTCTCAAAGATTGGCAGATGCTGCTCACGCGGAATTTCACACCACAAACAAAGTTACTATTTCGGCGTAATATTACAGAAAGGGTGCGGGCGATCGCTCCTTTTCTCCACTATGATAGTGACCCTTATTTGGTGGTGGCAAATGGGGGAGAAAGCAATATTAAAGGAGAAAAAACTTATCTTTACTGGATGATTGATGCTTATACGACTAGCGATCGCTATCCATATTCTGACCCTGGAAAAAATGAATTTAACTACATCCGCAATTCTGTGAAGGTTGTCATTGATGCCTACAATGGTAATGTTAATTTCTACATTGCTGACCTTCAAGACCCAATTATCAATACTTTCAAGGTCATTTTTCCCAACCTACTAAAACCGCTCTCATCAATGCCACCTGCTCTCCGCAGTCATATTCGGTATCCGCAGGACTTATTCAAGATTCAATCTGAGCGATTGCTAACTTATCATATGACTGAGCCGCAGGTGTTTTATAATCGAGAAGATTTGTGGCAAGTTTCTAACGAGATTTATGGTAGTAAACCGCAACAGGTAGAACCTTACTACGTGATTATGAAACTGCCAAAAGCACAGTCAGAAGAATTCATTTTACTGCTACCCTTTAAGCCTACACAACGGACTAATTTAATTGCTTGGTTGGCTGCGCGTTCAGATGAACAAGAATATGGCAAGTTGTTACTGTATGAGTTTCCCAAGCAGCAGTTGATCTACGGAACCGAACAAATCGAAGCTTTGATTAACCAAGATCCGGTGATTTCCCAACAGATTTCTTTGTGGAACCGTCAGGGTTCAGGAGTTATACAAGGAAATCTGTTAGTGATTCCAATTGAACGTTCACTCCTCTATGTTGAACCACTCTACTTAGAAGCAGAAAAAAATAGTTTGCCAACTTTAGTGAGGGTCGTTGTTGCTTATAATAATCGGATTGTTATGGGAGCAACTTTAGAGCAAGCACTTTCTGCTATCTTTCAATCCAAGAAATCTGTGACACCTGCGATCGTCCGTCCTTTGGAGCAAAATTCCACAGATTTGCGAAAGTCTCCTTTTCCTAGTAAATAAATTCCCGCTCAGCCAGCATCTCCTTCTTGATGTCGCGAACTAACTCGACAATCGCTGCCGGAGAATCGTAGCCGCTGTCACTCAGCGCTTGGGTTAAGTCTTGGCGGACTTGCTCAATCGGGTTCTGAGCTAAATGGCTCTGCAATGATATTTCAGGCATCTCCTGCTTCAAGGAATTTAAAGCAACCTTGCTCTCTCCTTCTGGTGAAACAATCGTAACTGTTTGAGGATTTTGCAGTCGCGTTGCTTTCAAAAAGCGCAAAAAATCCAGAACCTCAGCCAAAATTGGCTCTGGAACCGCTGCCATTTCTTGTAGTATTAGCTCTTTTGACGTCATCGCAACCCCACGGTGGACCCTATGTTAGGTTCAATCTTCCTCTTATTTTAGTGCGCTACTCTAAACCTGGACAAACTTAAGGATTCAAGCCCTTAAAGACAGGGGAGCCAGTAGCGCGGAGTTTTTGACCGATATGAGGGGTCACGAAGACCTACACAGTATCTGTTGAAGCAAAGAGGGAATTTAAGGAGCGACTGAGATTAGATTTTGACGATAGCAGTTGCTCATAAGAATTCAGGAGCCAGAATACAGGAGTTAGCATTGTTAAAGAATCAGGAAACAACAGGAGCCTTCCTTTGAAAAGTGAAAACAGATACCAAAAGAAAGATAAATTCTGACTCCTGAATCCTGAATTCTTACCATTTACCGTCTCACTAAATTCATCATCGCCTCTGGATAACGTGCGCCAGCCGCAACGCCGTGGGGTGATACTTCGTTAATTTGCTGGAGGTCTTCTGGTGTTAAAACAAGATCCACTGCTGCGGCATTCTCTTGTAAGTACTGTCGTCGCTTAGTACCTGGAATCGGAACAATATCCTCGCCTTGAGCCAGTACCCAAGCTAGCGCAAGCTGTGAGGGTTTACACCCTTTCGCTTCAGCAATTTCCCCAATTTGCCGCACGAGTTCCAAATTTTTCTGAAAGTTTTCGCCTTGAAAACGCGGTGACTGACGGCGATAGTCATCCTGTGATAAATCCTCAAACTGTTTAATTTGTCCGGTTAAAAACCCTCGACCTAAGGGGCTGTAAGCAACAAAGCCAATCCCCAGTTCTCGGCAGATATTAAGAATTTCATCTTCTGGGTCACGACTCCACAGGGAATACTCGCTTTGTAATGCAGTGATGGGATGGATAGCGTGAGCGCGACGCAAGGTTTCCGGGCCTGCTTCCGAGAGTCCTATGTATCGAATTTTGCCTTCTTTGACGAGTGCCGCCATCGCTTCAACGGTCTCTTCAATCGGAGTCTTGGGGTCAACACGGTGCTGATAGTATAAATCTATGGTATCCACACCCAAACGCCGAAGGCTGGCTTCACAGGCAGAGCGTACGTATTCCGGCGTGCCATTTATACCGCGAGCATTTGGATCAGATGTGCGAACGATACCGAATTTGGTAGCAAGAATAACATGGGATCGGCGATCGCTGATCGCACGTCTCACCAGTTCTTCATTTGTGTATGGACCGTACATATCAGCCGTATCAAGGAAATTTATTCCTAAATCTAGAGCTTGATGAATGGTTGCAATAGCTTCAGTATCGTCACGAGTGCCATAAAAGTCTGACATACCCATGCAGCCTAAGCCTATTGCAGAAACAGCGAGTCCACTTTTGCCTAATTGTCGAGTTTTCATGATGACAAATTACACTACTCTGATTTTCCTAGATATGCTTCCAAAACTTTTGGGTTGGACTGAATTTCTCTTGGGGTACCGTCAGCAAGATTTCGCCCCTCCGCAAGCACCCAAACGCGATCGCACAACGACATAATGACATCCATATTATGTTCAATAATCAGAAATGTCATACCTTCCCTGTTCCAAGTCCGAATCCGTTCGCAAATCTCGTCAATCAGTTTTGGATTCACCCCGGCTGCTGGTTCGTCTAACAAAATTAACTTGGGATTGGTCATCAACGCCCGTCCCATCTCTAGCAACTTGCGTTGTCCGCCAGATAAACTTCCAGCATAATCCTGGGCTTTTTGTCCCAATCCTACTGACTCTAACAGGAACATCGCCCGTTCTCGGAGTTGCTTTTCTTCTTGGGCTATTTTGTGTTGTTGGAATTGCACCTGCCAAAAGTTCTCACCAGTTTGTTTTTGCGCCGCTAGCAGCATATTTTCTAGGACAGATAACCGCGACAAAGTCCGGGCTACCTGAAAGGTACGTATCATTCCCTGTTGGGCAATTTGGTGAGGCTGCAAGCGTTCGATGGGTTCGCCGTCAAAAATGACTCTGCCGCGTTCACAGCGGATGAAGTTAGAGAGTAAGTTAAATAAGGTGGTTTTGCCAGCCCCGTTGGGACCAATTAACCCAGTGATGCTACCACTTATCACTTGAATTTCAGCGTTATCTACTGCCTTGACGCCACCAAAGCTTTTGGAAAGACCACTTGCTACTAGTAGTGGAAAGTTGGATGATTGCTTATTTGCCAAGGGTAAGTTCCTCCTTTTTCCCTAAGATACCTTGAGGACGCCAAATCATCAGTATCATCAAGATTAGACCTATGACCATGATGCGAAATGCACCTAAACGGGCTTCATCAAGGGAGACGATTTTTGGCAAAAATTCACGAGTTAGGGCATCGTAAGCAAAGTAAATGATCGCCCCTAAAATTGTGCCAATATTATTCCCAGAACCACCTAAAATGACCATGATCCAAGTGTCAAAGGTCAGCTGTGGTTGGAAATTGTCAGGGTAAATGGCGCTGAGTTGCCATGCAAAGAAAGCACCGGCAAGACCTGCGATCGCACCCCCCAGCATGAGGGATTGTACTTTATACCAAAAGACATTTTTTCCTAGTGCTTTCGGTATTTCTTCATCTTCGCGGATTGCTTTGAGGATTCGACCCCAAGGCGATCGCACTAGAATTTCTAGGCGCCAGAAGACAAAAGCTAATGTTAGGAGTAAAATTAGCATCAAACCTGCTTTCGGATTATAGTCATACAGTGCGATCGCTCCTGAAATATAAATTGCCACCCCAATGAGTGCGAACACAATTCCTATAATTAGGTGAGATAGGAATTCTTGCTTGCTACCGACCTTTTTCTGCACAAACAATGCTTGTGAAGCGCGAATCCATCGCCACAACTGCCAGAAAGTTAAGCCAGCAAGCAGTGTCAACAGCCCAATCATCACAAGTTTGATCAACAAATTGGGTGCGATCATGGATAGAGGTATAGGATAACTTTGCACACCAAAAGCCCCAGGTGTCCAAGTGTCACCCACAGGTAAATCTTGGTTATTCACGACTAGACGAATCAGTTCTCCAACCCCAATGGTCACTATCGCTAGGTAATCTTCCCGCAAGCGCAGAGTCAAGAAACCAATTACCAATCCTAACAACGCTGCGACTACTGCCCCAAGCAGCGCCGCCAACAGTAAGGGGACGCCCTTTAAGCTTAATAATACTGTTGTATAAGCTCCTAGTGTCATGAAAGCGACATGACCGAAGTTAACTAAGCCTGTAAAACCCCACTGCAAGTTCAGTCCCAGACCGAACAATGCAAAAAGTGATGTAGAAATCGCTAGGAAAATTATATAGTCAACCATATCAGCTCGTCATTGGTCATCAAAAAGGGAACAGGCAACAGGGAACGAGATGCGATCTCCTTCACGGAACTTCATTAATATTAAGTTAGTCAGCTAACTTAAACTTGCTATAACTATAGCCAAGTATTGCATGAGTTAAGTTGTCTGATGACTGTAAGTACTTACTTTCCATCCTGTACCTGCCCAATATTAAGATGTGGGTACTGGAATACCTCACGTAATTTTGTATATCACTTGCCAGTCATCAACCAATCTAATGTGAAAACATGAATACCTTAGGCTCAATAGTCACTTACCCTTTTAAGTAAATGAACAAAAAATTTCTCCTGACCTTACTGTCAACCCCTGTAGTGTTTGGGTCTGTGATGTCCATGGTCATAATGACCAAACCGGCTCACGCAACTCCATCAATCAATCAAGTTGGAACTCATACCGCGTGTGTAGAACATCCTCACGCTGCTGGCCATAAACTGGTGTGTATCCAAGTTAGTAATTCTGTTGCCCGTACACCTAAGCAAGAAGTAAGTGCAGTCTCATCTCAACCAAATCAGATTGCCGAGCTAAAATTTAGTGATCAAGAAAGCGATGAGGCAATCAAGTTATTTGGCTGTGATTGCCCACGCTGTATAAATGCTGTACGTTCTTTGCATGGTTTGGCTCCTATGCCAGTCTAGTAGACTGACAAATGATTGACATTCTTCACTTTAATTTTTAGATGAAAGAGCCAAGGAATTCATTCCCTGGCTCCTTACTGTACACAAAGAATACTGACCTAGTAGTCTGTCAGGACGAATTTGATGGGTAGTGCGAGCCGGAAAGCTCGCGTCGTGAGCGAGACGCTCACACTACCAACCCATCAGAATGAATTTGACAGACCACTAGTAGCCTGTCAAGATGAATTTGATCAGTTAGAGCCTACCCAGGTTATGCAGACCTAAGATAACGCCTACTCCTAAGATATGACCAAAGGCGGTTGTTGCCAATACTGCAGGCAGACCAAAACCACCAAACAGGTTGGGTGAGGGCAGGCTTGGACCGACGCTGGGATATTTGATGGTAGATTTACCAAACGCAATGGCAATGATATTGGAGATAATCATAATTATCCCAACTGTCGGACTCCATTGCAAGGGTGTAGTTGCAGCAGCGAGTAGAGTAGATACTAACAACTGATTTTCTCCTCAAAAATGTATTAATGATTGAAAATCTCATGTAAATTTCTTACCAAGAAATTTCACCCTAAAGCATAATTTCGCATTCATTGTTAACATTTTTTGTTAAAGCTTAATATAAAACAGCCTTAAGCGAATTTGGGGGGAGTGTGGGAAGAGGGGGGAGAAATGTTATAGCAATTGATGGAAGGAGTGTGTCAAACTCAAAGTGAGTCGATTATTTCCCGCTTGTGTATGTCCTCTACCATAGATTCCTTACCACCAGCCCTTGCCAAGATTGTTCAACGCTTCCAACGTGCTTCTGATCCCAAGCGACGTTATGAACAGCTCATTTGGTATGGTCAGCGACTTAAGGAGTTTCCAGAATTTGATAAAATACCAGAGAACAAAGTTCCTGGCTGCGTTTCCCAAGTTTATGTTACCGCTACCGTGGAAGACGGTAAGGTAGTATTTCAAGGTGATTCTGATTCTCAATTAACGAAAGGATTAGTAGGGCTTTTGGTGGAAGGTTTAAATGGATTAACCTCTACTGAAATTGTGCAACTTACTCCAGATTTTATCCAAGAAACTGGTTTAAATGTAAGCCTGACACCTTCCCGCGCCAATGGATTCTACAATATTTTTAAAACCATGCAAAAAAAAGCCGATGAATTATGAATTATGAATTATGAATTATGAGTTATGGGACTGGTATTTGATTTTTGAAATCTACGTAGTGGGCATTGCCCACTAAACCGTGGATATGATGGATTTTAGCAATTCCTCGAAAATTTTGTGAGGTTTATAAGGATGATTAACAAGACCAACTGAAGGTTTTTGTGAACACAGTTGGTTGGCGAAGCTGCTGTACTTAGAAGCCACGACAAAAGCCTTCAATAGAATCCCCTGTGACGATCGCGACTACAATGGCAATAGGGACTCTTTTCTCTGCGGCTTGTGTCTTAGTTCTAAGCATTCCTCACTTTATGACAACAACCATTGACTTCCTCAGTCACCTTAACCCCAGTCAACGCCGCGCCGTTGAACACTTCTGTGGTCCTTTACTAGTTGTTGCTGGTGCAGGTTCCGGCAAAACACGGGCGCTGACTTATCGTATTGCTAATCTGATTGTGCAACACCGTGTTGATCCAGAACATATCCTGGCGGTTACTTTTACCAACAAAGCTGCACGGGAAATGAAGGAACGGATTCAGAAGCTTTTTGCTGAACAGATGGCAATGAAAGAATACGGTCAGCGGTTTGATTTGTTACCAGAAGATGAACAAACGCAGTTAAAATCGAAAGTGTGGAGAAAGATTATCAAGGACTTGTGGTGTGGTACTTTCCACAGTTTATTCTCTCGTCTTCTCCGCTTTGATATCGAAAAATACCAAGACGAAAAAGGACGTCGTTGGAACCGTAATTTTTCTATCTTTGACGAATCCGACGCCCAAAATCTTGTGAAAGAAATTGTCACTAAGCAGCTTAACCTGGATGACAAGAAGTTTGAACCACGTTCTGTTCGCTATGCTATAAGTAATGCTAAAAATCAAAGTTTATCACCCCAGGAATTTGAGCGAGAGCAACCAAATTATCGTGGACGGGTGATTGCAGAAGTTTACAATTCTTATCAAAGTAGACTAGCGGAAAATAATGCTCTTGACTTTGATGATTTGATTCTGGTTCCGGTGAGACTATTTCAGCAAAATGAGCAGGTGTTGGGTTATTGGCACAACAAGTTTCGCCACATCCTTGTAGATGAATATCAAGACACCAACCGTACTCAATACGACCTGATTCGCCTGTTGGTGACGAACGGGGAAACGAATAAAAGTGAATGGAACTGGCGCGATCGCTCGGCTTTTGTTGTGGGTGATGCTGATCAATCGATCTACTCATTCCGTATGGCTGATTTTACCATATTATTGGACTTTCAGCAAGATTTTGGTGATGGGTTGCCAGACGATGACACCGGCACGATGGTGAAGCTAGAGGAAAACTATCGTTCTTGTGAAAATATTCTGCAAGCAGCTAACCAACTGATTGAAAATAATACTCAACGGATTGATAAAGTTCTTAAAGCAACGCGGGGTGCAGGTGAAGAGATTTATTGTCACAAAGCAGATGATGAACTTGCAGAAGCAGAATTTGTCGTCAACCAAATTCGCACACTAGAAAACCAGAATCCAGAGTTGAATTGGGGAAGTTTTGCAATCCTGTATCGGACAAACGCCCAATCTCGCCCGTTGGAAGAGATTTTGGTGCGATTGGGGATTCCCTACACGGTTGTGGGAGGATTGAAGTTTTATGACCGCAAAGAAATTAAAGATGTAGTGGCTTATTTGAGGGCGATCGCCAACCCTGCTGATACATTAAGTTTGTTGCGAGTGATTAACACTCCCCGACGCGGTATCGGTAAAGCCACAACCGATGCACTCGTAAACGCCGCCCGAGAATTAGGGACAACCCTGTGGGAAATACTGAGTGATGAGACATCAGTGAATACATTGGCAGGACGTTCAGCGAAATCTGTCAATAACTTTGCCCAGATGATTCGCGGCTTACAAGAACAGATAGAAACAGTTCCAGTTTCCCAAATTGTGCAAGAAGTGCTGGACAATTCCGGTTACATCGAAGACTTACAAACTCAGAGTACAGATGAAGCCGAAGACAGGTTGCGAAACGTCCAGGAATTGTTTAACGCAGTACTGCAATTTGAAGAAGAAAACGAAGATGTGACTCTACAAGCATTCCTTCAAAGCACCGCCCTGAGTTCCGATTTGGATAACTTAAAAGAAGGGCAAACAGCAGTTTCACTGATGACTTTACACGCTTCTAAGGGGCTAGAGTTTCCCGTTGTGTTTTTGGCGGGATTGGAACAGGGGCTATTTCCCAACTACCGTTCTTTGGACGATCCCTCATCATTGGAAGAGGAACGTCGTCTTTGTTACGTAGGTATTACTCGCGCCCAAGAACGGTTATATTTAACCCATGCCCGTGAACGCCGCCTTTACGGTTCCCGCGAACCCGCCATGCCATCCCAGTTTTTGAACGAATTGCCTGAAGAATTGTTAGCAACTCAGCGCCAGAGTCGTCGAGTTGTCAGCAAAGGTGCTTCTGCTAAGAGTTGGCAAGTAGGCGATCAAGTTCTCCACAAAACTTTTGGTATCGGTGAAATTACTCATGTTTTTGGTGAGGGTAACAAAATTTCGCTGGCGATCAAGTTTGATAGTCTCGGTCAAAAGATTGTCGATCCCAGAGTTGCCCAGTTACAAAAGGTTGAATGATTTTCATTAGGGAACAAATAATTAACCGCAGAGGCGCAGAGGACACAGAGATATGAGTTAGAGAGATTTAGGGAATTTTTGACGGGGAAGGGAGTAATTGGAAGTCCCTTATACCCTCGTTCCCAAGCTCAGCTTAGGAATGTATTATAGGAGGCTTTGCCTAGGCTGTCACTTTAATCGCATATGTCAATCAATCAATAAAGTAGGAAATTTTTGATGTTTTACAAAGTAAACATTGTTCTTGAAAAAGATGAATATGGCTATTACGCTTATTGCCCTGAACTTCCAGGTTGTCAATCGCAAGGAGATTCCTTAGAAGAGGCAAGTACGAATATCAAAGAAGCTGTTGAACTCTACATCGAAACCTTATCAGAATCAGAAAAACAAACGCTTTTACACAAGGAAATCCTAACTATGACTTTGGAGGTGCAGGTTGCCTAAACTACCGCGCCTAACTGCTAAGGAAGCGGAAAAATTATTATTAGATGCTGGTTTTATATACAGCAGTTTGAGAGCAAACCCGCCACAAAAATAAATCGCAAGCTGTTTAATAATTGTCGGAATCAGGATTGACAGGATTAGAGGATGGGCAGGATTAAGAATTACGGCATTTTGAGAGGAAACTCGCCACAAAAATAAATCGCTGTTAGGAACTGTACTGGTTTTTATAATTTTCCTTCGTGGCATGTTTGATTGCAATTTGCTGATAAATAAGAAGTAAAGGCAGTCATAGAGTTTACCAACTAGAAAATACTAGAGTTGTGCTTCCTTTTCATTCTGGAAAAGTGTTACACCCAAAGATGGTTCAAAAGGAATTTTTACCGTAGAGGGAGAAATCTTACTTGTCCTTCCCACTCTCCCTCAAGGCTGCACTCTGCAATCAAGATAATTTCCTCTATCGCTAACCCTACTGGGACACGACGACTCACCTCAAACAACCCAGGCATAGATAATTCTGCTTGGATACGTTCGTATGCGAAAATTATCATCGTAGCAACATCATGAGTGAGAACGATTCGCCCTTCTTGGGCTGCCCATGCTAAAATAGTTGAATCATTTACTCCTGATAAGTCCACATCTTGAACACGCACAATATCAATATCTGGGCTTTGCCGAAGAACACCTCGCACAATTTGGTTATTAAAATTTTCATCAGCCAGGAATCGAGCCATTTTCAATTACCTGGGTTGATTGCGCCTAGTTAGTAGGCGATCGCGTATTCCAATTGGATTAAAATGTTGTTCAGCCTCCTGCTGAATCACATTTGCCTGACCTTGACGTTCTACAAGATAGGTATGAACTTCATTTCGATGTCTGAGGTAGTAACCAATAACCAAATAGATATCTGGTAGTTGTAGCGATGGATACTGCTCTCCTATTTCCTCTGGCGTGCATCCCTCAAGAAAAGCAGTCACAACAGTGTCTAGGGTGACGCGAGTTTTCCCAACTTGAACCACACCTTCGGGAGTCATTTCTAGGGGGGCGGTTTCAGAAACTATGGTTAATTCCATAAGACTCAGATCACTAGACGTTCCTTTGTTATATTACAAAATTTTCAGGAAAAATTTCCATTCGCCGTGGCTAACTACAGTCGAAGCAGAGGGTACGGTAGATTCAATGCCAGAATACTTAAGCCACTTCGAGGTAGAACGCTATCTCCATAGTGCTGACAGGGAGAGTTAGTATCATGCGTTATCTGGGATTGGCTTTGTTTGCTGAAGGTCCAACTGACTACCAGTTATTTCCTCCCAATTACTAACAAGAAATTCGGCAACGAATACAAGCCTCAACATGAATCAGTTTAGCTTGACTACATGTCCCACAATGAGGACAAATAAAAGTGGTATGATTGTTTTCTCTCCAGCAAGGAACAGCAATCACCTCTCTACCTAAAGTGCGCTCTACCCAACCAGGCTGGCGATTTTGGCTTTCTATTCTTGTTATCTGAATATAAGGGTATTTCTTGCCACAACTCCCGCAGGAGCGTGTACCCCAAGAGCTTTCACATTGACTACATTCACAACTAAAACATTGACTATCTAGCGCAGTGAAACTACCTATTGAATGGCAAATCGGGCATATTTTTAATGGCTGGATACATCCCCTAGCCTGAAATGGTAGATTTTTTATTTGTTCTATTGGTTGAAGTTGCCCTTTTTTTAAACCATGAGCTTGTAATTGATTTATCAAGGTTTGAATATTTGTATTAAAAAACTGCTCCTCTGGTGGTAGAGGTGAACGCAAAACACAAACTTGATTGGAATTTTTTTCTTTCTCTAGCCAGCCAGTATCTTTCAACAAATTATCCGGAATATTTATTGGAAGAGTAGGTGGGTAAGATTGATAACGCTGACTGTTAAACCACCATTGAATTGCACGAGCTATCCTTTCAACGCTAAGAATATCAAGTGGGCTTACTGGTAAAATTGCCATAGCCACCTCTTTGGGAAGGCGGTCATTGCCAAGGGTATTTATCTCTCGCTGAATATGGGATGGAAGTTTCTTTCTCTCCTCCTCTGTTCCTGGATACAGAAGAACAGTTAGACTGTCAGTGCTGCTTGTCAGGCTATGAGAAAAGGTTTTGAGGGTGGATGCAATTGTCTGTAAATTATCAGTAGCAGTGAGAGTTGCTATGATGGGGACTAAGCGCAAATCTTTAATCCCTTCTGACTGGATCAAAAAGGAACCATCCTCTTGCCAAGTTAGGTATATCTCTCCTAATGCTCCCCGAAAGAGGATGGGTTCACCGCCACGTGTAGGAATTAGATTGGCGATCGCCTCAAAACCGAATCCCATGTCTTTATCATGACCGCTTCCTGTCAAAGCCAGTCCTATTAAGAGGAGACAAAAGGATTCAAAGCCACGAAAAAGCTGTTTATTTTCCTCAAATACTTGGCGAGAGTTTTTTACCTGTCCATGATGACAACGACTCCATTCTCTCCACAACAAATCTACATAACGATAGTGCTGATCATTGACGAGAATATTTGTCCTTTTGAGGGTGCTTCCTACGACTGCACGTTGGGGAATAGCTTTATATAAATCTGTGTCTATCAAACTCTGCAACTTGTACTGTAATTGTAGCAATTGCCGCCATGTTGCTTCTGCTTTTTTTAACGGTGTTGCAGCATCAAAATCACTTCCCCACAGTTGATAAATACGTTGTCGGTTTCTCCAGTGAATATCCTTAGTTGTCCCAGATAAATATTTGGCTTCCTCAAGTTGTCGTTTGATAGTTTGAACTTGTTGAATGCGCTGGCGTGTATATTCTAGTAAATTGTCAATAAGTCGGACAGTAACTTTATTTTCGTAAATGTCTAATAACTCCTCTTTTACCATGCAAAGAACTTGCTTAGGCACAACGGAGCGAAAAGTACGCCTTTCCCAATCTTCTGTATGAGAAGCTAGAAATTCAGCAGCATGGGGAGAAATTCGTTGAGCGCGAGATACTGGTAATCTCTCAGTTTCCATTTTCAGGTAAGCTCTAGGACGGCGACAAACTTCCTCAATGTGTCCCAGATTTTGTTTTGTTGTGACCTCTAGCGGCTGGATATTAATCTTGTTTTCTATTTGTGGTACTAAAGGCGGTAGTTTAACCAAGTCTAACCAATTGGCTGAGTTAGATAGTAATTTTTGTAGCTCAAGTTCAAAAAACTGCAAACTTTCAGATAGTATATCTGAAGGTAGCTGCCATTGAGGAAACTGTTTTTCGCAGGGTAAAGTAGCGTCAGGAGAGCGTACTGACAAACGATGTGTGGAGTCTGGAAAAATATATTCTCTGGAATTTTGAGTCAGTTCAAAAGTATTGATAAATACTTTTTCTGAATCAGTAATAATTTGCCATTCACCCAAAATAAGTTGGTCGGGAAGTTCCTTTGTATACCTCCCTGTAAGGCGGTTCCAAAACAGCATAGTTAATCTTCTCCTGGCTCTAATCTACGTATTTCTGTATCAATAATTGCCAATGATTGTTTGGGTTCTGTTTGTGAGTCAAAATAGCACCAGTATCCCAGCAGATCGTCTTTCAGTTTTCTCAAGTCGCTTGATGGCGTGTCGTGACGGTCGCGTATTTTCCGTAAAATTTTAGTCGCCAAGATATGGTCGCAAGCTTCACCCAGTGAACCCCCGGCTGCAATCACCACAGGGACAAAATCGTTAATTTGCCGTTCTAGCCGATTTCCCCAACCCACTTTAAATCGGCGCTCCAGAAAGTCTGCTAAAGTATTCTTTAAGAATTGATCAGCCTCAGAGGCTTTATCTGCATACTGTCTCTGTGCATTTTTGAAAGACTTCATCAAGGCTTGATAAGAAACTAGATACCTTGGTTCTAATTGCTTTGGAAGAACAAAACTTTCATCATTGCGGCGCTGTAACTCCATAATATGGGAGCGGTCATAGGTTTTATCAGCAAATTCCAGAGTTGTTTCATCTTGGTTAGCAGTTCCCACAAACCAAACATTAGGGGGAATAGGAAGTACGTTCTGGTTTTGAAATAATTTAGGAGATGGTTTATCTAAATCTGTTGTCAATCCAATTGTCGGAGAATCCTGTTCTAGCTTAGAAAGGAAATCAGCAAAGTATTGCTCAGGTCGGGACAGGTTCATTTCATCTAAAATAATGATATAAATCCGTTCTCGATTGGCTGGACACTGAGCTTCGTAGAGTGCTTTGAGAAAATCTGATTCGTAAAATTTTCCTTCAAAAGCGTTGAAGTACCCGATGAGGTCTTGGCGATCGCGCCAACCTGCTTGCACTTCCACCAGCTTATATTCACCCTGGACAGCACGAGCAAAAGCAACAGGTAAGCTAGTTTTTCCAGTACCGCTGATACCTTGGAGAATATGCAGATGACTCATTGCTAAACCACCCAAAAAAGCTCTAATATCGCGTTCGGAGTAATAAAGCCGCTTCTGAGTTGTTTCATCTTGGATTAAAGGAGATAATGCAATGCGATCGCGCAAGTCTTCGGCAAATTCTTTAAGGTTAAGAATATCCTGACAAAGCGGAATTTCTGCTTGTAGTCTCGCGTCACTATCCATTCTGAAGCATTCAGGGAAGGGACTTTTATCTTTAGACTGAGCTACTGCATCATTTACTTCTGCTTTCAACTCTCTTAAAGCCGCTCTCAGGCGGTTATTACTTGCATCTAATGCTTCTTTTTCATCTCGTAAAGTTTCGAGTTCTGTCACCGCAATACGGTTAAAAGTAATATTCCTTTCCAGTTCCTGTAACCTAGTACTGAGTCGAAAGCGTTCTGTCTCCCATTCTTCTTTTTGTGATTCCAATTCTTGTAATCTAGCAGCAGCATTCTCACTAAGTCGTGAAGCAAGCTTCTGTTCAAGTTCAGCTTTTTCACGCCGCAAAATCTCTAGTCCTTCAAGAACTTCTTCTGGAGTTTTTTGTCCAAATCTTCTGTCAGCTTCTTGTCTCTGAATCAGGATTGATTGAAATTGAGAGCGTTGAGTCTGAGCTAGCTTTAGCTGTTCGTCAAGGATTTGAATTCTTACCTTTAATCTTTCTATCTCAACAGATGCTCTTTGTTCAATTTTAGCCTCTAAAGCCTGTTTATCTTCTTCCAATAACTCTCTTTCTGTTTCCAATCTTCTTTGTTCAAGTCGTAACTGTCGTCTTGCTGCACCGATTTGCTGCTGTTCATTCTCTATTTCTTGGCGTTTTGCCGTGATTTCCTGGTCTAATTCCGCACGTTTTCGAGCAATTTCACTATCTAAATTTTTTTGATTTTCTGCAATATTCTTATAGAGTTGCTCCCGTACTTTACTCAACTCTTGGGTCTGGGTCTCCAGTTCAGCTAAAGCAGCGCGATTTTGGACTATAAAACCAGCTTCAGCATTTAACTCGCGTTCGTGGAGTTGTCTTTCTAACTCACTCAATTCTGCTGTACGCTGATAGTATTTATCTTGGTATTCAGTTATTTTTTGCCTTTGTTTTTCTACTTCTGCCTTTGAAGCTTGTATTTGTTTTTCCTGATATTCTAATTTTTTTCTCTGACTTTCTATTTGCTCTATTTCTACTTGAATATTTTCTATTGCCGCTTCAAATATCTTGGTTTTATCCCAGAAATCTTCAACATTAAAATCTTCAGCAGGTGTTGAAGCAATCGCAGATGATAACTGTTCATCATCAATTTTTTCCATTGCCTTATCCACTAAACTATTAACCTGTTCTTGCGAAAGGTTATTTTTAGCACATGAAGTTTTAGCAGATAATCCAGAGGATTTTTTTTTAGACCAGTTTCCTACTCCGACCTGATTTTTTGACTTTCTCATAAGAATTAACCTCTATTAATTATAGAAAACATTTATAGTTGATAATTAACTCCTAATATACTGGCAACAAATTCATAAACTGTCGAGATTTGCTGCAATACTTCTGGAAGTTCTAACTGTTGATTACTGAAATGACTGCTCTTGTCACGGAGTCCTGCTAGGTTATCTAATCGAATTAGTATATTTGGTACTTTTTGAGCTACCAATTGTAATGGATGTTTACTATCATGTCGAGCAGTTAACAAAGCAGCGAGGAGATAAGATCGCAAAGAACCTTCACCATAGTCAGCGGCTGACTTTACTTTTCCTTGCTTGACATCAACTAAAAAATTGGGAAGCGGGGTGGTAAAACCCAATTTATTAGCTACCCCATTGAGGAGACTTCTATTATGCTCCCGGTCTTGCATGGATAACACCTTCCAACTGTTGTCTGTGGGATGAATTTCCCGAATAGCTAACAAAAGACTTTCAACAGCTTTCTGTGCTTTCATAAGAACATCATCTAATTTATCTGGGAAATTTTTTAACCCAGCTAATTCCTTAGCTTCTATATAAGTTCTTTCCATCGCTACCAAATTATTAAACACTCTATCCCACCGTCGAATCTCTAAGGTTAATTTCTCCTCAACTATTAACATAGCTTCTTCATTAGCAAGTTGGATAAAATCAGCAAATCGACTATCTACTCCTCCTTCATTTTTGTGGTTATCAATCATTTCTAAAATGAATTTTTGCAACCCTCGGAAGGCTGAATTTTTATTTATTTGGATTTCTAGTTTACGACGGAGCCAAGGACTATCACCAAGTCCAAAGGGGTCACAAACATTCCAAGTTGTGGTGCTGAGGGAATTTTCAGGCAGATAGATGAACGTCGCTAGCCATACTGGTGTAGGGTCTTCTTCCACAAAAGATATACGTTCTATGTGCGGAACTTGATCGAAAGTCCATACCTCTTCGTCTTCTTCCCCCTCTTCCAAATATCCTCGATAGCGCAATGCTTCCCCATGTTTTCTCACAGCTTGTAAAATCTCCTGTGGTGAGGGTTGTGTTTTTACAATATCTTCCACAGGTAAAGGCATGTAGGCTCGTCGGTCATCAGGTTTTCCTGTAGTTCCAAATACGAGGTCTGGATAACCATTGTTATTGAATTTCACCTCAATATATTCTTGACGTTCCACAAAACGAGGCAATAATTCTCCTGTCCAAGGATATTGAAAAATAAACCCAGCCACCATGTCTTGTATTGCCAAGGTTTCTTCTTCTAAATTGTCTAAACCTCCCTCAGTTAACAAGCCTTGATTGTCGATAAAACCCCGGTCTGATAACTGTTTGATTATAAGTGCTGCCAAATCAGTGCCAATGTCCAGTTTTTCACCCATCTCTAAAGCAGAGAAAGCTCCTGCACGGCACATTCCTAAAACTGCTTTCTCTAAAATATTGACATTTCGTTGGTGAACTCTCGGCGCAACTACTCGGTAACACCAACTTGGTAAAAGTAAATATTGCCGCTTACTCCAGCGAGTAGAAGAACGAGGTTCAAAATAAAGTATTGGTGTTTCTTTTTTAAAAGACATTTGGGCGCGACTTTAGATAATTTTACCGTGCGATTTTTGACAAAGTTCATAAAAACTGACAAACTCTCGAATGGCTTTGGAAGCAGCTTCTACTTTAACCATCTCTAAATCTCCGACTGCAATCAAAAGACGTTGCTGGCGACTCATGGCTACACAAAGGCGGTTTTCTAACATCAAGAAACCATATTTTTTAGGGTAGAATTCTTCACTGAGTGCGTTGATGTCATTACTGCGAGTCATAGAGAGAAAGACCACATCAAATTCTTTCCCTTGGAAAGCATCTACTGTTCCTACCCTCAACCTCTCGACAATTTTGCCTTCGTTGTTTCTTGTTTCTCGGTAAGCACTCACAATTTCGTAAGTTCCATCATCTGTTCGTTCTGCTAGATCAACTTCACAAAGTGCTTTCCAAATTTCAATAACCTGCGCTGAATAGAAGGTAATAATACCAAATGTCAGTTGGGTATCGCTTTCAATGAGCTTCTTCAGTTCTTGAGCAATGCGTTTTGCTTCCACAGGACGAGATTTACTCCGTCCTTTAATTTCTTTGCCAGCCCTTGACGGAACGTTTATCCAAGCTGCTACAGTATTTTCATAACCAGGTAAATGATGTACAAATTCTTCTTCAGGTCTACCTGCACGGATAGGTGGCTCTCCATGATATTCGTAAAAAGTCCGACTGACAAAATCCCCCAAAATTGGGTGCATTCGGTACTGAGTATCTAAAGTCACTGTTCTCTTGATGCCATCAAGCTTTTCTAGCTCTTTCATCTGGATGAACAGACGTTCAAAGAGGCTTTTTTTGAGAGCATTTTTAGTAGCTTCTGTAGATTGACCTAGTTGACGTTCTACATCTTCTTCAAGAATATGAGGAAGTTGGCGGTGGTCACCAACAAGAATAATTCGTCGCTCAGCTTTGGACATGGGAATAAACAGGTCAAGCGGATTTGCTCTTGCAGCTTCATCTACAATTACCGTCTCAAACACAGTGTTATTACTTCCTGTTGCTAACTGCATTTGTTTACTTGATGACTGCTGACAAGTGGCTGCAAGAACTACCGTATATTGACGCAGCATTTCTCTAACACCTTCAGGGTCAGCTTTCAGGTCTTCTAAATACTCGAATAAAACTGTGTCTACACCTTCGGATGATTGGCGAACACGCTTATACATTGCTTCTCTGACTTCGTTGAGCAAGGTCTCAATTTCTGGGTCGGTAATGATCGTAGTCACAGGAACTTCTTGGGGGATGAGTTTTTCTAGCAAGCGATCGCGCAGTAATGTTAATTCCCCTAAAAATGGCGGTGTTTCTTCCTCCATCCACTCAAATGCATTTTGCAACAGTTGGCGATCAGAAGTTTCTAATACCTGCAATGGCGCAAGACGGTTAAGTGCTTTCATTGCACTTCGCGGACCGTCATCAGAAAATGTGATCGGGTCAGTTCTGATAGACTTGACTGCTTTAAGTGCTAACTCTCGTTCTTCTAAGTTTTCGGTGTCTTGAAGGTTGTGTCCCTTGGCGAGTCTGGTGCTATATTCCAAGAGGCGATCGCTCAACTCACCTTTGACCTTACCTTTGGTGAGTTCAAATATCTGAGTTATCAGTGCTGCTGTCTGTTGTTTACTCCCAGGAGCTAAGATATAACTTGCAACCAGATTCCGCACTTCCCGCAAGATAGCACTTTCTGGTAACTCTGGTAACGCGGCTAATTTTGCTTCTAAAGCTTCTATGCGCGATCGCCGCCAGCGGTCTACGTTATCCAGTCCTTCATTACCTTTTGTTCTCCCACCTATCTTCACTGCTGGAAGTCCGAACACAACAGACTTTTCTGCTACATTTTCCACAGCATCATGTTGGTAACTTGTCAATAGTAATCGGTGAGATACACTGTTACCAGAATCCTCACTGATTTCTGCTAATCTGACTAGTAGAGCGCTAATGACTTTGGTTTTTCCCGTTCCAGGTGGCCCTTGAATCAAAGCAATATCAGGAGTGTTGAGAGCTACTTTTAAAGCTTCTTCTTGACGGGAAGTGGGAGAACCATTAAACACTTTTTTGGTGTCTCGATAAAAGACTTTATGATAACGGGTACGACGTGTAGGTACGCGCTGATTTTCTAAAATTAACCCTAGCTGTGGCATCGGGCAAGTAGCTGTTCTGATAAGTGTTTCAGCCATTTGACGACGTGCTAAACGTGTGGTATCTCCTTGAAGAGAAATAAATAAAAAACCTTTTGTAGGAGGAGACAAATTGTCATCTAAATTTGCGAGACGAAGCTCAATTTTGGGATTGTATAGGTCTATATTTTCAATCTTTCCATAAAAAGATTGACTCTTATTTTTCCTGCTTTCAATAGTGTCAAATTGAGGCTGATGCTCACTTGCTTCCAGACACAATGCTTCAGCATCTACAAATAGCATCTTCAGTTTTTCTTCTAAGTTGTCTTCCGGTAGTAAATGAAATCGGCGATCGCCATTATGCAAAATTTGGTGGTGGTTGTATCGCACCCATCCAAATTGTTTAGCTTTATCCAGAATACTTTTTATTTCCAGGCTATTGTACTCTTTCCAAAGTGCTAGATAACTGTTACAATTTTCTACTATAAAATCAAGTTCAGTACGGGTATCTTTTCGTATAGTGCCCGCTAAAGAAATATCGGAGAAAGAAAACTGTGCTTCAACTAGTACCAAAGGACGCTGTTCGTCAAAATCTTTTACTTGTCGAGACTTCTCTATTTTTTCAATGATTAGTTTATCATTTGAATTACGGCGTATATTAACAGTTCTTTCTTTACCACACAAACGAAAAGTATTTTCTAGTCCATTTTGAAAATTTATTCCAGCTTGCAGTAGCGCTCGTCTAACACCACCCTCAGTTAAGGCTGACAGTAAAAATTCTCCTGTAAGCCACTCAATAATTTTTTCAACTGGTGCATTTTTGCGAATATGTTTTTCGCGGATATCTTCAATAATTTTTTCGTCGATACCTATTTGAATATCATCAGGTAAATGAAGTCTCAGAGGAAATTCATGTACCTGTACCATAAGAATATTCGGTGATTTTTTAGGACGTACCGAAGCTACCCAACATAGACGCGGTAGATTTCGCTCTATAATACCTGACAAAATAGTCTTATTCTTTTTGTCAGTACCTCTAATATCCCAAACATCTTTTGTAGCGTGACGCAAGAGAATTTCACCAGTTGTTTCTGATTGGTATAGAAAAACTTCGTTGTTAACAGATAATAAATCTCTGCCTTCAAAAGGATCGTGATTTCCTTGCTCAACTTCTACTGTGTAAACACGTCCACTTTGAACATCACTGACTCTCATACATTTTCTCCAGATATTAGAT
Organism: uncultured cyanobacterium; assembly: GCA_903903925.1. Lineage (GTDB taxonomy): Bacteria > Cyanobacteriota > Cyanobacteriia > Cyanobacteriales > Nostocaceae > Stigonema. The sequence continues at coordinate 66,891 of CAIVAU010000188.1, forward strand.
TAAAAGTAGCAACGCGATGGGAGTAATCAAGATTGCCAAAATGTAATAGCCAGGAGCCATAGTTTTCACTTCTCACAGGAAAGCGAACCCATCTATCCCCCACCTCTTTCTCTACTCTTGGGTTTCCCTCAGATGTAAGCCAGAAACATTGACCATTAAGACTACGTACTTTAATATTTTCTTCTTCTAAAATAAGTTCAATATTGTGATTGTGGCTATCAACACCTGTTCTGCCATTAACAATGCGACTTGTCACAATTAAAGGTTCATAAGAGGTTAAAGCGAGACCCTGTAAAGGTGTCTTTTCCTTAAAATGTCCTTGTAGTGGTTCCCAACGTTGTATTCTGACTTGTACAAAAGTCGGTCGTGGATAGTGACACCAAGGACAATTTTTTTGATTTGCGTAGTATGTGCTATTGCATTCTGGACAACAGATCGTGAAGTTTGCTGCTGAATATAGTTTTTCAGCCCATTGTGCAATACCTGGTCTTTCTCTTGGCTCTTTAAGACCAATTTCAAAACAGCTTTTGCATAATATTCTCAGATTCGGGGAGATGACAATATCCCTCGGAAGTCCCTGAGTTGTTGAGTTCTGATTATCATCAAAATTATCAATCCAAGGTAGCTTTCCTTCTAAGGCTTGCATTTCTAGTTCAGGTTCCCCATCATTAACTATATCTCCCATCAATGGGTGAACAAGAGATAAAGTTTGGAATGCTATAACTGCAAAAGCATGAGCATCGGTGAGGGTATTTGCACCTGACTTTCCTGTGACTAATTCAGGTGCGCCAAATCCAGGAGTATAAACATTTATGGAAGATGAGGAGCTTGCATATTGAAGATTGTCAGCATCAATAAAGCGGATAATATCATCATTCTTAACATCAGAAGAAATAAAAATATTATTAGGTGAAGGGTCAGTATAAACAAGTCCTTTACCATGTAACTGGGCTAAAGTTTCCGCACAACGTGCTAACAGCAGCAGACGGCGGCGAAGTCCCCCACCTTCTAAATACCATTCAACTAAGCAATTTATATTCTTCGGAGGATTTATGAGTTTACTAATAGGAACCATGTCAGTCAGAAGTTCCATCACATAGCCAACGTATGGTGGTTTTAACATCTCTAAAGGACTGGCGATGGCAAGTTTCTTTATATCAAATAGCATCCGCACTTGTGTCAACTGCTGTCTTAAATGAGTGCGACGTGCTGGGGAGCGGTCAACAAGGATTTTTACTGCTAGATTGCCATTTTTCACGGCAAAGACAGTACCTTGCCCTCCGCAACCTAGTTCTTTTTCAAGTTCATATACATTACCGAGTACATCTACGACACGTTTGTTAGCTCCTGTCATCAACTTGCACCCTCAAAATCATCTTTTTTATGCCAAAGAATTGCCAAAGTTTTATCATCAAGGTGCTTAGGTGTGGACCAGTTTCGCAACTCGTGGCAGAGTTTTCTCCACCGGACAGATGGTTGCAAACAGGCGAACTCATCTGTAAGCAAGTTGATAAAGTCTCCCACGCGATCGCCTATCAAGTCGTCAGCTATCCCATCAGTCGCTAGCAACACAGCAGCACCAGGAGGAAAGCTAGGTCTAGTGATAACAGACCATTCTTTGGTTGATCGCGCTACTCCCAGTGCTGTAGTTTGGTTGCAAAACCCGCTACGCTCATCACCCAATACAATAACTTTGCCGTCAGTTTCCCGAATTGCGGCAATACCATCTCCCAGTTTAGCTACAAGTAGTTCACCAGAAGGAAGGACTACAGCGAACAAACAGGTGGCAGCACTATCCTCAACACTTGCAGGCAGTACCTGAAGTTCCCACAGTATATGTACCAACCGTAGCAGTATCACTGGCGACCCGACCTTTATTTTCTCCCAGTATTGCAGTGCGTCCTTGACTGCTCGACAAGCCATACGTGCTCCAGTGTGAGCATTTGGCTTAGAACCCATCCCATCACTCACTACAATGGCGGTGCCAAAACTACCACAAAAACCTTTCCAAGCATCTTCGTTTGGACGCCTCTCACGTTGGTGGAGTGGTCCTTTAACGGAAGCACCGAAGTGTTGTACCTGACTCTGTTTCCTCGGCATCAAAACATTATGTCTTCAACGTTACCAAAGTCTCGGATGGTCATACTATCTGGGTTAGCGCTTCTGGAACGGCTTGTGACGGTTATTGTTACCCACCGGAAGAATTGACGAATTTGAGATGCTTCGTCAGCGCGAAACACAGGAATATCCTGCTGTTGACCCGGCAAAAATTCCTCTAGTACCTCATAATCGGCATCTGCACCAATTGCCATTGACAGGCGCAATGCTTTAGATGCCCGTGGTGAGTTCAGTAATTGCTGTAGCGCTTGCTTCCAATTATCTGTTAGATGACCTCTTTCATCAGTCGGTTGACCATCAGAAACTAAGACAATAGTGGGATGGTAGTCTCGGCTAGCAATCTGGTTTTTGTCTTCTACTATTTTGGTAACTAGCTCAAAAGCATCTGCCATTGGGGTCGAACCAACAGCTTCCATATCAGTCCATTGGATCTGAGATGCAATCTGTAAAGGTAGATGGATTTTGGCTCCATCTTTACCAAAAGTAACTACTGCAACATGAATTTCGGCGCGGACATCTTCCTCTTGTGCAAAAGAGGCTATCATTTCGGCAATTGCTCTGTTAAGTGTCTCTATCTTGCCATCGACGCTCATACTCCCGCTAATATCAGCAAGGATTATGACTGGCATTCGTTTAGCAGCAGCAACGGTAAACTGCTTAAATCTGCTCATTTTTTAGAAAAAATTGTAATTTTATAGGGTAAAACACTATTTTATTGGCAATTCTTGCTAATAAAAGCTGAACTTCTTTCTATACTTGCCGTTTTTACCTATGTTTTAAGCAAAATCTATTCAGTATAGTTAGATAAAATTAACACTATATTAATTCAATTAACCACAGAATTATTACTGATGTTTTCTGCCAGGTCTTTTGCTTCCCAGTTTCTTGGGCTAAATGCCTAGTAATATCAAAGGATATGGAGCGCATTTTGAGGTAGGGATGAGTCTGATCATTGCCCGACCCTGCTTACCACCGTTCCAGATTTCATTCAACAAACTGGCGACTTCTGGGCTTTTCGCTACGAGCTAAGCTGGTGGGTTGCTACCGCCATTGCGATCTCGTAAATACTCCCAAATTTGGCGTATTTCTAGCTCTCTCTGTTCCATCTGCCTACGGAATTCTTGGCGGTCGATAGCTGCTTGCTGTCTGTCTTGGGCTGCTTGCTCTGCCAAGTTATTGATGTTGCGGTTGGTTTGTTCAGCTAGACTGTTAAGGTTTTCTGTTAGCTGCTGAATATTTGCTACCAGTACATCAATAGTGTTGTCATGTCCTACGACTGTTTCACCCATATTTACAAAGAGTGTCTCTAGTCGGTTGAAGCGTGCTTCTGTGGATTCAGGCTGATTCGTAGTCATTTGTCTTTGAGTTTAGTTGACGCACTTCGAGTTGGTCGTGTGCGGGAACAAAATTTAGCTAGTCGAGAACTCGAACAAAGATTAATTGTGCCATAGAGGAAGTGCGATCGCACTTTATTGCACTATAATAATGCAAGCGCTAGTACAAATATATTTATAGCAATATAATATCATTCTGAGATCAATGCAGAGCAAGCCGTTAAACTTTTATTGGCTTTACCAAGCAGTCTTAAAAGGGAGGAAAAATGGCTAACGGGCAAGATGTGGCGGCATATATATTGGAAAAACTAGGATCAATGACTGCCATGAAGCTGCAAAAATTGGTTTATTACTGCCAAGCATGGTCTCTTGTCTGGGATGATCAGCCTCTTTTCCAAGAGCGAATTGAAGCATGGGCAAATGGACCAGTTGTACCAGCTTTGTATGAATGTCATCGGGGAGAATTCCAAATTACTAGGCTACCTAAAGGCAATCCGACGAATCTTACTCCAACGGAGAGCGAAACTATTGATAAAGTGCTTGAATTTTATGGAGATAAATCATCTCAGTGGTTAAGTGACTTAACGCACAAAGAAGATCCTTGGATAGAAGCACGAAAAGGGCTTGCTCCAGGTGAGCGTGGAGATGAAGAGATTACCCTCGCAGCAATGGCAGAATACTACAGCAGTCTTTAACTGTTTAAATAACGCGAAAATTTTACAGCATACTATTAAGCGTTGATTTGGTTACTTACATTGCTGCCGTATGGGTAAAGATAAAAAGCCAAAAACCAAAGTAGAACCTATGCTATTAACTACTGTTGAATTTGCTTTCTTTGAATATCTTCAAGCATAATGACGCATAAAGAAACAAAAAAGTTGTTTCATGATGGTTAGTACTGGTAGCATTACGCATGTGAGCCGATACGCTAGTATTGCTGGTAAATTACAGTTGTGCTTTAAACCAGTTAACCGTTCTTAACTTCAATACGACCAGACTGTACCGCAGTCACGAAAACCTGGTAGTCGCACTCGACTTGATAAGCATAAGTCACAGCAAAGTCGGCAATGGCTTTGTCAAAGGTGTCATTTGTACCGAGATAGCCGCTGATCTGTGCGGGGTCGCCAGAACGGGCATGAGCGCGGGCAAGGGCGGAACCGCAAATCTTGGCATAGTCTGTTAAACTCTTTGCAGACATGCCTTTGAGCTTGATAGAGCTTTTCATGTCCCGCAGTTGTCGAAAATAAAAGTCCTGTCCAAGTTTGTTACTCGTCCAACCCAAGAAAATATCACTCGCCGCCTGCATTAAGCGTTGACCGTTAACAATGCGTTGTCCGTTATGAGAGTAAGTATTATTACCAACATAAGGCTCTAGTACTGAAGGTCTGGCTTCTTTATATTGGAGTATTAGGGGGTCATTGTCGTCTGCTAGTAAAAGCGCAACGCCGCAGTGTGTACCAACACTACCGACACCCACAACTTTAATTGCTACATCTACTAATCGATAGCGATCTAGTAAAAACTGGCGGTCATATTGAAGAGTGTCGCGATACTGCTCAAACAACACCTCTATTTCCTTCAGGTACTCGTCATGATTTGGTAAGTGGTAAATCTTGGGTGGTGTATCAATAAAGCGCCGTTGTCCATTGACGACTTCTGTCAATTGTCCGAATGCCTGCTCTAAAGTGCGTGTGTATGCTTTATTTGCCATCTGCAACCAGTATTGCTGTGTTTCAGTATCGGGAGCATGGTCAATTAACATCTGGGCATCGAAGCGTGCATACCATACATCTAAGGTACGCATCTGTCCATACTCCGCAATACTTAATCGATAGCCCCGGATAGCGGCGAGTGCAGCTTCGTAGCAGTCCCTATCAGTCAGCCGGATGTCTTTACCGGCAACAACAATGCTGGTGACTAAGCGTTTGACGTCCCACTCCCATGGCGCACGTAGGGTTTCATCAAAGTCGTTTAGGTCAAAAATTAGATGACGTTCTGGGGTGGCAAATCCACCGAAGTTTAGCAGGTGACAATCACCACAGGCTTGTACCTTGATCCCCGTAGTAGGAGTCGCTGCTAAGTCAACAGCCATAATCAGGGCGGAACCTCGAAGAAACGTAAATGGCGATCCGAGCATTCGACCATAGCGAAGTGGGATTAATTCAGGAATCCGTCCTCGACTGGATATCTCTAGTAATTTGATCGGGTTTTGGCGATCGCTTGTTGGTACCCACTCTCTATGGGCAGATAGAGGTACACTACTACGTAATGCATTCCCGAATTGAAATCGGTCTGCAGGCGATCGCGCTTGATTCGCCAGATGATCAGCAGTACTGTCAATTTTCCCATCTGCCGCAAAGTTACCTGCTTGGTGAAACAGATTTGGGTCAGACATCACTTTCAACCTCAGATTAGATCACACTTTTTACCATACACGATAGCCTTGGGAGAGGGTTGCTAGGTTTTCCCCGAATGTATAGGCACTCCGGGATGTAGGGTTAGCAACCCGTTTCCTAGTTCCGGACAATATACTCAATATTGATTGAATAGTCATAGAGATCGCAAATCCGATCAAGCAACGGAAAAATCAATGCCTCCCGGCGAGCCTGATCAGTAGTTGTATTCACCCGTTTTAGTCTGCGTCGCATACTAATTGCAAGTTCACCTAACCAATCTAATTCACATTGCGTGTAAGGGAGATCTTCGTCATTGGTGCGCTCGATGGTACAGCCCAAATCTGCCAAAATATCTTCAGGTGAGTAAGGCAAATCAAAATACTTGCTAAAGGTGTAGGACTCGTTTGGATCTAAAACCTTCGGCATGGTGTCGATCTCCTCACTGAAACAGTATACCTATTCTATCGAAGCAAGTAGTCGATGTGGATTATCAAGTAGTTCATGTTACAACCGGACGTATCCGAGTTCACATTCCTAGATTAAAAATTGACCAGGACTTTGCTAGCAAACTACAGTGGAAACTCAAATCTACGATTTCAATATTTCATGTACGGGTTAACCCAATCCTTAGTTGCCTAATTGTCGATTATTCACCCGACCAAATGGACTGCGCCGGGGTACAAGCCCAACTCACAGATGCCATACGGCAGGCTGACACAAAGGATTTCCTACTACCTGCTAAGACACCTGAACTAAAAGTAATAGCTGAAAGCGAATATCTATACTCACTGGGATTACCCCTAGTAAGTCTAAGTGTGGCAATAATCACTACTGTGTTAGAATTGCCTTTAACTTGGATGGTAGGGGGACTAATTCTCATTGCTGCCATACCTCTGTTTAAATCCACGATCCATGAGATCAAGGAAGAACAAAAACTGTCTTTGGATGTCCTCGAATCTTTGTGGACATTGCTCCATGTTTTGGAAGGGTTCTTAATTGCTCCTGCTTTAGCTTTAAGTTTGGATGGGCTAGGAAAAATACTGCGAGACAAGACAGCTAGTGACATTAACTATCAGGCAATTAACCTAAACCTACAACAAAGCCATACCCAGGTGAAAAGAGCAGGGAAGGAACAGCAAGTCTTGATTAAAGATGTTGAGATCGGAGATCATGTGATTGTCTATCCTGGCGAACAGATTCCAGTGGATGGTTTTGTACTCAAGGGAAAAGGAATAGTAGACCAGCAAAAACTCACTGGGTTATCTAAGGTAGTCGTTTGCCAACAAGGGCATAAGGTCTATGCTTCAACTTTATTAGTGGAAGGAAAACTGACTATCCAGGCGCAAAAAATCGGCGAAAATACCCAAATTGGCAAAATAGTAGATTTAGTCAAACACGCTCCAGTTTACGATACAAGAGTCGCTGACTTTGCTGAGGAAGTTGGAAATCTCACAATCTTGCCAATTTTAGCTTTAAGTGGCACATTATTCGCATTGACTAACAATATTCAATCAGCACTGGCTTTACTCCAGTTAGACTTTGCTACAGGTATCCGCATTTCTTCTGCTACAGCTATACTCTCTGCGATTGATTATGCTGCTGATAGTGGAATTTATATCCGTAGTGGTCGGGGGCTGGAGATGTTGGCACGTGTGGATACGGTTGTTTTCGATAAAACCGGAACACTGACCCAAATCCATGGAGAGGTGGTTGGGATTCAGACAATGAATGAGCAGATGACACCCTTAGAAGTTCTGAGCCTAGCTGCTGCTGCCGAACAAGGTTTGAGCCATCCTTCTGCTAAAGCGATCGTCCGCTTTGCTGAACAACAGGGTGTTCTAACTCAGCTAGAATGGGAATCTTGGGACTACAAGATTGGTCAAGGTGTCATTGCTCAGTTCAATGGACAGAAAATATTACTGGGTAGTAAAAAATTTCTGCGTAAACAAGGCATTGACCTCAAGCCCATCCTTCACCAGTACCCTGACTTAAAGAAAAGTCGTCACACTCATGCCTACCTTGTTCGTGATGGCCAACTCTTAGGCGTCATTTCTTTGAGTAACCCTATTCGTACTGAAAGTGCTAGCGTGGTTTCAACCCTCAAGCAACAGCAAATTGAGCCATATATGCTGACTGGAGACCATGCTAAAGCTGCTTATGAGGTAGCTCATGAGGTAGGAATTTCCCCTTCTCGTATTTATGTCGAGGTCTTTCCAGAAAAGAAGGTGGAGTTACTACAACAGTTACATGACGCAGGTCGGGTTGTGGCTTATGTCGGTGATGGTCTCAATGATGCTGCATGTCTAGCTTATGCAGATGTCTCTGTTTCCTTGGCTGAAGGGAGTCAAACTGCTTGCCAAACAGCAGATATAGTGATCATTAACAATAATTTACATCAATTGCTTGTGGCTATTGCCATAGCTAAAAAGACTATGGAGGTTGTTGATCAAAATATTGGTTTAGTTGCTGTTCCTAATGTCAGTGTAGTGCTGGCAGGTGTGTTATTCAGTTTAGACCCTATTATGGTTGCAATTGTCAATAGTGGGTTTACCATCTTAGCAGAATTGAATGGGTTACTGTCAGCGGAAAAGCTAGCAAAGCTACTGGATGAGTTAGGGCAATTACCTGGTAAGCTGATGCGCAGCTAGATTGTATACGACAAAAACATAAAATTATTGTAGTGTGGGCATCTTGCCCACGTCCCATATACAAATGAAGTGCGCAACAGCTGATCAAGAAAGTAAAGTTCTACAATTTGTCTATTCACTTAAACGGGAATTTGAATGATAAATTCTGTACCAAGACGATGAAGAGAGTGAAAAGTCAATTTTCCACCGTGGATGGATTCGACAATTTGACGAGCGATCGCCAATCCTAATCCGGTTCCTTTTCCAACAGCTTTTGTAGTAAATAAATGTTCAAAAATATGTTTTTTAACTTCTTCATTCATCCCTAAACCATTATCAGCAATGATAACTTTCACGGTAGATTTTTCGATTGTTGGAGACTAGCAGAAATAAAGCCCAAAGGATTATTCATTTTATGGGAAACACCCGCAACTAAATTACCTAGCGCAGACATTTTCTCACTTTGGACAATTTGTAATTGTGCTTGTTGCAAATCAAGTAATGCTTGTTGGGCTTGTTGATAAAGTCGAGCATTTAAGAGTGAAATTGCAGCTTGGGAAGAAAGGAGGTGAATCACGCTGAGGCGATGGCGAGTAAAAACTCTAGGAGTTAAGTCATTCTCTAAGTAGAGAATTCCCACCAAATTTGCTTGATTCATCATCGGAGTACACAATACACTCTGAGGTTGATTTTGTAGCATGTATTCCCCAATGACACCAGGGATATGTGTTTTGCAATTGTCTATGACAATTGTTTGTTGGGTATTTTTGACGTAATGGATAATTCTTACCGGAATATCTTGACAATTGTCCAGCAATTGTGTGGTTATGGTAGTTTTGATGTCAGTCTGTTCATTTGACTGTTGATCAATCAAGGTAACTGCTCGGACTTGCCAAGTATCCTGATGTGGAAGCAAAAGTACGCATTTTTTAGCGCCAGAGTTTTCGAGAATAATGCGGGTAAGACTGGCGATGAGTTGGTCTAATTCCAGAGAAGTTGAGATAGCTTGAGCCGCTTTTAGTACGCTGGTAAAATCTAGAACATCGGAAATACTGCTGCTGGAGGAAGTGCGATGAAAAGCAAGAGTTTCTTGAGGATTGAGGTGGAGTCGTTGCTGTTGCAGGATGGGTTGGAGTAATTGGGGATAGAGTTTTTCGAGGTGATTGGTTTTGGCTAGAGCTGCCCAGCGGGCGTAACAGTAGTAAGCATTGGTCAGGTGAAGTTGAGCAAATTGCTTTTTGCCCCAGTCAAGGCTGAATAAAAATCCCAAACAAATGTAAAGTTATACACTTAAGTTCCCGTGTATTGAACTTATCCAGCAACGAGAGGGCTAATTTCCCAAAACTATAGCCCGTTTCGACTTCTCCCAAAAAGGCACACAGCACCATACCATGAACCGCATACCCCACCGTCGATGCAGGTGTATTCCCAAACTGGAGCGACAAACTCACCATCGTCGCGCTCAGCAGGGGCAGTAAACCCGGCATGCCGATGAAAACTGTTGCAAACAACATTCCTAACAGTTGCATCGCTGCCACTGGTATGGGATCGCTCATGACTGGCAAATCAACTAGTTCTTGAATCTGTCTGCCTTGTATCTGGCTTGCAAGGCTCTGTAGCGCTTTGCCAATCTGAGCTTCGTCAGGGAAGGTGAGGAATTCAACCCCCAATTGTGCCAGTGCATCTCTTGCTACTGCAATGGCTTCCAACATCTGGCTCTGGGCTGTCTTTGCAGCGATTTGAATTTCATAAATTTTCACTTTGTCGAAAATCGTCTGGGCTTTTTGCAAAACCAGTGCCGCAAGAAGTTCCATGCTATCAAAGTCACCATTCAAATAAGCAACTTCGGTAGCCATAACATAGAGGTTCAGGGTCAATTCATACGGGTGTTGCCAGCAGTTTGTCTGTAGTAGCGAGATCCCTGTTTGCAGATAGACCTTTGCAGCAGCGTAGGCTGTAGAATTTTTGGCTTTACCTCCAGCTTTTAAGTTCAGTTGAGCTAATGTTTCCCGTTCGCTTAGTTGAGTGATTAACTCAATTCCTAGATTCAAATGCCCGACAATATCAAAGACTTTTTCCTCCTGCTCTATCTGGGATAGATTTTCACGCAGTAACTGTCCAATCTTGAGATGGGTTGCTGTTTTTTGGTGAGCGGGAATCAGGGAATAGGCTGCTTGTTGTACTCGATCATGTAAAAATTTGTAATTTGTTGACGGTTGATTGTTGACGGTTGACGGTGAACCCTTAACCGTCAACAGTGAACTATTACCATCTTGATAAAACTTATAAACATCACTAGTAGGTAAAATTAATCCTTCTTGCAACGCTTTCCATAACCAAGCAGCAGCTTCAATAGATGATGATTCTGCCACAATTGCCAAAGTTTCTAAATCAAACTGATTCCCAATACAAGCCGCTAACTGCAACATTTCTTGAGTTGATTCTGGCATTTTTCGTAATTGAAATGCCATAAAAGCAACCACATCATCTGTCACTGCTTGCTGATTTACTTGTGCAATGTCACATTGCCAACAGCCTGACTCAAAATCGAATTGAATCAGCCCATCTTGATGCAATGCTTTGAGAAACTGTGTTGCAAAAAAGGGATTGCCTTCAGTTTTTTGAGATACTAATTGAGCAAGAGACCACGCCACATTTTCTGTACACTTGAGCGTGTCAACAACTAACTGATTCACTTGCCATTGACTCAATGGTGTTAAAGTAATCGTATTAATCGTTGCTTGCGTCTTTTGCATCTCACCCAAAGTTAAGATTAACGGATGTGCTGGGTTGACTTCATTATCACGGTATGCACCAATTAACAGCAGATGACTTGTATCAGCCATCAGTAGCTGTATTAACTTCAGTGATGCCGAATCAGCCCATTGCAAATCATCTAAAAATATCACTAATGGATGTGATGCACTTGTAAAGACTTGGGTAAACTTTTGGAACAATAAATTAAATCTATTTTGTGCCGCAGTTCCTGATAATTCTGGCGCTGGTAGTTGTTGACCAATAATTCTTTCTAATTCAGGTATAACTTCAATAATGACTTGTCCGTTCTCACCAACAGCTTCTAAAATCCGACTTTTCCATTCTCGGATTTGAGCATCACCTAGGGTTAACAATTGCCCCATTAAATCCCGGAAGGCTTGCAGAAATGCACTGAAGGGAATATTACGTTGAAATTGGTCATATTTTCCCTTGATAAAATAACCGCGTTCTCGTACAATCGGTTTATGAACTTCGTTGACAACCGCCGTTTTTCCGATTCCTGAGAAACCTGCAACTAGCATCATCTCCGTTGCACCAAGCCTAACTCTTTCAAATGCTTGGAGTAACGTTGATACTTTAGTTTCTCGTCCATAGAGTTTGTCGGGGATAATAAAGCGATCGCACGAATCTCTTTGTGCAATTGGGAAAATCTCAATCTCACCAGTTTCTTGGAGTTGAGTTAAACACTTTTCTAAATCAAATTTCAGCCCTAATGCACTCTGATAACGGTCTTCAGCATTTTTCGCCATCAATTTCATCACGATCTCACCCAAGACTTGGGGAATGGGTTGTCCATTTTTAAATTTTGAATTTTGAATTTTGGATGGATCTGGAAGTTTTGCCAGATGACAATGTACTAACTCCATGGGATCGTGGGAGTTAAAGGGTAACGAACATGTGAGTAGTTCGTAGAAAGTCACACCCAGTGAATAAAAATCAGTCCGGTAGTCTATCCCTCGATTCATTCTTCCGGTTTGTTCTGGGGAAAGATAAGCCAGTGTCCCTTCTAACACATTGGGATTGACGAGGGTTTGGATTTCCCGTGGTAATAGTGATGCAATACTAAAGTCGATTAATTTAACTTGTTTTGTTTGCGGATTAATTAAAATATTACTGGGTTTGATATCTTTATGAATAATCCGCTTATGATAAAGTATGTCTAAGGCATCGCAGAGGGCGATCGCTATTTGTAAAAACTCCTGACCACACCCCATAGATCCCATCTGGTCAGAAGCAAAATAATTCTTCAAAGAAATCCCCCCAAAGTCTTCCATCACCAACCCATAGCTATTTTGATGTAGTTCCAAGCTATAAGTTTCGATGATTAGGGGTGAGTGGAGATTTTTGGCAATGGTGTACTGATTGCGAAAAGACAAGAGTTCGTTGAAACTGGGACAAGGATTTTTCAGCAGTTTAATCACCACTGGTAAAGAGTCAGTTTCCCGATATCCCCGATAAACTAGGGTTCTTGAACCGTTGTAAAGTTCTTGACTCACTCGATATCCGGGAATACTGACTTGGGTGCTAAACATACTCCGTTCATCCTTTTACTATTGCACTTATTAGTATACCCAGACACGCGAATAAATTTAGCTTTCAAGAGACAAGAGGGAGCAGGGAGCAGGGAATAGGGAATCGTGAAAATTCTTTAATGGAGATATATATACTCCTCCATCATGGGGGAAATATAGAAATAACGCTGTTTTACAGCAGTTTGCGATCAAATCTCCAAAATCAAGCACTATGGAATCGAACTCAGCTTTGACGGAAAATCAACTTCAAGAACAAGTAGAGCAGCAAAAAGCTCTAGCGAGTGTCATTCTGCGCATTCGAGAGTCTCTTGAGTTAGGGACAATTTTCCAAACTACCGTTACAGCAGTGCGTCAATTGCTGAATGCTGATCGAGTAGCAGTGTTTCAGTTTAACCTTGAACAAGACTGGGAAGGAGAATTTATTTGTGAGGATGTTGCACCTGGATGGGAATCAGTAATTTTAGCCAAAGTGCACGACCACTGCTTTGGAGAACAATTTGCGGATGACTATCAACAAGGACGAGTGCAAGCGGTCACTGATATTTACGCGGCGGGATTGAATGATTGTCATGTTAAAATCTTGAATCAGTTTCAAGTACGTGCTAACCTTGTTGTTCCCCTATTACGGGATAGGGAAGTATGGGGATTGCTTTGTATTCATCAATGTAGTGAGGCTCGTAACTGGAAAGCATCGGAAATTGAATTTATTCGCCAAATTGCCGACCATTTAACGGTTGCTATTCAACAAGCCAACCATCTCCATGAAGTAAAATTACAAGCAGCAAAGTTGGTTCAAGCAGCCCAACGGGATCGAGTCATTGCAAATATTGTTGATAAGATTCGTCCATCTCTTGATCTTGAGACTATCTTTGAAACAACGACTCAAGAAATACGATCGCTACTGCAAGCCGACCGAGTTGCTATTTTTCGCTTTAATCCTGATTGGAGTGGTAGCTTTGTTGCTGAATCATTTGCTCAAGAGTGGACACCGTTGGTTGGTGTTCAACCCACAGTTAATGATACTTATTTGCAACGAACCCAAGGTGGTCGCTATACTCATAATGAAATATTTATCGCTAATGACATTTATCAAGCCGGATTAACAGATTGTCATATTACCTTATTAGAGCAATTTCAAGCCAAGGCTTTTGCAACTGCACCCATCCTTCAAGGAGACAAACTTTGGGGAATTATCGCTGCTTACCAAAATACTTCATCCAGAGACTGGCAAAGTTATGAAATTGAATCGCTGAGCAAAATCGGCACACAAATTGGTGTGGCACTAAGACACCATGAATTGCTAACAAAAGCCCAGTACCAAGCACAGCAACAAAAGACATTAACCAGTGTAATTACTCGAATTCGGGAGTCTTTGGATTTAGATACTATCTTCCAAATTACAGTCACACAGGTGCGGCAAATGCTGCAGGCAGACCGAGTGGCGATTTTCTGTTTTGATCCTCAAAAAGACTGGGAAGGAAATTTTATTTCTGAGGATGTTGCACAGGGGTTGGACTCGGCGATGGCGGCAAGAGTCTATGACTACTGTTTCGGAGAACAATTTGCTGTTTATTATCAACAAGGTCGAGTACAAGCAGTTGCAGATATTTACGAAGCTGGATTAAGTGAATGCCATATTACAATTCTGGGGAGATTTCAAGTACGCGCCAATTTGATTGCACCTCTTTTGAAAGAAGGTGAACTTTGGGGCTTGCTGTGTATTCACCAATGTAATACTCCTCGTAACTGGCAATCCTCTGAAGTTGAATTTGCTAGCCAAATAGCTGAGCAATTAGGTATTGCATTAAAACAGGATTCGTATTTCAAGCAAGTTCAAACGCAAGCTGTCCAGTTAGCAGAAGCTACCGAACGCGAAAAAGCCATGGAACGGCAAAAAGTCCTAGCTGCGACTATTGATAAAATACGCCAATCCCTCGATGTTAAAACTATTTTTAGGACGACTACTGAAGCTGTTCGAGAGTTGCTCAAAGTCGAACGAGTTGCTATCTACCGCTTTAACTCAGATTGGAGCGGTAAATTTGTGGCAGATTCGTTTAAAGATGGCTGGAAACCTTTTACAGAAGTCCAACCAATGATAATAGAAAATTTTGAAAATACAGATGAAGATGACAAATTGCCACGGAATGAAACTTTTGTTCCAATTCGGCAAGGCGAAAAATTATGGGGATTATTAGTTGCTTATCAAAATTCGCAACCGCGCTATTGGCAAGATGAAGAAATTAATTTATTGGCTCAAGTTGCCGTGCAATTAGGTATTGCGATTCAGCAAGGGGAATTACTCGAACAAACTAAACGTCAAACTTTAGAACTGACTCAAGCACTCCAAGAATTGAAACAAACTCAGGCCCAGTTAATTCAGGGTGAAAAAATGGCAGGCTTAGGACAACTTATTGCAGGAGTAGCTCATGAAATTAACAATCCTGTCAGTTTTATTTCTGGCAATCTTATGCATTTAAATGAATATATTCAACAACTATTCAATGTCGTGAATATTTACCGTCAAAATAGCTCCCTCCCTCCACATATCCAGGAGCAAATTGACAATATGGAATTAGACTTCATCGTGAAAGATTTACCCAAAGCAATTGATTCGATGAAAATAGGTGCAAATCGTATTCGGGAGATTGTACTGTCACTGCGTAATTTTTCTCGCACAGATGAGGCTGAATTGAAGTCAGTAAATATTCATGACGGATTGGATAGTACTTTGCTGCTCTTAGGGCATCGGCTTAGATATGATCAAGACCATCCAGCTATTGATATTGTGAAACAGTATGGGACTTTACCTTTGGTCGAATGCTATCCTGCGCAACTCAATCAAGCATTTATGAATCTTCTGACTAACAGTATTGATGCATTAGATGAAAAGTTTAAAACTATACACCAAAGGTATTTAACATCAACATATTCCCCTCAGGTTCCTTTAACTATCTGGATTACGACACAAACTATTGAAAATAAGGTTGTCATTAAAATAGCTGATAATGGTCTTGGAATTCCAGATGAGGTGCGACCATACATTTTTGACCCCTTCTTTACGACAAAAGAAATAGGCAAAGGTACAGGGTTAGGATTGTCTATCAGTTATCAAATCATCGTTGACAAACATCATGGTCAGATTCAATGTTCTTCAAAACTAGGACAAGGAACTGACTTTTTAATTGAACTTCCCATATCTGTAGCAGAAGTAACCTGATAAATTTATATAGAATAGATGCGTCAGTCGTCAGAGGGGTTAGTTCATGGATTTTCTGTCGGACACCGTTGTTCTATCGCGGATGCAGTTTGCACTGACGGCGATTTTTCACATGTTATGGCCTGTTCTAACTACTGGGATGGGCATTTATCTGGTCATTGTGGAAGGATTGTGGCTGAAAACCCGTAATCCCGATTATTATTACCATGCTCGTTTCTGGGCAAAGCTATATGTGTTGAACTTTGGTATTGGTGTAGCATCTGGCTTGCCGATGGAGTTTCAATTTGGCACGAACTGGGCACCGTTTTCGGAAGCGGTAGGCGACTTTTTTGGGAGCATTTTAGGCTTTGAGGCTTCGATGGCATTCATGCTAGAAGCCGGATTTTTGGGTATTATGCTGTTTGGCTGGGAACGGGTCAACCCGGTCATTCACTATTTCGCTACGATTATGGTTGCCTTTGGCGCAAACCTATCTACCTTCTGGATTTTAGCGGCAAACTCTTGGTTGCAGACCCCGGCAGGTGGAGAAATGGTGAATGGGAAGTTTGTTGTAGATGATTACTTTCAGGCAATCTTAAATCCCTTCATGCTCAACAGCGTTTCCCACATGTTTTTGGCGACGCTGGAAACTTCTCTGTTTGTGATTGGGGGAATTAGCGCTTGGTATATTCTCAACCACCGTCATGAGGCTTTCTTTGGGCGATCGCTCAAAATTGTCTTGGCAATAGCGATCGCTGTTACCCCATTACAAATCTATATCGGACACCTCAGCGCCGAACAGGTAGCTCACTATCAGCCTACCAAGCTAGCCGCAATGGAAGCGAAGTGGGAAACTAGTCCAGCTGGACAGCCTGCACCTTGGAGTGTGGTTGCCTTGCCCAATAACCAGACTGAGCAAAACGACTGGGAATTCTCAATTCCCAACGGCTTGGGCTACATTTTAGAATTCAAAAAGAACCTGTCTGAACCGGTTCTCGGACTGAAAGAATGGAAGCCTGAAGATCGCCCCCGGATGGTGGGTTTGATTTATTACGCTTTCCGCATCATGAGTGGTATTGGCTTCGTCTTGGCTGGATTGATGGGCATCAGTGTGATTCAGTGGTTGCGGGGCAAACTCTCACCAGAGGCGATCGCCCAGCAGAAATGGCTACTGCGAATCTGGATTTTGGCATCTCCACTGGGCTACATTGCCGTCGAATCGGGCTGGATTGTCCGTTGTGTTGGGCGGCAACCCTGGGTGGTTTACAGGCAAATTCGCACAGCTGATGGGGTTTCCAACTTGCCCCCTAGTGAGGTTTTAACCTCCTTACTGATTTTTGCTGGAATTTATACCACCTTGTTTATTTGTGCCTTATTCTTTGGGAGTCGGATCATTCGTCAAGGGCCGAATTTGCAGCTTCCGATTCCAGGTATTGACACCCAACCTGCCGTAGAAACGACTCCGGCTGAATTTGTTCCAGATCAACGTCCTGTTGAAGCACAGCAATAGTTGAAACAATTAGGTAACTATATGGAAAATCTAGAACATTTTTTAGCCCAGGTTTGGTTTGTTATCTTGGCTCTGTTTTTGTTTCTCTACGTCATGTTAGACGGATTTGATTTAGGTGTAGGCATTCTATCCCTCACCAGTTCCAATGAGGAGCGACGCGATATCTTAATGACGAGTTTGGGTAATATTTGGGATGCGAATGAAACCTGGTTGGTGTTGATGGGAGGTGCCTTGTTTGGGGCATTTCCTCTCGCTTATGGCACTATTCTGAATGCGCTCTATATTCCAATTTTTGGCATGATCTTTGGCTTGATTTTTCGGGCTGTGGCCTTTGAGTTTCGAGAACATTCTACAAACAAAGTGTTTTGGAACGTGGCGTTTGGAGTCGGTAGTTTCATGGCGGCGCTGTTTCAAGGATTTGCCTTGGGTAGCATTTTGGAAGGCATTACTGTGGATGAATCGGGTCACTTTATCGGCAGTATGTGGGACTGGCTCGATTGGCGATCGCTCTTAGTTGCCTTGACATTAATCCAGGGTTATGTATTGATTGGCTCCACCTATCTCATCTTAAAAACAGAGGGAGAACTGCAAACATCCCATTACCGCACAGCAAAACTTGCTGCCTGGACAACCCTCCTAGGTGCAGTTTTAATCACAATCGCCACCCCTGTTGTGTATGAAAATGCCAGGGCAAAGTTATTTCACCAGCCAGAAGTGTATCTATTTTCAGCCATTCCAGTGCTAGGTGTGGTGCTGATTGGGTTATTGATTAGAAGCCTCAACCGCAAAGCAGAAACGACTCCCCTCGTTTGGACAGTTCTGCTTTTCCTCCTTACCTTTGTGGGGTTAGGATTAGTTGTTTTTCCCTATATTATTCCCCCAGGCATCACCATTTATCAGGCAGCCGCAGCACCGAGTGCATTAGTCTTCATGATTATCTTCATTGGATTTCTTATTCCCATTATGTTGTTCTACAACATCTACAATTACATTGTGTTTCGGGGAAAAGTGGCAGCCACACATTATGGGCAATAGTTGAGTTTGTGGCAACGAATAACCAATAGAGTATCAATGATGCCAAGCAGCAGCGAGGGTCGTTTGCAACGTGCTATCCGTTGGGAATTGCGTAGCGGTTACTGGGTTAAACGCACTATGTAAAGAGCTAAATGTCGCCATCGCCTGTACCAAATTAGCGAGATGGCTATCAATCATGCTGCCATCTGCCGTTTTGATTTCTTTGAGCTGCGAGTAGTTATTGCTATACCAACCTGCTACCGTCATGGAATCGGCACTGCCTAACACATTGATTCTCAGGTCATTGCCGCTATGAATGAACCAGAGTTGATTCGTCGCAATACCCGTACCAAAATCCAACTCACCATTCGCCACATTGCTGCTTGCCACGCCATTTTGAATGACATCTGCCCCGTTGCCTTTAGCAAATTTGTAGGTGTCATAACCACCATTACCGATGAGCGTTTCGTTGCTCGCATCGTTTGCTATCGTGTCATTACCTGACGAACCATAGAGCAAGTGTGAGGTGATCGTATCTGTTGCAACGCCAAATGCAGTTTGGTCAATTACTTCGATGGCATTTGGATCGAGGCTATTTATACTGCTAGTTACTTTTTGTGTACCTGCGGTCGTGCCATCTGTTACCCACAATTCTAAGGTTGTGGTGTTAGAGCTAAAGCTAACGGCCGAAAATAGTGCCCTATTATCACTAAGTGCAGTTATGCCATTTCGTACATCGATATTAGGTACAATCTCCCGAGTCCCTGCGGTTGTTCCATCCGTTACCCATAGTCCATTTATACCCTTGGAGTCATTAGCAATAAATAGTGCTTTATTACCAACAACAGTTATTCGACTAGGGTTGCCACCTGGATTCTCGTTTGAAACAACCGGATAGGTTGTAGTGGTCAGTTCCTGAGTGCCACTAGTAGTACCGTCCGTTATCCACAACTCAAAATTACCTTTTGTATCTACGCCTTCAAACAATGCCTTGTTACCAAATCTGGTCATATTATCTCCAGTTAGCAACTTTACATTAGCTCCCACGAGCTGAGTTCCTGCAACAGTGCCATCTGTTACCCAAAGTCGACCACCTTCGTTAAACACCGCCTTATTTCCTAAGTTCGTGATCCCTCCAGATACACTGCTGTTTAGATTGGTATTGGTTAACTTCTGTGTGCCAGTAGTTGTACCATCTGTTACCCATATCTCTCCATTACCAACAGTATTACGCACTAGAAACAATGCTTTAGTACCAAAGGATGATATTTCTACTGGACTGGAAGAAGTTACTTCATAAGTGCCTTGGGTAGTGCCATTAGTAATCCAAAGTGCATTATCTGCATTAAATAAGGCTTTGTTGCCGAATATAGTAATATCTGAATTGATAATTTCTGCAGAAAATATTTTATAGGTACCTGCAGTTGTACCATCGGTTATCCATAATGCAGATCCACTTTGAAATAATGCTTTATTGCCCAAAACAGTTATATTACTAGGTGTAACAGATGCATTCAAATTTTTTGTTCCAGCAACTGTACCATCGGTTATTTCGAGACCATTTCTAGCAAAAAGTGCATTATTATTGCCAAAAGCAGTTATATCGGGAGAAAAAGCAGTCGTATCATTATAATTAATGTTGCTAGTCAGTTGTTGTGTGCCTGCGGCAGTACCATCCGTCACCCAAAGCTGGGTGGTGTATGTAAATACTGGAGGGTGAATTGTGTCCACTACACCAAACAATATTTTATGTCCGACACTCACATTAAGCCCGAAACTGCCATTGGTAAAATTATTTATGGTGAGTGAATCTCCTGCCGTAGCACCTGCCACCGTAAGCGTTGTGCCGCTGAGTGTATAGGTTCTGCCAAACGTATCTTTACCACCGAGGTTTACATTCCCTGCAATCAAATGTCCTTCAAAAATCAACGAGTCAGTGGTAAGATCTACATTGGCTTCGCTAGCAGCAATAGTTTCGATCGTAGCTCCTGTAGGATTGTTGACAATCGAAAGTGTATCATTATTCCCAAGGGTAATAGTGTTGTTTGCTCCAGTAAGCGACGCAGTTGTATTCGCAGCAACCGTCACCATTACATTGTTGAGCGAAGCGTTATCGCCATTACCACTAATCGTGGCTTTGACTACTGCTCCTGAATAGATAGTATCTGTTTGAACATAAAGTTGATTACCCGTTTCATTCGAGCCAGAAAAGCCCGTTCCGTTAGTAACTACGCTGCCATCGCTGTTGTAAGTATAATTATCTAATTGTGAAGTCCCATTGGTTTCGTTGATTTGCAAGGAACTAACGGATTGGGTAGTTGCATTAAGTATTGCCGTAGCACTTGAATTATCAGGTGCAACATAGCTTTCTGTACTTACAACTCCTGTTGCGGGATTAACATTGATGGTGATTGCGCCACCTTTCACAATTGACTCCGTGCCAACGGTAATGTCTGCAATTTGCGTAATAACGATTTGACCAGTAGTCGCATTGTATTTCGCTATAAAAATGAACTGTTAGAAATGTCTGAACCAAGATTGCCGACCGTATCCCCATAATCCACATAATCAATGACATTAAGGTTATTCCCTGTGCTGCCATTATTCTGAGGTAAGCCCGTTGCCCCAAAAGTAGCACCCGCAAGGCAGTTAGCACCACAAGTCTTCGCCTCTTCTTCTGCTTCAATGCCACCTAACGAATGCCCAGTGACATAAAAAGAGCCATAGGCTTTTTGAATGTTCACGGCAAAAGCTATGGCATCGATTAAAGCAGTAGGCGTTTTCCCGTTTGCAATCGCCGTGTCCGCAGCAACAGAGCTGTTTCCATAGATGTCACTCGCTACAAAAGGTAGATGAGATAGAGCAGTGTGAAGACTTACAGCAGTTCCCTCATTGACAATAATCACGTTACCCAAAGGGTCACGCACGGCAATCGCAGAAAAACCTTGTGCGAGATCTACTGCAAGACTTTGTGCAAGGAAGGTAAACCCAGGAGGTAACACCAAGTTCTTCGCATTCACTTGATTACCATTGCTATCGGTTAAGCTATAGGCGAGATTAGAGAGTTGCAAATATTCGTTAGTGTTGGGTGCAATTTTTATGGTCGTACTCGTCATTGTTTCAATTCCTTATTTTTGTTAAATAAAATTTTTATTTAATATCTTTCCTATAAAGAAGGGCATCTACAAGAGATGCCCATCATGCAGGAAAACACCAAAAGGAGAATTCCTACACCTTCCCAACAATCAGCAACAGTGAATAATGTGGATTTATCCACAATCACAATAGTAATTTTATTAACTTAAAATTCTAGTTGCCGCAGTGGTTACACTGATTTCTTTTTTAAGACAATTCCTTCATCATAGGTAATTTTAGCAATTACTCAAATAGCTCATTTTGATTGCCGACAAGCTTTTGAATTCGGTTGTAGCGATACACAACTCCAGAAATCGCGGCTAGCAGTATCCATGAAAGCGAATTCAACCGCAAATCGTACAAACTGACATCGACTGTATTAAAAATTACTAAACAAACAAAAACTAAAAGATAACTGAAAAATAGTATTTTGTCTTTTGGATCTACATTTGACTTTTGAAGCAGTTGGACACCTGTCATAAATATCCAACCGACTAAGCCACAAAATAAAAGAGTAATCGGAAGTCCAGTTTCAGCAGATAGCATCAAAAACAAGTTATGAGGATGACCTAGCCAAATGTGTCTCTGAGCTTCGTAGAGAGGGGTAAAATTGCGTAAACCCCAACCAGTCCAAGGACGCTGCTGAGTCAAAGACCAGGCAAATTCCCATTGGGTTTTACGGAGTGACTCTACTGGTCTGTTGGGATACAGTTGGTCATTTAACCGCGCCCAAAAGAAGGTAGGAACAACTTTGCGGAAGATTAGTGCGACTCGTAAAGGGGCGAAAGCAGCGACAAGCACACTAGCGGCGACAGTAGCAACAACAGCCACAAGGATACGCCAGCCCTGGTAAAGCGCATAAGCTAAACAAGCAAAAATAGCGATCGCCCAAGCATTCCTTGAGTCAGTCAGAATCAAAGCGGTGAAATTAGCAATCACCGCCACTGTCAGGAAGAGGAGAGTGTGGGGGGTGTGGGGAGTGTGGGGAGTGTGGGGAGTGTGGGGAGTGTGGGGAGTGTGGGGAGTGTGGGGGGAGGGGGGAGAATCATTATTCTTCGTTATCTCTGGCTTTGCTCTTAGCTGCTGATAGTTTTCCAGCCATAACCCTAAACTAAGGATAAAAACTATCAGCAGATAGCCAGCTAAGGTGTTAGCGTACATGAAAACGGAAGCCATGCGACTGGGTGGGTTTCCTCCCGGTACTAGCACCCAACCAAAAATAGCTAAAACATTTTCCCATTGCTTTAAAGTAGCCCAGCCCAAAAACAACTGTCCCAAACCAATGATGATGACTGGTAAAGAAACGACTACCAAAATCCAAGATATTTGGCGCAATTGTGATGTTGTCTGAAGCAAGATGCTGTAGGCGGCGAAAACTAAAAAGTACGGTAAGAAATTAAATAAGCCAATAAAAGCCACCGTTTTGTCATATGCCAAGCAACAGGTGATGATTAGCAATAGACTGAGGAAGGCAAATCCCCAGTTCAGGGGGCGACGAATAATTGTGCTGTGTCGTCGCAGCCAAGTTACTATGACTGCGGCAATTAGACCCACCAGTCCTAACACAGGACTCAATGGGAAGACAAGTAGTCCAAGTTGGAAAAGGTTCCAAGGGAATTGCAGCTGAGGGTCGGGATGTTTCATTTTTAGGAGTCAGGAGTCAGGAGTCAGGAGTCAGGAGTTAGGAGTTAAGAGTTAGAATTCATCAGAGTTTGGGATCAGTATCTGTTTTCCTACACAAAGGATCACTCCTGTTCCAATCCCGATTCAATAACAATTCTGACTCCTGACTCCTGACTCCTGTATTCTGACTCCTGACTCCTGTTCATCAAGCCGGTTCCCAACATTCAGCACGGGTGAGGCGAATTTGAGCTAAAGCAAAAATGGTAGGTATGATTCGACCGTAGTTGGTGGCGATCGCTCTCCATCCCAAATCTGCAAAAAACCACGCCCACATCACTGGTCCAACAAAGGCAAATACAGTGCGAGTTACCCCATAACGAGCTGCTGTAACAGCCATACCTTCTCGTGCCATTTGCAAAGCTACATAGTTTTGAAACTGCGCTGTAGCTGCTACCCCACCTTGGATTGCGGCTTCTTTTGCCACTTGATAGGTAGCAAAATGCATCGCAAATTGGCGGGCAATTTGTTTCAGCAACAATGGCTGAATAACTGTGGTGACAGCCATCGCACTACCACCTTTAATCAGTAACCCTAAGGGGTCTCGCTGCAATGAAAGTGGAAGCGGTTCTGTTAGGTTCGATGTGGCAAGTTGACGCTGTATCCGGACGCTCAATTTTTGCTTGTCTGTTTCTGGCAATTTTTTCCATACCTGACCCAAGAGATGCAAAAACACCTCTGCTTCTAAATCAACGGTGGAGAGAGCATCAGAATAGTGTATCTTTAGATACTTACATACTTGAATGAGTGCTTGTCGGTAAGTGACCTCATTCGTGCGTCCCCGCAATACTGTTATCCCATCTGCTGCCAAAAAACGAAATCGCCCCTCTAGTGCGTCTAGCCACGCTTTGTGACCTTGGCTTTGCACTTCTATCGGTTCAGGTGTATTAACATAGTCTAGGGGATTATACTTCCGACTAAACAGAATCGCTGTCAGGTCTTGCAATTCGTCTTCATTTGCTAATTCCAGTGCCGCCCTTAGTTCATCCAATTTCCCTTCCTCCCTTCCATGCAGCTTTTCCTGTACTTTATTCTACTATTAGCGTTTAAGAGTCATTAGTAGTTATTTTTTACTTTGGTGTTCAAAAACGACCATAACTCATTATTCGTGACCAAGAGGTAGGTAGTAGGTAGGATACTGGGCGATCGCCTTTTATTAACTATAGACAAGTCACTCACAGAACCCCAAGTAGGAAGCCCATGAGGCTGAGCGTTGAGCGGGGCGAAATGTTCAGCCGTCCTTGTCCCAAGGGGAGACGCTTCGCGAACAGGCATGGGAGGAATACGACTCGCCTTTAGGCGAAGTCAAGGTTTAAAGCAAATCCATTTACGCTTGAGCTTATAAGTCCACAAGATGCCCAGGCTTTGATAAGTGCTGTAGAAAATGGTCAAATGCCATTAAAGGAGGCAATAAAAATGGTCGAAGATATAATTCGGTCAGCAAAACCGTAACTATACTCTGACTCAGCCAAACTCACCCGCTATAAATAAAATTTAGTGATCGCCCTCCTATTATTCAGGTGCGATCGCTTTCCTATCTTTACCCTAACGTCAATATATTCTGTCGCAGACTCCTGTCTCATTGAGACGGAAAGTTACAAGCCAGCCGCTACGATACTTTTGACGTGCTTTTTTGTTCAGCAACTTCTAGATCTTGATCAATAAAATAATCACCGCTATTTGGCTCAAGAGTAATGAACCAATTATAATGTTCATCTATTAATTGAGGACAAATTTGTTCAAAATAACTACGAGCTTTTTTGCTACGAGCATCTTTTTCCGCTTTTCGTCTGGCTAACTCCTCTGGGGGAATAGTCTGCCTTGACGACGAGGGCGAGTCAGTTTTGTGTGAGTCATGGCTTTCGTGATCTATTTAGATGTAAGTCTGTGATTTAATTCTAGTGAGGAAGTCAAGCTAATTCCGCTGCTAACAGCCGACCTTCTATTGGTTCATACTCATCCTCAAGTAACCAAAGCTGTGCTTGATCATAACTATCACTTGAAAAGACAATCTTATAACTCTGAGAGGGATCGTATATCCGACAGTTGCCATCACTATCGCTTAGTAATAAAAGAACATAGGGAGGCGACAGCATAGGATCTATCCATACTTCTGTAAACTCCCAGTTATTCCTCACTACGTCTTGTGCGGGGGATGACGTGGTATTGGTCGTCTGCATTAATTTTTATCTCCCCATAGTGAAGTGGAATCCGGCTACCATCAGGGCTAACTCTATAACCGATTGCTTCATCAAAGAACATTCCATAGCGCTGATATCCCCGAATGATTCCGGTAAATTGTCCATCTTCTATTATGGCTTGGGCAAAAGGACGTCCTGTTTCTCGCGCTGCGCGTCTCGCAACAGATTTTATTTTTTGTTACGAATAAATCCGTGGGCTTTGACCCGTTATGGGCAAGATAGGGCAGAAGGCATTCAATTCTCGTATAAACCGTCACATCCACCTTCAGCATAGCTGCCTCCTGCCTTCTGCCTTGCCCGAAGGGCTGTAAATTGCCAAGTAAAGCAATAAAGTTGCCGCGATTTGGGTAAAAGCGTTCCAGAGGAGATGGATAGCGCTGTGAACCAGGGGTAGAATCGCAATAACCCAGCATTTCTAGAGAAATCATTAAGCGTAAAGGCTGCTTTTGCTGTCGCATCTGGGCTGCATACTCAGAAGCACCAGAAGGACCAGCTAAGCCGTATTCTTCCAGATCAAAAGCAATCAGCTGCAGGGGATATCTTGTTGGTTCAGCCGCAAACACTCTTGCAAATTCCAGCAACACTGCCACACCTGTAGCGTTATCATCAGCTCCTGGTGTTCCTGGTACAGCATCATAATGGGCAGCAATTAAAATTGGTGATCTATTCCTCTTTGATCCTCCAGCCTGAGATGGTAAATTTAAGATGTAGTTTCTACAGGTTTTACCCCTCACTAGAAAGGTGTGGATTTCCACACTTCCCCATTGTGAAAATTCTTGGCGGATATATTCTTGGACAAAAAAATGACCCGCTGTTGCCAGATAAGGATCGCGATCGCGCACTATCTGAGTTAGGTGATTTCTGAGTCGCCCTTTTAAATCCAAATTTCTACAACCATCACTTCAAAATGCTTCTTAGGCAGACAAACCATTGTCAGTGTTATCCTAGTCTTGCAACTAATTTCCGTTCCAAGAATTTGAATGGACACTTTCTTCCGAACGGAAACCAATTAGCCCTTAGGGAATCCCGCTCTAAGGGTGTTGTGTAAGTGCCTTTCAATTCTTGATAACCGTATTCACTATTATAACGGAGCTTTTATTCTTTAGCAGAACGCTAAAAGTAATCGTCCCCAAGCATAATAAATTTATTGAGACACATTAGGAGAACAGTAACGCATGGGCAAGGTAGTCGGCATTGACTTGGGTACAACCAACTCAGTAGTTGCCGTCATGGAGGGTGGTAAGCCCGTGGTTATTGCCAATGCAGAAGGAATGCGAACCACTCCCTCCGTCGTTGGCTTCAGCAAAGAAGGCGAAAGAGTTGTTGGGCAAATGGCACGACGGCAAACTGTCCTTAACCCACAAAATACTTTTTTCGCCATCAAACGCTTTATGGGGCGCAGGTATGCCGAACTTAATCCAGAATCAAAGCGAGTTCCCTATACTATCCGTAAAAACGAAGCAGGCAATATCAAAATTGTCTGTCCCCGTCTGGATAAGGAATTCGCCCCAGAAGAAATTTCGGCAATGATCCTGAACAAATTGGCAGACGATGCCAGTCGCTATCTAGGTGAACCAGTGACAGGGGCAGTGATTACGGTTCCTGCCTATTTTAACGATTCCCAGCGACAGGCAACACGAGATGCTGGTAGAATCGCGGGATTAGAGGTGTTACGAATTCTTAATGAACCAACTGCTGCATCTTTGGCATACGGATTAGACCGTGGTGAAAGCGAAACCGTTTTAGTATTTGACTTAGGTGGCGGAACTTTTGATGTGTCAATTCTAGACGTTGGCGATCGCGTTTTTGAGGTCAGATCTACCAGTGGTAATACGCAGTTAGGCGGTAATGATTTTGACAAAAAAATTGTAGACTGGCTGGCTGACAAATTTTTGGCAGATGAAGGGGTAGATCTCAGACGGGAACCCCAAGCCTTACAACGCCTGATCGAAGCTGCAGAAAAAGCCAAAATCGAACTTTCTTCTGTCAGTGTCACAGATATTAACTTACCCTTTATCTGTGCCGACCAAGATGGGCCTAAACATCTGGAAACTCGCTTGACGCGTTCCGAGTTTGAGGGTTTGTGCGATGACTTGTTAGGGCGATTGCGCCAGCCAGTTAAAAGGGCACTGAAAGATGCTGACACCACACCCGCAGATATTGATGAAGTCGTGCTGGTTGGAGGTGCTACCCGCATGCCAATGGTACAGCAGCTCGTGCGGGCGATGATTGGCAGACAACCCAACCAAAACGTTAATCCTGATGAAGTTGTCGCAGTAGGTGCAGCAATTCAGGCAGGCATCCTCGCTGGAGATCTTAAGGATGTACTGCTCTTAGACGTCACACCCCTATCCCTAGGATTAGAAACTGTCAGTGGTGTGACGAAAAAACTTATTCCCCGCAACACTACCATACCAGTACGTCGCTCTGATGTTTTTTCTACATCGGAAAATAACCAAAACACTGTGGAAATTCATGTCGTCCAGGGTGAAAGGGAAATGGCGACAGACAATAAGTCGTTGGGAAGGTTTAAGCTGTATGGTATTCCGCCCGCACCAAGGGGAGTTCCGCAAGTTCAGGTGTCATTTGATATTGATGCCAACGGGATTTTACAGGTAACAGCCTTGGATCGAACCACAGGTCGAGAACAGAGTCTCACAATCCAAGGCGCTTCTACCTCAAGCGAGGCAGAAATAAAACGGATGATTCAAGATGCCCAAAAATATGCCGATGTAGACCGAGAACGCAAAGAACGTGTAGAAAAGCGCACTCGTGCTGAAGCGTTGATTTTACAAGCAGAACGACAACTCAGAGAAGTAGCGCTGGATTTGGGGATGCAGTTTGCCCGCAGCCGCCGCCAGCGGATTGATAATATCAGCCGGGATCTGCGCGAGAGTTTACAGCAAGACGACGATCGGGGCATAGATCAAGCCCAAGCAGCTTTACAGGATGCTTTGTATGAGCTAAATCGGGAAATCCGAGAGTATTATGTTGACGACGAAGACGATGACTTGTTTGGTGCTATTCGTGACATCTTTACTGGCGATAATAAAGAGCAGGATCGGGATCGCGATTCTCCAAGAGAAAGAGATACATTTCGTGACCGAGATCGTGATTACTACAACAGAGACAGGGACTACGGTAAAAACTACGGCAAAGAAAACCGTTCCTCCCCCTATGATAGCGATTATACACGCAAACCTCGTCCTAGTAACCCAGAAAATTGGGATGAGGAAGACGACGATTGGCTGTAATAATTTTGCTAACTGCTAATAGCTAATAGCACAATTGAGCATGAGCTATTAGCCATTAGCAAAATATAAAATCTTAACTGAAAAACCCGATTATGCCGAATTTGCAGAATTTTCGCGATTACTACGAAATTTTGGAAGTCCCTAAAGATGCCGCTAATGAAGAAATTAAAAAGAATTATCGGCGATTGGCACGACAATATCACCCCGACCTCAATCCAGGAAACAAAGCTGCGGAGGAAAAATTTAAGGATCTTGGTGAAGCTTACGAAATCCTTTCTGATGCAACTAAGCGGGCACAGTATGACCAGTTTAGTCGATTCTGGAAGCAAAAAGGCTTTGCCGTGGGCAAATCGGCACCACGGGATCAAACTTGGTGGAGTAATCGCCCCAACAGCCGTGAGAACAATGAGGAAGTAAATCCTAACGATTATCCAGATTTTGAGAGCTTTATTAATCAAGTTATAGGTGTAGGCGGTCGTAGAGACACAAGAAATGGCTCTAACAATGGCGTCAAGAACGATCCATTTCGTACCCCCAGAACAAAAGTTGAATACACAGTCAGCCCCCGTTCCACTCGTCGGGATATAGAAGCAAGATTAACCTTGCCACTAGAAAAAGCGTATAAAGGAGGAATGGAGAGGATTCGCTTGGAAGATGGGCGATCGCTCGAAGTCAACATGCCCGCAGCTATGGTAACAGGTCAAACTATCCGCTTGCGGAAACAAGGCATCAATGGTGGTGATTTATACTTAAAAATCACCGTCATACCTCATCCTCTATTTAAGCTAGAAGCAACAAACATACTCTGTCAAGTACCAGTAACTCCGATTGAGGCAGTATTGGGAGGACAAATAGAAGCACCAACACTGGATGGACCAGTAAAAATGACTATCCCTCCAGGAATCCGGTCTGGACAAAGATTCCGCCTTGCAAATAAAGGCTACCCCACCGAAAATGGTAAGCGGGGGGATCAATTAGTCGAAATCCAGATAGTTACGCCCAAAGAGATTAGTCCCCAAGAACGAGAACTCTACGAGAAGTTACAGGCAATAGAAACTTTTAAACCCCGTGCTGATTTAGTTGGTTAGTTGTTAGTTGTTAGTTGACTCCTGACTCCCCATGTTTCTTGAAAGCGCCCCACCGGCGGCGCACCACCCGTTACTCATTACAGAAACTCCTCCTATTCCCTGCTCCCCTGCTCCCCTGCCCCCTGCTCCCTGCTCCCTCTTGTTTCTTAAAAGGAGGTTTAGAATATTAGAAAAACGTTGATCGCTAGGTGACTAAAACAGTTGTGAATCAAAACGGGACAACGCCACAAAGCAGCGAAACCAATCATTATGCCCTGCTAGGACTACATCCCTCAGCCTCGGCTATCGAAATCCGTCGTGCATATCGGGAACTGAGCAAACGCTATCATCCCGACACCACAGATTTGCCTACCAGCGTAGCTACCGCCCAATTTCAGCAACTTAACGAAGCTTATGCCATCTTAAGTAGCCCAGAACGGCGGTTAACCTACGACTTAAAAATCGGCTATTCGCGCTTTAGAGTCATTCAAGACCAACAGAACTTGAACCATCCCGTTTCTCATTCCCATGACTGGTCCAAGTCAGCATACCTAGACGCCACTGATCGCCCTCTCTCAAGAGGCGAAATCTTTGCCTTATTTATCCTGGGGTTAACATTTCTAGCCTGCTTGCTATTAGTAATCGCTATCGGCCTAACACGCGGTGATGCCGCCTTCCCAACCCAAACCCAACCACCCCACCCAATAATACATCAGCAAATAATTCATAATTCATAATTCATAATTCATAATTCATATGCCTCTTCTTCCTTCTGAGACTCCCCTATATAACCATCCCCTACCGCAAATTGAGCAGTGGCTAAAGGGTCAAGGTTGTCAACAAGATGAACAACAACCACATTGCTGGCATGTGCAGCGACCCACTTGGCAAGCAGAACTTTGGCTTGACATCGAGCAAATCATCGTGCGATATCTCCAAGCTGGGGAAAATGGGCAAGATATCCAACGTTCCTTCAAGTATGCCCTGAGCCGACAAGATGTAGAAAGGGCTGTTTTTTCTGGACCGTAATTGGGAGTGTGGGAGGTGTGGGAGTGTGGGAGTGTGGGAGTGTGGGAGTGTGGGAGTGTGGGAGGTGTGGGAGGTGTGGGAGGTGTGAGGAGTAGTTGCTATTAACCAGGGTTTAAAAGTAATTCCATGATCACTTTTCCCCCCTCTCCCCACACTCCCCACACTCCCCCCTCTCCCCATTCCCCTGTCACACCTTACCAAACCTACGTTCCCGTCCTTGATAGGAACACAAGGCGCGGTGAAATTCACGACGGTCAAAATCTGGCCAGAGAGTCTCGGTTATATAAATTTCTGCGTAAGCTGTTTGCCAGAGAAGAAAATTCGAGAGCCGCATTTCTCCACTAGTACGGATCAACAAATCTGGGTCACAAATTCCTGCTGTGTAGAGGTGGCGTTCAAAAGTCGCCTCATCAATTTCATCTGGTTGGAGTAAACCTTGCTGTACTTTATCGGAGATCGCACGGCAAGCCTGAACGATCTCTTGTCTACCCCCATAATTTGTTGCCACTGTAAACCGAATACCGCGATTGTTCCTCGTTTCTGCCATGGAACGAGAAATTTCGTCTTGTAGGGATCGTGGCAGAGCACTCAAGTTTCCTACAAACTTAATTTGAACATTTTCTTCTACCATTTCCCGCAGTTCTTGGCGTAAGACTCGCTGAAACAGGGTCATTAAAAAATCGACTTCTTCCTGCGGTCTTCCCCAGTTTTCGGTCGAAAAAACATAAGCCGTCAGTGCGCCAATTCCCCAATCGTCACAACAGCGGAGTAAATTTTTCAGAGCATCTGTTCCTCGCTGATGACCGACAAATCGGGGTAGCCCTCGATGCTGAGCCCAGCGACCATTGCCATCACAAATTACCGCAACATGCTGGGGCAGTAGTTCTCGTTTTAAGTCAGTAGGCAGATCTTGCAATTCAGTTTTTTGTACTTTCATTTCTTCTCTCGCGAAGCAGTCGATGGTAATCCGAGTAAACGTGAAATTAGTGCTAGTGCCTTACCACGAATCCGACGACCCAAACTTAGCAACCCAGGGGCAACAGCCTCCCGATCCGCAGTTGTTGAAAATCGAGCCTCTAATGACTCTTTCAGCTTCGTAATCGTCAGTGGTCTATTTAGGGTTCCCCGTTCCGCAAGGGAAATGGAACCAGTTTCTTCTGATACAACGACACAGATGCAATTTTCGACCCGCTCAGTAATTCCCATCGCTGCCCGGTGGCGTGTTCCCAACTGGCGCGAGGCTGTGCGTCCCGAAAGTGGTAAGATGATACCCGATGCTACAATCCGCGAGCCACGAATCAACGTCGCTCCATCGTGCAACAAAGTTTTTGGCTGAAAGATTGTCTGGATCAGTTCCTTAGAAACTTCTGCATTCAGCCTCACTCCTGGCACAGAAAAATCTCGCTCGTCAATAGGACCAGTGGTTTCTAAAATCAGCAATGCTCCAATCCGGTTTTTTGATAGTTCTTTAACCGCATCAACAATTTCGTCAATTACGCTATCAGATTTTGGCACAGCGCGATTCGACGGTTGAAACAACTGTCTAAATTCGCCCCGTCCTAACTGTTCCATAAATCGACGAAATTCTGACTGGAGAGCAACTGCCATTGCCACAGCACTACCAATCACTAATTTTTCCAGTACAAAATTCAGCAGTTGTAGCTGCAACCTGGCACTTAATGCTGACGCCAACATCAAAATAATTAATCCCCGCACCATCCAAAGCGTCCGGCGCTCACTAATAATAACAAGGATCATGTACGTCAGCGCCAGTACTAACACAATATCCAGAGTCTCAACTAGCAAGGGCTGAGACCATCCTAGGGCTGTCAGCCATTGCTTCCACCAATCTTCCATGACATCTGGATCTAACCAACTCCCGTGAAATTATGAATTACGAGTTGTGAATGATGAATTATGGATTTTTCATCTTTCATAATTCATAATTCATCATTTCTGAATGAGTCTTTGTGGTAGGCAATCTTGTTTAATCAAGTCCTGATAAGCTTCACGCTGCAAAATTAAATTTGCTTCGCCGTTCACGACTACAACTGCTGCCGGTCGGGGTAACCGATTGTAGTTCGATGACATACTGTAATTATACGCGCCAGTCGCCATCACGATCAGAATATCCCCTGGTTTAGTTTTTGGCAGTTGGGCATTCTTTATTAGAATATCTCCTGATTCACAATGTTTACCAGCAATTGTTACAGTTTCTGTCAGTGGCTCCGACATCCGGTTACCAACCACTGCACGATAAACTGATTGGTAAGTAATTGGGCGTGGATTATCAGCCATTCCGCCATCGACTGTGATGTAAGTTCGGATTTCTGGAATGACTTTTGATGAACCGATAGTGTAGGCAGTGACACAGGCTGTGCCAATGAGTGATCGCCCTGGTTCACACAATAATTTTGGCAACGGCAAGTTTGCTGCTGCACAAGCTTCTTCAATCACTTCACAAATCGGTTTGACCCATTCTTCAATGCTAGGTGGGTCGTCAGATTCTATATACTGAATCCCTAAACCACCACCAACATTTAACTCACGCACTGGTAAACCGTATCCACTTGCTTTACTCAACCACTGCACCATGACAGCAGCTAAATCCCGATGCGGTTGACGCTCAAAAATTTGAGAACCAATGTGGGCGTGTAATCCCACGCAATCAAGGACAGATTGTTTGCTGACAAAAGCAAACAAGTCGTCTAAATCATTGGGATCAAAGCCAAACTTACTATCCAGATGTCCTGTGCGAATGTATTCATGTGTGTGACATTCAATACCTGGTGTCAGCCGCAGCATGATTCGGATGGGTTTATTTCCGGCTATCTCCACTAGGGTATGCAATTCATACCAATTATCCACCACAATGGTGCAACCAGACTGGATGGCTAAATTTAGTTCTTCACGAGATTTATTATTACCGTGAAAGTAGATTTTGTCTGGATTCACACCAGCAGTTTGGGCTGTGTAGAGTTCGCCCCCAGAGACTACGTCAATTCCTAAACCAACGGAAGCGACGATCGCGCAAACTGCTAGACAACTCCACGCCTTTGAGGCATATAGTACCTGAGATTCCCCTTTGTAATAGCGCTTGAAACTTTCCTGGTACTGCTTTGATGCTGTTCGCAGGGTGTCTTCATCCAAAATGTACAATGGTGAACCAAACTGCTGAACTAGGGTGGTGACATCACAACCCCCTATTTCTAAAGAGTCGCGACTGTTAATTCTGGCTGTTATTGGCAGAATCTGCTGATTTGGTGAAAGATTTGTGTTTTGATTGCTTGTTTGAGGTAAATACTTACTACCAGAATTTTGAACCCCAGTAGGGTGAGTCGATACCATATTTATAAGAGTTGTCCTTGTTAAAATGACGAGTGCAATTAGGTTTGCCGATTCCCAGTTTACCCAATAATGCGCTTTTTCACCTATGTACCAAGATTTGTCGTATTGGAATACATGCTCTCGCGATCGCGAGAGCACGAGATGATGCTGGTCTACAAATAGCGCAAAATCTGTTATATGGAAGCCTTTAAACTAGAAATTAAAGTACTGACACCAGAAAATCTCAGTGCTGTGCTGGAACTGGATCAAGCTTGCTTTGGGGGTTTGTGGACTCTGGATGCTTACCGACGAGAGTTAGAAAGCCCTAACAGTGATTTAATCGGTTTGTTTTCCCCTCTGTTTCCCTCACAGTTGCTTGGTTTGGGTTGCTTTTGGTCAATCTTGGAGGAGGCACACATTACAATATTGGCAATCCATCCCCAATATCAATGTCGGGGTTTTGGACAGGCTTTGTTGTACTCCTTGCTCAGAACTGCTTGCGATCGCGGTTTGGAGCGAGCTACCCTCGAGGTGCGAGCCTCTAATTTGGCTGCAATATCTCTCTATGAGAAATTTGGCTTCAAAATAGCTGGCCGACGACGGCGTTACTACAAAGATAATGGCGAGGACGCACTCATTCTTTGGCTAGGAAATTTGCAATATCCGCAATTTCAAGCGACCCTAGACCACTGGTATACCATTATTGGCGATCGTCTGAGCAAATCGTCTTGGCAGTTAGTCATTGATATTTTATGAAAGAGGGAGCTCTTAGCAGGGAGCTCTTAGCAGGGAGCAGGGAAGGGAGCTCTTAGCAGGGAACAGGGAACAGGGACTACATAATTAAAATGCACTCGCATTTTACCCTTTATTGGGGTAGTTGTTTTATCTTTCTCCCACACTCTCCACACTCCCCACACTCCCCACACTCCCCACACTCCCCACACTCCCCACACCCCCCACACCCCCCACACCCCCCACTCCCTGTTCTTGGTCAACTGTAGAAAGTATAAATGTTATATTTCTTTACATAATTATTTTTAATGGATGAGTAAATATAGTTCAGATGTTTTTATGAATTGAGCTAAATATGATAAATTGAATGTTCAAACACTTCTTGACAGGAACAGTGAAGTATGATAAAAATCATCCTTTGGGAGTAGCTAAAAAAACTCAAAAATCATACTGTCAGTTGTTTTTAGTTAGTCCCGGAAATGCTTGAAAACTCAACCTCCTCAGTACACTCCCAGAAAAAAAGCAATCAATATCTAATAATCACGGGCCTTGACTTGGGCGATCCCTGCTTGGATGTCTATTATCTTTATACAGGCATCCGAAATTTTTGCCTGTGCTAAAATCAGCGTACCGGCACGACGCAGGTGATGGGATCAATGCCATATGTTTGAACGCTTCACAGAAAAAGCCATTAAGGTAATCATGCTAGCCCAGGAAGAAGCACGCCGACTGGGTCACAACTTCGTAGGTACTGAACAAATCCTCCTCGGATTGATTGGTGAAGGTACTGGAGTGGCGGCTAAGGTACTAAAATCTATGGGTGTCAATCTCAAGGACGCCCGGATTGAAGTAGAAAAAATCATAGGCCGGGGTTCAGGTTTTGTTGCCGTGGAAATTCCGTTTACGCCACGGGCAAAACGAGTTCTGGAACTATCCTTGGAAGAAGCACGCCAATTGGGGCATAACTACATTGGCACCGAGCATCTGCTGTTGGGCCTAATCCGAGAAGGGGAAGGTGTAGCAGCCAGGGTGCTCGAAAACCTAGGTGTAGATCTGTCTAAGGTCAGAACCCAAGTTATCCGTATGCTGGGCGAAACCGCTGAGGTTAGCGCCGGCGGACAACCACGCGGCAATAAAACCCCGACTTTGGATGAATTTGGCTCAAATTTGACCCAAATGGCAGCGGACGGCAAGCTAGATCCAGTGGTGGGTCGCGCTAAAGAAATCGAACGAGTGATCCAGATTTTGGGTCGCCGGACGAAAAATAACCCAGTCCTAATTGGGGAACCAGGGGTTGGTAAAACTGCGATCGCCGAAGGTTTGGCGACGCGGATTGCTAACAAAGATGTCCCCGACATCCTGGAAGATAAGCGCGTGGTCACACTGGATATTGGTTTACTGGTAGCAGGAACCAAGTACCGAGGTGAATTTGAAGAACGCCTGAAGAAAATCATGGATGAAATTCGTCAGGCGGGCAATGTCGTTCTTGTGATTGACGAAGTACACACCTTAATTGGTGCAGGTGCGGCGGAAGGCGCAATAGATGCAGCAAATATTCTCAAACCAGCATTAGCACGGGGAGAATTACAATGTATCGGCGCAACAACTCTAGATGAATACCGCAAACACATTGAGCGGGATGCAGCCCTAGAACGTCGCTTCCAACCAGTGATGGTAGGGGAACCGTCAGTAGATGAGACAATTGAGATTTTGTACGGTTTACGTGACCGCTACGAGCAGCACCACAAGCTGAAAATCTCCGATGAAGCTTTGGTAGCGGCGGCAAAATTGTCAGACCGTTACATTAGCGATCGCTATCTCCCAGATAAAGCTATTGACTTAATTGATGAAGCAGGTTCTCGGGTACGCTTGATTAACTCTCAACTACCACCCGCAGCTAAGGAGTTGGATAGAGAACTGCGTCAGATATTAAAAGAAAAAGACGACGCGGTTCGCAGTCAAGATTTTGACCGAGCCGGGGAATTGCGCGATCGCGAAATGGAAATCAAAGCGGAAATTCGCGCCATTGCTCAAAGCAAGACCAATGCTGGTCGAGCCGAAGGTGAAGAACCTGTAGTCACGGAAGAGGACATTGCCCACATTGTCGCTTCCTGGACTGGTGTACCAGTCAACAAGCTGACCGAATCTGAATCGGAAAAGCTGCTGCACATGGAAGACACCTTGCATCAGCGTCTTATTGGTCAAGAAGATGCTGTGAGGGCGGTTTCACGGGCGATTCGCCGCGCTCGTGTCGGCTTAAAAAATCCTAATCGACCAATCGCCAGCTTCGTCTTCTCTGGGCCTACTGGTGTAGGTAAAACTGAGTTAGCGAAGTCTTTGGCGGCTTACTTCTTCGGCTCAGAAGAAGCGATGATCCGTTTGGATATGTCGGAATATATGGAGCGCCACACAGTCAGCAAACTGATTGGTTCGCCTCCTGGTTATGTTGGTTACAACGAAGGCGGTCAATTGACCGAAGCTGTGCGGCGGCGTCCTTACACTGTAGTGCTGTTCGACGAAATCGAAAAAGCACACCCAGATGTATTCAACATGCTGCTGCAAATTTTGGAAGACGGTCGGTTAACAGACGCTAAGGGTCGCACCGTAGATTTCAAGAACACCTTGCTAATTTTGACTTCCAATATTGGTTCTAAGGTGATTGAAAAAGGCGGTGGCGGTATCGGCTTTGAGTTCTCCGACGATGTGAGTGAGTCGCAGTATAACCGGATTAAATCACTGGTTAACGAAGAACTGAAGCAGTACTTCCGTCCAGAGTTTCTCAATCGACTGGATGAAATTATCGTCTTCCGTCAACTGAGCAAGGAAGAGGTGACACAAATTGCCGACATCATGCTCAAGGAAGTCTTCGGTCGTCTGATTGAAAAAGGCATTACCTTAGAAGTCACTGAAGGCTTCAAAGACCGCCTGATTAAAGAAGGTTACAGCCCAAGTTATGGTGCGAGACCTTTACGTCGGGCAATTATGCGCTTATTAGAAGATAGCCTTGCAGAAGAAATTCTGTCTGGTCGCATCAAAGATGGCGATACAGCGATCGTTGGTGTGGATGAAAATGGCAATGTGTTTGTCAGATCTGAACAGCGTCGGGAATTGTTAACCCCGGTCGTTGAGTAGATATTTCATTTTAGATTTTGGATTGAATTTAAAATCTTGAACCAAAAATAAGATTACGGTAGAGTACGAAATTGCTCTACCGTATTTTTGTTTGACTTGAAAATCAGTAACTGGTAAAAATGATTGATAAGCTGTTGCGTACTTAATTTATATATGGGACGTGGGCAAGATGCCCACACTACAATAATTTTACGTTTTCGTCTTATACAATCTAGCTCCTGCATACAAATGCATACCCAAAAATTTACTCTATGCAGGTGCAAGTACAGACTGCTCCTCGACCAATTGAGAAGCCAGAAGTCCCATTCCCTCAGCTTGTTGGTGTGTTACTAAGTTGTGCGATCGCATTTGGTTCTCAGGGGGATGAGATTCAAATTGTGGGCAAAATTAGGACTGTGATTAGGATTATTGGGGGGTTAATGTATGGGACTATAATGAGCATTGGAGCCGTAATGAGCATTGGATCTGTTAGGGGGATTGAAGTTGGGATTTGGATTATAGTTATGGCTGTACTTGGATTGTTAGCTCGGACTATAAAGGAAATACCGAGGTTTGATCTCTTAGCACTGACATGAAATACCCTATATTTCATGTCAGTGCAAAAGCAGCAATAACCCTCCTATGACTAGGTTTCAATAGCTCGTTTTGGAGTATTTTGAGAAACCTAGAAATAAATCAAATTGTGGTAGATGTTTAGTGGGGCATAGGGAAGGAAGTTTAATAACGAACTGTAACCCTTTTTATTTGTCAAAAGTCCAAAAAGTTACGATATCTGTTTTTTGCTTCCGCTTTAGGGCTGATATTGCGCCCACAGCACCAAAAGCGAGTAAACCAAACATAGCACTGGGTTCAGGAACTTTTCTGTAGGCGAAGTTATCAGTTTCAAATGCATTACCTGTTGATAACAGAACTACTGTATTAAAATCTTCTCCCTTGTTGTTTGCAAAGAAATTAACAAAGGTATTGTCCTGAGCGCTAGTTTGATTACCTGTTGCAGTAGTTCCTGGAACATCACTGCCACTAAAGTTCCCCACAAGCTGATCACCATTAAACAACAGAACGTGATTAAACGTGTCCACTGAACCCCAGTAGAAACCAAAGTAATCAAGCGCTTGTGCAAAGTTAATAGTTACTTCTCCGAAGCCGGGGGTACTTGATAAACTGTTGATCTGTGGAGAAACTGCCAGGAAAGGGCTTGTATCACCTGCGGGTTCGGCATATTGCCCAGCTATATTACCTTGAACTATTGTAGGAGCAGAACCATTAGAAGAGAATTTAGCAAAACCATCAGGGGTTGATGTTTGACCATTGTTGAAATTAATTGTGGTGGTTCCAGAAATACCTGAGACTAGACCTTGGCCATCATTATTGTTTACACCACCTCTA
Organism: uncultured cyanobacterium; assembly: GCA_903903925.1. Classification (GTDB taxonomy): domain Bacteria; phylum Cyanobacteriota; class Cyanobacteriia; order Cyanobacteriales; family Nostocaceae; genus Stigonema. Next base: position 106,339 of record CAIVAU010000188.1, read on the forward strand.
CTTATGGTGATAGCGTTAGCTGGTTTTACACCCATGAACACAATTGTCGTTCCAACCAATAGTAATGATAGTTTTTGTAGTGTAAACATGAAACTTTTCCTTGTCATTTATATCCAGAAAATGGGTGACTTTGAAGATGCATAGCTGCTTTCAACCTAATGATATTTAAGTTACCTCTAAGAAATCATATTACTTGAGAGCTAGCTTAAAATTATTGGCTTAACTAGCTAGGCATGTTCACATTTCAAATTTAGTTTTTAATTGGTAAGAAAAAAATCGTGGATCTCCTGAAACATTAAATAGGATTGTGTGAAGATAATCTTTTTGTAAAGAAAGAAGCAATTCCTTCTCAAAAGCCCATCCACAAGGGCGTAAGTGTCAAACTGAGAATTATTTTGTTGACTCACTCAATACAGCTTAACCCTTCACAAACCAGTATTTAACAATGTGCAAACGACTGATGTATCTATGTTCTAATGCCTTTCAGTATTTACAAGATTGACACTAGTAGTCGCACTAATTATAAAATAAAAACTATTTAGAATTGCTGTACATTTTTTTAGATATTCGATAAAGTGAATTTTAGTTTAATAATTTTACAAAGAACGGTTAATAATTTTACAAAGAACGGTAGAGGGCAGACGGTAAAAGGCAGAAAGCAGAAGGCAGTCCCCAGAAAACAAATTTCACAATCGCTTTTTGGAGCGCAAATCTGAGAAAATATCTTGGGGCTTTTTGTTATTCAAAATCAGTATGCATATTATAATCATTTATACACATAATTTTGTTGGATCATGCGTATACAGCAAGTATGATAATGGTATGCTAATTTTAATAGAGAGATATACATATGGGAACTCTAGCAGTTTTCGCTTTGTTGATATCCTTTGCAGTTGCAGGGTTAAAGCTAGACCGGGAATATCAGCGTGGGCTGATCTTTCGCCTAGGGAGAATTAATGCTGTCAAGGGTCCAGGGTTGTACTGGATTTTACCATTGATTGACCAAAAGACTCAAGTTGATATTCGCACCAAAACGGTCAATATCGAACCTCAAGAAACTATTACTGCCGACAGCGTCACAATTAAAGTGAATGCAGTCCTCTACTATAGAATTACTGACCCTGCTAAAGCAATTAATCAGGTTGAGAACTACCAGATAGCCGTCTATCAAATAGCTCTTACTACTTTACGCAATGTTGTAGGTCAAAATATCTTAGATGATGTTTTACAAAATCGGGATAAAATTAATACCAAAATTCAAGAAATTGTAGACGAAATCACAAAATCTTGGGGTATTGTGATTGAAAGAGTAGAAATGAAAGATGTAGAAATTCCACCATCTATGCAACGAGCAATGGCCAAAGAAGCAGAAGCTATTCGAGAAAAACGTGCTCGTTTAATTAAAGCTGATGCTGAACAGGAAGCTTCTATTAAGCTAGCGGAGGCTTCACAACTTATGATGAAAAATCCAGCGGCTTTGGAATTACGACGACTGCAAATGCTCACAGAAATCGGCGCGGAGAATAACACGACTACGGTGGTAATGGTGCCTTCAGATTTACTGGTCTTAGCTCAACGTTTATCTGATTCACTTCCAAACAAGTAGCAGAGAGTTTAGACGCAGTCTGTCACTACAACCCTTTGTGAAAAGATAAGCTTCAGCGCAATGAAATCGTCATCAAATTATTAAAGCAGTTTAACCTCGCTCCCGAGCATCCACCTGCTGACTTTAGTGGGTTATATCTCATCAGGATCAATCCCCAACTCTCGCAATCGTGCAGCTAATCGTTCAGCCCGGTGAGACGCTTGTTCTATTGGAGTAGGTATCCAATTCCCAATGGCATCGTACCACCGCAGCCATAACCGCTCGATTCCTTGGTAAGAGCCTTGCCACAGCCCTAATCCCAGTTCCAGATCGGGTATCCACACCTTTGGTTGATTCAAATCTAATTTGATATAGTGTTCAAGGTCAAGTGTAAAGGCTCGTAGGGTATCAGTATATCGATCAAAGACAATATAATAAGGGACACGCAAAACACTTTCGTACACTTCCCATTTTGTTGGTGGTTGATTGATCTCTCGTAGAGTTTGCCCCAAGTCTTCCTTTTCAGTACCTGGGGAGAGCAGTTCTATCACCACACAAGGATTGACTGCTTCTTGCCAGATGACATAACTTAAGCGTAGTTCCTGCTGTTGATAAAGTCTCGACACCCCAACACAAGCAAACCAGTCAGGTCGCTTGTACCATAAAGGATGTTGAAGATCGTAGTATAAATTTAAATCACTGGCGACAAACACCTGATCAGATGGGTATTTGGGTGTACAGAAGGTTTCTCGCAGCAGTTGGGGTTGGAAAATATGAAATTCGTCCGGCACGCCTGGGTCCTCTGGATCTTCGCTTGGAAGATCATACATAGTGGGTAATACTTCTTTTGCAGAACGCGAGGGGTCTGTTTGATACATAAGTAGATCTCCATCTCACTACCTTTAGATTATCGTCTCGAACAAGTTTTGCGGAGCGCTCATTTAACATAGGTGGCAAGCAGATTGTCAAGCGATCGCCCTTTTATAGCTGATCGGGATCAAGCCCCAACTCTCGCAATCGTGCAGCTAATCGCTCAGCCCGTTTGGACTCTTGTTCAGCCCGTTTGGACTCTTGTTCAGCCCGTTTGGACTCTTGTTCAGCTCGTTGAGACTCTTGTTCAGCTCGTTGAGACTCTTGTTCAGCCCGTTGAGACTCTTGTTCAGCCCGTTGGGACTCTTGTTCAGCCCGGTGAGACGCTTGTTCTGTTGGAGTAGGTATCCAATTCCCAATGGCATCGTACCACCGCAGCCATAACCGCTCGATTCCTTGGTAAGAGCCTTGCCATAGTCCTAATCCCAGTTCCAGATCGGGTATCCACACCTTTGGTTGATTCAAATCTAATTTGATATAGTGTTCAAGGTCAAGTGTAAAGGCTCGCAGGGTATCAGTATATCGATCAAAAACAATATAATAAGGGACACGCAAAACACTTTCGTAC
>CAIVAU010000189.1 GCA_903903925.1 uncultured cyanobacterium
CCCACGGATTTATCCGTAACAAAAAATAAAATCTGTTGCGAGACGCGCAGCGCGAGAAACTCTCTCGTCCTTGTTTGAATCCCACTGCTTAAGCTGTGGGATCATAGCTGCCTTCTGCCCTCTGCCCTCTGCCTTCTCAATTAAGCTTTCGTCATCATTGACGAGCAATCCTGAAGCGCAAGCCGAGTATATCAATAGATCCAAAATGATCGGCGTTCCCCGCCATTTGTCATAATACTTAACTTTTTTAAATTTAACTTTTGGTCAAAGTATTTTATGATTGTGTGTAGTCTAAGACACACTTGGACGAGATTCAGCGCAAAATCAATAGTGTCCAAACTTTTGCCGCAAGGAGCGTATCATGGAATATCTAGCTTATTCGCACTTGGTTCTTGCCAACACAGAGGCAAATTCAGATACTGAATTTAATCTCCCCGAAAGTAAATTAAATTTCGGTTGGAAAAAACATTTCAAATCCAGTTGGTTAACTTTTGCTAGTGTTGGTCTACTAGCTGCAATTTTAGCCCAAGCCCAAGTAGCTTCAGCGTACGGTCCTGGTGATCGATACTTTGCTAGCACAAACGGCAGTCCTTTAAATGTGCGTAGTTATCCTAGTTCCGACGCATACGTTGTAGGTGAGTATAACAACGGCGAAAGACTTCCACGAGTCATAGGATACAGAAACGGCTTTGCTCATCTGTCTACAGGTTATTGGGTTGCCACCAATTGGATTAGCCACGCACCAGGAAGCGGGTATACTTATGGACCTGGTGTTGGTGGTGAAATCAGTCTCTCCTATGGCTCTAGTGGTAGACTAGTTGAAAGGCTGCAAAGAAGGTTAGGTGTTCCCGCTACCGGATACTACGATTACACAACTACCCATGCAGTCAGAAGATATCAGAGAAGTGTGGGTCTCTATCCAGATGGAGTTGCTGGACCAACAACTCTTAGCTCACTGTTTTAGTAGGATCGATTCCAATACTGCACAGGTTTTGGGGAAAAGAAGAAGAAAAGTCCTTTTCCCCAACCCAGATTCTGATCGCATTGGTCAGCCTACGTCGCAGACCAAGGCGATCGCATTGTATCCGGATAATTCCGAGAAAAATTAATATTTCTGTCGGGAAAAACCTTTTCCCATCAGTCATCAGTCTAAGCTAGATGTTAGAGTAGTAACAACCCGGAACAATCCGGATTAAGTCAAAATTAAGAAAAAAAGCAGAAATTCTGCGTAATATCCAATTTTTACCTGGTGAGGAGTTCATTGTGGAATATCTTGCTTACGCTAGCATGATCATTGCTAACGAAGGAGAGAATATAGATATTGAATACCATCTCCCTGAGTTGGAATTCAATTGGAAAAAAGGTTTCAAATCTGCTTGGTTAAACTTTGCTAGTATCGGAGCGTTGGTGACGATTTTAGTCCAAGCCCAAGTAGCATCGGCAGCTTATTATGTAAATACAAATGGTAGTTGCCTCAATGTCCGCACAGGGCCAGGGTCAGGATATCCTACTGTGACGTGTATTGGCAATGGCGAACGACTTAAACCCATTGTCAAATACTATAACGGGTATGCTCAATTGAGTTCAGGCAATTGGGTTTCTGGCCAATGGATCAGCACAACATCTGGTGATGGTTACAGCCCAGGTCTTGGCGTTGGGGGTCAGTATCCGGACTACTTCCACGGACAGGTCTCTTACGAAACCACCCATAGATATTGTACGAGACGCTGCTACCACCATAGACATCATGTCAGGCATATCTACTCATATAACCCCAGATATAGTAGGAACAATTACAACTACACATCTGAATATAGTAGGAACGATTACAACTACTCACCCGGATATAGTGGGAACAGCTACGACCACCCACCCGGATATAGTAGGAACGATTACAACAACTCACCCGGATATAGTAGGAATGATTACAACTATCCACCTGGATACAGTGGAAGCAATTACGACTACCAACCTGGATCTAATGGGAACGATTACAACTACCCACCTAGATATAGTGGAAGCAATTACGACTACCAACCCGGATCTAATGGGAACGATTACAACTACCCACCTGGATATGGTTACAGATCTTAAATCTTAGAATTGTGGATTTAATCTCAGACTTGTAGGGGCGCAATGCATTGCGCCCCTACAACTAATGCCTTGCGCCAGAGTGGATGGGAAAACCTCATTCGTGAAAAAATCAAACGTTGAGGCGCTAAAAATCCCATATACATATAAAGAAGCACAACTATGCTGGATTTTGTTACAATTTTAGGGTTAGCTGCCGGGACATTAACAACCAGTGCCTTCTTACCACAGATGATCAAAACCTGGCAGTCAAAATCAGCTAAAGATGTTTCTTTTTCTATGCTGATTACTTTTATTATTGGTGTTTTTTTATGGTTCTTATACGGCATTTGTCTTCAATCTTCGCCGATTATTCTTACTAATGGTATAACATTATTTTTTAACATCATAATTTTATTGCTTAAAATTAAATATAGAAAAAACTCTGGTTAACATAAGAATTCAGGAGTCAGGAGTCAGGAGTCAGAATTTATCTTTCTTTTGGTATCTGTCTTGGTTGTTCCTGAGATATCCTCTTATCTCCGGATTGTTTAACAATTCTGACTCCTGTATTCTGACTCCTGTATTCTTACTAACAAACACCTGTGACATCCTCTGTATTCACTGCTGAACGCCTTCTATTTACCCCCGCCAACCCTGACACCGATGCTATTCCTACCATATTTGCCTTTCCTAATGAGTACGGCGTGGGTATCACTAGCCTCGGCTATCAGGTGGTATGGGCAACTTTGGCAATGCGTTCTGATGTACAGGTAAGTCGCCTGTTTACTGACACTCATGAACAATTGCCGAGAAACCCAGAACTACTTGGCTTTTCTGTGTCGTGGGAATTGGATTATGTCAATATTTTGAATCTGCTGGAATTTTTGGAAATTCCGATCCAGGAAACTTCCCGTGATGATAGTCATCCTATAGTTTTTGGTGGCGGGCCAGTACTGACTGCGAACCCCGAACCTTTTGCGGATTTCTTTGATGTGATTTTACTGGGGGACGGCGAAAACCTGCTAGGGAATTTTATCGAAGCTTACAAAGAAGTGAGAAGCGCTTCTAGAAAAACTAAGCTGCAAGCACTGGCACAAGTCCCAGGAGTTTATGTTCCGAGTTTGTATGAAGTGAAATATGACGCACCAGATGGTGCTATTCAGTCAATTTTACCAATTTCTACAGAAATTCCTGCTGTGGTACAAAAGCAAACTTACCGAGGAAATGCCCTCTCAGCATCAACGGTAGTGACAGAAAAAGCAGCATGGGAAAATATTTATATGGTGGAAGTGGTAAGAAGTTGCCCAGAAATGTGCCGCTTTTGTATGGCAAGTTATCTTACTCTACCTTTTAGAACGGCGAGTGTTGAAAGTTCATTAATCCCAGCGATAGAAAAAGGTTTATTAGTCACAAATCGATTAGGATTGTTGGGGGCTTCAGTCACTCAGCATCCAGAATTTGAGACTTTATTAGATTATATTAATCAGCCAAAGTATGATGATGTCCGTCTCAGCATTGCCTCGGTGCGGACAAATACAGTGACGGCACAGTTGGCAAAAACTTTGGCAAAACGAGACACGCGATCGCTCACTATTGCGATAGAAAGTGGTTCGGAAAAATTACGGCAAATTATTAACAAAAAGCTGCACAACGACGAAATTATCCAAGCAGCAGTCAATGCTAAAGTTGGTGGATTAACGGGTTTGAAACTCTACGGGATGGTAGGAATTCCTGGTGAGGAACCAGAAGATGTAGAACAGACTGTGGCAGTCATGCGTAGGCTGAAAAAAGCTGCTCCTGGGTTAAGATTAACGTTAGGATGTAGTACTTTTGTTCCTAAAGCACACACACCATTTCAGTGGTTTGGGGTGAATCCGCAAGCAGAGAAACGTTTACAGTTTTTGCAGAAACAACTTAAACCTCAAGGGATAGATTTTCGTCCAGAGAGTTACAATTGGTCAATCATTCAGGCTTTGTTATCGAGGGGCGATCGCAGACTATCTCAGCTTCTAGAACTGACCCGCAATTATGGCGACTCCTTAGGCAGTTACCGTCGTGCTTTCAAACAACTCAAAGGACAACTTCCTGACTTAGATTTCTACGTTCATGCTCACTGGTCAACAGAGGGATTACTACCTTGGCATCACTTACAAGGCCCTTTGTCAGAAACTACATTGCGAAAACACTTAGCTGATGCTATGAGTTATTCAGATCTTATAGCAATGTCCAAGTAAATAGACCACATTGTAGGGGCACAAGGCATTGCGCCCCTACCACCGATTTCGTTAATTTTAGAAAAATACCTCCCGATGCAAACAACAGCAGAGTATTACTGCGCCTATTGCGGTGAACCAAATTTAACCTTTGTGGATTTAAGCGCGGGTGGACAGCAATCCTATGTAGAAGATTGTCAAGTTTGCTGTCACCCGAATATTTTGTATATACGAGTTGATGAAGACACGCTTGATATAGAGATAGATACTGATTACGAGGAATGAATTAAAACGAACTACCTTGGTTACTGGATTGGAATTTGGACTTCACTAGACTTGAGCGCATCTGGCGTAAACGGCGAATCGTAGAAAAAACGACGAGGTGGACCAGAAACCTTGTATTTAGGATGTTGTCTCAGCCATTCGCGCAGGCGTTCCAAGTTCTGTTGATAGCTAGTGAAAACCTAAGCTGGCACTTGAATTCTCTCACTACCTGCAAGTCCAAAAGCAGCATGAATGACTTGTAACGCCTTAACGCCCTCTTCTTGCGCCACCACACAACTAATTTTAATTTCTGAAGTAGTAATCATTTGAATATTGATGTGATGATTGGCTAATGCCTCAAACATTTTAGCTGCAACGCCGGGTTGTTTCACCATACCCGCACCAACAATACTCACCTTGGCGATCGCACTATCCAAAACAACTTCACCCCAACCAAATTCTGCTGCTGCTTGTTCCAGCGTTTTCTGTGCCACTTCTGCATCCATACGCGTAATAGTGAAGGCGATATCCCGTCTGGGAACACCATCAATGACTCGACACCGCTGGGATTGGATAATCATGTCAACACTGATGTTATGTTGCGCTAACAGTCCAAACAGCTTCGCCGCCGTTCCAGGACGATCTGGTATTTGGCGAATTGCCAAACGCGCTTGCTTCATATCTAAGGCGACACCTCGGACGATGGGAAGAGAAGAGGCGGAAGAAAAATGAATTATTCTCTTCTCTCCCCCTGCTCCCCTTTCCCCCCTATCCCCAGAGGGGACCCCGAGTCCCCCCTGCCCCCCTGCTAAGAGCTCCCTGCTAAGAGCTCCCTCTTCCTCTACCTCAAAAGCCCTGCTGAGTGCAGCGACAGCGCGATCGCACTCTTGTACATCAATGACGCAACTCACTTTCACTTCTGAAGTGGAAATCATCTGGATATTGATCCTAGCTTCGGCGAGGGTAGCGAACATCTTAGCTGCAACACCGGGGCGTCCGATCATTCCTGCGCCGACGATGCTGACTTTGGCGATATTTTTTTCTACCATGACATCAACTTCTCCCGTTTGGACACCGTTGTCTGAACCTAGTACGGGAGCGATCGCTAATGCTACGGCTTCGGCACGATTTAAAATCGGTGTCATTACCGTAAAAGCAATGTCGTTTGTATTACCTTCATGAATTGACTGAATAATTAAATCTACGTCCACATCCTGACGGGCAATTTCTCCAAATAATCTTGCAGCCACCCCTGGTCTATCTGGTACTCGCAACAGTGCTATCTTTGCCTGGTTTGTGTCAAATTCAAGCTCATCTACTGGCTGGGCAATTTCTAGATTAACTAGCAATCGCGGTTTTGGTTTTGGTGACATTACCCAAGTGCCAGGTTCATCTGTCCAGCTAGAGCGAACCACTAAGGGAACACCGTAGTTCCGAGCAATTTCTACTGCGCGGGGATGCAGTACTTTTGCGCCCAAGCTAGCAAGTTCCAGCATTTCATCGCTCGTGATTTCATCCATCAACTGAGCATCTGGAATCAGACGGGGATCTGTAGTCAAAATCCCTGGTACGTCGGTATAAATTTCACAGTAATTTGCCCGTAAAGCAGCCGCTAGAGCCACTGCTGAAGTGTCAGAACCACCACGTCCTAAGGTCGTGATTTCCAATTCTCCAGTACTAGAAATACCTTGGAAACCAGCTACTACAACGACTTTGTGCTGTGAAAGATGCCGCTGGATGCGATCGGTTGCGATATGTAAAATTCGAGCACGGGTGTGTTCAGCTTCGGTCACAATTCCTACTTGAAGACCCGTCAGGGAAATTGCTGGCTGTCCCAACTCTTGTAATGCCATACTAAAAATGGCGATAGAGACTTGCTCCCCAGTCGAAAGCAACATATCCATTTCCCGGCGGTTAGGATTCTGAGAGATTTCATGGGCTAATTTGACGAGTCCATCAGTGGTTTTACCCATTGCGGAAAGCACCACTACAACTGAATTGCCTGCTTTAACGGTTTTGTAGACGCGCTGTGCAACAGCTTGAACACGCTCTACTGAACCGACAGAGGTACCACCGTATTTCTGAACTATAAGCGCCATAACTTGTGATGCAATAAATCGTGCCTAGGAAGTCAACACCCGGATAAGAAAGCCTTGATTTTAATCCCTGATTGGGAGTCATCTAAAACTACGGGCATGCTGTCAGGTTAAGCTCCTGATAGGTATTGAGCAGATTATACACTGTCCGACGAGGTTGGTTATATTTTCTTCTTCAGACTTTTTTTCGAGGGCGATATCTAAATTCATAGACTCCCAGTAATCCTGAGGCTACAATCATTGGTAAAAAATAATACACTCCCCTATAAGCTAGAATTGAGCCGAAAACAGCAGCTTTAGACACTTTAGGAGCAAGAATGATCAAAATGACAGTTTCAAAGACTCCTAGCCCACCTGGAACATTGCTCACAACACCAGCGAACATTGCCAGTAGGTAAATTCCCAGAAAGTCTAGATAGGATAAGGGTGTGTTTGCAGGAAGTAAGATGTAAAGAACAGCCGCTGCTAAAATCCAGTCAAAGCTAGAAATTGCGATCTGAGCCAGAGATATCTTGATTGAAGGAAATCGGAACTCTTGCGAGCGAATTCGTAAGGGCTCTTTGAGGAGAAGACTTCCCAACAAATAAGCAATAACCAAGAGTAGGAAAATTATCCCGATAGGACGCGCCGTTGCAAAAGGTAAATGTAGTAGGGGAGGAATTTTTAGGGGGTTGGTAAGGAAGATGACTCCTGCGACAGCAAACAGCCCCAACCAAAAAGTGAAATTGGCAAATGCAATGACTTGAGCAATGGCGATCGCTGAGACTCCCCAACTTGAGTAGAAACGATAACGGATAGCACTACCAGTCAGGAGAGCAAAACCGATAGTATTGCTGAAGACAGAGCTAATAAAGCTGGTGAAAGCAACCTTGTTGAAAGCAAGGGAACAACCGATGTAGCTTAAGCCTAAGCTATCGTAGCCAATCATCACTAAATAACCCAAGGCAGTCAACCAAATTGACCAGCTTAAGCGACTTTTAGGAATTGCGACTAGAGAGTTAAACACGTCACGGTAGCTATACTCATGCAGTTCCTGCGCGATCGCCCATAGAGAAAGTACGAGCAGCAGCAACCCAAATAAAGAGCTAAAGTCGAGCCGGAGCTTTTTAAGCATAAAGAGCAGGAGTCAACCCCTTCGGGGAAGTCAAAAGTCAAAAGTCAAAAGTCAAACATTTTGAACCAGGGTTTCACCTGTTTCTAACTGTCAGGTTATTTCTGTCATGCTGGACTATTGACTTGTTGTGATTCATGTTAGCAATTTTTCCTTTAATTCCCGCGCTCTTTAGCTGAGGGAATGGTTGATGCTGTGGCGATGCACCTTAAGAGCGTTGATAGAGTGAGCCCGATTGACTCCCTGTCTCTTAATTAAACAGAATTCAGGAGTCAGGAGCCAGAATTCAGCTTGGGAAGCAAGCATGACAAGCAGGGGCGACCATAGGAGAAGATTTAGCGGTCTACAATTCGTGGCGGGTTTGAATCCCCCAGTCATTGATTCTGACGACTGACTTCTGGCTCCTGAATTCTTCTGCAAAGATAACCTCTCAACATCCACTCTTTTATCTTCTTAACTTATTGTTTTGAATATGGATATACGAATCACAGATGTGAGAGGGTAGTTGAACTTTGGCAATTGTCAAACTCACTACATTAATTTATAACGCTAATAGTAATCGCCACATCATAGCACACTAAATTATGAGTCTTGACTGCAAGGAGTGCTGCTCAAAAAGGAAGAATTTGTATGTAAGCGTCATCAATACTGTTCACCTTCACCCTTACCTTCTGGTGACACATAATTCATGGCTCTAGGTTTTTTCTTTTCTTGTCGAACAGAGGCTTTGCTTTTGCTCGGTCGGCAATTTTCACAATATAATGGACGAAGGGTAGCATATGATTCACGTACAGTTGCTTCATGGCATTCCTTGCAGATGAACTTATAAATGCGAGTGTGAATCAAGCGTTTGTGCGCTCTCACTGTATATTCTTTAACTTCAACGTGTTTCGACGGCATTGGATTAATCAATCTCTGTTAGGTTGATCTCTGATGATATTACTTTTAGCAAAAGACACGCTTATGGATATAGACCGGTTTACCTCCTCTTTGTGTGAAGCTCGAGACTATTATCAGAACATCATAGACCACGCTCTATCTCGGCTTGAACACATCAATGCGTTGCTTGAGGACTTAGGGTCGGAGCAACTCCTCAATATTACTTCACACTTAAGACTGAACATTGATGCACACCCTGTCAGGAAGATAGCAGAAACACTGCCACAATCCCAGACAAACAATAGTGTTCTACATAACTTTTCCGCAAAATCTGTTTTTGCGGAATCGAATCAAAGCTCAGAAGCAGCAGAAATTAAACGCCAGCAGCTTCAGGACACCTTTGAATCAAACTCACAAGCAAAAACACAGGTAACTCCAGGATTACAGATTTCCGCGATTAGGGATACAGAGTTAATTGCTTCCTTCTCAACCTCTGAAGATGCAACAGATGAAGTTACCGTAAACGCTTATGCCTCACACAATAGTCTCGTTGATCTCGATACGAAACAAGACGCAACCCAGAAACTTCCTCAGAAACTATCGAAAGCCCTAGAATCAAACAAAAAAAGTTCGACTAACGCTAGAAATAAGCGACTTCCACAACGCCCTCGGTCAATTAACATTCCCTTCATCCCCAAATTAGAAGGGATGAAACTCGGAGACGCCATTCTAACTATCCTCTCAGAAAATCCTGAAACTATCTCTCACACCGATTTTATCGTTCGTGCAGTTTATGGTGAATTAGAAGGTAATACCCTCAGAACCGCTAAAGATAGGGTCACTAAAGAACTGTCTAGGGGCTATATACTGGGACGCTGGTATCGCCTACCTGACACGCCAGGATGTTACACAGTGAGCAAAAAATTGACTGAATCAAGGAACTCTTAACAAGAATCAAGAATCAGTAATTAGGTATCACCGAACCGGGAGGTTTCCTGATGGCTAATTGGCATCCTGAATACAGATTAATACATAAGAATTATTGATCAAAGAATTCAGGAGCCAGAATACAGCTTGGGTATTTTGTCTTACTGACTCATTAAGCGTGGTCTACTGATATGTTGCACCTAGGCTGTCAATCAGCCAGCGATTTAAATCCCTGGCTGATAGCTCCCGTCCTCTCAAGAGGACTGATCAAGGATTTCAGTCCATTTCAAGTGCCGTTAAGCTATTAGCCCGGAACTTCAGTTCTGGGCGGGATAGCGGGCTGATTCAGAATGGTGTACTCTGGTCAGTCTAAAGCCCCTAACTACAAGGATGGGGTATTTTGACTCCTAACTCCTACCTCCTACCTCCTGACTCCTAATGAATCAATATCCACAGAAAATTCTGCTAATCCTTTCGGTGATCGCCGTAGTTGGCTGCAATGACTCGATGGCTGTGCAAGCACAGCCATCAAAACAGTCGCAAGAAGAGCGAGTTTTCCACCTCCCACCACAGCCAAGTGCTGAGGCTTTGGCCATCCCCTTAACCTATAAAATTGAAACCTACAATAGCCAAATCATGCAAGGAAGCCGTACTTATGGTGTTTCTTTACCTCCTGGCTATGACGAAAATCTAACTCAGCGCTATCCTGTTATTTTTCTCCTCCACGGTGGACATGGTAATCCTGAAGATTGGTTTGCCCAAAAGGGAGGAGCACTAAATACTCTACAAAAACTATATGTAGCAGGCAAGTTACCACCCAGTATCGTGATTACACCAGATGGGAACGATAAACGTGGTTCTAGCCCCTACTGGGACCCCCAATATATTGATGGTCCTCATGGTAAAATATCTACAGCGCTTGGACATGAATTAGTGAAAGTCGTCAAAGACCGCTATCGTACAATACCCAACCCAGATTTTTGGGCGATAGGTGGATTATCTTCTGGTGGTTGGGGTGCAATGAATGTAGGATTACATAACTTAAGTAGCTTTTCAATTTTATTTAGTCATAGCGGTTACTTTAAAGATCCGAGTGGTCCGCAGAATAGCCCGATCATCTACATTAAAACCATCACCCCTCAAGTTGCAAAAAGACTACGTGTCTATTTAGACTCAGGTAAATTAGATACCGAGGATCTCCAACAAGCTCAACAGTTTTCTCAAGTGTTAAGGCAAAAGAGAGTTTATAATATGTTTCGGCAGTTCCCTGGAAGTCACACGTGGAATTACTGGCGCGAACACCTGGCAGATTCCTTGACATTTGTGGGTGAGCAATTCAAAATTGCTCAGGTAGTACACTCGACTGAGAATGTAGGCTTGAATTTGTCTAAAAATACTAAAAATACTGGACATTTTTAACTCCACTGGCTACAAGCAGGAGAGGGCAAAAAGACTCAGATATGGTAGTAGTCTTGCTATTACTCCCTATTCTCAAGTAAAGTTTAGTTAAATTGTTATTTAGAATACAACCTCTTGAAAAAATACGCTGTGATTTTTGGGCAGATTAATTATATATAGTGAATCGTTGAATCTCTTCCCTTCTGCCTCCTGCCCCCTGCCCTCTGCCTTTGTTCGGTCATGCCCCTAAGATAAATTTTTGGATGCCTGGGTTTCTCCAGTATCTCACTATTCATCAAGAGGTTACAATGTAATTGTCACGAGACTCCCGCGAAAGAAGGTTGAAGTTACAGTTAGAAAGGTTTAACAGTTTTTCCAAGAGGAGGTGGTTGATCGGGGACAGATGTCAGATGGAATTTCCACGAGCCTCGCTAGAGTTAACTATCGTAGATTAAGTAACAGTTAAAAACAAGTTATCAATTAGGAGTGCAGCATTCAAAATTTAAACCTCAAGACTCAAAGGGACTTCCAAATAAAAAAATATCCAACCGTCAACCGTCAACCGTTAACATTTCTTAGGATTCCCAAATAAATTAAAGATGTACGGACAGTTTTTACAGGATATCGTGTTGTCTCACAGGTTATATAGATTAAACCCGCCCCTACTAATGACTAATGTCTAACGACTTAAAAACCCGGATCGGACTTTTGAGTGCAGCAATTCTCACAGGTTTAGTCGGAGTGGTGAACTTGCTATCAGCAGTGACACCCAACCTGCACGGACGAAGTCACTGGTTGAAACAATTTTTGCCTTTTGAAATTACCGCCAGCGGCCATATATTTGCAGCTCTGACTGGGTTTGTGTTGCTGACACTTGCCACTAACTTGTTGCGCCGGAAACGAATCGCTTGGTTGATTACCGTTAGTTTATTAATTATTTCCATTTTCAGCCACTTGCTGAAGGGGTTGGATTATGAAGAAAGTCTTCTGAGTGGAGTACTACTGACTCAATTACTCCTCATGCGTCATGTCTTTACAGCAAGATCTGACCATCCTTCGATCGCACATGGAGTTCGAGCATTGATTGGCGCTTTGCTGTTTACCTTGGCATATGGAAGTATCGGATTTTACTTGTTAGACGGCAAATTTTCGGAGAATTTCGATTGGGGTGACGCCGTAGCTCAGACTCTGGCAATGTTTTTCACAGAAGATAATGCGGGGTTGATCCCAAAGACACGGTTTGGAGACTTTTTTGCCAATTCTGTCTATGTCATTGCAGCGAGTACCTTCACTTATGCGCTGTTAATGCTGTTAAGACCAGTATTTATACGTAGTTCTGCTAGTGCTAAAGAGCGAGAAAAAGCCTGTAAAATTGTACAAAACTATGGTTGCTCTTCTTTAGCTGCATTTACATTACTAAGTGATAAAAGTTACTTTTTCAGCCCTTCTGGACGCAGTGTCATTGCTTTTGTCCCCAAAGGACGAGGTGCGATCGCCTTAGGCGACCCTATTGGTCCAATTGAAGACCGTAAGGAGGTTATTGTGAGCTTTCAGCAGTTTTGCCAACGCAATGATTGGTATCCTGCTTTTTACCAAACTTTACCTGACGATATAGACCTCTACAGGTCACTGGGGTTTAAGGTGTTGAAGATTGGAGTAGAGGGAATCGTAGACCTGAAAGCTTTTACCCTACAAGGAAAAGCAGGTAAGAACCTCAGAACACCAATGAATCGCATGACTAAAATGGGATATGATGTCAAGTTCTACCCTCCACCAATTACTGATGACTTGTTGCGCCAGTTGAAACACGTCAGTGACGAATGGCTGCAAATGATGCAAGGTTCAGAAAAACACTTTTCTTTGGGTTGGTTTGACGAAGCTTATCTGCGGGATTGTGAAATCGCTGTGGTACATTCCCCCCAAAGTGAAATCGTCGCCTTTGCCAACCTTGTGTCAGAGTACCAGCTCAACGAAATTACGAACGACATGATGCGCTACCGTCGCGCTATCGAGAATGGCATGATGGACTTTTTATTTATTTCCATGTTCCAGCATTACAAGGAAAGAGGCTACGATAGTTTTAATATTGGTCTTTCTGTACTTGCTGGCGTTGGCGACACTGAAGAGTCACGCCGTTTAGAAAAGGTATTGCGTTATCTTCAAGAGCATTTGAATCGGTTCTATAACTTTCAGGGCTTGCACGCATACAAAGAAAAGTTTCGCCCATCCTGGGAACCACGCTATTTGGTTTACCCTAGTTTAACAGCTTTACCCGATGTTGTTGTCGCTCTGATTCGGGCAGACTCAGGCGATCGTCTCTTGGATTATTTTAGACCAGGAGGTTAATTTAGGAGTCAGGAGTCAGGAGTCAGGAGTCAGGAGTCAGGAGTCAGGAGTTAGGAGTAATTACTAGAAGCACAAAAACTCAAACATTTCCGGAATAAGCATAACATCCTTTGTAGAATGAGGTGTGAGGTTACAAATACGGAAATGTCGAAGTATGTACCACCAAGAGTGGCTGCTGAAAGATTGGGAGTGTTCGCCAAAACGCTTGAACGCTCTTAAGCAGTTATAAATGTTTTTCCAATCTCCCCTACCTCCCCTTCTGTTCTCCTTCCAAGCTGGCGACGATCACAACTTGACATTTTAGTGGTACAAGTGTACTATTGAACATGAACCTTCCATCAATGTATTTCACGAATTTACAAATTTTAGCCAGTGAGAGTGCATGTAGCATAAGCCTAACTCCTGACTCCTGACTCCTGACTCCTAACTCCTGACTCCTGACTCCTGACTCCTGACTCCTGACTCCTGACTCCTGACTCCTGACTCCTGACTCCTGACTCCTGACTCCTGACTCCTGACTCCTGACTCCTGACTCCTGACTCCTAGGTGTAAACATGGCAAAGAAAGCTGGAAAAGATAATGTGGGCAATCTACAGAATACTAATATTAAGTCTACCAATAATAAGAGAACAAAATTCACACTTTACAACTTTGCTGGTAAAGAGAAAGCCTACTATTTAGTAGACAGAGTAACCCTGGAAAGAAGCAGGGGTGATATCGGAGAAAAATCAGTAGCGCTAGCGATAGAAGAACCTCTCGTCTCTGATTACACTTATCAGCTATTTTTCTGTAAAAGTGCTAAGAAAATAAATGGTACGTCGGGAACGTTAAAAATCTCTGATTTAAAGCCAGAGGATGAGGTGATTATCTATAAATATAAGCAAATCACTGCATTGGCTTATAAGCAATTAAATGTGTGTGTTGCGCAAAACGATGAGTCAGTGTATGCGTTTGCATCTTCAAATCTAGCTGAGGGTAATTTGAACACTGCTAAGTATGCGATCGCCAGCACTTTTAACACCACTTTAACCGAAAGACACGCCAAGGCACTCACAAAACAACAAGTTGCTGACTTAGCACAAGACATTGACATTGCACTCTTTTATCCTAACGTTTTACAAGAGCATGAAATCCTAGACAGGGTGAAGGTAAACGCGAGAATTTCTCTGCTGGAACTCCTCACAATATTTGAGGAATATCGCAATAGCATAATCATTAACCTCACACACTTGCAAGAAAATTATCAACGAAAAGGAATTAAACGAATTAAAGGTTCTAGGGATGAAAATGCCGGTCTTCTCAAACCTTCTCTAACGACACAATATATGGATGAAAGTGAGTATGTTGGCATGGGTTTGTTTGAGATTAATCATAACACCGCTACAATCAATATGCTCATCACTCGTAAAGCTAGACTTGTCAAAGATGAAGACCAAACCTCAATGATTGAAGTTGCAGGTTTACTGGTGAATGACCTAGCTACCTTTAATAATTACACTATCGTCAGTGATGGTGAAGTTAATGTGAAGTCGCTGCAAGTAAAAATCAGCAATAAAAAAGCCTTTAGCTTACTGAAAGAAAAAGGCGTACTGGAAAAAGATGGCTCTCCTGCAGAGGAATTTGACTTCCGCACAGAGTATACCATTCAGCTAGAAAATTTACCCCTTGTGCCTTTTGATGGATACTACAATAGCATTGATGGTTTATTCTATCAGCTTGCAGAAATCAAAGTTCTCTCTAGTATCATTTCATCTCACTTGAAAGCAGAGTCAGATGCCTTTGTACCAGAACAATTAGAAGAGTTGAAAAAGCATTATTTTTCAAAGAATCTCTACATAAACTTCCCAACAACGAACGAATACATTGACATAAAAGAAGCTCTAAACAACGGCACTCTTGATTGTCGAGTTAGCTATAAAATTGATATTGGTAGCAAAGATATTCTCAACCTTAGAAAGCTGCATTCGGCAAATAAATTCCTCGACAGAATGTATCAGGCTTACGACAAACAAACTAGAGATATTTTTCTCAAGTCTACCTTTGATATGGCTTTAGTTCCTGAGATTGCTTTTAAACACAAGCAATTGTCATCGCGGACAAAAATAACGAAAGTAGATGACTTCATGAAACCAATTTTCGATGACTTTCTCGGACTGGAGAAGAACGGAAAAGTTGAGGCTATTCTCGCAAAAGTTGGAGATGAAAGTTTATTGCCTGTGTTGCAGAATCAGTGGAATGGTAAAGCTGTGAGCAAAGAGGAAATGGTTGCAGCATTGACAACGGCAAATACTAAGTTAGAAGAATATGTAGAAAGAATTTACTTGGATAATGTTTGTCCTTTGGTATTTTACATTGGTTCTACGGGACTTTTGCCGGATGAGATGAAAGCAAAAGCTGTAACTTTTGACCAACTTGCTGTGAAGCATCCAAATTTACAGTTTTCCCGCGATGAACAACAAGGGATGTTTTTTGAGGTAGGAGAGAGCATTATCAGTGTGTATGCTAAAGTAGAACACTACACTAACAAAAATTAACTTTTAGCAAAGATAAATCATCATCAAAAGTTGCTTTGGCGCTTAAGGTTTTAATATGTGATAGTACTTGAGGTAGATGACAGGTATTTGTCCTGTTATACTGGGTCAGTAAATTAATGAAAGCATCAAGATTCCAAGTCTGACCATCTCGCTGCTCAATTTCATAAGCACCATCACTAAAGATGTATAAAGTGCTGCTTTCTTCGATTTCAACGACTTCATCCTCAAAGTTGTCATCAGGGAAAAAGCCAATTGGCAGACTCAGAGGGTTTAACTGCTTAACCCGAATATCTGTTGCCAATGTACCAGATATCAGTACACCAGGAGGATGTCCAGCACTAGCGTAAATAAGTTGGCGTTTCAGGTGATGATAAACTCCGTACCAAATTGTAAAGTATTGATCATTATGATGACTCATTTGGAAGTGATAATTAAGAGCCTTGAGGACTTCACTTGGTTGACAAAAGTTAGTTTTAGGCAGAGATTGCGATCGCAAGACATTTAGCACTGATACAGACAGTAGGGCTGAACCCACTCCATGTCCTGACACATCCAACAGATAAATTGCCAAATGTTCATCATCAAGCCAATAATAGTCAAAACAATCACCGCCAAGCTGTATTGAAGGAATAAATAGCGCTTCCGTGGTTACGTCTCCTACAAGCGGTGAGGGTAAAAGCGATCGCACATAATCAGCGGCTTGCGCTAATTCGGCTTCTAAAATTTGCTTTTGAGTTTGCAGATCCTGGTTCAGTACTTCCAACGCTTGCTTTTGGCTCTGTAAATCCTGATTCAGTTGGTATAACCTTAATCCTGCTCGTACCCGCGCCTTCAATTCATTCATCTCAATTGGCTTGGAAACAAACTCATCTGCTCCAGAATCAAGTCCCCTGACGCGATCTTTCTCTTCTCCCGGCGCTGCTCCCTTAGCAGTCAAGAGAATGAAAAAAGTCGTCGCTAACTCTGGATCTGCCTTGATTCGACGACACACTTCCAGTCCATCTAGTTGTAACATCATCCAATCACAGATAATCAGAGAAGGACGCACCCGTTGTGCTATTGTGATTCCTTCCTCGCCATTGCTGGCTACAGTAATCTCATAACCCTGATTTTGGAGTGTTTTTTTCAGTGCCATCCGCACAATCGGGTCATCATCAATAATCAGAATTTTAAACATAAGGATTCAGGGGTCAGGGGGCAGGAGCAATGACAATCAATACCCAAACAAGTTAAATTAGTTTAAAAATATCATTATATCAAAAAGTTGTAGTGGTGAAACCGTGAAGAACAAAATTTATCTCAAAGTCAATACAGACATTACTGCTATTCTTGAAGTTCTGTCATGGTTTGAACAAATAAATTTACCACCTATTTCCCACCAAGAAATCTGGTGGAAATGTCAAACACTGCTTATAGAGGGCTTTACTAATATTGTGGAACATGCCCACAAAAATTTGCCGAGAGAAACTCCGATAGAGCTTGAAGCTGAGCGGTTGGACGAATGCATAGAAATTCGCATTTGGTCTCTGGGTCAACCTTTTGACTTAGAGCGTAAATTGCAAGAAACAGCTAAATTCGAGGAAAACGATGAAGAGCGTGGTCGTGGCTTGAAAATCATGTCAGCGCTAGCTGATAAGTTGAGTTATGAGTACATGCCAGATAATCGTTACTGTTTATTGATTAGTAAATATTATTAATTTTATATTTCACTAAAAAATTATCTACGACCAAAAAAGGGAGCAGGGAAAGAAAAAGGTACAAGCTCCTAAATTTATTTATGAAAAAATAAAAATATTTGTTTCGAGACGCGCAGTGACGAACCCGAAGGGCGCCAGAAAAAATGCGTCCTTGCACAAATCCCCTAATTTTAATTATGGAGATTCCCCTGCTCCCTGCTAAGAGCTCCCTGCTCCCTGCTCCCTCTTAATCATTAAAAAGGCTTGAATGCATTTAATAGACTCTTCTAACTCAGAGATTAAGTTAGTAGCACCTCTACGTTCTTTGCTGCGAGCAAGTTGTTCTAGTTTTTCTGCGGCTAGGTTCATGGTTATTGCTCCTACGTTGGCACTAGAACCTTTTAGGTGATGGGCTTCTTGCTCAAAACGCTGAAAGTCACTCTCGTTGATTGCCTCTGTGACTGCTTCTAAATGAGACTGGGTATCTTCAACAAACACTTGTAATAGCTCTAATTCAAATTCTGGGTTATTTTCTGAGAGTTGGCGCAAGTGTTCCCAGTCAATCAGGAAGTCGTGTGTGGTGGAAACTGTTTGTACAGACTCAATTGTTTCTTGTGTTGTCAAGATCACGCTTGCCCAACGCTCTAAAGTCTCTGCCAATTTTTCTTTCAACACTGGCTTGCTCAGATAGTCATCCATACCTGCATCTAGACACATTTGTCGGTCTTCTTTCATAGCATTAGCCGTCATCGCAATAACTACAGGGCGACTACCTTTAGCAAAGGAGCTTTCTTGCCGACGATGAATTTCTCTTGTCGTTTTTAACCCATCAAGAATTGGCATTTGGCAGTCCATCAAAATCACATCGTAAGGAATTTTTTCCAACAACTGCAAAACTTCTTTTCCATTGGCGGCGACATCAGCGTCGTAGCCCAAACTCTTGAGCTGCCTAATAGCTACTTTCTGATTTACTAAATTATCTTCAGCTAGCAAAATTTTTAATTTGGATTTAGTTCGGGAGGATGGGGGGATGGGGAATGTCCCCTTGTCTCCTTCGCCCCTAATTCCCTTTATATCCTTGTCTACTTCTTCTGGTTCAGGCTGAGTTCCCAGGATAGTCATAATGGTATCGAGTAGCCGAGAAGGCTTAACTGGTTTGACCAGATAAGCAGCGAATCCGATCTTTAGTGCCCGTTGCACTTCATCTTGTTGATGAGTGGAGGTGACCATAATCAAAGGTAAATCAGAAATCCCAGGAGTTGCCTTAATTTGTGCTCCCAGAGTCATGCCATCTATATCAGGCATTTGCATATCAATCAAGGCGATATCATAGGATATGTTCTGTTGGGCTGCATTCTGAATAACAACCAGAGCTGTAGCTGCATCAGCAGCCTCATCCACCTGCATTCCCCAATGGGTAGCTTGATGGTAGAAAATTTTGCGATTGGTAGCATTGTCGTCTACCACTAAGGCGCGTCGATTGGTCAGAAGTCTGCGATCCTGTGTTGAGACTCTAGGCTCTTGTGCAAGAGCGAAAGGAATCTCAAACCAAAACTTAGATCCTTGTCCTAGAGAACTTTCCACCCCAATTTCTCCTCGCATCAAACTGACAAGCTGCTTGCAGATGGCTAATCCTAAACCTGTGCCACCATACTTACGTGTGGTAGAAGCATCCACTTGGGTGAAGGGAGTAAAGAGGTTGCTTTGGTCTTCAGGGGTAATACCAATGCCAGTATCTGTGACAGCAAAGAGGATTGTTGCTGTAGTAGGAGTTTCTGAGCGCAATTCTGCTCGCACCACGACCTCTCCAGCACTGGTAAACTTGATGGCGTTGTTGACTAGGTTCATCAGAATTTGCCGCAGGCGACTAGCATCCCCTTGGAGGTAGTTAGGAACGTTACTATAAATCAATGCCGCAATTTCTAATCCCTTACTATGGGCTTGGGGAGCCAGTAAATCTAACACCTCTTCAACACAGGTAGATAGGTTAAAGTCTAAAGTTTCCATGATCATCTCTCCAGCCTCTAGTTTGGATAGATCCAAAATCTCATTAATCAAGGTTAAGAGGGCGTCTCCACTAATGCGAATTGTTTCTACAAAATCTCGCTGTTCCGAAGTCAGGTGAGTTTCTAACAGTAGTCCAGTCATTCCCAACACAGCATTCATGGGAGTGCGGATCTCATGACTCATGTTTGCTAAAAAGTAACTTTTGGCTTGAGATGCTAACTCGGCTTGATGACGGGCGACTTCTAATTCTTGCCGCTGACGAGTTTCGGCTTCTAACAAATGGGCTTGGGCTATAGCAATGCCTACTTGGTCAGCTAGTTGCCGCAAAAGATGAGTTTCAAAGCTGGACCATTGGCGTGAACTGCTACACTGATGGACTATTAGCAAACCACAGAGTTCTTCTTTGATCAGAATGGGCACAACTAAATTTGCCTTGACCCCAAACTGTTGCAGTAATTCCACATGAGTTGATTGGATTCCAGCTAAATCCAAGTCAATGGTTTCGGAAATCCTTCCCTGACGGCATTGCTGTACAAAGTACTGCTGTAAGTATTCTGCTTGAAAATAAGCTTCAGCTGAGTTTTGCCCTTTGATCGTAGGACAACCAGTAACAACTGCCTCTGTGACCAGATTGCCTGATGAATCAGGCAAAAACTGATAGATTAAGACTCGATCCCAGTTAAGAATCTTTTGTACCTCTGTCACTGTGATTTGAAGAATTTCTTCGATTTGTAAAGATTGGCGAACCTTGAGGGTGATTTCGGTAAACAGTTGCGATCGCAAATTCTGACGATGAAGGTCTTCTTCTGCCTGCTTGCGCTTGATAAACTGACCTACCTCGTTACCTATAGAGGTCATAATCTTGAGTAAATCTGCATCAAGTTGCTGAATCTCTTGTTTGAAGAAAGTCATCACACCAATGGTTTTGTTCCCACTACAGACAGGAAAACCAAAAGCTGTGTGCAATCCTGATTGAGCAGCGATTTGGGAGCGGAGGAAGCTTTGGTTATGGGCGACATCAACGATCCAAACAGGCTGATCATAACTCCATACACGACCAGGTAGTCCAACTCCCAGTGCAAAAGTCGTTTGCCGGGATATTTCCACAAAGTTTTGTAGTTTTACCCATGGTTTGTGCCAAAAGTCAAGATATTGCAAAACATTTGTTTGCTCATTGACTATCCAAATTTCACCCAAGTCCCATCTCAAATTTTCGCAGATTGCTTGCAGAATTCGGGGCATAGCTTCGCTGATTGCAGTAGATTCCGCTAACACACTGGTTGCAGCATATTGAGCGGTTAGATGCTGTTCAGCCCGTTTGCGCTCAGTAATGTCAATACCAGTACCGATGATGTATTCAATCCGACCTTCGGAGTCTCGTAGAATAGTGTTTGACCACGCAATGAGCCGCAAACTCCCATCCTTGGTTAACCAGTAATTTTCATACTCCTTTAAGACCTGAGTGGAATTAGATCGTAACTGCTCAAAAAGTGCCTGAGCAGGCTCGACGTCTTCAGGAATTAAAAATAGGTTCCAGAAATGCCGACCCCTAACCTCATCAAATGAGTAACCCGTTGTTTGCTCACAAGCTTGGTTGAAGCGGACGATTTGCCCTTGCGAATCTAAAACCACTACCAGTGCGCTGACTGTATCAACCACTGCTGAGATAAAGTTGCGTTCTATATGTAGTGATTCCTCTGTGCGTCTGCGCTCAGCGACCTCACGATAGATCAGGTAGTAGACTACAGCGAGAATGACTAAACTCATGGTGATGGCGATCGCAAGTGTCAAAATCGAGTTGTAGGCACTGGCGTTTGCTTCCTGATACGACACCAGACCAATCAAAACTAAAATTGCCGATGCCAAGCCCAACCCGACCCCAATCCCTTTGAAGAATCGTTTGCGTCCCTTATGTGTCTGCTTGCGTTCATAGTTTGCAAGTCCCAAACTTGCTAAGTTACGTCGCAGTTCCATTTGCTTCATAACTTGGCGACCTAAAATTTGTAATGCCTCCACCTGCTGCGGAGTGAGTTTTCGTGGTACATGGTCAATCACGCACAGTGTTCCCAAGGTGTATCCCTCAGGGTTAGTTAAAGGGACACCAGCATAAAACTTGATATTCGGATCAGATGTGACGAATGGGTTTGTGGCGAATCTTTCGTCAATTGTGGCATCAGGCACAATAAAAACGTCAGATTGTAGGATGGTATGGGCGCAAAACGCCACATCACGCGGTGTTTCTAAAGCATCTAAACCGACTTTTGACTTAAACCACTGACGGTTTGCATCAATCAAGCTGATTAAGGCTATTGGAGTTCCACAAATATAGGATGCTAAATGGGTGAGGTCATCAAAGGCGACTTCAGAGAGAGAGTCAAGGATTTTATACTGCAAAAGTGTCTCGATTCTTTGTGCTTCATTCTCAGGTAGCGGTGCTTTCATCCTTGAGCCTTATCTATGACTGAAGTTACCATTACTTATTTCAATTAATGGCAATAATTCACCTGAAAGCGTTAGCGTAATTTCACTGTAAACTTTTACCAGTTTGCGATTAACACGGTTTCATTGACTGTAAATGTACTTGACTATGCCCAGTAACCTGATAGAAATTTGGGAAAGCTGGGAATAATAACTTTGATCGACTAGCGGCGATCGCTCCAACAATGGGACGGGCAATGAAAAAACAAATTTACGCTAAGTTCCTTTTAGGATGCCAGCCGTTCCAATGGGCAGTGATTTGGAGTGTAATTATTTGGACGTTACCCATAGTTCAGTTACAAGCTGCACCGGAAAACTTCAATCCTGATCTGCGGATACCGTCGCCACCACCCCCACCACCACCCAAACCACCAAAAAATATAAGTCCACCATCGACACAACCAGTTAAGCCGCTTGCGGTTTTAGAAAATATCCAAACAGACTTTCGGGATGATACAGATAATTTTGGTCTAGAAAATTTATTCATTGAACCAACGGCTCAGTTTCGGTTGCTTAATGGCAACCACATAACTTTTAAAACTGGTTTGGATCACTTTGCACAAGGCGGTGTTAAATCAATTACTAACATTCCTCTTCAATTTGGATGGGTGGGAAAAATTGGTGATGTGACACTGCAAACAGCAGCAGGAGTAGATCTGTTCGATCATCTACCTGCTGCGATCAATCTCAATGCGAAGGCGGAAACTCCAATTTTGCCAGCGAAGGTTTCAAAATCAGGTCAATTACTGTCAGTCATGACCCTATCAGCTAATTTAGAACAGGGGCCATTAAAGTCCAATGCCCGCACTTTAAACAATCAAATTACTGCTTGGCGATTTGGCCCTGATTTATACTGGCAGATTAACCGTGACACTAGCTTCTTCTCATCATTGCGCTTGGGGAGCTATAACGATAGTAATTCTGAAGTGCAGTCTTTTAGCAGATTAGAACACAAGTTGGGGCAGTTTATACTTGCAGCTAATTTATTTACTTGGAGTTATGAGCGCGATCTCGAACGCAAGAGCGGCTATTTCTCCCCACCAGATTTTCTCGTTTATAATGCTGAACTGGGTTGGGAGGGAGATGTTTTTAAATTCTTACGCTGTCGGCTGTCTGCTAATTTAGGACAACAGCGACTGAAAGAAAAATTCGACAACGCCAATAGCTATCAAACTCGTTGTACGGTGAAACTGTCACCAAATCTAGAGGCAGACCTTGGTTATACTTTCAGCAATGTTCGCTCTCATGAAACAGGAGGAAGCGGCTATGGTGGTAACTCTTTGGCAGGGCAACTACGGGTCAAATTTTAGCTGATACACACTGTTAGTTCGCTTTAAAAGTTGGGAATAATGAACATAAAGTCAAAAGCTATAAAGTAAAAAGTAAAAAGTAAAAAAATATGAATTCTGATTTTGAACCACCACCTAAAAGTTGGTCCATACTATCTTCTGTGGGAGGAGTGGTGACTGCTGTTATGGCGATCGCTGGGTTAAATTTTTTGTCCCAGTATCTTTCTCGGACTTCTCCCGTACAAAAGCTGGAAATATCAACATCTCAAACTGTCTCTTCTACTTCAGTTGCAGAATCTGTGGCAAGACTTGATGCCCAATCTGTCGTTTTACAAGGGACACCGATTGATCAGAACCAACTGACAGCATCCCATGTTCCCTACATTGCTTCTGGAGTCGGAGCACTTACCGTGCAGGAAAAGGCGATCGCTTCTTCGGCTTGGTTGTATTTCCAGCACAACTGGAACGATCAAACTGGCTTGGTGAATTCCGTTGACGGCTTTACTTCAGTGACTATGTGGGATCAAGCAGCGGCGATCGCAGCCTTAGTCAGTGCCAAAGAACTTAATATCGTCCCTAGAGCGGAATTTGAATTGAAGATGGGCAAGATGCTGAAGACTCTAGCATCAATGCCTTTATACAAAGAGGAACTGCCTAACAAGGTTTACAACTCTAAAACTCTCTTACCCGTTAACTACGGTCAACTAGAGAAGCGCGAAGAAATTGGTTGGTCAGCCCTTGACCTAGGGCGAATGGCAATTTGGCTCAAGATTATTGGGGCAAAGTATCCACAGTTGCGACCCGATACAGAAGCTGTTTGGAAACACTGGCAAGTTAAGCGTCTAGTCAAAAATGGTCAAATGTATGGTACTTCTGCTGTTCAAGGCAAGGAACAGTACAATCAGGAAGGTCGCTTAGGCTACGAGAATTATGCTGCCTATGGTCTGAAGCTATGGGGCCTAGATGTAAAGCAAGCCTCAGACTATCAGTCTCATACTGCCTTTGTCAATCTTTACGGACAAGGAGTTCCTTACGATCAGCGCGATTATGCAAACAGTGGTGCCAATAACTATGTCCTCAGCGAACCCTACATTCTGGATGGTATTGAAACGGGGTTTCAAGCCTTACCTAAAGCTTATGCCGACAGGATTTTAGCCGCGCAAGCAGCTCGCTATCAAGCCACAAAACAATTAACTGCTGTCACAGAAGATAACTTAGATCGTTCTCCCTACTTCGTTTACAGCAGCTTATTTGTCAACGGAAAACCTTGGGCTACCATTACTGATACGCGACAACAGTACAACGATTTAAGGTTCCTCAGTGCGAAAGCAGCCATAGGCTGGCACGTACTTTACAACACAACTTACACCCACCAGTTATTTGATTTTGTCCAAACCAATCTCAAGTCCAATCAGGGTTGGTACAACGGATTCTACGAGTCTCTAGGTCAACCGAACCGAACCCTCACTGCCAATAACAATGGTGTGATTCTTGAAAGTTTGCTCTATAAGCAAGTTGGACAACCTCTTACCGTTTGGGCGGGGATAAGAGAGTGTGGGGGGGGTGGGGAGTGTGGGGGGAGGGGGGAGAGTTGAGACACAAGTTTGGTCAACCAAAGGGATTGAGATGGACTACATTGTTCTTAATTGGGACATTGACGCAATTTTTGTTATACATTTCGCCACCAGCTTTGTCCCAAAAATCTAGTGTTACTGACAATTCTAGCAACTGTAGCAACATAACATCTCCACTCACACCAGAAGAGCAGACTTACGCTCGTGGTG
This sequence comes from uncultured cyanobacterium, assembly GCA_903903925.1. GTDB lineage: Bacteria > Cyanobacteriota > Cyanobacteriia > Cyanobacteriales > Nostocaceae > Stigonema. The sequence goes on from CAIVAU010000189.1 coordinate 25,076, forward strand.
CATGGCAGTATTTTGTGAAAAATTATCAACCAGCAACAGGATTTAGCAATTCTACTGGGGGTTATCCCTCTGGTACACTTTGGGATATGGGTAATTACCTGATGGCGTTGAATGCAGGGCAAGCGCTAAATCTCACTGACCAAAAAGACTTTGATGATCGCCTCAATAAGTTTTTGACGACTCTCAACAATCTAAAGCTATTTGAAAATGCCTTGCCAAATAAAGTTTATAACGCAGCTACCGGACAGATGACTGATTATGGAAACAATCCGGTTGAGCGGGGTCTTGGCTGGTCAGCTTTAGACGTTGGTCGGTTACTGGCTGCATTTGATGTGATCCGCACGTGTCATCCCCAATATGGAGAGTGGTTGAAGGGAATTGTGTCAAAGTGGCAAGTAGGGCGAGCAATCAAAGATGAAGAATTACAAGGAGCCACAGTGCTGCCTGATAATAGCACTCTTTTAGTACAAGAAGGAAGACTTGGCTATGAGCAATATGCAGCCAGAGGATTTGAAAAATGGGGATTTAAAGCACCTAAGGCGACTGCTCTTAAACCACTGAAGTTTGTTGAAATTAACGCTGTCCAGGTCCCAGTCGATACCCGAGATTTTAAAAGCACAAATGCTAATAACTATGTTGTCAGTGAATCCTATATTTTGGATGGGATTGAATTTGGCTTGCAAGGCGAGTTAGCTGACTATGCTGCTAGGGTTTTAGAGGTACAAAAGCGACGCTACGACACGACAGGTCAACTCACTGCTGTATCGGAAGACAATATTGATCACGAGCCTTATTTTCTCTACAACACAGTTTATGCTAATGGTGAGCCTTGGGCAACAATCACGGACGCTAACAAGCCTTACCCACATTTACGTAGCATTAGCACAAAAGCGGCCTTTGGCTGGCATTATCTTTTTCCCGACAATGCCTATGCGCAAAAAGTTTTTGACGCAGTTAAGGATCTCAGGAGTTCTGATGACGGTGGTTACTACGCTGGTATTTATGAAGAGTCGAAGCAACCTAATAAAGCCTTGACCGGCAATACCAATGGGTTAATTCTAGAGATTTTGTACTATAAAGCTAGAGGAAATCACCCTTTAATTGCATCTAGTTCTACCAGTGTACCGACTCAACCTAATTCTAACCCTCAAGCTTTGACTACAACTCCTAAGCAAACTACCACCTCTGGGGTTACAGAGGTGAGTGTCGCACCTATTCCGCCGATTAGGAGTCAAGATCCATCCTCCAAACTGAAGCTAGCTCGACCAATAACTGTCATTGAACGACGCTATGCAGAGGCAGCATGGCAGTACTTTCAGGCGAATTATCACTCGAAGAGTGGGCTAATAGACGATCGCAGCGACCTCAAAGGCGCAACTTTATGGGGATTGGGAGATTATCTGGCAGCACTCCATGCAGCGCGATCGCTCGATATCATTTCTGCTACAGAATTTGAAGAGCGCACTCGACATCTTTTGGGAGCTTTAACCAAACTACCCTTGTTTGTCAGAGAGTTGCCGCATCGAGGTTACGATACGCGCTCACTGCAACCAGTTGATTATGGAGGTAATCCAGTTGCCGAAGGAACTGGCTGGTCAGCTCTAGATATAGGACGACTCTTGGCAGCGCTTTATAACTTGAAAAGCTGTCATCCAGAATACACAGCACCTGTCGATAAAATTGCGTTGGATTGGTCGTACTTGCGAGTTGTACGGGATGGTATTCTCTCCAGTGCCACTGTTACAAAGGATAATGATGGGAGCTTTATTATCCGTGTAAACCCTGAAAGTCGCTTGGGTTACGAAGAATATGCAGCTCGTGCTTTTCAATTGTGGGGGTTTGATGTTGATCGTTCCGCTGTTGGAGGTGAATATCAAACTGCTTTGGTGGAGGGAGTTAAAGTGCCAATCCAGCGCACCCGTGTGGAGAGCCGACAGATCGCGTCTCCACACCAGTACACGGTGAGCAATCCTTTCTTGCTTTATGGTCTTGAATTTGGTCTAGATCCGCAAATGCAAGCGTTGGTGCAGCCAATTTTCCAAGTTCAAGCTGAGCGTTACCGTCGTACCGGAACGCTTACCGCCTCAGGCACTACCTTGATTGATCGCAAGCCTTACACTGTCCATAGCACAATCATTGGTCAAGGGCAGCCTTGGCTCGCTTTAGGAGACGACGGCAAACCGATACCGAAGGGGCGAATGGTAAGTACGGGAGTGGCTTTTGCCTATCATGCCCTGCTTCCAGAAGATAGCTACGGTCAAGAGCTATTGCAGGGGACGACGGATTTATATAATCCGCTCACAGGCTTTTATGAGGGTTTCTATGAAACAACAGGCAAAACAGCAATTGGTTTCACCAGCAGTACCAATAGCATGATTTTGGAATCCTTGCTGTACATGGTAACGAATCGACAACCCTTAATCCGTCCAACTGTTGACTTGAACTCTCCTTGGTGGCGGACAATTTCCAAGGGAAATTCTGGACGAGGTCTACCTGATACTCCTACACAAAAAGCCAGGTTAATTTCTAATCACTCGGGAAATTACTGGGTCTCAGGAGTTAAGAACCAACAATAAACCTGATTTCTACATGTTAGTCATGAATCGAATTTGGGAATACTTGATATAAGGCAATAGAACTATTGCCTTATGTCAAGAGCATATGTTTAACCTGCCAAGTTGGTAAAGGATGATTTAGATAGCGATCAAAGGGATAACGATCAAAAAATGTACTCGTTCTAGAAAGTCTGCTTTACCAAGCTAGTAGCAGACGATCACTGGACTTTTAATTTTATTCCTGGTACTCTTGATGACTTCAGTTCCTATTGTTGAGAATCTAGCAAGCTTTTCGGGTAACAGCCGCTCAAGGCTGAAAGAAAGAACGCTGCTCTTTCGGTACTTAGCAGAAATAAATTTAATTTTTGGTGCTTGGTATTTGCAATGGCGCATTACCCATTCAGTTAACTTTGATGCACTATGGCTCTCTATTCCGCTACTACTAGCAGAAATTTACAGCTATTTCGGTGGTGTCATGTTTGTGATTGGGTTGTGGCGACCTCTAGTCCGACAGGTTAAGTCTTTTGACCAGATGACGCCTCCCCTTCCCAATTCCGATTGGCCAAATGTAGATGTGTTTGTGACGTGCTATAATGAACCGCCAGAAATTGTAGAGAAAACCGCTAAGGCAGCTTTAGCAGTAGATTACCCCCCGACAAAGCTACGCGTTTATGTGCTGGACGATGGAAACTCCTCTGATATGCGAGCTATGGCGGAAAGACTTTGTATCGAGGATTTACAGTCGCCACTGCTACAGCAGGAAGCTGATCGGATTGCTGCAGAGCGTTCTTCTCTATTAGAACGTCTTGAGCAACTAGAAAATCTAACACCTCATACTCAAGCTGCTGAACAGTGGCTGCAAAACTTATCGTCAGGAGAAGTCCAAAGTCTTGACCAAACTCCTGTTGAATTTTTGCAGAGCCTGCGACAGTTTATTCTTTGGTTACCTCCTCATCATCAAAATCTCCAAGAATGCCTGACGACTGAGCGGTTAACTTTAGAACAAGCGATTTATCAAAAAGAATTGGAACTGGTTGAACTTGCCCGATTCCGCTATATTGCTCGTCCTAAACCAGTTGGCGTACCCCATCATGCTAAAGCAGGCAACCTCAATTACGCGATTTTTTCTGGAGAGACTTTCGGAGATTTTATTGTTACTTTAGATGCGGATCATATTCCCAAACCACAAATTATCAAACGAGTTTTACCCTATTTTTATAATTACAATATTTTTACAGGAAGATACGAGCAGAACCGCATCGCTTTTGTGCAGACCCGCCAGGATTTTTATAACCTTCCTCCGGGCGATCCTTTTGGACATCAAGCTAATTTATTTTATGGACCACTCCAACAAGGTAAAGATGGCATGAATGCTGCTTTCTATACTGGAACCAATGCAATGCTTAGACGTGAAGCATTGGTTAGTGTTGGACTGCAATATTTTTCAGATGAGTTTGTCAAAGATGAAAAATATCTAGATGAATTTGAGTTAGTTGGTGGTGTATCTAGTGCCAGTATTACAGAAGATATGAATACTGCTATGCGTCTGCATAGTGCTGGATGGAAATCTATTTATCACAATGAACTTTTGGCAGAAGGTTTAGCACCAGATGACTTGAGTTCTACTCTGAAACAGCGTCTACGTTGGGCACAAGGTACTATCCAGGTGCTACTTCAAGAAAATCCATTGACCAAACCAGGGTTAACATTTTGGCAACGTTTGCACTACTTCAAGACGATGTATAGCTATTTTTCTGGGTTTGCTACTTTGATTTTTATTTCTTGTCCAATCATTTATTTCTTCACGGAAATTATTCCAGTAAAAACTTATGGTTATGATTTTTCTATACACTTTTTCCCGGCTTTTATTGTCAACCGCCTAACTTTTATTTCAGCTACTTGGGGTATTCCAGCCAGAGAAATTTGGCGTTCAGAACAATATGCAATCTCACTATTCCCTCTGCTCATTCAAGCTGTATATAGTGTATTTTTTAGACGTAGAATAGAGTTTGAGGTTACACCGAAGCAGCGCCAATCTGGAATTTATCTCAGGCTTGTTTGGCCTCAAATAGCTGTCTTTATTCTAAATATTCTTGGGATGTTATGGAGCCTTTATCTGTTGGTAATTGGTCATTTACATTATCCTTGGGTTCACCTAATGAATGCAGGTTGGGCTATTTATAACTTATTCCTTCTATGGGCTATCATCCGCGCATCTGTTTGGCAGCCCAATTAGGGAGAATAATAATTCTTGACTCATGACTAAAGAAAAAAACAATGAATACTTCTTTAAGCTTCAATAACTTACGCCAACAAACTGTCTTGACAGTCTATGCTCATGCTGATGATGAAGTATTACCTGCTGCTGGCACTCTCAGTTTAATGTCTAAGGCAGGATGGAGCATTCGTTGCCTAATTTTGACTGATGGCAATTATTCCAGTTCGTCTATTAAAGGTACACGTCATCAAGAAGCAGAAGCGGCTGGCAAAATTATCGGTGCAACTTACGAATTTTATGCTTTTGAGGAGTGTAATTTTTCAACACAAGCAGTTATTAAAGTGACTGAAGAAGCTATTAAATCTTGGAAACCTGATCTGATCATCACTCATGCACCACAGCCGGAAAAATATGGGCATAGAGACCATGAAGTTTGTGCGATCGCTGTTTCCAATGTTGCTACCCGCAAAAATATTCCCCTATGGTATTCAGCACCACCTGTCTTTTTACGTGGGTTTGAACCAAACTTTTTTGTGGATATTACCACAGTAATTGACGAGAAAATATCAGCTATTCAATGTTATGAATCAGAGGAGGAAAAATCATTTATGCAACTTGATGCTATACTTGTTTTGTCTCGATTTTGGGCCCGAGAGTTAGGTCAAAAAGATGGTTATTTTGAAGCCTTTGAAATTTCTCGTCAATGGGTTGGCGCTAGTTTTTTTACCGCATTAAATCATGTTAAGACTGAATCTTGAAAAAATATGATTTTTGCACTATTTAATGACATTTTCAGCAATGTAATCTAATAATGTAGTACAAACACTAGAAAATTCAAAAAAGATTTTACTAAGGAGAAACAAATGAGTGCTTTTGTCAAAATACTTCAACCTTCTGGAATTTTAGATGGTATTCGAGGTCATGAATTACGGCGTGAAATCAATGAAGCTGTGAATGCAGGCGTAGATATTGTGTTGATTGATCTTAAAGATATAAAATTTATGGATAGTTCTGGTCTAGGTACTTTAGTTTCAGCAATGAAAGTAGTCCGAATTGCTGATCGAAAATTATTTTTATGCTCCGTAAATGGTCAAATCAAAATGTTGTTTGAACTGACTAAAATGGATAAAATTTTTGAAACATTTGTTGATCAAGATGAATTCAAGCACCAAATACTTGCAATTCAATAATAACCTAAGTTGCGGATTATCCGACTCTGGGTGAACAGCAGCTTGAGGGAAATGTTGTAACCAGACCCAAAATTTCTCAGGGTCTGGAAGCATAAAGTAAGCCTCTCGGTCATCGTGGTGATTTTTTCGGTGATGATAGGCGATCGCCCTTCGTTTTTTCCGTAATTCAAATCGCGAGTGATGTATCTACAGTCAAGATAAATTTACCAACAACCAGCAATGACTACACACACTCGTCCAAAATTCTTGGCTAAAGCTCGTTTGACTAC
>CAIVAU010000190.1 GCA_903903925.1 uncultured cyanobacterium
ATTATGAATTATGAATTATGAATTATGAATTATGGCTAGGTTTAAATGACGATTTATTCACCAGTCGCGTATGGTACTTAAGCTGACTCCTAACTCCTGACTCCTGACTCCTGACTCCTGACTCCTGACTCCTGACTCCTAACTCCTGACTCCTGACTCCTGACTCCTGACTCCTGACTCCTGACTCCTGACTCCTGACTCCTGACTATCTTCTTCTTCAGTAACTGCGTTATTCTAGGGTCAAGTGACTACTAAAGTTTAACAACAGGAGAACGCAAGATGACTTGGCGCGGGTCTACTACAATTCGAGACAGAATTTTTTCTTGCTTACCTTATTTGCTACCTCTAATTAGTGCGCTGGGATTTGGTATGACTTTGTTTGGACAGTTTCCAGTACTCCAATCTGTGCTACTCTGGCTGCTTCGACCTGTCTTGCTAATTTACGGTGCTTTAGGACAATTCGGCCCACTGATTATTTTCTTTGCCTTGTTTGTTGGGGTTGTCAGAAACGAAAAAATCCCTCACTTTATTCGTTTCAACACAATGCAAGCGTTGCTTCTAGACATTGTTGCCTATTTGTGTGGGATAATTTTGGGAATTGTGGCGCTTCCTGGTTTAGTGTTTGCAATACAAACTCTATCCACAACGATTTTCCTAGGGATAATGATAGCTGTTATCTATTCTATTACACAGACCCTGATGGGGCGTTACGCAGAAATTCCGACCCTTTCTGAAGCAGTACATATGCAGGTGCGCTAGTGGTTAACGAACTGCTACGGTGTTTTCTAAGCGTCCAATGCCTTCAATTTCTACACGGATGAGATCTCCTGGCTGCAATGGACCTACACCGGAGGGTGTACCTGTCAGTACAACATCTCCAGGTAATAGGGTCATTATCCTACTAATGTAGGATACGAGAAAGTCTGGGGGAAACACCATTTGATCGACTCCAGCAGATTGTACAGGATCTGTCAACTCATTTAAGAAGGTTTGTAATCTTGCGCCTGGACTTAATTCTCGGACAATCCATGGTCCAAGGGGGCAGAAGGTGTCAAAACCTTTGGCTCGTGTCCATTGACCATCCCGTTTCTGTAAATCTCGTGCTGTCACATCATTGGCAATGGTATAACCCCAAATTTTCGTTTGGGCTTCCTCTAGTGTGCAATTAACGGTGCGATCGCCAATCACTAGCGCCAATTCTCCTTCGTAATCTACGCGCTGCGACACTGACGGATACTGAATTTCCTCTACAGAGGCGATGATGGACGTGGGCGGCTTTAGAAAGAGGAGTGGTTCCTCAGGGACTTTAGAGTCCATTTCTGCTGCATGGTCTACATAATTCTTGCCTACCGCTACAATTTTTGAGGGAGAACAGGGAGCTAAGATTTTGTAACTGTCAGGTTCCAAGCTCACATCGGTCGGTTGTCCACCTAACCAAGGTGGTGCATCCAGCACCTGCACTTGAAAGGATAGTTGTAGTAGACCGTAGTAGACTTGTCCTACTTGATTTTGAACTCTTACATAGCGCTGTGCCATAACTTTAATGAAAATCCTTCAGATCGTTTTTCAGTCAAATTTTTGGATAAAAGCCCACATTACTGCAGACCAAAACCAGGAATTATAATAAAACGTTGTAAGATCATAATTCCTTGTTGCTTGAAATGTTAATTGGTACTAATATCCTAATTCTGGGTATATGTATAAATTAACACAAGCAGCCATATGGTCCATAAGGAGACACGAAACCATGCAGATAGTTTACGAAACAATGTACATCCTACGTCCTGACCTGACGGACGAACAGGTAGAGCAAACCGTTACTAAATACGAGAACTTGCTCAAGGAACAAGGATCTGACAATATCCAAATTCAGAATCGTGGTAAGCGTCGTCTAGCTTATGAAATCAATCGACACCGCGATGGTATCTATATCCAGATGAACTACACTGGGCCTGGAAATGCGATCGCTCTCTTAGAACGCGCTATGCGTTTGAGCGAAGAAGTGATTCGTTATCTGACTCTTAAGCAAGCAGTTCCACAGCCAGAACCGGTTGAGGAAGTAGCGTAGTAGTTAGTTAGTGGTTAGTGGTTAGTTGTTCTATTAACCACCAACCACTAAAAATATTTAATTTCCGACAAAAGTAAAAAAAAGTACCTTTTTCCTTATCCCTAATTTCTCTAAGAATGTTAAATTAGCTATTACTTGTAAAGACTAGCCAAAAACGTGACAACCGTAGTTATACTGAATATAGTTAGCACCCTGCTCACTCAAATGTTTTAAGTCAAAAGAAAACAAGAAATATTGTAAACAAGTGTACCGAAATTATGGTTATATCTAAAACCAGACAGCGGTTAAAACCACTAACATTGTGCTTCCCCGACGCTTTAAAAAGTCGTGGCTGCTGTACTTCCGTAGTTTTTAGGTGGGAAAGATTCTTAATGGGAGAAGAAAGCCACTGTGAGTCAAACTGACACCTCCTCTATCCAAGCTCTCTCTACAGAAGCATCAAAGTTGCGTCAAGAGCTGCAGCTTCGCGATCAATTAGTGCAACAGTTATCTCAAGAACTATTCCGACTGGTTAAAGGTAATACTAACTTTTTGCCCCAGCCAGAAGTTTCTGAGCGTCATCTAACTCAGCTACATGCTTTGCAAGAACAACTGCAAGCTGTTGAGCAGCAGGTAACTTTCTATCAAGAGCAAATTACAGCACGTGACACAGAGATTTACCAATTACGACAGTCAGTGCAAGAACTAACTGATCGTAGTCGGATGCTTGAGCAAGTCGTACAAGAACTACCTCAAATTTATCGTCGTAAGTTTGAGGAGCGCATGGCTCCTGTGCGAGAAAAAGTTGCCCTACTGCAACGGGAAAATCGACAACTTCAATCTGAGTTGCAAAGTGTGAGCTATCGTTTAGCCTTGAGAAGCCGTCATGCTAGTCATAGTGGCATCGATTTGCCTAATTTTCCGCGTGTAGCATCTTCTCAAAATGGTGTTGTCTAGTACAGGGTGCGCGGAATAAAGCTACCATTGCAAATTAACTAAAAGCCTATCGTGTCAACTTTCTGAGTGAACTCCAAGGTAGTGGTTCCAGATGCCAAGCCATTGCTTGGCCTGACTATCATGAGTATTCTAAATGAGAAATTTAGGTTGATATCAGCATACTGCTATCATCCACTACAGTCAGAATATCTTCATAAGTATGAAAAATTTCAAATATTGAATCCAATTGGGTAAGTTCCAAAATCAACCGGACATGAGATTGCACATTGCAAAGAACCAGACGACAACCACTTTGACGCGCAGCTTTCAGCCCTTTCACTAGGGAAACAAGCCCAGAACTATCCATGAAATCTACCTCCACTAGGTTAATAACCCAAAGTTGGTGACGCTGGGGGATTACTTCAGCCATCTTCTCGCTCAAAGCCATGCCACCCCTTAAGTCTATACTTCCTTGGGGTTTGAATAAAATCATTTGACATTCTGTTGTGAGAGTCATGAACTTATCTGGATAGTTGAACCTTCCAACAAAAAAGCAAAAAACAAACATAAATACTGCTTTTCCCCACCAAAACTATTGTTTTACCCAAATATCTGGGGAGTTATAACAATATCTTTGAGACAGAGAATTTCAGTACTCATGCCGTATAATTTGTCTTATCTGTTCTTAATATTAAGCACAACTGTCTGAGGATTTCAGTATATTGGACCTCTTTTACTAAATTTTTATAAAAATTCCGTATTTTTATGAATCTTTCATAAAGATTTTTTGCCTAAAGTTAGTAAGTATACGGTAATACAATTCATTTAAGAACACTTGGAAGCCCAAAAACTAGGTTTTGACGCTGGTGCTGATCTAAAGCGTATATCGAGTCAATAGTCAATAGTCAAGAAAACTGTGGACTATGGACTCTTGACAATTGACACTTCACCTCAAAACGAGTGATGATGAAAAATAAGAAATGTAAAGAAGGCGGTGCTGGATGTCTCTTGAGTTTTTATCGATAGAAACCATCCAGGAATTTGCCCATAATTACGGTTATTGGGCAATTTTTTTGGGAATTTTAGTGGAAAATTTGGGTATTCCTCTTCCGGGTGAAACGCTTACCCTAGTAGGGGGTTTTCTTGCCGGTAGCAATGAATTAAGTTACTGGTTAGTTCTTGCTAATGCGATGGCAGGTGCTGCTATCGGCGGTATTTGCGGCTATTGGATTGGTAGGCTTGGTGGCTGGTCGTTACTAGTGCGAATTAGTAGCCTCTTTCGGGTTTCAGAAAATCGCCTAATTTTGATCAAAGACAAATTTAGTAAAAATGCTGCAAAAACTGTATTTTTTGGACGATTTTTTCCGTTGCTAAGAATTTTCGCCTCGCCACTAGCTGGCATAGCCGAAATGCCCTTCAGACAATTCTTTTTCTACAATATAGCAGGAGCAGCCACCTGGGGTAGCGTGATGGTGACATTGGCTTTCTTTGCTGGCAGAATTGTATCTTTAGAACAATTGGTTGCTTGGGTCAGCCAATTTGCGATCGCCTCGTTACTTATTCTTGTTACTGTGATTGTCCTACCCTTATGGTTGGAATCTCGGCAGGTCGAGAAATAGGAGTCAGGAGTCAGGAGTCAGGAGTCAGGAGTCAGGAGTCAGGAGTTAGGAGTCAGCTTAAGTACCATACGCGACTGGTGAATAAATCGTCATTTAAACCTAGCCATAATTCATAATTCATAATTCATAATTCATAAT
>CAIVAU010000191.1 GCA_903903925.1 uncultured cyanobacterium
CCCACGGATTTATCCGTAACAAAAAATAAAATCTGTTGCGAGACGCGCAGCGCGAGAAACTCTCTCGTCCTTGTTTGAATCCCACTGCTTAAGCTGTGGGATCATAGCTGCCTTCTGCCCTCTGCCCTCTGCCTTCTCAATGTTGACTTTTTTTGTTAATCCATGCTGAATCAGGGAATATGGAAGTGTACTGAAATCGAAGCCTGAACGGCGACGACTGATCGTTGTGCAAACAGTTGACTTTACGACCCTGACAGCGGCTTGTAGCGAAATCCGCCATTTCCTGTTACCATCTCGCCTGGAACACGTCTATCAGCGCGATCGCCACACTATTTCCATAGCACTCCGCACCATGAAACAACGGAGTTGGCTCTCAATTTCTTGGCATCCCCAAGCGGCTCACATTTGCATCGGCGATCCACCACCAAGAACACCAGATACTTTTACTTTTAGTCAACAACTGCTACACCAGTTAAACGGTCTGGCGTTGGTGGCGATAGAAGAGATCGCCCCTTGGGAACGTGCAGTGGATTTGCAATTTGCCCGTCGTCCAGGAGAAGCCGCCCTGTATCACCTGTACGTTGAAATTATGAGCAAATACAGCAACGTCATTTTCACTGATGCCGCCAAGATCATTATCACTGCCGCTCACCAAGTCAGCCAGCAAAAATCCAGTGTTCGTCCTATACTCACGGGACAACCTTATGAAACTCCACCCACTCTCACTAGTACCACCCCTAGTTTGAGTGAATCACAAGAACGTTGGCAAGAACGGTTAAGCTTAGTACCAGGAGTCATCCAGCGTCAGGCACTAAAAACCTATCGTGGTCTTTCTCCTGCACTGTTACAGTCGATGCTGATAGCTGCAAATTTAGATCCAGACAGCACAACCGATACTCTCAACCCCTCGGATTGGCAACGACTATTTCCCCGCTGGCAAGAATGGCTACAAGCCTTGAAAGCGGAAAAGTTTGAACCTGCTTGGACAAGTCATGGGTATACTGTACTTGGTTGGGGGGCAATCAAACCAGCTAACAATATTCAAGAATTACTCAACCGCTACTACACAGACCAATTTAATCAGCAGACATTCTCTCAACTGCGGCATCAGTTGAGTCAAAAACTTAATAATATCTTAGAAAAACTGCGGAGTCGCGCTACTACCTTTGAGCAACGGTTGCAGCAATCTACTCAAGCAGATGAATATCGGCAAAAAGCTGACTTGTTAATGGCGTATCTGCAAGAGTGGCAACCAGGAATGAAGGAAATTAACCTCCCTGACTTTGAGACTGGCAAACCTATTGCGATCGCCCTACAACCAGATAAAAATGCGGTGCAAAATGCTCAAAGTCTTTATAAACAGCATCAGAAACTTAAACGTGCCCGCATTGCTGTAGAACCACTACTGGCAGAAGTCACAGCGGAAATTGAGTATTTAGAGCAAGTAGAAGCGGCGATCGTCCAAATAGATAACTACCAATCAGCAGAAGACTTACAAGCTTTAGAAGAAATTCGCGAGGAACTCATTCAGCAACGATATTTAGAAGATCCAGAATACAAGAGCCACAGTTCAACTGTCGCTGCTAGTACCAACTTTTATCGTTACCGCACTCCCAGTGGTTTTGAAGTCTTAATTGGTCGCAACAATCGCCAGAATGACCAATTGACGTTTCGTGTGGCTGGGGATTATGATTTATGGTTCCATGCTCAAGAAATTCCAGGGAGCCATGTGCTACTACGTTTAGAACCTGGTGCTGTCCCAGAAGTCGCTGATTTGCAGTATACTGCAAACCTTACGGCATACTACAGTCGCGGTCGTCAAAGCGATCAAGTCCCAGTGGTTTATACTCAACTAAAGCACGTCTACAAACCCAAGGGAGCCAAACCGGGAATTGCTATTTACAAGCAAGAGCGTGTTATCTGGGGACAGCCACAAAGTTTCAGGGGTTAGTTGTTAGTTTTCCCCAAGGTTTCCAAGGTCTCCGGCTTTTTCTCCGATTGAACTCTTCTTAAAGATAGAGGCTAATTACCTGATCTTTTATCTTTTTTTTATAAAGTTCCACAAACAATCTGTGTTGACTGTTACAATAACCTAAAGTGTAAAGAAAAATTGCTCGTCAGGTTTTGGGAACGTGCATTTTGGGTTTTACTTTCTTGAGAAGACAACGCGAAGAGAAAATTTTAATAGACCAGCTGTAGTAGGCTGGTCGTTTTTTAATGCAATTAATTCAAATAAGCTGATGTGCATTTAGCTTGCAATCTTTCTGACTAGGGGAGTTGAGAGTCAAAAGCTAGGAAGTTCGATACTCCGTCAGTTGATATTGATACGACAACTCAACTCTTATTAAATATATTTTGCAATAATTTTTAAGAAACACGGGAACATGGGACATTGGAAGCTTGGGGTGCATCCCATTTTCGTAAAGTCGTAGTGCGAGCCGGAAAGCTCGCTTGTAGTACACGTGAGCTTTCCGGCTCACACTACTGTCTTTTTGCAAAACTGGGATGCTCCCGAAGCTTGTAGGGACTCTCTTCTCCACTCCTGTAAGGGCGGGGAGGTGTTTCTCTGTCCAAAACCTACTCAGTATTGAAAGCCCATCTAGTTTTTTTGAGAAAGATTGCTAATAAATACACTTTCATGATAACTTAACTCAAGTAAATAGTTGAGAATTATTTTAATTTACGAACGTGCCGTGGAGAGTATTTGCTTCGCTAATACTTTACGGAAACGCTAATTTCTTGCGTAGTTTTGATCACACCAGAAACCCACACAACGGTTCGTTAGCTCATGCCAAATCAAAATCTGTCTCTTAAAACAGAGTTTTATAGTCGTCGCCAGATCCTAAAACTAGGGTTAGCGTCTGTAGGGCTAACAGGTGCTGGTCTGGTTGTATCTACCCTTGGGCACAAGCAGAAAACCAAAGTCAAAGTGCCACCTCTTCCCAAAACGGAGGCAACGGCAGCGAATAGCTTCAATCCTCTTTACATGCTGAGGGATTTTGACTACGGCATAGTCAAACAAGAAAATGGGCGCACTGTCCGAGAATTTAACTTTGAGGCTAGAACCTCAACACTTCAACTCACAAAGGCGGTTGATTTTGCCTCATGGAATATTAATGGTCGTGTACCAGGCCCGACCATGAGGGTGACCGAAGGCGATCGCGTCCGGGTCATCTTCCACAATCATGCAGGTCATTCCCACTCATTGCATTTTCATGGCATTCATTCAGCCGACATGGATGGAGTTGTGCCCATTCGTCATGGCAGCAGCAAGGTGTTTGAATTTGACGCCGAACCTTTTGGAATACATTTGTACCATTGTCATATTGCTCCCGTCACCCGTCATATTGGCAAGGGTTTGTATGGGATGTTCATCATTGACCCTCGGTCAGGTCGTCCTCCTGCTGATGAAATAGTGATGGTTATGAGTGGTTATGACGTGAATGAAGATGGGCGGAATGAACTGTATGCCTTTAATGGGATACCAGACTACTACAAACAGCATCCCGTCCCAATTCAGCAAGACCAACTCATTCGGCTGTATCTTCTCAACATGACTGAACTTGAACCAGCTTTGACATTTCACATCCATGCCAATATGTTTCGAGTTTATCGCACTGGTCGAACCCTAACTCCTAGCGAGGAAACAGACGTGATCACAATGGGGGTCGCCGAACGTCACATTTTAGAATTCAGCTATCGGACTCCTGGTATGTATATGTTTCATCCTCATCAAGATCAGATTGCAGAAGCTGGCTGTATGGGGAATTTTCTTGTAGTCGGTAACACCTGAACCGATTAACAGCAATTTATCACATCACAATTTTTCAGTCAAAACCATGTTCAAAATTCGTCCTATCTACTACGTGATTGCCGTTATCAGCTTCATGATTTTTGTTGCCTGTAGTAGTCCAAACAAGCCCAGTGCAGTTACCAGTCCTAGTTCTGTCGTCAGTACTGCTGACAATGCGAGTCAAATACACCCTAGTGATGGTGAAGCTAAATTCAACATCAACACATCCCTAGAACCTGAACTTGACCTCATTGTGGCGAAATTAAAAATTGATGGACTCTACGACAACATCAACAAGGCACGACCTTACCAGAACTTGGATGAACTAGTCAGCAAAAATGTCCTGACTCAAGCTCAATTTGACCAAGTTAAACAGATGCTGACCTTGGACAACACACTGACAGGAGAGGCTAAGGACGTTGACTATTTAGTCAAACTAGGACTGATGAAGGGTCATCTGCTTGTCGCCAAAGAACTGCTAGATCTGAAGCGACCTGCAGAAGCGCTGCCCCATGTAGGTCATCCGATTGAAGAACTTTACGTCACCGTCGCCGATCAATTTAAAGAACGGGGTGTAGCAGACTTCAAAGAGACGATGGATGAGGCAAAGGACTGGATCAAGAATAAGCCTCAAGACCCCCAGGTCATGCCGAAGTTTAAAGCTGGCATGGCTGCAGTGGATAAAGCAATCTCCGCTTTACCAGAGACTCAACGCAAATCAGCAAAATTTATTCCTCAAGTGATTAATGGTCTTCTTGATTCAGCGAGTGCCGAATATGGGGGAGCAATCAGCGGTAACAAGATTGAAGAAGTAGACTATCAAGACTCTCGCGGCTTCACGACTTACGCCTATATGCTGTATCAAGATGTCCAACCACAGCTTCAAAAAGACAACTCCAAAGCGCAAGCGCAATTAAAGACTAGTTTGGATGACCTTCGTAAAACCTGGCCTACTGTTTTACCTCCTTCTAAACCTGTGTTTAGTGGGGATGAGATGGCAGCCAAAGTGAAAAAAATTGAGCAGATTACCAAGCCTCTGACCTCTACTTCAACCTCTTCTCGGATCAGCAGTGCTAATACCTCAACTATCGCGAGTATTCAGCCTGGACTGACCAAGTTCAAAGGTTTCGTCACAGCTTCTTTAACAGCAGCGCAGGCAAAAGATTTAACACAGGCTAAGAAAGAAATGGCTAACGCGGCTGATGCATGGGACGAGGTAGAAGATAAGATTAAAGCTAACTCTCTAGATGCCTACAAGACAATAGAGTCAGGAATCTCAGATGTCCAAACCAGTCTTGTCATACCTCCCAATCCCGATCAAGACAAGTCTGTCAAAGCTTTGGAGTCTCTGTTAAAAACGGTAGATGCCTACAAAGGTCAGCAGCGACAATAGGTGATCTTCAGCAGAGTTGGATTGTGTTTTTTCTCGCAACCGACCAAAAAGCTACACCTCGGACATCAATTTGAGGTAATCATAGTGATTCTACACAACAATAATAGTAATCTTTCGCAAGATGTTCTTTGGTTAAATGTCAGTCCTAGTTTGAAACGTTTTGATCAGCCGCTACTGCTGTATCTAGCTGGACAGGTAAAAATCGCTCGGTGGGAATATTCTCAGACCCAAGATGAAGCTAGCTCTGTGATGAACGCGGTGACGCTACTGTATGACTATCTACAAGAGCGCGATCGCCCAGTTCACTTAATCGGTCATGGTATGGGAGGGATAATTGGCTTAATCTATGCCCGCCTCCACCCAGAACGAGTCCGCTCTCTGACATTGCTGGCTGTGGCGGCTCAGCCAGCAGTTACCTGGCAAGCTCATTACTATGTTCAACGCCAACTTTTGCCCTGTAGTCGCCTAAGGCTTCTAGTTCAAATGGTTCGCAGTCTATTCGGTGAAAGGGTGCCTTACCCAATAAAGGATTTAGTGACAGCTTTAGACCGGGATTTAGGGAATTCTCCTTCAATGCATTCTCTGTTTAAGCTAGTTAATTTGCCGACGGGAGGCGTCTCAATGCCATTAATGGTCTGTGGTTGCAAGACCGATCCGGTTGTAGATCCGGTCTCCCTGGCGCTCTGGATTCCTTTGTTGAAGCAGGAAGATTATCTGTGGGAATACCCAGAGGGTCGTCACTTTTTTCACTTTTTTCACCCTCAACAGGTCGGAGAGCAGATTCTGGACTTTTGGCAGTCTACAAGCTTATTACAGATCAATCGATACAATGCAGGATTTTTGTAGCAAAGATACTGAAGATCAAGTTACCCTTAGAGAGTGGAGGAACCCGATAATTAACAGGCATTCCTGCAATTTATGGGATTTTCTTGTTTACTTTTTAATGTCCTGATTAGGATTGGTAGTTGCAGTATTGATCACCTCAATGTCATCATACTTTTTAATGCTGTAGATGATGGTAGAGAGAATCCAACTGAAAATAAAGATGCCAATAATTAAGTAGCCAATTAAACCAAAATTATCACTCAATTTCCCAATGAAATCCCAGAAAGAACCCGTCAGTTTAAACTGGTCACCAATAATGCTAAGAACTTCAATACTACCTACAGCTAAAGCAACTAACACCGAAATCAAGGTGATGGTCATGTTGTAGTAGAGCTTGCGTATTGGTTTAACAAAAGCCCAGCCATAAGCTCCTAGCATTAGAATGCCATCAGTTGTATCAATCAGGCACATACCTGCGGTGAACAATGCGGGGAATAACATGATTGACCAGACTGGCATTCCTTGTGATGCACTGGTAGCTGATATCCCTAGTAATCCGACTTCAGTCGCTGTGTCAAAGCCCAATCCGAAAAGAACGCCAATCGGGAACATGTTCCAACTGCTGCTCACAAGTCTGGTTAAAGGACGAAAAAACCGACCGATTAGTCCTCTCTGGTTCAAAGATTCATCCAAGCTCTGTTCGCTATAAGTACCACCCCGCTTGACTCTATGGAAGATCTTGAAGACATCCCAGAGGACAAATGTATTAATTATGGCAATCACTAACAGAAAAAAGGCTGAAACTCCTGTACCAATTAGCCCACCAATTTCTTTGAGACTGGGAAAGTCCTTTTGAATTACGGTCGTGGCTAGGACAATGGCAACGGACATCGCAATCACAATTGTGGAATGACCCAGAGAGAAGAATAACCCAACACTAACGGGTCGTTTGTGCTCTTGCATGAGTTTGCGTGTGACATTATCAATCACTGCTATATGATCCGCATCGACAGCATGACGTAGTCCAAAACTATACGATATGGCTGAAGTGCCCAGCAGCAGGGGATAGCGATAGAAAGCCAAGAACGCCAATCCCCAGACCAAGATATTCATGCTCATTAAGAATGCATAAATATAGATAATTTTCCGTCTAACGTTTCTGGAACTATCGTTTAAAACCCGTGAAAATCCTGAAAGCATGTATGACTCCAAGTAACGGCAGATTTTGACAAACTTCAAAACAAATCGAACTCTGTACTCGCAAGAGAAAATTGAGCCAGCCTTTGAGTGGAATGACTCATCAAATTTACTTATATTGACATTGACGTAAGGTTTAGTAAAAACTATCTAGTATCATAAGTCAATCCCTCCAGGAGGCATTTCTGGTTGAGAAGGCAGTTATGCGGAAGGAACCCACGTTAGTATGAAAACCACGACTGTTGATGATGAACTTTGATAGCAGTTTTGTCCTAGAGCAATAGTAAAGTTTGCCGGATTGGATACGTCGGGATTGCGGATTTCTGGTGGGTTTTTGACAATACTTCCTGCAGTTGGTCGAACGCAAACAGAAGATGAGGGTGTAGTTTGCGCTATCCCTGGCAACACATATATCAGCCATCTTTCGATTGGCTGTCAAAAGAATCATCTGATTGGCTTGAGCAATTCGCCAAACAATTCGATCATTGCTATCAATGGGTAACTCAATCTCTTGAAAAGAGATGAAACGGATAGGGAAAACCTCAAGTCAGCCTTGATTCGCAATGTTACCTAACATAACTACTGCATGTCTTTCAAGATTATGGTCAATCAGGAAAATCATGCCGTTTTTGTATGTGCTACTTTTAAGTCTTACATTCCTCATGGAATTGCTCAACTCTAACATCAGTTAATTCTGTACTCCCAATTGACAGTTGGTTTCCTTGAACACTGAAGGCAGTAGCCTGCAAAGCTGCCAACAAATTGTTAACAGCGCCTACCCAATCTCACTGTTGACCCATTCGTAAAATTCTATCGCCTCTGGAGCGCAGCTATGACATCCACCGCATTTTTTTCCATCCTCCATCTTGCGGACTCGACCCTTGCGAATCAGGCGGTTAAGCATTCCGCGTAAAGCATCTGCTTCAATTCGGAAGTGAAGTACCAAATCAGCAAGAGAAGCTTTTTTGTGTTGGGCAAGAAATTGTTGTAGTTCGCTTAAAATCATGTTTTTATCAATGAAGGTAGGAGGAAAACTGCCCTTACAAAACCGCTCACAAATAACTAACTTCTCATGATTTCAGGTTTGTGACGGCGGCTTTGTCGTGCCATTTTTAGTCCTAGTAGGGTGATCGCCATAGCGATCGCCAGTCCGACAATCCAAGCAATAGAAGTGGTGGGATGCTGTGCAAATGTGGCTGTTTGGTAGTAAAACACCGCTACCCAGTAAGCTAAACCCGTCGTCCAGCAGGCTGCAAATACTGTCCATCCCAAATTTGTCTCGCGGTAAAGAGCAGCGGTAGCAGAGACACAAGGGAAGTACAATAAAACAAACAGTAGATAAGAAAACGCAGCAGTTTTACTCCCAAATCTTTGAGACATTTGTCCATAGGTGCTAGTAGAGACGCCTTGCTCTTCAGCTGCTTGCTTTTCATCTTGGATATTAACGGAATTTAGCCCAATCGGGTCAAACAGTTTGTCAGGAAGTTTTGCTAAATTCGTGGGGATAGTGGCAAATGCTTTGCCTATACCACCCCAAAAGCTGAATTTTTCAGTTGGTTTAGCCGCCTTTTCGTTTGCAAGTTCAGTGTACAGAGAATTCATTGTGCCAACCATCACTTCTTTGGCAAAGACTCCACTAAAAATACCGACGGTAGCTGGCCAGTTATCTTGTGTAATTCCCATCGGCTTGAAGACGGGAGTCAATGTGCGACCCGTAGCACTGAGAATAGAATCTTGGCTGTCTTGCTTGCCAAAAGAACCATCAGTGCCAACAGAATTCATGAAACCCAGCACAACGACCATGACGATGATTGCTATGCCAGCTTTTTTAATGAAAGCTTGCAGGCGATCCCAAGCACGCAACAGTACCCCTTTGAACTTAGGAATGTGGTATGGAGGCAATTCCATGATAAAGGGTGCGGCTTCTCCCTGTAACAAAGTATTTTTTAAAACAAGTCCAGTAAATATTGCTGCTAAGATGCCCAAAAGGTAAAGGCCTAAAACCATGTTTTGACCTCCGACCCTAAAAAATGCACCGCAAAATAACGCATAAACAGCTAATCTAGCGCTACAAGACATAAAAGGGTTCATCATCACAGTCATCATGCGATCGCGCTTATTTTCCAAAGTTCGCGTCGCCATAATTCCGGGGATATTGCAGCCAAAACCCACAAGCATCGGGACAAAAGATTTACCAGGAAGCCCAACAAACCGCATCAGGCGATCCATCACAAAGGCAGCACGGGCCATATAACCAGAGTCTTCCAAGACTGATAAACACACAAACATCATCCCAATTTGTGGTATGAAGGTAGATGTTGTCTCTATACCACGACCTGCGCCATTTGCCAGTAATCCGATCAACCATCCTGGCGTATGAATTCTAGTTAGTAAATTACCAAAACCATCAACAAAAATTGTGGCAAAAGTGGTGTCAAAGAAATCAATAAACACACCCCCGACATTAATCGCCAAGGTGAACATTAAGTACATAATCAACAGGAAAATTGGAATCCCAAAAAAACGGTTGAGTACAACTTGGTCGATTTGATCAGAAAGGCTAATTTTAACTTCTCTAGTGTGTTCTACAGATCCTTGCATTAACTGGCGAATAAAGCTGTAGCGACTATCTGCAATGATAATATCAATGTCTTCGTTCAGCGTCTGATGGATTTGACGGCGATTTCTCACGACTATGGACTCTAACTCTTTGCTTCTGAGTTCTGGAGCAACTCGATCCTCATATTCTAAGAGTTTAAGTGCAGTCCATTGGGAAGCCCTGAATGTGGTTGGGCTGTGTTCTCCAATAAAGGATATTATTTGTGCGATCGCCTCTTCAATGACAGCCGGGTAAGCAACATAGGTTTGTGGTATGACTGGGTTAGCTAAAGCCTGATGAATGCAATCCCGTAGTTCAGGAATTCCCTGACCCGAGGTAGCACTCACAGGAATGACCGGACAACCGAGGCGCTGTGAGATCATGGTAGTATTAATCTTGATATCGCGCTGTTGAGCAATATCCATCATATTCAGCGCTACAATCATGGGTAAACGCATTTCCATGATTTGGGTTGATAGATACAGGTTGCGTTCTAAGTTGGAAGCATCGATGATATTAACGATCACATTAGCCTCCCCGGAAAGCAAGTAATCTCTCGCGACTAATTCATCGAGTCCCGAATCACCGTCTTCACCATCCAGAGAATAAACTCCTGGTAGGTCAACAACAGTGATAGTATTGCCATTATGAAGATATTTTCCTTCTTTGCGCTCAACTGTTACCCCTGGCCAGTTACCAACGCGCTGATTAGCACCTGTCAAAGTGTTAAATAGGGTTGTTTTGCCACAGTTAGGATTCCCTACCAGCCCAATTATCTGCTTATCTATTAAATTCATTCGTTACACCCCTTCCTGATGATCAGCAATTGAAATCACAAACAAGGCATTGGCTTCGTCTTTACGCAGACTGAGTTTAAACCCCCTCACCTGAATTTCTATCGGATCACCAAGAGGTGCGCGGCGGATGACAGTAAACTCTGTTCCTGGTGTCAGTCCCATTGCCAATAATTTAGCTTTATACCTACGAAGATTTGTTTCATAGCCAACTACCCGACCTGTGCAGCCGACAGCTAAATCGCCTAGATGTTGGTTATTGTTCATCAGTGCCTATTAATTTTGTATAAAAAATTGATACAAGTGTGTAAATCCTTTATGCACTGTTTAAATTTTGCTGTGACAGATGATTTTCTGTGCCATCCCCATTCCCAACCCAACACGGTTATCACCGATAGCCACAATGAGAGAACCGCTGGTGGTACTGATGATTTGAATTTCAATTCCTGGAACAAATCCTATCCCAATGAGGCGATGTACTGTACCTTCTGTACCCTTGAGTGTCACAACCTCTAGGCGTTCTCCTACACTTGCCATTGCTAACGGGAACGATTTACCTATACTTGACTCCGACTGTGTATCAGCACTCTTCTCCTCTGTTTCTGGGGTTGCAGATGAATCACCAAAAAACGTAAACCCCCACCCCTTAAGCTTTTGGTTTCGGTTCCGCTGGTTATTCTTGTCGTTGTTCTTTGCCATTGCTTATCAAATAGTTGCTAATAGTTCTCAAAAATATCTCATATGTATTCTGGCTGAAATAGGAATTTTTGTCAAATAAAATTAAAGGAAGGGTATCGTTTCCCCCTGCGTACCTTATTTTGTCGAGTTTTTTATTTTATGTAACAAATTTTTAACTTAAAATTCTTGTCATCTATTCCCGATGCTTAAACGATGACAATGAGTTTCTTTGTAAAAGATTTTCTTAATAAGCGAGCCCATAGTTAGGCGAAAAAAGCTCCGTCAGTCGCTTCTCGAAAGTCAAAATTATAAATTCAAAATTCAAGCATTTATTCACCCACGCCTGAAGTCGTGGGCTTGAGAAAAGGACGTAGTGTTTAGGAGCGCTGCGCCAAAGCGCAACCCATGTTTTTTTAAAGTGGGCTTGTATCCCACAACGCGCATTTTTTTTGTTATTTACATTTTGAATTGTTTTGTCACCCTCTGAAGCGGCGCAATCTGCCAAAAGTGACCGAGGTTTTCTCTATAGATTTGGATTCTCCGCCTCTCCAGCGAAAGGCGATCGGTTTGTCCTGACTATCAACAATCACCCCGATCACCCCTGTTCCTAATCCGGTTTGTCCGCGATGTCGGCTATCTTGAGCGTGGGGAGACGAAGTAGAATCGATCACAGGAATCAGGAATTCATTAGATTGGCTAGAGGCAGTTGGTTGACCCGTAATTACCATCACATGACCTGTATTATTACTATCGCTGTCGGGGGGACGCAGCCAAACCACAATATCTCCAGCACGAACGTTACCTACTTTAGAGATTTGCGTCCAATGAGATGCTTTTGAAGTTGGATGAGAGAAAAGGGTATAAAAATCCTGGGCAAGCGGACGTTTGGAATGAGGTTTAGAAATGGGGAGTTGAGCATAGGCTTCTGGGTCGATTTTTTGTAATGCGTAATCGATAAAGCCAGAACAATCGTAGTTGAAGCGTCCAACAGTTTCATCAACATCAGTCTGATGTTGATAGACTGAGGTTTTCATCAAAGAGAGTTGACGCTCTGCTTCATCTAAGAGCGCAGGAGGCTCAACTTTACTCGAAGCCACATTGATCGCGCTAAGCGATGCGATCGCAGCAGCGAATAGGGGAAATAGCAAGGTCTTTTTGAGGTTCATCGGGGTTACCTGCAAATTTGATCCTGGTGGCTTGCAATACAGTGTGGGCTTCAGACCCACACTGTATTGCAACATAGCTGCCCTCTGACTTGAAAGAGGGAGCTCTTAGCAGGGAGCAGGGGGAAAAACATTTTCATGCAAGGCTTGTGAAACTTGTTTCATTGGGACGGCCTTCTTCATCAAGGAAGGAATCGGGCTTTGAGACGCTGGTTTTTAATGCGATAGAAGAAGATGCCGTAAAAAGTCAGCTTCAAATCAAGAGCTTTTAAGTATGAGGATTTCCCTGTTGCCTGTTCCCCGTTAAGAGTTCCCTCTTAAAACTACCCTTTTGCTGCCAAGCGCCGATTAACCTCGTCCCAGTTGACGACATTCCACCAAGCATTTAAGTACTCGGCGCGGCGGTTTTGGTACTTGAGATAATACGCATGTTCCCAGACATCATTACCAAGAATCGGGTAGTTACCATCTGCAATCGGACTATCTTGGTTAGGTGTCGTCGTAATCTGAAGTTTCCTACTGGGATCGCGAACCAGCCAAACCCAACCACTACCAAAACGACCAGCACCAGCTTCGTTGAACTGCTGTTTGAAGGCAGCAAAACTGCCAAATCTTTCCTGAATTGCGGATGCGATCGCCCCTGTTGGTTCTCCACCACCATTTGGCTTCATAATTTGCCAAAACATTGAATGGTTTAAATGACCACCGCCATTGTTGCGTATGGTTGTGCGAATATCTTTTGGCACAGTTTCTAGGTGAAGCACCAGATATTCGAGTTTTTTGTCTTGAATTTCTGGGTGTTTTTTAAATGCTTCGTTCAGGTTTTTTACATAAGCTGCATGGTGTTTGTCGTGATGCAACTGCATTGTTTGTGTATCAATATGTGGTTCTAGCGCATTATAAGCGTAAGGCAAAGGTGGTAATTGAATAACCCTTCCTTGCCCTCCACTTGCTGGGTTAGAATTACTAGTTATATTTTGTGCAAAAGCACAAGCATCTAGAGTCAAAGCACCAGCACTAGCCCCTAGAAAAAATATAAACTGCCGACGATTAAGATTCATAAAAACTCCTGCACCAAATGAATCGATTTTTATGAAAAAGAACTCAGAACACATCCGTCAGAATAAATATTGGTTTAATAGGAAAGGCAGCGGGATCTGAGGGCAGCTATGAGTCACGGAATTTATTCCTTCTCCAAAATGTCCGAACCATCGATCTTGACCACACGCCCACGCCAAGGGTTTAAGTCCCCCACCAAAATCTTGATTTGGTGGCGATCATGTTTAATTGGGTTTGAATCCCCATCTATAACGAAACATAAGTGTCCTCGGCATAGCGGCATAGCTGCCTTCTTCAAAACCTCGTTCAAGGTGGACGAGATCGGGGTTGAAACTTTTCCTAAAACACCATCCCTTTATGGGTGGAGAACTGCTGAGTTCTGAGTTCTGAATTCTTTTTTATTTTCTTCCATTCCGCGCTACAAATTTTCACAATTTTTGTCGAGTCTCAAAATAAATTTCCCACGTCTCCATCAGAACTACGTTGAAAGTTTAGAGCTTGACTTCAGTGTGTAGGAGGCAGAAAGGGATGGTTGGCTCAAAGCGTGATCGCGTTGTAGTCGCAAGCGATTGTAACGCCAGCGGTATTGGTATAATGCTGAAAGTTGAGGGCTTAACTTAACCCTGTAGAATCTAGAACGGGATGGCAGATTTAAAGCGCGATCGCGCTGTAGTTGAGAAAGGTTGTAACGCTTACGGTAGATGAACAGAGCCACAGCTACAGATGTTAAACCAAATAGACCCCCGGACAGCAAGTTCCAATCAAAACCGCGATCATCCCTACTAGTGTCCGCTCTTTGGTCAGGAGTGGTATCTTTAGAAATACCAATACGTAGAGCTTCAGTACCTGAAATGATGCCACGATTATTCTTCCGAGTACCGTTCTTGATGCTACCATAATTTTTCCGAGTACTGTTCGTTGTGCGAGTGTCTTTAGTCACACCGATACTATTGGTTTTACCTGTAGCATCAGTCTTAAGAGTACCCTTCTTTGTCGGAAGATTGGTCGTTGTAAAAGGCTCAACAGTCTTACCAATACTGTAAGTTATGCTAGTAGGATAATTCTTGCCAGTACCGTTCACTATCCTCGGATCGTGAATCACGCCGATACTGTTTGTTGTACGAATATTATTCGTTGTACTAGTAGCAATCTTACCAAGACTGTAAGTCGTGCTAGTAGAAAAAGCTTTACCACTACCCTTCGTCACCGGAATATTGTTTATACTGATACTTTTCTTTGTACGAATATTGTTCGTCGTACCAGTACCATAAGTTGTGTCCGTACCGTAAGTCTTACTAATACCGTAAGTCGTGCCTTTACCATAAGTTGTCGCACTACTGTGAGTCGTAGTAGTAGCATAAATCTTACCAGTACTGTAAGTCGTGCTAGGTCCGAAAATTCTGGGTTGAGCTTGCACGGGCATAGCTAAAGATAAAGTGGCTACACTGATGGCAAATGTACCACTCCAAACAGCTTTGGTTAAATTAAAAGGATTCATGCTTTTAGTTCCTTTAATCTTGATTGTTGTTGTAAAAGTAGCGAACACAGCATTTTAGGTTGCGGTAGATCGCTTAGCCGCCTCCCTCAAGCTTCAAAGCATATCCTTGTAAGGCCAGCGCCCCTTGGGTGACTACATTTTCCCCTGGCTTCAGACCATTGATAACCTGAATATACCGTCCGTTATCAATTCCCACATGCACCTGGCGCTCCTGGTAGCTATGTTCTCCTGTATGGATGAAGACATAATTTTCATCTCCCTTGCTAAGTACAGCGCTACGGGGTACTGTAAGTATAGTACTATTTTCTATCAGTACCTTAAGGCGTGCAAACATATCCGGTTTGAGATTCAAGCCAGGATTAGGGACATCGGCCCTAATCGTTAGTGTGCGGGTTTGAGGGTCGAGTGTATCGGCAACATAATTGATCTTGCCAGACAACACATTGTTAGGCAGACTATCGAGAGTCACTTCGACAGGTTGACCAATATGCACTTTTTTAACGTCCTGTTCATAAGTATCTGCGACTAACCAAACCCTATTCAGATCTGTAAGGGTAAACAACTCCTTGCTAGGGTCAGCTAGCTCACCAATATTTACAGTCCGACTGACGATCACACCGTCGCGAGGTGCGCTAATGATCACATAAGGGTCGATATGCCCTGTACGCACGACCTGATCTGCCACTCCAAAAACCGCTCCAGAGAGAGATAAGCGTTCCTCAGCAACAGTGATCGCTGACTGCTGCTTGGTCTTTACTGCTTCCAGGTTGGCGACATCCTTCTCATACTGGGTACGGGCTGCTTCTAAATCAGCCTTAGCTGAGATTCGGTCATGAAATAGCTTCTGCTCACGCTGGTAAGCAGCTCTGGAGAAATTTAGTTCTACCTCAGCTTGCTTCAAATCAGATTGATTTTGAAGAGAAGCTTGCAACAAATCTGACTCCATTTGACCAAGGGTATCAGACTTAATCAAAGCCAATGTTTGACCTTTCCTGACACCTTGACCTAATTTGACAAACACGGTGGTGACCTTTCCAGGAACTGGAGGAGAAATATGGGCTAACGAATAACCAGCAGCTTGGACACGACCTGTTGTTTGCAGAGTCACCTGAAAAGGTTGTATTTGTGCCTGCTCAACAGTCAGATGAACCTGCTGCTCCTGTTCGGGGGTAAGAGAAACAGATGTTAATCCTTGATCTGGCTTATCGGCTTCAGCAGGAATCTCTGGAATCTTGGTTTTTTGTCCTTCCATTTTCGTGGAAACCATTTCTAGAAAGTTGGGAGTTTTGATCTGCTGAGTGCAACTTGTGAGAAGACTCAGAGCAGATAAACCTATCAGCCAAAAGCAGCGCGATTTTATCATTGCTTCAATTAAACCACTTCATAAAATTTAAAATGAGACCGATGTACCTATCGCCTTTTCCAGATCCGCGTAGCTACTTTGGTAGGCCGTGATTGCATCCACGTAAGCCGAGCGATTCTGTTGGTCTGCTTGCTCAACAGTAATCACACTAGCTAGGTTTGTCTTCCCTACTTGGTAGCTTTCCTGAGCTAAACCTAATACCTCTCGAGAAGCAGGTAGCAATTGGAATTGGTACTTGCTGATTGTTTCACGCGCAATGAGTAGCGCTTGGTAAGCTGCATGCACATCGACAGCGATTTGTAATTGCACCGCTTTCTCTTGCTGTTGCGATTGGTCAATTGTTGCTTGCGCCTGTGCCAATTCCCCTTGCTGTTTGTAGAATATGGGCAGGTTAACTGCTACCCCAAAAAATACGCCGGTAGTGTTTTCCACACCAGGGGCGTTAGCGGTAGTGAACAGATATCCGCTGCTTAGCTGTGGGTCAGGCACACGCTGGGCGGATGCAAGGCGCAACTGCTGCTGTGCCACGGCGGTCTGCTGTTGAGCGATCTTCAAATCTAGGCGCTCCTTATAGGCGCGTGCGAGTAATTCATTGAGGGTAGGAAGTTGGGTATTAGGTGCAGGTACCAGTTCAGTTTTTTTGACTGTCTTGACCACCTTGAGTGCAAAAATTCCCGGATCGCTGATCTGGACATTCTGTGTAGGGTTATCTCCCAGCACCCCATTGAACTGGATGCGTGCCTGCTCTATGCGTTCTAGGGCTTGTCTAAGCTGAGGTTCAGTCTGGTTGAGTGCCAGTTGAGCCTGTAGCAATTCTGCCTCAGGGGCTGCTCCTGCCTCAAAGCGCTTGCGAGCAATATACACCAGCTTTTGGAGCAGTTGAATTTGCTCTTGTTGTGAGCGGGCACTAGCTTGAGCTGCCGCCAGTTCGGCGTAAGCCCGACGCACTTGACCATGAAGATCAAAGCGTGTAGAGTTGTATTGTAGAAGTGCGAGATCGTATTGGGATTTAGCCACAGATATACGCTTAGAGCGCTTACCCGCCAATTCAAGGGTTTGGGATATCCCGAACTGTTGGGGGTTGGATGATACTGTGTAGATGTTGCCCACACCAAATTGAGCAGAAACCTGGGGATTAGGGCGGGCTCCAGCAATGGTAATGCCCGCATAACTAATGTTGAGATTGCGTAGGGCTGCCAGGAGTTGAGGATTTCTAGCTTCTGCCCTTTGGAAAGCTTCCTCAAGACTGAGACGGAGACCAGAATTAGCTTTTGTTGGGGAAATAGCAGCGTCAATCTCAGCCATGTCAGTTGAGATCTGGTCGTTGATGAGTTTCTGTGGGGGAGACTGCTTTTGTTCGGTTTGATTTTGCTGAGATGCCTGGACTTGGTCTTTTGGTTTAACAGCAACTGGTGCACTCTTGGTCGTCAGCCCCATCTGCTGTGCTTGTTTGGGATGAAGCGCAAGATAGGCAGATGATTCGTTGGGAACCTCAGAAGTCTTACTCTCCTGTACATTTTGTTGGGGCTGACTTCCCATCTGCTGTGGAGGGGTTGTCGGAAACTCAGGAATTTTCACCCCCTGTGCATTTTGTTGGGGCTGATTTGCCATCGGCTGTAGAGGGGTTGTCGGAAAATCAGGAATTTTACTCTCCTGTACATTTTGTTGGGGTTGACTCTCGGTATCTTTTACAGGGACTGTAGGATTGTTAGCATGCTGCGTCTTATGAGCGCAGCTAGTAAGCAGGCTCACAGTAAACAGAGCTAAGATCAAAAAGTAGCGAGGCTGCATCATAGATTATTTTTAATTATTCACCACACTAAATTAGTGTTATTTAAAATAAGAATTCAGGAGTCAGGAGTCAGGAGTCAGGAGTTAGGAGTTAGGAGTTAGGAGTCAGGAGTCAGGAGTCAGGAGTTAGGAGTTAGGAGTCAGGAGTCAGGAGTTAGGAGTGAAAATTTCTGAGGTTTTGGTCTCTGTCTTCCATCTCTTCAGACATCCTGTGATCTCGCGATTATTTAACAATTCTGACTCGTGTATTCTTACTCCTGACTCCTGTCTCCTGACTCCTTAATATAGTTTGAAGTCGATCATGTCGTTTTTTCTGATGTTTGTTTGTTCTGATTTCCACTAAGTTATACAATGTTGGCAACACCAACAGTGTGAGGAAGGTTGCTGAGATTAATCCGCCGATAATCACAATAGCAAATGGTTTCTGGCTTTGTGAGCCGATACCATTAGATGTTGCTACAGGTAGTAGACCTAAAATCGCTACAGTTGCTGTCATCAGGACTGGACGCATCCGTGTCAGCGCCCCCTCATAAACAGCTTTAGTGATCGTGTTGGTGGGAAAGTTCCAATCTTGGCGAAAATAACTAAGATAGTTAATCATTTTCACGCTATGGCGTGCTGCCACCTGAGTTAACGCAATGTAGGCAACTTGGGATATCAATTTGGGGGATGAGTCCCATTGCTGGCGCAACTGATTAATATAGCTGATCATGATGACGCCATTTTGCACCGCTACTCCAGTAAGAGCGATAAATCCAACCCCGGCTGAGATGCTGAAGTAAGTATGGGTGACAAATAGACCGATCACCCCGCCAATTGCTGCTAGCGGTACTGCTACTAGAATGAGCAAGGCGTAACGTGCTGAGCCGAATGCCAACAGCAAAATGAAAAATATCAAACCTAAGGTCAGCGGTACAACGACCATCAGACGCTGGTTTGACTCTTGCTGGTACTGGAATTGCCCACCCCAATCAAGGCGGTATCCTTCTGGTAGATGCACTTGTTGAGCAACTTTCTGCTGAGCTTCTGCTACTGCTGAGCCAAGATCACGCCCACGCACGTTTGCTTTAATAATAATACGGCGTTGGTTCTCTTCTCGGTTAATCGTTAAGGCTCCCGATTCAACTTTAGTATGAGCCACCTCGGAGATGGGAATCGGACCGATGGGACCAGGTGGATTAATCAGCAGGTTGTCTATTGCCTCCTTAGTGTTGCGGAACGGTTTGGCTAAGCGCACTAACACGTTAAAGCGCCGTTCTCCTTCCACCAATTGGGTAACGTTCTGACCTCCCACAGATGTAGCGACAAGATCCTCAATGTCCGAGACATTCAGACCGTAACGGCTAGCAGCAAAACGGTCTACAACTATCTGGTACTGGGGCTGACCAAGGAGATTGTCATCAGCAACATCTACCATGCCAGGAATTTTTCTGATAATGGCAGTTATCTGGTCTCCTATTTTTTGCAACACGTTCAGGTCTGGACCAAACAGCTTAATTCCCAGATTTCCTTTAGCCCCAGAGATTGCTTCGTCAACGTTGTCTTGGATGTACTGGGAGAAGTTGTACTGTACGTTGGGAATAACGGAAAGATCCTTGTTCATGCTGTTGACCAGTTCCTCTTTGTTGCGGTGGAACTGAACTCGCCACTCTTCGGGAGGTTTGAGGTCTACTAGAAACTCAATATTACTGAACAAGTTAGGATCTGTAGCGTCATCAGGGCTACCTGTCTGGCTAGTCACGTTTCTAATCTCTGGGTACTTCAAGATCTTCTCACGGATGTGATTAGCGATTATCGTTCCTTCTTCCAGTGAGACTGATGGGGGTAGCACAGTTGCCCGCAGCCAGATGTTACCTTCTTCTAAAGCTGGCAGAAATTCTGAACCAGTATTAAGGAATAGTACCACCGCCAGTGCCATCGCTGCTACAGATCCTGCAAGTACAGGCCACGGGTAATTGAGTGTCCAGCGTAAAATTGGCTGGTACACTACCCGCACCAACTTAACTATTGGGCTTTCCCGCTCGATCACAGGTTTGCGGGTCATCAGAAATGAGATCAGTACTGGGATAATCGTTAGGGATATGAGCATCGCTCCCAGCAACTGAAAATTCATCGTAAAGGCTAAGGGATGGAAGAGTTTACCTGCTACTCCGTTAAAGGCAAAGATGACGATAAAACAAGAGCAAATGATACTTGTGGCAAACAAAATCGGGCGTCCCACCTGTTGGGCTGCTTCTAGGACCAGTTCGTTACGACTTTTTTGATCTTGGAGATGATGTCCCTCCTCACTCAGGCGGCGGAAAGTATTTTCCACCATCACCACCGCCCCATCAACAATGATCCCAAAGTCAATTGCTCCCAAGCTCAGCAAATTCGCCGGAATGTGGAAGATGTTAAGGCAGATGAAGGAAAACAGTAATGCCAACGGGATCACAGTTGCAGCTATCAAACCACTCGTGAGGTCAAATAGGAAAACAATGAGTACAACTACCACCAGTAGAATTCCCTCTCCCAGGTTATGGAAAACAGTGTGGAGAGTCTCGCGCACCAACTGGAGGCGATCATAAAGTGGCACTAAACGCACTCCCTGAGGCAAGGAATTCTGGATTTCCGGAAACTTCTCATAGAGGCGCTCAATGACTCGCGAAGGGTTCTCGCCTCGGCGCATCAGTACGATCCCCATGACATCATCATTATCCCTATTCTTGCCGAATTGACCCAGCCGCAGCCCTGGTCCAATATCGACAGATGCCACATCCTCAATCCGAATCGGCGTCCCACCTGGAGTTGCCGTGATCACAACTTTATCAATATCTTTAATATTTTTAAGTAGACCCAGACTCCGAATGACGAAAGCCTGACCGTTCTTTTCAATATAGTTAGCCCCTGTAGTACCGTTAGAGTTTGATAAAGCCTGAGACACTTGGTCGATACTTAAGCCCAAGGCTTGCAGATGTACAGGATCTACATTCACTCGGTAGGTCTTGATCGGACCACCCCAACTGGTCACATCAATCACACCGGGAATTTGCCGAAATGCCTTCTCCAAGTCCCAGTCTTCAATGGCTTTGCGGTCCATTGCCGAGTAGTACTTTGATTCCACCGTGTAGCGGTAAATCTCACCTACAGCACTGGTATCCGCATCAAGTTGAGGTTGAGCATCGCTGGGAATATCTGCTTGCGTAATTCTCTCCATCACCTGCTGACGTGCAACTTGAGTTGATACACTATCCTCGAAAGTTAGGAGGATGACTGATAGATTGAGGAAAGAGGTGGATCGCAGGCTAGTCTCACCAGGAATGCCGTTTAATTCCTTCTCTAAAGGCACTGTTACCCTTCGCTCCATTTCCTCTGCAGCTTTACCTGGGAGAATGGTGATTACGCTGACTTGTGGGGAAGTGAAGTCTGGATAAGCCTCTATTTCTAAAGTTCGGAATGCTCCGTAACCGACGACCAAAAGTACACAGGCAATGACCAGAGTAATATAGCGGTTTCGGAAGGCAATAGAGATGAGTTGGTCGATGAGTTTATTCACGCTGAATCTAGAATTTAGGGTATAAAAATAAGGGAAAATAAGGTTGGCATTTTATTAATACCAATAAAATATGACTAGAGTAAGACTAGCTCCAAGAAAAATATGATCATTGAGCGCTTGGTAGTGAAAATTTAAACGTCGATCCTTTGCCTAATTCGCTTTCTACTTCAATTTTTCCGTTATGCAGTTCCACCAATCGTTTTGTAACTGCCAGTCCAATACCAGAACCCCCTGTTCTAGCATCTCGTGACTGATCTGCTCGCCAAAAGCGCTCAAAGACTTTGGGTAAATCTTCTTGAGCAATTCCAATACCTGTATCTGTGACTGCAATCCACACGTGTTCGCCCCTCGACCGAGCACGAATGCTCACTGTCCCGTTAGGGGTATAAGTGATTGCGTTGCTGATCAGATTCATCAGAATTTGCTTGACGCGATCGCGATCAGCATACACGGGGGGTAAATTATTCAACAGCCGCAATTGAAGTTGACAGTTTGCCTGTACGCTTGCTGGCGTAAAGTTTGTGATTATCTCCTTAAGCAGCGGTGCGAGGGGTAATGGCTGAAGTTGTAAGGGCAAATAACCCGTTTCCAGTTTGGAGAGTTCGAGCAAATCACCCACTAAACGCATCAACCGCTCAATTTCTTGGGTCATTTGTGCTAAGATGTCGCGGTTCATCTGCGTCATCCCAGCACTCAGCATTTCTAGATAGCCGTGAATGACAGTAATGGGCGATCGCAACTCGTGAGCCAGATCGCTAGTCAATTCTCTTCGCCGCTCTTCGACTCCTTGTAAGCTGATGGCAAGATGGTTAAAACTGTTGGCAAAGCGATTAATTTCAGGAATCGAAATGTGAGGTGCCCGTGCTGTTAAATCTCCAGTGGCAAATGCCTGCATCGCTTTTTCCATCATGAGTAGTGGACGTACAATAATTCGCGACGTCAGTACACTAACAGCACTAACACTGAAGAGACTAACAAGGGCTGCTACGACTCCGTCCTGAAAATTTTGACCAGATAAGCGACTCACCAGATGGACGATGCTAATTCCCAAGAGCATCACACTCAGGTGAGACAATAGTAATCTGAGCTTGAGACTGAGTGTCCAATGGTTTACCAAAAACATGTCAAACTGTGCCATTTGAATCCGTAAAGCTATAGCCAATCCCAGGTGCTGTGGAAATAAACTGAGTCTTATCTAGTTTTTCACCAGTAGCATTGGTGCTGTATAGTTTCTGTCTTAACCGTTTAATGTAAGAATCTACTATGCGGAAGTCGCCCACATAATCTATCCCCCAAACAGTATCAAGCAATTGCGCACGGCTCCAGACTCTTCCCGGTCGTTTGGCTAATACTACCAGTAAATTAAACTCTAATGTAGTTAGTTTAACTGTTTCTCTGATGCCATTGGTGTGTTTGATCTCAACAATCCTGCGTTCTTGATCGATCAGTAAATGATGAGTTTCGATGATGCCTTCTGAATTTGCTTGCTGTCGCAACTCTCGTCTGAGCAATGCTCTGATCCGCACGGCAAGTTCCACGGGACTAAAGGGCTTCGCCATATAGTCATCAGCCCCAGTCGAAAACCCAATGATGCGATCAATTTCCTCGACTTTACCTGTCAACATCATGATGTACGGATCTTTTTGCTTTGATTTAATGAACTGGCGAATACGGGCGCAAATATCTAAGCCATTTATCCCTGGAAGCATCAAGTCGAGAATGACAACATCTGGTTGGACTTTACAAAATTTGTCTAGCCCCTCATTCCCATTGTGTGTCACGTAACAAGTATGTCCTTCGCTTTCCACACAGACGCGAATCATCGCAGCAACGTTCACTTCATCTTCGATAACTAAGACAACAGCCATACAAGGGTGATTGGTGATTGGTGATTGGCGATTGGGAGTGTTTCTTCCATCTTCAAAACTCAGTATGTATGCGGAACCCCAAAAACGTCACTGGACCACGGTCAGCATTGTAACCTGGGTTGAGGATGTACTGTAGGTCAAACCCCAGTGTAGTGATTTTCCCCACACTCAAATTGTAATAAGCCTCAAAGATATTTTCTGGTCCGTAGTTTAGTTTTCCATCACCAATAAAGGTGCCGAGTCCCCCAGCTTCTAGATACTGACGAAACGATGAGCCGATGCCATCCAGCGCATACCCCAAACCAATGGTATCCCGTGGTCGCCCCCAGCCCCTGCCTTGAATGCTCAAGCCAGTAGAGAATGAGCGTTGAACATCTGTATAGTTGTAATTTTCAGTCCGACCATCGTTCCAACTGCCGAAGGCAAACAGTCCCACATCAGTGCCGAGATTTTGTTCCACCCCAATCCCGAAGCCATACTGGTCTTTGGCGCTATTCCTGACATCTGCGATCGACGGTACCCCAACCTCTCCATTCGCTCGCCACAGATTCAAAGCATCCTTAAATGAAGCCATAACAGCGCGATCGCGAAAACCCATAAGACGCAGCTTGCCCGGTTGTTTACCAAGGACGTAGGAACGTTCGATCTCAATGGCATCGTTGTAATGGTCGAACAGATTATAATCCAAGGTCGGTCCATTGGATGTAGTCGTCAAAGCAAACCGCCCCAGCCGAAACGTCCAATCATCCAGGAAATACTCCAAAGCGGCTCCAACAGTATAGCCACGAGCATTAGAACCGTAGTCAAACGCCGTATAGGTCAGAAAGGCATAGTTAAAAAATTGAGTGCGCGGGCTGCCGGAAAACCGATTGGGCCCATACAAATCGGTTTCAGACAGTTTACCCACCGTAAAGACCAGTCTTCGGCTAGCCACATCCTCAGCCAATTGGTTTTGTCCAGACTCGACAAATGTCTTGTTTCCCCCTAAACTCCAGGTTTGGCGCAGAAAGGCTCTTGCCAGATACAGTAGTGGCGGTACTGATGACGATTTTTGATCCTCGCCATTCGACAGAGAGCCCAGTCCTAACAAATTACCGGGTGGTATCGACGAGGATATTTCTGGGTCTAAATAAAACTCGCCACCCTGCCACAGACGCGCCCCAAAAAAGCCAGTGAAACTGTAGCTATAGGTAAGGTCTTCGGCAGTGTTCGATAAACTATTCGCGCCTGAATAAAGGGCACGAAACCCTGGCTTGTACTGGTAGATAAAGGTTCCCTGAACGTGGGCATTCCAGTTTTCGGTGATGTGATGTTCCTTTTCACCTTGATCCGGTGTAGAACCTGACTCTGGAGGAGAGGTGGCACTTGACTCTGGACCAGGCGCAGTATTAAAGATATGGGCAAGCCCCAGTAAACCACCAACACCAGAGCTGTTGAATGTTCCCAGATTCACTCCTGCCGTCAGCGCCAGGTCAGAATTGATTGGATAGTCGATCCCGGCTGTGAGCAACAAATCACTCTTTGTTGCTGCTGCTGAAAATGGCGATGATGACTGCATTCCCAAACCAATGTAGGGAGCAATATGTCCTGGTCCCTTGATGGGAAAGTCATAGGTGATGGGTAACAAAACAGTTGTATTTTGGCTGGCCAAGATAGCCGGTCGGATGGAAAAAGAAGGACTAATGGCAAATTTGCTAAATGCGGCAAAGCTAGTTTCGCCCAAACCACTAGCCTGACCACCAGCTCCGAAGTTCACCCCTATCCCCAAATAGCTAAACTTGTATTTCGGTTTTTTCTCCGGAGTCGGGGTTGCAGGCGTTACAGTCGCAGGTGCTTGAGAGACTGGTGAGTCAGAAGTTGGAGAACTAGGCTGTAATTTATCAGCAGATATCTTGACTGTACCAGGTACTGGTACAGCCACCGTTTCCGTCCCAGCTACGAGTTGCTTAATTCCGACGGGAGCGGGGGTATTTGCTCCCAAAGCATCATGCCCCCAAAGTTTCGCTAATTCGACCTTAAATGCTTGTTGCAATTTTCTAACATTGATTAAATCTTCTTTTTTTACAGGATCTGAATCAGCTGTGGTTGCGATCAATTTATTCACGCTATTCAGGCAAGCATTTAAAGCAACGGCAAATTCATCACGCGTTATTGCCTGATGACTGGGAAATTTTTTATTTGGGTATCCGGCACACCCATATCGCTCTACTAAGGACTGCAATGCCTGGAATGACCAATCAGTCGGCAATACATCTGAAGACTGAGAAGCCAAATTTACCTGAGCTAATGGCTGAGATTGCGTATCTGCCACTTGCGTTAAGGATGGTTGTTGTTTGTCAGCCTGAGTGGAAACAGCTTTTGCTTCTGGATTTCCTGGGAACAGAGGCTCACTTCTTTCCGAAGAGGCTGGTGTTTCTCCTGCAACTGCTGTTGCATTAATAGCTAGCATCATACCAAAAACCACTGGACCAACGAGCAGCCATTGCGATAGATTTTTCATTTTTCTCCTCACCCCGAATTGACGTTCATCCGAAACACTGTACTTCTACGACAGCGGGTCTTATTAAAAAGATTTCTCAATTACTTTAGCAGGATTAAGGCAATTTTTTGACCAAAAATTTTAACAATCATTAATAGACCTGTCCACAAATGTAGTGAAACGCTCTTCCTGTCTGGTTTTTATGATTTAATCTTGTGACCAAAAACGGGGTGTAGGCGCAATCCCTTGTGCCCCTACAAGACTGAAACGACCATTATCCGTTAGTACACATGATGTTCAATTTGAGAGCGTGTGTAAGTCCTAACTCCATATTTGGATTTTCTTGTCAATGCATAAGTATTAATACTTAAAACCTAGGCACTGTTAGGAATAATTCTTGAATATAGACAGACGTTGAGCTTCTACCAGAAACATCGGAGACGTTTATTTACTGGAGTTTAGACTAACCCATGAAAAACGACCCAGCACAGCTGAGTCAATAACAGACTTGCCAAAAACAATGCTTTTGACTCCTAACTCCTGACTCCTGACTCCTAACTCCTGACTCCTAACTCCTAACTCCTAACTCCTGACTCCTGACTCCTGACTCCTGACTCCTGACTCCTGACTCCTGACTCCTGACTCCTGACTCCTGACTCCTGACTCCTGACTCCTGACTCTAAAAAGTAAAAGTGGTTCTTAGTACTCCGATCAAGGCATCTGCACCCTTATTTTGATCTGGAGAATTCAAGTAAATCACACCAGGTGTCACTGACATGTAATCGTTCACTTGATACTTGTAGAAAGCTTCCAGATGCAACGGGAGCCTATTGGTTGCGATCGAACCAAAGAGGGCTTTTGCATTGCCTAAATAAGGTTCTACCCCAACAATCAGCCCTCCCAAGTTGCCCTTATATAATAGATCTGGGAAGGCAAATGTCAGAGCATAGTTCCATATCTCCCCATTAGGGTTAGACCCTGATTTAATATTGGCATTAGTGTAACTACCCCAAGCACTGACAACAAACTTGGGATTAAATTGGTAGGATGCTTCTGCTCCATAGGAGTTTGCTGACACCCCAGTATTAGGCCCACCTGGAAAATTGGCTAGGCTTGTTCCCACAACACCTGAAATTGTTGAAGTCGCTTGGAGAGAACTGAACCCAAGGCTAAAGATCGGAGTGCCTGGAGTATGGTAGCTATTAACATAAGTGAGGGCGAAGGTCAAGTTTTTTGTTGGGTTAACTGTCAGTTGACCCAGTGCTGAATAACTGCCATTGAACAAGCCATTTTTCTGTTGTGGATTACCAGGAGAATCTCCTCCTCCAGCCAAATAGCCAGCACTCAGTTGAAAGATGTTGTTGAGCTTATAACTTATTCCAAGACCAGTCCCCCCACCAATGTTGTAGATGGAGTTATTCTTCCCATAAAGAGTCAGAGATCCACTCCCACCATCGCTGTTATCGATATATGGGTTGGCAGTTGAGGGTAAGTAGTCCGCATGCACCCCAAGGATACCGGCAACATAAAACTGAGTTTTTTCTCCGATTGGGAAGTAGTAAGCAAGCCAATCAATGATGGCGCTATCGTTAGCATAGCCTTCCTGAATCGTCTGGACACCTGTGGCAGTTGGCACTCCTGGAGACGCAGCTGGGTTGGAAGGTAAGGCAAAATTGGGAGTGTTACCGACACCAATCCGAGTATGTAATGTATCTTTCCCTGTAAAGCTAGATTGAAAATCCAACCGCACCCGATTTTGGAAGACTGCTTGATTGTTGGTTCCGGCTTGATTGGAAGCAGTCGCAACTGTAAAGATAGCCTCTCCCACAAGCTTAGTGGTTGTAGAAAACTGCTGTGCTTCTAACTCAGCCGTCCGGGTTTCCACATGATCAACCCTACCCCGCAACACAGACAGTTCATTGGCAAATTCTTGTTGCAATCTCTGTATGGTTGTTAGGTCTTCCCGACGCAACAGATCACTTCTTGCAGATGTAATCAACTTGTTGATCTGGTCTAGGCAGGTGTTCACTCCAGCCGCAAATTCGTAGCGGGTCAATTTTTGCTTACCTCGAAAGGTACTATTTGGATACCCTGCAATACAGCCATAGCGTTCGACGAGAGATTGCAGTGCCTGAAACGCCCAATCACTAGATTGAACATCTGAAAGCTGAAATACAGACGTGACTTGATCTATCGGAGTTGTATCGCTTTGCGACTCTAAAAGACTATTAGAGTCTGAGGGATGATCCGGCATCTTATGGAGATTGGTTGTTTTTTGAGGCACTGACACCTGGTCAGGAACCTGCGTATTAGTGTCTAATTCTGCGATCGGCAACCCAGGAGATAATGGAACATCAATGTTCTGGGATTGGGTAACTGTCTCCTCACGAGGAACTTCAACTGCAAGCACTGCTGGGTTGACAAAGAGTGAGCTGAACCCAAGAACCACAGGACAAAATAGCAAGCGATACCATAAAAATTTATTCATCTTTCCTTCACACCCACAAATCAAATTTATTAAAGCTAGCCGTGACTTACGCATTGACAAAAAAGAACAAATATGCGTTGTTCTTTGCTATAAGATAATCCAAGGTAATCATTTTGACAAGCTTCGTATTTAAATAATGGTCAATCTGTAAAGCGTGTAAGTCATACTAACCCAAGTTGCTAGTTATACTGAAGGCGCGATGACACACGACCACTTAAGTAATAAAATCCCCTCCAGGGACGAAAATTAGGAGAGGTTGATGTTATATTATAGTATAAATTAATACTAAAGACACTCGAAAAATCACGCTTTAATCGGCGATTACACCATGTTACTCAACGATTTATCCCACCAAATAGGGATGATACCGAAAGGGAGTGGTGATTGTACGGTGAAGCATTTATTTTTGCATTTACCTTGAACAAAGCATTTGTGATTTTACTCTGAAAAATTTGTCGCACAAACCCGTTGCCAAATCACCACTGTTACGTAGGTGAGGAAGGCTAAGGTGCTAATAAGAAAACTGACTGGGTAGGAAGCATAAAAGCTAATAGTTAAACCCACCCAGACAAAAGCTAGCGATAGCCCTGCGGAGAGGAAAAGCGCGACGAAAGGACGTGTGGCTAAACGATGCGCGATCGCCGCAGGTGTCACAAGCAGTGCAGAGTTCAACAAAGCGCCTACAGCCGGAACAGCCTCAGCTATCGAAAGTGCAACCAAGAGTAAGAAGATGACACTGATTGTGCGCACTGGTATCCCACGCGCTGCTGCAACTTCGGAATCAAGAGATGCAAAGAGTAGAGGGCGTGCGATCAAGAGAAGTCCCACAATGACAACCACACCAACGACAGCGACTAATTGTGCCTGTTCTAGCTGTAACCCAAGGATGGAGCCAAAAAGATAATTCACACCAATAGTGCTGTTGGCTCCACTAGATTGCGAAGTGTAAATGCTCAACAACAATGCTCCCAATCCTAGCACCCAAGCCAGTACAGTACCTACTTCCACATCTTTTGACTGCGCCCGTGTTCCTACGACGCCTAGCAAGAGCGCGACCAGCATTGTCACACCAAACAATCCTAGCATTGGATTGCTTCCCACAACGACTGCAAACAGTGCCCCGGTAAAGGTGACATGTGCCAGCGTATCAGTAGCAAAAACGAGATTGCGCAGCACAACAAAATAGCCAACTAGACCGGAGACAATGGCTAATGGGGTGCCGGCGAGGAAGGCGTAGCGCATAAAATCGAAGCTCAGCATATCTCGCACATCCTGGATTAGATTCGGCGAGAATGGTGGAATATCTAAGAGGAACATAATCAGTCAGGAGTCAGGAGTCAGGAGTCAGGAGTTAGGAGATTCAGATCCGCCACTAAATGTAGACCGCTAAATTTTAAATTTAAAGGGGGTATTAAACCCACTTAATTCATCTGCCAGTCGGACAAAATTCATTCTGACTCCTGACTCCTGACTCCTGAATTCTGTTTGAAGCGTACCAAGGCATAAGTTCCGAATGCCAAGGTGGAGATAAAGAAGCCGACGGGATAGGGTGTAAAGTAGGCAATAGCTAGTCCAGTCCATGTGAAGAGTAGGGCTAGGAACACTGAAAGGCTAACTGCAATACCTGGATGTGCGGTTATCTGTTGGGCAATGGCAGCAGGCGTCACCAGTAGCGCAAAGATGAGGAGTACTCCCACGATTTGCACTGCTTGAGCTACAGCGAATGCTAGCAAGACAAGGAAAGCATTGTCAAGTAGTAGCACAGGTACACCGCGAGCAAGGGCGACATCTGGATCGATGGAGGCGAAGAGTAAGGGACGGGCGATCGCCATCAACCCAGCTAAGGTCACCACAGTTGTGAGTGCAATGATGACCACATCGCGATCGCTGATGCCAAGTACAGCACCAAAGAGAATTGAGTAGACAAAAGCTGCATTCGATGAGGAGGAAAGATGAACAAATAGCAGTCCTAGGGAAAGCGCGAATGTCTGTATTGTCCCGATAGCGACTCCTTTCACATGGGTCCGTTCAGATCGTCCACCCAACAGACCAATCCCAACAGCCGCCGCGATACAGAAAATCAACAGTCCCACAACTGGTGACCAGCCGATGAGAACAGCACCTGCTGCACCGGCAAAGCCGACGTTTGCCAGGGTGTGTCCAGCAAAGCTCTGTCTACGTAGTACCATGAAGTAGCCCACTGATCCAGCAATTAGAGCAATCAGTGTTCCTGCCAAAAAGGCAGTTTGCATGAAATGGTAAGCAAAAAGCTGTTGGATATCCGCGCTCAAATTCCACGAAGGCTGCACATCGAATGTTGACGTGCTAATGAGTATGATTGGTAAACTTAGCATGATACGTAACCGACTCCGGCTGACCGACAACGACAATCCGCCCATCACGTGTGCGTAGCACATCAATTGGGGTGTCATAAAGCCGTGAAAGTGTCTCTGTTGTGATCACTTCCTCCGGCGTCCCCATTGCGGTCTGTCCTCTGCCAATGTAGAGTACTCGATCTAGATAGGGCAAGATAGGATTGACATCATGAGCGACAAGTAGCACCGTTACCTGATACTCCTGACTAATGTAGCGAATTAATGCTGAGACGGACTGCTGATTGTACAAGTCTAAACTATCAAGGGGTTCGTCGAGAAGCAAGATACGTGGTCTGGTCACCAATGCCTGTGCAATGAGTAGCCGCTGCTGCTCACCACCGCTGAGGGTACCAATGGGTCGATCTGCATAAGCAGCAGCACCAACTAGGTCGATCGCCCTCTGTACCCATCGCTGCGATTCACGATCTTGCACATCACCGCCCCAAAGACGCCTCAGCAGCGGAATCGGGACTCCCCACTTGCAGCCGTCCAAACCTAGACGAACAATATCGCGTCCCCGCACACGCACGTCCGCATCAAAGTTCCGCCGCTGGGGAAGATAGCTGATTGCAGGGTTTCCACATCGCACCGGCGACCCCAAGACAGTCATTCGCCCCTCAGTTAAAGGAAATAAGCCCAAGATTGCTTTGAGCAGTGTCGATTTACCAGCACCATTAGGTCCGAGAATGGCAATAAACTCGCCGGAGTACACGGTGTCATGCAAATCACTCCAAAGCTTACGCCCACGACGCCGAACGCCGGCATGTTCAAATTGAATAACGTTCTCCATACCCAACTTATTATCAGCGTTGGTGCGATCGCCAAGAGGTTGCGACGTTAAATCAATATCCATCGAGTTAGGGTTCATTGTACTTATTTGCCAGTAGACTTGGCTAATGCTTGCTGTAGGGCTTTCAGTTGCCCGACTTGCCAGTCTTGGAAGGTAGCCGTTGCTGGGGTGAGTGTTTCGGTAATTGGGACGACTGGGATACCTGCTGAAAGAGCCTTCTGCTTCAGTGCGTTGGTATCTGGGGTCGAGTTCTGGGAATTGAAGATCAGGATCTTGATCTGCTTTTGTGTGATCTGTTGGTCGAAAGTGGCTTTGTCAGATGCTGTCGGCGCTTGACCTTCGGAAATTGCTGACATAAATTTCGGTGGTGTGGTCAGGTTCACCCCTAAGGCTTGAGCTAAGTAAGTAAAAATGCTTTCAGTCGAGCCAACTGGAGTGCCTTGATACTTCTGCTTGATAGTGTTAATAGTATCGTTGTAGTCCTTAAGACCAACGCTGACAAACTGCTGGCGCTGCTGGTCAAAGTATGCTGCATCTGCCTGATCAAGGTTCTTAAGGTCGGCTGTTACCTGATCGACGACGCGCATCACGTATTCGGGGCTATACCAAAGGTGTGGGTTATCTCCTTCTTTCTTGCCTACCAAATCGCCGACATTAAGTACCTTACGCCCATTCACTGGGTTGGCATCAAGGAGCTT
Source organism: uncultured cyanobacterium (assembly GCA_903903925.1). Lineage (GTDB taxonomy): Bacteria > Cyanobacteriota > Cyanobacteriia > Cyanobacteriales > Nostocaceae > Stigonema. The sequence continues at coordinate 32,387 of CAIVAU010000191.1, forward strand.
TTGTCCCCAAGCATCGTACCCTGCGCCATTGAGAATAACGTATTGGGCATTGGCGACAACGCGAGCATCCGTTGGCTTGGGTTCGTAGTCGTGGGGGTCAGTATTGGGATTCGTGATGATGCTTGTGACTTTAACATGGTCACCACCAACTTGGCTGGCGATACTACCCCAGAAATTTTCGGCACTCACCACTTGCACAGGTGTTGCACTTGTGCTATCGGCTGGGCTGGAGCTAGTGTTGGTTTTAGAACTAGAACTGGTTGTAGTACCACCCCCACAGCTAGCTAAGAGTAGGAGTAGAACAGAAAATGCGTAGAGTTTAGTAGTCATAGGTTCCCACCATCAAGGCTGACGACGGAGTTTAGAGTCATATGTGCCTGTTCTAGATGCAGTATTTGGAGTTCTTTCACTACCTTTTCCCCTGTGAGAATGATAACGGGTCTCAAAAAATATTTTGAGCCTAAGCTTACCTGAATTCACAACAGTTGTCAATGAGACCGATTATCAATTTCATGATGAACGCAGACTCGGGCTAGAGTATAATACCAAGGATAAATCTGTACCTCATTCGGATGAGACGCGCTATAGTCCTGAGAAAACCAGTCACAACGCTATGCCTGTAGGTATATTTTCGCTGCTTGTTGTATCTAACTCCTGAAAAAATGGGCGAACCGGGAGTGATTACAACTTATGACCGAATCGTGTAATGCCTACCTTATTTACAGTATCCTATGCACTTTTTCGGAATGACTTTGTTGGTAGTCGTAAAGAGGGTCGAGCTACACGGGTTCCTTTTTTCTTGCACTTAACAAGACATATAAGGTTTACAATCCGCACAGTGCTACCTTTTTCTACTTTGTCAGCCAGCCCTAAGTAGGGCTGGCTGAATAGCCATAAAACTCTTATATTGGAAGGATTTCAGGCTACCAGCGTCGAAAAAAGTGCAAGAGAATAGGGCTATGAGGCTTAAATACCTTGCATTTCTAATTTTTTCTGGGATAAAAAATAGGAATGAAACTGTTCCCTGTTTGCTGTTAAGATTTCCCTACCATCACCAGGGACTTTCTCAGCAAGCCCTATTTAGTCAATTAACTAGTTAGTGCTGAGTTGTCACCACTATAGTTTGTAAATTCAGACGCAGTTTTACGAATGTGAGACAAACGAATCTGCCAATCGGAAACCTCTTCGTAGCTCAGGTGATGAGTATTGCAAGTCGGTGTCCACAATCCTCCCCAAACACAAGGGTCTTCAAACTGTAGCAGACCTAATTTGCGTAAGTTTTGTGCCTGCGGTGTTCCAGGCAAAGGGGCAATGCTGTAGCAAGCAGTCTGAAACTCCAGTTGAGGGTTAATCTGTACAAGTTCATCAACGAGTTCTGAAATTGCTTGCTCAAGACGTAACAAGCAATCATCGTCGTCATCTGGTAGCCCAATGATGACTCCGTATGCAATCACAGGTACACCAGTTCTAACTACAGATTTCATCAATGTACAATGCTCTTGCCACGGCAACAGCTTGCTGTATGATTCTCGCCCAAAAACGGGACGTTCGGCAGGGATATAAGCTAAGCTACAACCTACTTCGCCATCCCAACTAAAAAGTGCCTCAATCAGTTCTTCATCGGGGCTAAGGTCGGTGTCTTTGTAGTTGCGCCCTCGCCCCAGAGTTGCTTTCCTCAGTTCTAAACCATTTGGCCACATTAGAGATATTCCCATCTCCCGTGCGCCAGCGGTAATTTCGAGAATTTCTTGTCGTCCCTCCGGAAATAGTCCACGAGCTAGAAATTGATCCGAACCGATGACAATTGAACGCGCACCAGCCTCTTTCTGGAGAGCTATCCAGTCGAGGGTTCTTTGAGGAGACATTCTCCGATAGCCTGTACCATAAGTCGGTGTCTGACAAAAGTCACATGTGCGATCGCAACCAATGTCAGCCACAACCGAACCAATCGGCACAACTCCGAGTACATTCGGTTGTGTCCCAAAACATTGCCTAGCAACCTCCACGGAGGGTAGCACCCAATCTTCTGGACTCTTTGCTTGAGTCTTTCTAGGGTAATGGCTACCATCTGCAAGAATGACACCGGTGAGTTGTTCCCGTGGTGTCCTTCCTAGTACGTAATCAAAGATTGCCCAATTAGCTGCACCAGACTTATCTTGAACAACTGCTACTGCTCCAGCCTTTAAGTAGTGTTGTGGTTCTGCCAAAGCATCTGACCCACCAACAACAATCGGACGCCCACCTGCAGCAAGATGTTCAATCAGCATACAACTGACTTGGCGATCTTGCGAGAAGTTAACTGTAATCCCCCAAGCATCGTAAGCTTGGGGATCGAGATCACAAATGCTTCCTCCCACGTATATTTTGCGTAGGGTCATCCCTTTCCAAAGGAGTTCTCCAAACTCTTGATAATAATTTTCATCTCTGAGGTTAACCAGTTGCGCGTTGAATCCCCCTGCAATGAGGTCAGATACCAAAACTTGCTTGCTGATCAAACTACGATTCCTATATAGAGATGTCCAATTTCTCCCTTGTGAGTCGTATAGTCCCGTTGCCGGAACTTCAACCAGTCCGATTGTTGGAGCATTTTCACTGAGTAATACCATAAAACACCCCTGAAGTTTTTTTTGAAAATTTAAGTCAATGTTTAAGGAATTCACCTCTAAACAGGAAGCGAACCGAAAACAAGGATACACTCTTGATCGCCACGGGCAATTGCCCACAACGAAGACATAAAAATATTTTCTCATAAAAATATTGGTTCTTCAGTACTTGTTATGCTCAACCATGAATTAATCACTCCCGGTTCGCCCATTTTTTCAGGAGTTAGATAAAACAAGCAGCGAAAATATACCCAGAGGTATATTGACAAAAAGATAGAGTAGTTAAATGTTCGGGTTTATGCATACAGAACCTATAATTACAACCGAACGCGTGGATGATATTCCTTTACTGCTAACTCAATTAGAGCGTAAGGGTGTAAAGCAACTACTTGATAAGCACTTCCCGACACATTGTACTTCATGGGTAGTTTTATTCCAAGGAACTAAAGACATTTATGAATGAATTTAATCGTCAGTTGTGGCAGCGCTTTTTGATCATCACCAAACCCTACTGGTTTTCTGAAGAGAAATGGGGTGCTAGAGGTCTACTTGTGGTTTTAGTGTTGTTGTCGTTAGCAGTTAATGGCATCAACGTGTTTATCAGCTTTGTTGGTCGAGATTTTATGACAGCACTTTCCAGCAAGGAGGCTTCCAAGTTCTTTCACATTTTGTTTACCTATGCCAGCGTACTGCTCCTTGGCACGCCTATTGTTGTTCTTTATGGTTATGTAAGAGACAGGCTAGGTCTCTACTGGAGACAGTGGCTCACCAATCATTTTCTAGACCAATATTTCAGGAATCGGGCTTTTTATGAAATAAATTCAAATCCTCATATTGACAACCCTGACGAACGGATATCTCAGGATATTAATACCTTTACAAGGAGTGCTTTATCTTATTTATTAAATATTCTCGACTCGATTATTACTCTAATTTCTTTTATTGGGATTCTCTGGTCAATTTCTACAAATCTGACGATTGTTAATGTAATCTACTCTGTAGTCGGCACAATCATCACAGTCTGGTTCGGTAAGAGGTTGATTGGGTTGAACTTCAACCAACTGAGACGAGAAGCTGATTTCCGTTACAAATTAGTTAATATTCGAGACAATGCTGAAATGATTGCCTTTTTTGGGGGAGAAGCACAGGAGTCACGTCAAGTCAGACGACGATTAAATGAAGCATTGAAGAACTTTAATCTCCTCATAGGATGGCAGCGTAATCTGGGTTTTTTTACGACTGGTTATAACTATTTTATTGCTCTCATCCCATCTGCTATCATTGCTCCTCTCTACTTTGCTGGTAAGGTGGAGTTTGGTGTGGTTGGTCAAGCAGATCTGGCTTTTGCTCAAGTTTTAGGCGCTCTTTCCCTAGTTGTGAGTCAGTTTCAAGACCTGAGTACTTTTATCGCCCAGATCAATCGCTTAGGCACCTTTGCAAAGGTTCTAGAAGCACCAACACCAGCACGCCAACCTGGAGTTACCTTAATTGATACTAGAATCGATACCCGTCTAGCTCTTGAACATGTTACCTTGTTAACTCCTGATTATCACCGAACTTTAATTCAGGATCTTTCACTCACAGTTCGACCGGGGACAGGGCTGCTGATTTTAGGACCTAGTGGTAGCGGCAAAAGTTCTCTGCTGCGGGCGATCGCTGGATTGCGGAATTCTGGCACAGGCTTAATTATTCGACCAGAACTCAAGGAAATACTGTTTCTACCACAGCGTCCGTATATGATTTTGGGTTCGCTACGCAGCCAATTACTATATCCTAACACAAGTAGTGAGATTCCAGACGAGCAACTTTACAGGATATTGCAACAAGTGAACCTAAAAGACTTGCCAGTCCGTGTAGGTGGTTTGGATGTCGAGTTAGACTGGACAAATATTCTTTCTGTGGGAGAACAACAACGCCTAGCATTCGCACGACTGTTGCTGATGCGTCCTCTTTACGCCATTTTAGATGAAGCTACCAGTGCTTTGGATCTTGAGAATGAAGAGCATCTCTATCAGCAGGTGCAAGTCACATCCACAGTGTGGATCAGCGTTGGTCACCGCACCAGCTTGCTGAAGTATCATCATCAGGTTTTGGAATTAAGCGGTGATGGAAGTTGGCGGCTGACTCAAGCTGAAAACTACAGCAAAACAATCAAGAACTTTGAGTGACGGCATAACACCATAGAGTTCTGACCTTAACCATAGGAGCCACAAAAATTTTTTCTACAGTATCCTTGCCAAATGCTTTTTTGTTTGCTAAGCTTAGTAATCGTTGCGGACAAACGCATCTGCCGGGATAGCTCAGTTGGTAGAGCAGAGGACTGAAAATCCTCGTGTCACCAGTTCAAGTCTGGTTCCTGGCATAATCCACAAAACCCCTGGTAGTAAGCGCTTCCAGGGGTTTCTTGGTTTCAGCAAAAACCCCTTTTCAGCTATTTCATGGGTGTAATTTTAGGGCTATTTCATTCTACACCAGAGCCTTGAACTCAAGTTCAAGGCTCAAAGCTCAAGTCCGTTGAAACGGACTAAATTTCTGAAAGTTCTAGTCGGCTTAAGCCGACTTCAGCTATTAGCCTAGGAATTTATTCTTAGGCGTGTGGGTTGCTCTGTCAGATAAAGAGTAGTACCAATACTGCTCGGTTAAGGAATTTCTTGGTTGAGGCAAGCAGGGGGAGCAGGGGGAGAAATTGAGGCAGGGGAAGAGTTTTGCCTCCCCTGCTTATCCGAGCAGTATTGAGAGTAGTACTCTAATAGAAATATTAGTTTTTATACACAAAATTAGTAAATATTCGGAAGTTGTTAAAAATTATTTATACTACAAAAAAATACACAGCTATTGTTCTACACTGAGCCTGCTAGTTGTGACTATGTAAGCTATGCCAGATGACAACTGGAAACAACAAGAAACTACTATCGCCATTGCTAAAAAGGACACCGAGGAATGGCAATTTCTGACATTTCCATCATGGGAAGAAGCACGACTGGCTGTTAATGCAGCGAGGAGTGATGATAAAGGAGCAGTTTTCTAGGACGGTGCTACTCTACCCGAACCTCCAGAATTACCTATGCCTCCTGAACCACCACAGGATTGACTATGGTTTGACTATGAATATGAATTGCAATTTTACTTTGATGGATCTGGAGTAATCTCTTTAGGGAACGAACATTCAACAGTAATTTTCATGTTACTTTTAGCAGTACCTTTTGTAACATAAGGAATACCAGCTTCTCCACCCATTTCAATGCCGAACTCCAAAGTAACTTTGTCTACGTTTGTAATTGGAATTTGCTTAAAGGAATTTAACGTATAAACTGTATAAGCTCGAATTGTATTCTGAATCGTCAGAAAATTTTGCATCATTTTCTGTCGTATTTGTTCAGGACTCATCCCCTTATCAACTAGCGATTCCTCCTCTTCTTCAGTAATTTCTTCTGTGCTGAGTATAGAAATATTCGCATCTTCGGTAGTTTCGATGTAGATGATTGTATTGTCATCTAGTTTTATAGGTGTGAGTTTAGGCATGAAATGAACTCCCAGTATCAGTGTATCAGCCCAGATTATCTGAGACTATAGGGTGTTTCCTGCCTTAATTAGGGGCAGTCGGAGGGTCGGTGCCAAAGAGACGTTCATGGTTAACGAATATGTGATATGAGCCTCATTTTATTTATAAAGACGGAATCGGACGTTTGTGAACACCACAACCCAAGCGGAAAGCAAGGAGATTTTTGCAACAGTGCCTCATTTGCTACCGTATCCAGTTCAGATTGCGCCCGATGAGCAATTCTGTCATTTTGGCATGATGGGTGTTCTTCATCGCAATGGCATAAGTATCGAAACCATGACGATCCGCAAGCTGCCGTACCCCTTCCGCATTGTCATACGTCATCAGAAAATCGCCTTGCAATTTCTCGCATAATGCAAACAGCGCCTCATGATCAAGCTCACTATGTGTATATAATCGCCTGCCCGCCTTTTTTCCGGCGGCGGTATAGGGTGGATCGATAAAGAACACCGCATCCTTGCGGCTGGCATGGTTTTGTAAAATGGCGAGACCATCCCCTTGCACAAACCCAATACGCTCCTTTACGGAACTGATATTGAGAATACGCCTGGCAAGCGTATCGGGATACCAGCGTGATCGAATGCCTTTTCCGTTCTCGCCATGGTTCAAGACTCCGCTACCGGGCGCTAGAATTCCGCCATGATTGATCCGGTTGCACAGGATTGTCTGAAAGGCGAGTTCCTCGTCGGTTTCCGGTTTTTTGGAAAGCTCGGCATCTACCGTTTCACGTGTCAGGTCAAAGTGGCGAATGCGCTCGGCGAGCCAAACAGCATCGCCGGTGAGAATCGTCTTCCAGACGGCGGCCACCCGCTGGTCAAGCTCCACCATCGTCACATGGCTTGCCAGTTCTTCAAAGGCTGCTGTCAGGCCGACGATACCGCCTCCCGCGAACGGCTCGACAAACTTTCGGGGTTTCGTCGGCAGGCTGGAAATCCACTGTCGTATGCGTGGCACCAGCCATGTTTTCCCTCCCGGATAGCGAAAGGGACTTCGCTGTGGCACGCAAGCAATATTCACGATCCGCTCGGAACAGGGCGGAACTTGAATGAAAGAGGCTTCAGAAAACAGGTTCATCTGGGTCATGCTTTTCCATGTTACAGGTTTTCGATTTCATCCAGAATATCCGTGACGTCCGTGGGCAACTCTGTCTCTTGCTCTTCGGCTGTTCCTGCAAGCTTCGCATCGAGCTTTTTCTGAAGATTGGCAAGAAAACCTTCTGCAGGCCCTGGCTCGGATAACGTAATTTTGTCCAGGGACGGCTTGAATTGCGTGTACACTGTGCGCGTGGGCGTCAGCACATAACGCTGCTTGGTTTCATTATAAACAAGATCGTAAATTAGCCAGGCAATATCTGCCATCTCTGCGGAAGTCTCCGGTAATTCCGGAAGCGTCGCATAAAAAGCGCTATGTACGGCGACCGCTTGCTTTCGTCCCCATGCTTTTAGGATACCGCCTTTATAAATAAGCTGCGGGGCAAGCCGCTTGCGTGATGAAGAAAGATAATCCGGCCGGGGATTTTTCTTTCGGCTGCTTGTCCAATCGGTCGCCAGATAGGCTTCAGGATCATCGATATATGGCTTGTAAAACGCTTTTCGTACATTGCCGCTGATATAGACCGACTGCACTTCAAGCGATCCGAAATCCGTGACTTTCCCTTCATCGTCGTAAGCGACAACGACAACATCGATATTTCCGGCGGACTTGCCATGCTTGTCGTTAAGACGCACTTCTACAAGTGTTGTCCAGCGGGTTCCTTCTGGGAAAAAGAATCTGGCAGCCTGTTCAGCGATAAGCCATTCCTCACGCAGCCGCACGGGACAGATGACAGCAATACGATCTCCATCGAAGATCGAGCAGACGCCAAGCGGATCGGTTACGCTGTCCTTCGTGCAGTTTGGCACCTTGTTATGAAAAGGGCAAAGCCGGGTTCGCCGATAACGCTCGGCCTCCGGCGTAAAGTTGTCGATGGGGAAGCCGAACACTTCGGCCAGTGGCTGCTTTGGCAAGAAATCTGTCCTCGCTAATCGCTATGGGATGATAGCACATTATAGGCAGCCTATATTTTATTGATGCAAGTGAAAACTGTACGAAGCGCGAAAGGGATAGGATGACAAAACCGTGAAACTGTGGCGTGCAGATGGCACTCTGATTAGTACCCTCCAGGGGCATTCTGGCCCCGAACATTTACTCCAGATTGGGTATCTCCTCCCGGTGATACCATCGCTGACTTGTTAGAAGAGCGTGATTGGACACAAGCACAGTTAGCAGAGCGATTAGGCTACACCACGAAGGATATTAGTCTACTCATCAATGGGAAAGCACCCATCAATGAAGAAACTGCCTTGAGGTTAGAACGGGTTCTGGGAAGTACAGTAGGATTTTGGCTCAGTCGTGAAGCCCAATATCGCACCGCTTTAGCTCGGATTGAAGAAGAAAACCGCTCAAAGGAGTGGACATCTTGGGTCGGTTAGCCAACAAACTCACACAAGTCTTGAACAGCACCATCAACAGGATTTCTTGCTACAATAGCACCATGAGTTGCTACCCGAAAAACGCTGGGTAAGATTGGGTAGGCTATTTTTGTATTGACTTAAAGTAGTCCCACCCTCCCCGATTTTATCTATACTAAAGTTTTGCTCAGCAGGTTATGATATCTCCAACTCATCTAACACTGAACTTAGTTGAAGGTTCTGTCTCTTTTAGTTTTTCACCCCAAGCCGCACGGGAGTTAAAAGCAGCAATAGACCAACTCATGCAAAGTCTAAAAGCTGTTGCTACTAAAACTACTCCTAGCAGCGGTAAAGTTAGTCCCCAACGCCCAATGGAATATCGTTACACTGGTGAGGTGCTTTTAGAAATTTTTTGTAATCCTAATATCTGGCCAACTCCCTTCGCCGCTAAAGTCTTAGTCACTGTTCGTGATACCAGTATTCGCTTGACTACAGAGGCCGAACTTACCCGCGTGATTGAAGATATAACTCAGTATCTGGAAAATAATTGAACATCTTCGTTTTGGAAGTAAATCGGATTAAGCCAACTGTTGATGGTATTCAGGTTGCTTTTTCCGATTTAGTATCTTTTAAGGACGATTCGATCAGAATAGGGTCGATATCAAGGCTATTGTCTCTTTGGAGAAAATCATCCAGAAGTTGAAAGAAATAATCAAACGCAGCTTTTTCATCAATACAGGTTAGTAAGATAATTTTATCCCAAGCGTTAACAGTACGGATAGATAAGCGGTTTTGCAACCATGGTTGGAAGTTTTTGTAGAAGTCACTTTCAGCCTCAGTATTTGTGAAGCAATCAGTTGGGTACTTCTAGCTTAAGCTTAAACAGATGTCACTGAGTAAACCTTGCTACTATGCCCCCTCAAGGTTTTCAGTCATTCACCTGTATTGATATCCCAAAACTTAATTGTACCGTCGCTGCTCCCACTGGCTAATATCCCCCCTTCACCTTCCTGATTCGGGGGGATCGGACGGAAGGTGACTGATAAAACCCAATCAGTATGACCGTTAAGGGTTTTCAGGCAATTTCCGTTCACATCCCGAAGTTTAATGCTTAGGTTTCAATACGGTTCGGGTAAGGGGTAAATCCAAGCCTTTTCCCTTTATGGAATAAAGATTTTGTCTGTAAGAAGTATAAAAATATTAACACCAAAGTCAAAGCTGAGAGATCTCGTTAGTATTTTTATTATCATTTCCTGTATATAATAATCATGATTATGTATTTATTCAGAGGTCTGGCTCTGAAGTGTGGAGCTTAGAAATAATTAATCAGCCAAAATATATCCATTATATTACATGAGTTCGAGAATAGTATAGTGCGATCGCCTCTAGAACTTTTTTACGTGACTTAAACGACAAGTATTTATACGTATATTTTCAAGCGAGGGTTTTATGTCTGAAGGACTTCATAATAATTATGCTTTGCTGATTGGGGTTGGTGAATTTGGGCCATCATATACTACAGCCAAGGACGTTCAAGAAATAAAATCTGTCCTTACTAAGTCCTGTGGCTACATTGATGATGAGGATCATATCCAGTTGCTTCAAGATAAAAAGGCAACAAAGGAATCAGTTCTAAAAGGTTTGCACTGGCTGAAGGAGCAGGTTGACAAGAATTCAGAGGCTACTATACTTATTTATTATTCTGGCCATGGTGGTGAACCGAAGAACAATAATGATGCATATCACTTAATTCTTCACAGCAATTCATATCTAAGTGCAGATGAGTTTACTAAAGCCCTAGGAGAAATTAAGGCGAAGAAATTTTTGGTAGTCGTTGATAGTTGCTATGCTGGAGGAATGGCTGCTGATAAAAGCTTTACTGAAAAATCTTTTCCTGTTGAACAATTAGCACGACAATTAAATCTTGACGAATTAAAAAATGGTGAAGGACGAGCGGTCTTAAGTTCATCTAAAAAAGACCAAAAATCTATATTTGATCACAAAATAGAGATGAGTATATACACTTTCCATTTATTAGAGGCTCTCAAGGGAGCAGGATCTCAACGAGGGGATGAAGTAGTGTGTGTTTCTGATTTGATGAAATATGTCGCAAGAACTGTTAAGTCAACTGCTAAATATAGATATTCTAAGGAACAAACACCTTATTTTGATATTAGAGGAGAGGATTTTCCTGTGGCACTGTTATCTTCACCTGAAAACAAACCTGAACAGCAAATTTATGAGGGATTAATGGCTGGGGACTTTTGTTATGTACTAAGTTCACATATTAGTGAAAAGAACAAGATTTCAGGTCAAATTCAAGAACGTTTAAAAACAAATAATATACCCTTTGCCATTATCAATCCTACAAAAATAGATCAGAAAAGAGATGCCGAATCTTTTAAAGACAGTGGTCTATGGTACTTCAAGATAGCGGAAATTTTTGATGAAAGTTTTTCTTTGAATTCCCCAGCACAACAATGGTGGAAAGAACAGGCAAATAATTACGAAAAACGTAAGCATGAATTATTCAATGCTTATATTGAGCATAAACTTTTAACGAGTAATAAAGAACGTGTAGTAATTATTCTTGATGCAATTGAGAAAGATAGACACCTTTTTGAGAAGCTACCTTTCAAATACGAATTCTTTCGTATTATCAAGTCATACTATAAGAAACGCGGAGATAATAATGATTATGGAAGATTGACATTTCTCATGCTAGATACATTTGAATCCCTTCAAGACGAAGATAATGTCACACTCGGATGGAGAATCAATTCCTTTGAACAACAACCTCGGCTTATTATAAATCAAGACCTAAGTAAAAGATTTAAAAATATGAATTACCAAGACTTTCTTCAAGGAATTTGGCATTATACAAATGGTGATGTATATGCTATGAAGGGCGAGTTACAAGAACGGATTCAAGAGTTGCATAAAATCGTTAAAAATTCACTTGAAAATTTCTATCAATAAAAATTTAGGTAAGCGCATGTATATGTATGCTGATCATTTTTAAATGAAACCAATATGACACATAATATCGACGAAATTACAAATGGGATATTAACCCTCGGGGAACCGCTAACTTTTAAATGTCTGCTCATTTGTCGTAAAATCTTGCAAAATGATTCAATAGATTTTCCTAGCACTCTCGAGCCACAAGACGCATATAACGCTTTACTAGACCATTTCTGGTTAAGATTACGAAAGGATAGAAAATTAGAGGTTATTCCTGCGTATAAAGAGGAGATTAATCAAGTCATTGATGAGAATTTACAAAAATACGCTACTTTTCAAAAGATATTGTGGTGGACAGAAAAGTATAGTCCTCTTCAGGAAAAAATTTGTGAATTAGCTCTGATTTGTGAACACGATAACCCAGATACCCTTGAAATTATTGTAAGAGAAGAAATAATTTTAGGATGGGAAGAAAAATGCGAACCATGGCATAATAATTGGAAAGAAATTAAAGATCATCTTCTAGATAAGGATAAAACAGAGAGCCGCGCACGTCTAGAATTTTACAGAGGAATTTTGCAAAATAAAGGGAATCTAAAGAATAATAGTCAACAGGAATTACAAAATGTATTGTGTTCATGTGGGTTGATATGCGATGATCCACAAAAAGGATTTAGAATTACTCAAGGTATTTATATGGAGGTTTTTAACGAGAGTTGGGTTGATGAAAAGTTAAAAAAAATACCTGTTTCACCTCCACGTATACCTCCAACTCCACTTATAACTCCAACTTCACTTATAAGTAGACTACTCAATAACATCATAAAGCTGTGGAAACAGTATAAAAAAAATATAATTTTCTTTTTAAGAGTGATAGCAGTAGCATTATTAGTTATTATTGGAAGTAGTGTTCACATCAAAGATCCAGAGCCTGTCAGTCCAAAAATTCCTCATTTATCTGAGATCGCGAAGGAAGCAAAAAAGCAATTTGATGAAGGACAACAATTAGATTCTCTATTATCCTATGTCAAGGAAGGACAACAATTATCCAAACTGGTACAAGAAAAGAAATTAGAAGAATATCCGATTGTTATATTTGCCTTACAGTATATACTTGAGAATATTTACGAACGAAATGAGCTTAACAAGCATACTGCATCAGTGATCAGCCTAAGTTTTAGGAAAGGAGCTTCAGGTTTATTACTTGCTTCAGCAGGTGAAGATGGTAAAGTTCTACTTTCCAAGTGGTCAAACTCATTAAGTGAAGAGATTAAAAACGTTCAACAAGGTTCTATTTCGAGTTTAGATATCAGTCCTAGTGGAGATATTATTGCTACGGTAGGAGATAGCGATCAGACAATCAAGCTCTGGGATTCGTTAGGTAAATTATATCGACAAGAGAAGACTGGCGAGACAGGAAAAGTGACAAGTGTAAAATTTAGTCCAGATGGTCACATCCTAGCTGCAGTAAAAGATGAGGGTGAAATAAGTTCGCTTCAACTTTGGAAAAGAGACAATTCTCAATTGAAGAAAATATGTGAATTAACGAGTGATAAAAATAACAAGATTAGTTCTGTAAATTTTGGATTTTATCAAAACGCACTTTTAATTGCTATGGTACAAGAGGGAGGTACAGTTTCGTTATGGAAAAAGTTAAATAAAGAAGATACATCAGAAAAGGGAGATATAGTATGTAAAAAAAATCCGGAAGATATAGGACCATTTTTTAGAACAGAAAAAGGATGGGACAAGGACACAAAGCAACAGGGCGTAAGAAGCATCAATTTTCATCCCGTTCAACCTTTTCTTGCAACAGCAGGGGGGGACGGTACAATTAAGTTTTGGAGCTTGAAGGGAAATCAATTAAAAATTGCTGAGAAGACTGAGAAGAAAGAGTTTTTACAAACAGATGAGCGAAATAAACTTAAAATAAGTTTTAGTCATGATGGAAAGTTCATAGCAGCAACGGGCGATAGTGGTAAAATCCAACTTTGGAGACTATCTGTTGATCCTAAACACAATGATAATGAAGAACAGTCATTGAATTTAAAGGCTGAACGGGTTGATGATGTATTTCGTGATAATGGTCCAGTATACAGCATAAGTTTTAGTCCTCATGATGATGAGACGCAACCGTATTACCTTGCAACAGCTGGAGCAAGTAAAAAAGTTCGACTTTGGGAACTCTCTAAGCTTGATAAGCCGCCTTTGTACGAGGGAGAAAGAAAGATAAAGAGTATAATTATAGGTCTTGCTCCTGCTCCTGATAAAAGGCAACGACTTGCTATTCTTGAAGAAAATGGCACTGTAAGACTTGTAGATATTGATAACGGAAGAAGGTCTACTTTGGATCACGATAATGGCAAATATATAGAAATCACCAGCACTCTTAATCAGAGACAATATATTGCTACTGTTGGAACCCAAAATAGCCAAATTAAAGTAAAATTCTGGAATTTTTTAGGACAGCAATCAGGACAAACAGAAATAATAAATAAAGACATTAAAATTAAAGATCTAATTTTCTTCAAGGATGATCAAAAGCATGAATATTTAATTCTAGACGTGAATGGTGATGCTTGGTACCGAGATGTTTTAAACAACAGTGATATTCCTATTCCATTCAATGGAACGATTACAAGCGCAAGTTTTAACTCGAATGGCACTATGATTGCTATCGGTACTAAAGACGGTCATACTATACTATATTCGGTGGATGAACTGAAACGCAACTCCTCTACTAGCGATATGAATATTAAATCTGTATCCATTTCTAATATTTCTAATACAGTAGATGTGGTAAAGTTTAGCCCAAATGATTCGTTGCTTGCTACTATAGATACTGCCCAAGATAGTGCCCACAATATAAAACTATGGAAACTACCAAACAATTTAGATAAGCAATTAAAAGGAAAATCACTAAATGTAAAGGAGCAACCAGGTTCAGTTGAGTTTAGCTCCAACGGGAATCCCACTACAGTACAAGCGACAACAGTCGAGTTTAGTCCCGACGGTAAACTCATCGCTACAGCTGGCGTTGGGAAAATAGTCAAGCTGTGGGACTTAGAAGGTCGTCAAGTAGCAGAATTCAACGGTGATTGGGAAAACACAGTAAGTCTCAGTTTTACTCCTGATAATAAACAAATTGCCGCAGCGGGAGACAATAGTAAAGTCCTGTTGTGGTCAATTCAAGATTTAGACTCATTGATAAAGAAAAGCTGTGAATGGCTTGATGATTACTTTAAGTTTCATCCACAAGAAAAGGGTAAAGAAATTTGTCCTTCTCCTGCATCTACTTAGTACAATGGGCACGTAAATACCCCCCCAATTCTACATCAACAAAATGCTTGCAGTATAGGAATTAAGAATTCTGCACATCGGTACTAGTACAGCGCGGCGTAAATAAAGCAACCATTTTAAACAGCCACGAGCCTTGATATATAAAACTTTTGACTTTTGACTTTTGACTTTTGACTTTCGCACAGCGGTACTAGTTTGTTTGCTGTGTCTTGAATTTGCGGTCATGCTCAAATAAAGGCAGAAAGTTGCCAAATTTTAATTGTTTTATCTCTACTACTGCTGGCAAGAGTCTTACTATCAGGACTAAAAGCTACAGCATAAATCCCATTTGTATGTCCAGTTAAGCTGTAGAGCAATTCACCAGTACTAAGTTTCCATAACTTGATGGTATCACCCTCACCACTACTTGCGAGGGTTTGTCCGTCGGGGCTAATAGCAACAGACCAAACTCCTTGAAGATGTTCTGTGAGGGTTTTTTTTAATTCCCCTGTGCGCAGGTTCCATAAATTGATGGCATTATCATCACTACCACTGACAAGAGTTTCTCCATTAGGAGTAATGGCAACTGAATACACTATGCTAGAATGTCGGTATAGGCTATGGATAATTTCGCCAGTTTGTAGGTTCCAAATTCTGATGCTACGATCAGCACCGCCACTAGCAAGAATTTGCCCATCTGAGCTAATAGCCATTGTTAGAACTGGCTGAGTGTGATTATTTAGTGTATGGAGTGTTTCCCCAGTTTGTAGGTTCCAAATCTTGATGGTTTTGTCACGACTACCACTGACAAGAGTATTACCATCAGGACTAATAGCCAGACAACGAACCCAGTCTGAATGTCCAATCAAAGTCTGATCCACTGTCCCAAGGGTTAAGTTCCAAATTTTGATGGTATTGTCATCACCACTAGTGATCAAGGTTTCCCCATCAGGATGGAAGACGATCTCATAAATTCGGCAATGATCTACCAGAGTATCAATGAGTTCTCCTGTGTGAAGTTTCCAGATCTTAATAGTGTTGTCAAAACTACCACTAGCGATGATTTGGCTATCAGCCCTAATAGCAAGAGAACGTACTAGAGCTGCATGTCCTATAAGGGTATAAGGTGATTGTGTCTGTGGCGAGTCTGTGGTTGTTTCTCTAGCAGTCTGTAATTTTGATAGCTTAGATAAGATGAGCGATCGCTCCGTTGACATTTGCTCCATGCGAGATAGCATTTGTCTTTGTTCCTGATCAGCTTGCTCTAACTGAGAACGTAGCTGTTGGCGGTCTTGCGTAGCTTGCTCTATCTGTGTTAATATCCCCTCTAGTATTAATTTAAAAGACTCGGCTTTCTTTTGGGATTCCTGAGATAGTTGTTCTATTTGATGCTTAATCTCCCAAAAGCCCTGCTCTATTTGCTCTAATTTAAACTGGACTTGCTGACGATGTTCCTTCAGCCTTTGGATTTCTGATTGCAATTGGGAAGAAAGAGAAATTTCGCCAAACTTAATTCTTCCTGGTTCTTCTAGCTTCCATTGCTGTTGGTTATAACTTAGAGAAACCCTAGCCGGTCGAATCATGGTAAACTCACTAGTATTTGACCCTTCGTATCCTTCACACTCAAATAAGGACTTTAGGGTGTTCAGCGTCACTCCATTAATTTTTATATTAGTTTTTGGCAGGAGCCAGTAAGCATCGCTTTCTGTAGCAATCACCCAATAGTTACCATTATTATCCTTCTCAAGCAATAATTCTCCTTGACTTTTTTGCCGATAACTGTCGGATGATAAAGATACTTTGATAGCATGGGTGGACAAAAAATGGGGAATTTCATTATAAATATCAACTAATTCAAATTCTGAGGAGTTGACCTTAATAATTTTCGATAATTCTAAATGTCCAGTCACTCGTGCTGCATCTTTTAAATTGTTGGTGTTATTTTCTGTAAACGAAGAATTTTCTAGTAAGATTAATCGTTGTTCTAGTTCGGAGATTTTTTTTCGCAACTCATCGTTTAAGTTCATGTGTTGTCTTTTCCATGAAATTAGTTCGTAGTAGCACTTTAGCGCTCTCAACAACGTTGAAGATTATTTCGCCCATCATCGTCGGATCTTTTCTGCTCGACTGTTGTCGTCAGTTATTGTTATTCTGCACTCAATATAAACTCAATGACACCTTGAGCTACAAGTTTCCACTTTTGTCCTTCTGGATCTAAGGGTTTGGCTATTGCTGGTTTTACCATTTTTAGCTCGCCTTCTTCGTAATTACCATCACAGGCAAAGTATCTTTCTAAAGATTGATAATTATATTGATTTAACTTGAATTTATATTCAGGAACTAAAAAATATTTATTTTCTTGAGTACATATTATCCAATAGGCTCCCTTGGGATGTGTGGAAAATAATTTAGTTATAATACCTAGACGATTTTGCTCAAGACTACCTTGTGTTGGCGAAACTTTTATATTATGTTTAATAAGTGTTTGATCCTTATCATTATAAATTTTTGCCAGATGCTGTTCCTCTGGAGTCGGAGCAAGATCTTGTCTTGCTATCTGAGATTTTTCGTGAAATTCTGATGAAACTTGAGGGATCTCTATTTCTTCTGATTTTGATGGTCTTATATCACTTTTTAAATTCTGTTCAATAGCATTTATCCTACTTTCTAACCGAGTAAATCCATCATTGACGAATTTCTGTATTTTTTCTGACAGCAACAACATAGATTGATCTGAAGCTTGCTGCATTTGCTTGAATAACTCTAAGTGAGATAAGTATTGTTCGCGTTCACTTTCAAATTTAGTGAGACGGGAATGTAATTGATCTAACTCAACTTGAAGTTGTATTTTCTCCTGATGTGCTTGTTCTAGCTGTAATTGCAATTGAGATGAGGAAGAAGCAATGCTGAATTCCAAAACTCCTCTTTCTTCTAAAATCCAATCTTGATTGGGAAAAAGAAAAACTCTAGCAGGTTTTTTCAGAGTAAATTCTTTAGCAGCTTCTGCTTGATATCCTTGACATTCAAATAAGGATTGAACTGTTTGATAATTAAAGGTATTGACCCTGAGATTACTTTTAGGTAAAAGTAAACAATTATTATCTTCTATTGCTATTAACCAATAATCCCCTTTAGGTGACTTAGTGAAAGATATGTGTTCTCGATCAATGTTGCTAAGACTCTCTTCTTTGGGCGAAACTTTTGTCAATGGAACAATTTTAAATAAAATTTTTGGAGAAATATTATAAATTTCTAGTAAATCTTCTTCTGCAAAATTTAAGGTTACAATTTTATTTAAAGACATAGAAAAAAATACTCATAAATTGCTAATTTAAGTAGGTTAGCGGGAGAAATTACAACTATATAATGAAATCTAAAACCTTTGAAATTAGTTCGTAGTTGAGCTTTAGCACTCTTAACAACAAAAAACCAAGAGTGTTCAAATTGTTTTCTTTCTTTAGAATATTAAAATCGCAATTCACCTGGCTCGATCAGTTCCCACGTCTCTCCTTGAGCAAGGGTCACTACCTTCGCGGGCTTAAGTAATTGAAAGTGAGTATTTCCTGATCGATAATTATTGCAAACGAATAAAGCTGCTAGTGTTTCATAATTATGCTCATTAATTTTTATCCCTTTTTTTGGAACTAAGTAGTTATTTGTACCAGATGATTGTATTATCCAATAATTTTCTTTGCCTCTACGGACTTTTTCAAAAACTATTTTTGGGTGACTACCTAGGCGACGTTGATTCATACTGTCCAGCTTTTCTGAGACTTTGATCGCGTTCTTTCCCAAAGAGTCTGGATTACTATTATATGCTTCTATCAGATTATTCTTTTGTGGCTCTTGAGAGCGTGAAATTGGGACATGGACAGACTGACGTACAGGGTCTTGTATGGTATGAGATTGAGAATTATTTTGACAATTATCGTCGGATCTTTTCTGCTCGACTGTGGGACTCAGTTTTTCCAATTTTCTATTCGGTTCTTCAACTTTTTTACTCGGTTTTTGAAATTCTACAGAATTGACCAAGCTTTCAATAAAGCTTGTTTTCTCTGAATTTTCATTTTCTCTATTTTGCGCGGATTGACTGGTTGTTCGATTTCCTCTCCAAAGTGCATATATTAGTGCTAGAGATACTATAAATAGTATTATATTATATAATGTTTGCTTTCCCTGTAACTCTGTAAGCTGGTTTTGTAAATCTTGCGTGGATAGCTGTAGACAAGAGGATCTCAAAGCATTCATTTTTCTATTTAACCGATCCTGAAGCGAAGATTTATTGATCCCTGGTGAATTCTCTAACTTATTCTTTTCAGGTACGGATGCTTTTTTTCCGGAGCTTGTTTGATTATCCTGTTCTTCTGGTGGTTGTTCTTGAGACTTGTTTTCAATTTGGCTAATCAATGAATTTATCTCTTTAATCAAAAATTCTGTTTGCGGTAATGAAGATAAATTATTGTTTGCTATGATCTTAGGTAGTTCTCCTAGGCTCTTTTTTAATGGAGAATAGCTAGGAACTATATTTTCTTGAGAAGAAGCGCTTGTTACCTTTGCATATTCAGTGGATATTTCTTGACAAATATCTACTAAGTCTTTCTCATTTTGAATTAGGTCTGGTGTTTGAGATGAGGAGCTTGTAACTTTTAAATTTTCGGATGTAAGCGGCTGACAAGCTCCTAAAAAAAGTAGGACTAATCCTATAGATAATAAGTTTTTAAATAAACTTCTGTTAATCATAAAAAATAACTTCCTCACCTACATAGAAACTCAATAATACCTTGAGCTACAAGTTCCCACTTTTCTCCTTCTGGAGCTAAGGGTTTGGCTATTGCTGGTTTTACCATTTTTAGCTCGCCTTCTTCGTAATTACCATCACAGGCAAAGTATATTTGTAAAGTTTGATAATTATATTGATTTAACTTTAATTTATATTCAGGAACTAAAAAATATTTTTTTTCTTGAGTAGATATTATCCAATAGGTTCCCTTAGGATGTGTAGAAAATAATTTAGTTGTATTATCTAGACTATCTTGCTCAAGACTACCTTGTGTTGGCGAAACTTTTATAGAATAAGTATTACAGATAGGACAATTATACATGATTTTTATTCAGTGCCATCAAAGCATAAACTTAATTTACAGCTAGGTGTAACTTGGTAGGTGAAAATAATCCGAATAATTTAAAGGTTGGTAAAATAACTGGAAAGAGAGGTGGTTGTCAAAGAATATTACTAATCCTGTAACTAATAAATATTTGAATAACCTTCTTTTAACCATTAATAATTAGCCCCCTTGTCGTTAAATTCAATTGCACCTTGCTCTACAAGTTCCCACTTTTCTCCTTCTTGATCTAAAGGTTTTACTATTGCTGGTTTTACCATTTTTATCTCTCGTTCTTGGTAATTACCATCACAGGCAAAGTAGCTTTGAAAAAATTGATAATTATATTCATTTACCTTGAAGCGATATTCAGGAACTAAAAAATATTTTTTTTCTTGAGTAGTTATTATCCAATACGTTCCCTTGGTATTTCTGGACAAGAATTTAGTTGTATTACCTAGACGCTCTTGCTCAATATCAGTTGGCAGAACTTTTATATTATGTTCACTAAGTATTTTATCCTTATTATTATAAAATGTTGCCAGTTCCTGTTCTTCTCGAGTCGGAGCAACATCTTGTCTTGCTATTTGAGATTTTTCGTGAGTACTAGAAATATGGGTATAATTGTTTGGAGAGGAGTCTTCTTCTTTTTCACTTTGTTCAACAGTCTTATTTTTCGATTTATCCTCTACGTGGGCTTGTTCAGATGAGGTTTGTTTCAATAGCTTCACTGCCTTTACTAATTCATCTATTGATATTATTTCAGTATTAATTAATAACAATAGCTGGTTTTTTTCTTTTTCTAATTGTTTGTTTTTTTCTGTTAGTAACTGTTCATAAAGAGAAATAATTTTATTATTTAATTCTTCCTTTTCAATTTCTATTTTTTTCTTTTCAGTGTCTAATTCTTGATTTCTTGTCCAGTAAGTTTGTGCCCATTCCACATCATATAATTGAGTTTCTTGTAATTGAGTTTCTTGTAATTGAGTCTCTTTGTCTAAGAGATACCACCTGCACTTTTTACAGAACCTACAAATAGGAGTATTCAAAGTACTACAAATAGGACAACAATTACTCATAATTTTTACTCAGTGCTATCAAAGCATATACTTAATTTACAACTAGCTATAACCTGGTAGGCGAAAATAATCCGAATAATTTAAAGTTTGGGAAAAGACGTGGAAAGGGGTGTGGTTGTCATTGAATGCGCTATAGACACGGAGTGGCTTCCCGAAAGGGTAGCGCAACTACGAACAGAAGACTCTTCCATGAATAGTTTACGCGTTCTTATCTCCTTTAAATGTTTATGCCCAACAAGATTTGATTCATTTTCCAGCCCACTGCTTACCTAAAACCTTAAGCAACGCCTTCAACCCTAGGATGAATGGAGGATCGAAACGAATATTTTCTGATTTTCCCTTCATGTCTAATAATAAGTTAGTTAGCTCATCTCTAACTTGATTCCAAAGCTTGCTATTTTTACTTGGGTCTGGACTGCGATTATAATTTGGTAAGGCTGTGATGCCTTCAATTTTCAATTCTTTTAAAGCTATTTGAAAATCGTACAGAAACTGTGGTAGCTTAATTAGCTGAGGAATATCTAAGACAATATCTTCTTCCTCAAAATCTAGCCGAGATTCGCTATCAAACTCTTCACCGTTCAGTGTACAGTTTTCTCCAGCAATCAATGGGTCTTTTATTTTTTTACCTAGTCCTTTAAGCTTAGTTTCATTTAAAACTAAGCCGCAAGCGACTTCATCCTTAGGAACCTCACTCAACCGCGTTATCACTTCAGTATCCTCAAATTCAGAACCTTGGCTTAACATGCGACTGAGTAATAAATTAACCTCCGAGTCTTTGTTAAACTGTCCTCCTTCTGCTAGCCAATTTAAAAAGCGAGAGCCGTTTCCTCCTATGTAAATAGGGGTAATTTCCTCACGTGTGTATTTTCCTTCTTGATGGAGGACTTTGAGCAAAATTCCTACGTAGTAATATAAACCTGCTGTACCGATAGCCGTCAGCCTGATTAATCCCTGAACATCTGGTTCATCTTCAACGTGCAGTTTGGTACTCTTTAACCAGTTCTCCCCTTCTAGGCGTAGTAAAACATCCAGTTTGGCATTAAATGAACCCCCCCGGAGTCCTTTCCAGTCAGAAAGATTAGCCTTAAATCTACGCTCTAGAAACTGGGGATTCATCTCTAAAAATTGAGAAAATAAATCCCGACCGGCTAATTGCACTGAGCATTGATGGACTAAGCTATTCTCTTCCCAAACAGAAATATCTGAAGTTCCACCCCCTAAATCTATACAAGTAGACTTAACTAAGTTATGTCCTTCTTGATCTCGAAAATACTGAGCATTAGCTAAACTTTCAGTACGGAAAAAATCTGTGTCTGAAGCCTCTGGACAAGTATGGCTGATTCCAGTCTTGTTTTCAAGTTCCTGAGTTAAATCTTTCCAAGTCTGAGCGTAAAGATTTTTATCACGCCGGGAAAAAGACGAGGGATAGGAAAGGCTCCACTGGATTGATTGTATGCCATTTTTTGCGGCTAAGGCGGAGATATGTAACGCTAGATGTTTTAAAAAGAGCTTATTAAAAGCAAGATTATCTCTAGACCACTTGAGACTAGTCTTCATCCAGTTTTCTTGTGGTTTAAATCGGTTACGGTCAGGAATGTAAATTCGACCGTCGAATATAGGACGAAATTTCTCCGGTTGTGCTTCTGTGCTTCCCCTCGTTGTCACCACACTAGACAGGGGTAAGGGTTTATCTGCTGGAATAAAGTTTTCGGGGATAAAGTACTCAAACAACACAGGTAAGCGCGTGTCTATTTGGGTTTCTGTCACCTTCAAAAGTAAATTCTCTAGAGATAGGGCTTGTGCTGCACCATTGTTGTTCACATAAACGTTCGTGAAAGACGTGCCAAAGTCTACTCCAACTGTCCATTTTCCCCTCAATTGGGTTTCTTCTGGAGTTTTGAGCAAAATCAAACCAATGGCGTTTCCATCTCTATCCTGACAACTCATCACCGAGGGAAACTCTTCTAACCGGGCTATTTGGTAAGCACCTCTCCCCTCTTGAAAAATTTTGGGTTCTTTAGCTTCAGGGAGATTGACTTGAAAAGTTTCATCTCCATATTCAGCATCATAGTAAAATACGTAATACTCCTGCCACCCTTGAGTACGGAAGTTTGGCCACACCTCTAAAACAGGAACTTCCGGTAAAGCATTTTCTTCTTTGATTGGGTAATCCTTATATATGCGATAATTTGTGGGTGGTTTGCCGTCTTGCAATCCCGCCAAAGGCAAATCCAGTATCACCCGCACCAGAGAACCCTCGCTGTTCTGAATCGGTTGGAATTTGAGCTTTTTAATCAGGTCTTCTGGGGTAAAATACTCTAGCAAGATGGAGTTGAGGGGCAGTAAGGGAGTGATTCCCTGACTGTTGAAAGTTAAGGGTTCTGTTGCTTGGGGAAGATAACCTCCAGGTAATGCGTCTTCTTGGTCAATAAAAGCGAATTCTGGTAAAAATAAATCTTTAGACTCTATCCAACGAATATCTGGCCACAGGAGTTTTCCTGTGCGTAAATCGTTTATGGGCAAGGATGCTAAGGTTTTGCCACCATGAACCCAAATATTCTGCGGTGGAATGTGCCAAACGCTGGCAATTTCTGGGTCAATAATTAGTAAGGGTTTTGCTTGCTTTCTTGGACTGGGAATTAAACGAACACCAGAAGCGGTTTCGGCTCCTCTCACGGGATGATTTAGCGCTTTCAAGATACCTCGGTTCAAGAGAACGCCAAAAAACTGAGGATCATGACTTAATTCCAGTGGTTGCTGAGGGTCTATTTTCAGGGTGGATCGGAATTGAGCTATCAAATCCCCAATCATATTGATGGCATTTTTTTTGCCGTTATGTTGACGTAACTCATGGTGGAGAGATTCTAACCAACGTGATAGTAAAGCTTTTTCACTTTCATTGATAAAACTTTGGGGAGAACGCAGGATCTTTTCATTCTGATTCCACCAAGGTAAGCCTGTCCATTGTCCCTCTTCGGATGGCACAACGATCGCACTCGGTGTTGTCATCCCCACAGGTTTTTTATCCCATAAAAACAGATAAATATCTTGCCAAGGGTTTTTCCCGTCTAAGGTATAAAGGGACTTACTGTCATCAGGTAAAAGCTGATATAAGCTGTCGCCAAAGTCTTCGCGGTGTTCTAAATTTCCTAACTCCAGCAGTTGAACAGTCAGGGGAAATCCTCGCACCTCTGCTAGAGCGATCGCTGCCAACATCCCTTGCCATTGTGCAATCATTTGGTTACGCAGAGGATGAGCGATATTATGTAAAGCCATCTCCATTAACAATGGACGCGCCCACATGGTAGGAACGGAACTAACACTCTTGATGGTACCAGGGGCTTCATAATCTAAGCTAGATGCAACATCAGCAAAGGCTTTGCTTTGTTGTTCATCCCATTTCCCCACTTGGTCGCTCGCTTTAACATCACAGTCGTGCTTTAATTTAGGTAACAATAAGATAAAATTTTGCTCAGATTGCGGGCTATTCATAATTTACTTCACTTATTCAGCCTACAGACTAGATATAAAGCTTTTGCCAAACCTGCTGTTCCTTGGTTAGGAGGTGTGAGGTTCTTTCCATCGAGTCGTTCTTTTAACTTTTGTGCTGTATCCTGTGATTGACTGGTGCGATCGCGATCGTCACCAACAACCAACTTTGATAATTCTTCTGTCGTCAATCGACCGTCTAGCTTAGCAAAAGCAGGATAGTGAAACAGTTCAATATCATCTCCATCGCACTGATGGATGTCATTGAGCCAGCGCAGGTAGTCTCGACACCAATCAGTAATTATCCTAATGGCGTCTTGTTCTCTTGAATCACTGAAATCTGGTAAACTCTCTCCTTTTGGAGCCATTAGACCAATAATTGCATCCTGATAAGAGCGAAAGAATCTCGTAAACCAGGGAGCTACTCTTTGGAATCTATTCACCCCGATATCCTTAGCTTTGGTGAGTTCTGGAACAATATCACCCAGCCAAACATAAGCGAAACGAGTTGCATTCACCAAACTTGGTTTAATTACATCCTGATCTGGAAGGTCATTCCACAGAAGTTTACTCCTAGACTGACGGCTGATCAATACCACTGCCCCAGATCTGGCTGGAGTGTTGAGCCAAAAATGCCGTGCTGCTAAAGCCGCATACAGTTCGATAAAGTGTGGTTCATTACGCTGGGTTTTTTTCCCGATACTAAATTCATATTGAGAAAAATTTTGATTTCCTAGCAAATAAACAGTATCAAACTGCTTAGCTTGGTCAACATAGTAACGTAAAGCTGCTTCTGTATTCAACAAAAACTGGTCAGCACGAGCATAAACTTTATCATTATTCCCAGATTTAGGAGAAAAGCCAAAATAGGGTAATACAAATAAACAGCCTATTTTCACCTTTTCTCGCACATTCTCCTTATTCAACTTATTCGCAATGAGACGACCTATAGTTGGTAATCCAGAAGCCCCTGTTCCACCAAACATTGAACCACAAAGTAAAATCTTGGCAGGTTTGCCACTACCCACATCTCGGATAATTTGTCCTAGCAGCCTACTCCAAGGTTCCTGCTCTAAGTCATCTAAATCAACCCGACTCATCACTGCTGACCCAATAGCCGGTCTCCCACGAAATCCCACATCTAAGTCAGCGTTTTGTTCTTCCTTAGTATAAAGGATATCAAATAAATTGCCCAAGGCCTCATTATTTTGCTTGAGACTGTTGTAATTAAAAAAAGAAGCCAAAGTCTTGTTTGTGCTTCTATTGCCAAAAGGAGACCACAAATCAAAAGATTCAATGGGGGTTTTCAGCCAAGGTAGCTGTTGCTTGTCTCCTGACATCAACTTATAACATCTTTGGTATAAGCTAAGAGTATTTCTAGCTCGCTCTAAGTTACCGTTAGTCTCATCAGCATCGACAAACAAAACTTTGATGAGTTCTTCGCTAAATAGACCTAAAGCAGCAACTTGGGTGATTGCCTCTATACACTTAGCACCAGTTCCACCAATTCCAATAACATAAATTCCCATTTCTAACCTCCTAAACGACGACGCAGTAGAAATGCTCCTGGAGGAAGATACATTAACAAGCCAGGAGAACTGGTTGCTGTTGGCAACCAAAAGGCTAAAGTTATATCAATAATATAAAAGCCAGTCAAAGACACTAGTGCTTGACTGCTTTGATTAAAAAAGGCAAGGGCTACAATAATACTCAGAATCGGCAACAGAAAACATAACCACCACAACACGCGCCATCTGTCAACATCACCGGCTCCTTGGACTTTCGCGTTTGCTGCCATAAAGTACCATAGAATCGTTGCTATCACAGAACCAGCAAAAACCAGACCAGATCCCACAGTGTAATTTTGACTTATCCAAGGCTCAAGCTCCACATCACTGATGCGGATTATCTTGTTCTCGTAGATCCAAGGCTGTACAAAAAACATCACAAAGGCAGCCAGCACGCTAAAACCGATGATCCTCACAATCTCACTTACTTTCATTTCTGCTCCTAGCCAGACTCTAGTGGAATCAATGTTTGAATTTTTCAATGAGGAACTCCTCACCTACTCAAAGCATTTGGCATAATGCTGTATCTTTAGCTAACGCACTACGAAAGTTTTCCCCCTACGAGATCTTGCAACTTTAATCTATTTATTTACCTAAATATGAAATATAACTTAATGCAAGACTCATCGCCGGACTTTGAGGACAGTCCCTGAGCATATATCTGTACTGAGTCTACGTAAGCAGACTTAACTATGGTGATCATAGCATGTACGGGCGCGAAGGCGGACATTAGACATCTCCGAAAATGATGTAGGGGCGTATTGCAATACGCCCCTACCAAGGATTTCAACGGACGCATAATTAATTTTCACGACTATATTTACTACAAGTATTACTACATATGTGTTGCATACTTCATTCTAACGCACCGTACTGAGTTAGGGAACACCAGAAAAATTATCGAAAACCCAAAATTAATTTGTAGGGGCGCAAGGCAAGAGCGCCCCTACGATGGGATAATTTTTTAATTGGAAATCCCTGATGGATTTTTGCCCTAATACACCCTTAAATTTTTTCAAAATTCAAATTGGTTACTGCTACTGCCGTAGACTTACAATTTAAAAATCACATGGTTAAAGCAAAATGGATTATGGTAGCGATGGCAACGTCCATGCTACTCGTTGCCTGTAAACCGTCTGAAGTTGATTTTTCCTGCCAGCAACCCACACTCAGTATTCCTCCATCTAAGTCAGATCATCTGACTATTAATGTTTACCTAGACGGTACTCCTTCTATGGAAGGTTATGTAAATACTCCTACAAAAAGTCGTTATGCCCAGACCCTTGACTTACTAGACTCTACATTTTCACTCAGCAATGCAAAGGTTGTCTACAACCGATTAGGTACAAACACTCAAACAATTAGCCGCAAGCAATTCCAAAAAGATACACAATTGCGTACTTTCTACAACGGTCACGACCCTCAATACCCTCTATTACAGGAGAGTCTCATCGACAAGGCAGTAACACCTACAGACAAGGAGCATCAGCTTTCCGTTATTATTACTGATTTATATCAAGAAGATAATGATGTTACAAAAGTCAGCCAAGAGATCAAGAAGAATTACTTCAATGCTGAACAGGCTAAACAAGGATACGCCCTAGGTATTATAGCACTAAAAAGCGAATTTAATGGTATCGTCTATAACGAAGATGTTAATAGTACCAGGTTTCCTTATAATACTAATGGGAAACCACTACATCCCTTTTACGCAGTCTTTTTAGGTAAATATGCTGATATAGATGATTTCTTTGGTAAAATTGTCCGACAAGGTGGGGAATTAATCAAAGACAGTAAATTAGTCATTTTTTCTCCTAACTATCTTATTAAAGAACCCTTGCATTTTTCAAGTAATTCCTCCGAAACATCAAAGAAAAAAGATATCCGCAAATCTCCTAATTCAGATGAAATAGATATCACTAGACCATTTTCTCTTCAATATAAAAAGGTAGTTATAGGCAAGGGAGAAGGTATTGAAATGCTGGAAATAGGAAAATCGCAAAAAACAGAAATTCCTCTGAACTACAATCTTCCTTTAAATCCATTCCCCCATACCTTGCTGTTTAGTGATAAGTCTCTCAAGACCAAGGTAAAAATTGAAAGTTTCGATACTTTTAGCCAACGGAAAGATCAAACCACTACACTTTTATCGAAGCAACTTATAGAGATGAGTGGATTTGAGATAAATCCTGAGCAAACAATGCTAAAGTTTATGACTAAGTTAAACCCCAGCCAGATGAAACCAACAATTTACTTATTCACTATAGATACAATTGCTACGGAATTACAAGAACAACCTTGGTGGAGAGAATGGAATTCCACAGAAGCCAACAGAAATGATGGCTCAAAAACCTTTAACATATTGAGATTCTTGCAGGAAATTAAAAATGTAACAACTGACTTAATGACCCAGGAAAATACTCAACCGCCGACAGTTGGTCACTTCTGTTACGCAATTCAAAAAGATTCATAAATTCGGCATAGGTGTAGGGGCGCAATACCTTGCGCCCTTACTCTCCTAGTTTTTCGAGTAAGTGTCTTCCACCGGTTGTCTTTGGTGTCGCCGCATTCCTTCTAGGGTTGCCTGTTCATTTTCATCTAGCCCATCTGCATAGGCATCATTGATGCTCTGAACCAGCTTTTGACTGTGATGACGGTGTAGATAATCCTGAATCGCTATAGAGAACAAATCACTAGGAGAAATTTGCATTTCCTGCGCCAGGTTAGAAGCTTGTTCGTAAAGAGAATCAGGGATTACAATCTCTTGAATCATGGTCATCAAGGTTTGTGAGGCAATCAGTTAGGTACTTCTAGCTTAAGCTTAAACAGGGGAGATATCACCCCTTGCAATTGCACCAAATGCCTTTAAAGAAGTTTTCTCTGCATCTGTCAAACCAGTTATACCTGTAATTTCCATCCGCTCATAAAGCCTGTCAGACTTGAGTTGGCGCAGTCGGCTACACTTGTTGACGTCCCAAAGCTGAATATTTTCATCTTCGCTACCACTAGCGAGTAATTGACCATCAGAACTAAAAGCGACTGAGCGAATTGGTGCTGTGTGTCCACGGGTAAGTGTATCTAAACAGACACCTGTACTCACTTGCCACAGCTTGATAGTTGTATCACCACTACCAGTAGCAAGGATTTGTCCATCAGGGCTAAATGCTACTGAGTAAACTTGTTTACTGTGTTGATCAAAGATATTTTGACATTCACCAGTGTTGAGATTCCACAGCCTGACAGTCTGGTCTTCGCTACCACTAGCCAGAAATTGCCCATCTGGACTAAATGCTACCGACCAAACTAAGTCTGTGTGATCTTGGAAAGTCTGAATACATTCCCCTGTAGGAACATCCCAAAGCTTGATTGTATGGTCAGCACTACCACTGGCAAGGGTCTGACCATCGGGACTAAAAGCAACTTTCCAAACCCAATGGCTATGTCCTTTTAGGACTTTCAGGCACTTACCCGTGTGGAGATCCCAGATCCGAATGGTTCGGTCTTCGCCACTACTGGCAAGGGTTTGCCCATCGGGACTAAAAACGACTGTCCACACCCAGTTCGTATGTCCTTCTAGTGTTTTGATGTATTTGCCGTTACTAAAATCACTAATCTTCCAAAGCTTGACCGTATTGTCAGCACCACCACTAGCCAGAATTTGCCCATCTGGGCTAAAGGTAACAGAACGAATGCGTCCTTGATGTCTGCCTAGAGAGCGGCATTCACCTGTACGTGAGTCCCAAAGCCTGATCATATGGTCATCGCTACCACTGGCTAAGATCCCTCCAGAGGAGATTGGACTAAATGCTACAGAATAGACATCACGGGTGTAGCCTTGCAATACATTGAGGCTATCGCCTGTGGCTACATCCCAAAGCCTTGCTGTTTGGTCATCACTGCTACTAATTAGCGTGCGCCCATCGGGACTAAAGGCGATCGCACACACCTGGCTATTATGCCCTCGTAAGGTTAACAGACATCGACTCGTGGCCATATCCCATAACTTGATTGTCCGGTCTTCACCGCAGCTGGCAAGGGTTTGACCATCTGGACTAAAGCGTACAGAGTACACTCTTTTGCTTTGCCCATTCAGAGATTTCTGACATTCTCCTGTGGTCAGGTTCCAAAGTTTGACCGTTTCGTCTTCGCTGCTACTTGCTAGTACTTTCCCATCTGGACTAAATGCCACTGAGTAAACCTTGCTACTATGACCCCTCAAGGTTTTCACGCATTCACCCGTGTTGATATCCCACAGCTTAATTGTACCGTCGCCGCTCCCACTGGCTAAGATCTCCCCTTCGCCTCCCTGAGTCGGAATCGGACGGAAGGTCACTGATAACACCCAATCAGTATGACCTTTAAGGGTTTTCAGACAATTTCCATTCACATCCCAAAGTTTAATGGTTTTATCTTCACTAGCACTTGCCAAAATCGTGCCTTGAGGGTTAAAGGCAACAGAGTATACTTTATTGGTATGTTCTTTCAGTGTATGTAGACACTCCCCTGTCTGTACATTCCAGAGCTTAACAGTGTAATCTCCACTACCGCTAGCTAGAAGTTTGCTGTCTAGACTGAAGGCGAGTGCCCAAACCCAAGCAGTATGCCCTCTGTAGATCCGTAGTTGCTTGATATCGGAAGTCCGCCAGAGACGAACTTCTCCGTTGATGACACCTGTAGCAAAGTACTCTCCATCACGACTAAATCTGACTGATACTAGGCTTGACATTGTTTCAGCAAATGCCGAACCAGTTAAATCACCGTTTGTAAAGCTCGTATTCTGTAAATTCACATCTTTAAGATATGCCTGACAGATCGTCAGATTGGAAAAATCTCGACCACTTAAATCAATCTGTGATTGATGAATTTGAAGTTGACGCAGCAGATTGATCAGGTTTCCAGCCGCATATCCTTTTTGCAGAGGAGATTGTTGTTGTAAGCTAGCTAGCATCCGACGTAACTTGGACTCTAATTCTTTACCAAAAGTATTAAGTAGCTTCTTTTTGACTGGTTCGAGAATTAATCGCTCTTGTGCTTTGCGAATGTAGTCGAGCGACCTTGCCTTCATCAGTGGATAATTGTCAAGAAATCCTAAACAGTTTCCTTCGCACACTTCTTGATAAGTTTTTTCAATCAATTGCTCTGTAGCATACTCCATCACTACAGATGAGGCGCGAAATCTACCAGAACCTGCGTCTTTTTCAATCAGAGAGCGTCGTAATAGTGACTCTACCGCTTCTAAGACTCTGATTGCTGATTCTGCTGTCAATAGGTCGTCTTTAAGTTCTTTCAGGGAAACATAGTCGCGATGAATTGCCAACCAGTACATCAGCGTTATTTCTAACTCCGACAGGCGATTAAATTGCTTGGCTAAAAGATTCCGAATGTCTCCATAAACTGCTGTTTCTTGCTGAATTTCGTTTAAAAATTCACCCACATTATTGCTAAATAAATCGTAAACTGTCGTGGCAACTATCTTTAACGCTAAGGGGTTGCCAGAGTATCGTGCGACTAATTCACTCAACTGACTATCTGAACACGAAAATCCCTTCGCCTGTAGCATTGTCCTAGCTTCTTCTGTGTTCAGTCCTCCAAGGTGTAACACCTTGACCGGCAGGTTTTTCCCCTCCAGTAGTGCGACTTGCCTGGGCTTTTCCTGACTAGTTAGTAGTAGACAACTTTTGTGTGCTGCTTCGGCAACTTTTTTAAAAAAATAGCCGTATTTCTCATATCCTTCTTGGTACTCTCCCGCCCTTTCGTAAGGTCTACCTGCACCACTACGCAGCACGGCTTCGACTTTATCTAAAATCACTAAACAACGGTATTTTTTCAAAATATCAATCAGCCGCAATATTTTACTGTTCTCGTTGTCTAGCAACTCAGATTCAGTTTCTTTGGGTAGGAACTGCAATAGTTGTGTGAGAATCTCATTTAGAGATGGAGCATTGTGAAGCGATCGCCAAAACAGGTAGTCAAAATTTACCTGTACCTTTTTTGCCACCTGTGCTGCTAGCACTGTCTTACCAATACCTCCCATACCTAACACCGTCACCAAACGACAGCGATGGGAACTATCGCCCACAATCCACTGTTCTAAGTCAGCAATTTCCTCTTCTCGACCCCAAAAACCATCCGCATCAACTGCTTCACCCCAATCCTCACAAGATGTTTGGCCAATTCCTGAATTTGCTTGGTATTCAACCAATAGCTTTTGCTTCAGGTTATTGAGTTTTTTGTTACCACTGCCTTCTATGCCAAATTTACGGTAGCTTTCTCCTAATCTTTTTCTCACCGCTGCTTGGGAAATCTGCAACCTGGCAGCTATCTGGATACCTGACCAGTTATTTAATGCCATCAGCAGGGCATCTAGTTCTGTTTGAGTAACACCGTACGTGGTTGCTACCTCTGTGATAAAAGTTTCTGGAAGCTGAAACATAGCGGTAGCGATCTCCATTTCATCTTGCTCCACACAACGTATTAGTATGTGAGATATCTTTTATAGCATTCACTAGCCTAAAAAAGATTATTTTTCTTGATTTCTTTGGCATTACATGATCTTATCAGTTTTTGTCTATTTTTCTCACAAGGATGAGAGAACATCGGTTTGTTCAGGACTTAACACCTGCCCTGAATGTCAGGATATCTTGACATTCAACAAAGATCCGTCTACACAAGAGAGTTTTATTGCTTACGTAAGTAGACTTTGCCTGAAGAATGGGAAGATTCGTAGAAATACGTATCAGGAGTTAGGAGTTAGGAGTGAATTGGTCTAAAGCAGAACGTTTTAAACCTTTGGAACATAATGAAAAATTTTTACCCTGCTTGAAACCTACAACATAGGCATGGGGTATTCTGACTTCTGACTCCTTTGCATCACTTCAACTTGTTATCTGTATAAAAGACTACGATTTACATTATAACAATGTGAGAAAAAAATAGCCAAAACCTATAAACTGCTTTATAGAGAACATATATCTTAAAAAAAAATATGTTTTATACATTGCTATTTCTTTTTTTTATAGCTAAAGTATAGGTACGTGAGAAGAGCTTAATGCCAGTGAATTGCAGTTAAGACTAACGGTCTACCTTACGGAGAAACAATATGACCTCCTCAGAATTAAGCACATTTTTCGGCGGTTCTAATGTCACTAAAGTGTATTTGAAAATTGAAGATACGCCTCCAGAAGCGTTGCCGGCAGTCAGGCTGCAACACAAAGAAACGCTAGAGATACCGAAACAATCCTACTTGATTGAGTTACATCCGGTTTTTTCGCAAATAAACTTTCTGCTGCTTGAAACTTTGTCGGTAACTCAACATGGTGAGTTCATAACTCGTAGTAAAAAGGGGAAATACGAAACAATAGTTGAACTAGGAGGACACATTACTCAACGCTACTGTCTGACTAATCAGGAACTAAAGGAAGTTCAACAAATATACGATAACATCCTAGAAGCCTGGATCGGATTGAGGCAGGGTTATAAAAAAAACTGAGCGAAAATAGGGAGTGGGGTGTGGGGGGTGGAGAGTGTGGGGGGTGTGGGAAGTGTGGGGGGTGTAGGGAGTCATATCTTCCACAACTCCTGACTCCTGACTCCTGACTCCTGACTCCTGACTCCTGACTCCTGACTCCTAACTCCTGACTCCTGACTCCTGACTCCTGACTCCTGTTTAAATATTTGGCTTCTGATAAACGAGAAGTTTACAAGCCGGAGAAGTGATTTCAATACTTTCCGGCTTTTTATTTAGATTCGTTTTTTTTTGGAGGAATAGTCTTGTGAAAAGCACTCAGCTAATAATGGTTTTGGCGATCGCCGCTCTCGTTGCCAGCAAGTCCGTTTACCTGAAGGGTGCCAACCCAAATCAAGGCATCGCCATTGCTGATCAACAGCAGCCAGAAATTTATCTCGCCCTTGAAACTAACTCACCAGAAACTACTGAACTCGACCAAAACATTCTCTACAGCTTGTCGAGGCGGACAAAAAATTGGTGGACTGTGGTTGATATCTTCGTAGGAGAGAAGGTGCAAAACCTGTATTCTCACGTAGCTACACGTCGGGATTTTGAAGCGCTATTGCAGCAACTCAAAGTCATGCCATCGTCTGAGGAAGCTTTGATTCAAGCGATGCAGCGCTTCAAAGATGAGGTTGAGCAGAACAAACAGCAATCTATCTCCGGATTCATCATTACTAAAGGAACTGCCAACCCATCAACTCTCGCAGCCATTCGTCAAATTTGTCAAAAGCTAGCGCAAATTAACTCTACCAAAGTGCATATCGCCATCATTGGTCTTTCTGCTGAGAATCGCTTGCCAATGTCTACTGCTGTTGCACCTTTAAGTCATCATGTGCAGTTTGCCGGTACAAACCAGCAAGAGTGGCAACAACTGATTAAGTTTTAGGAGGTTACATGAAAATTTTAAGTTGGCTGATGAACTGGTTCAGAAGTTTAATCTACCTCGACAGCCCCCAAATACCTTGGCGCTGGGGAAACTGGGAGGTCGAGAGTTTGTTCGAGAATCCCCACACTCGATCCCTTGCTGTATTTTTAGAGACTCTTGAGCCTCAACTTTTAGCACAGTGGTATGCCAGTGTTGCGCCTGCATCTGCAGAAGCCCGTAAGGCTGCGATCGCCCTCGATCAACTCCAACAGGAGAAAAATGAGGTTGCGGCAAAGTTGGCAGATTTGGAAATTGTTTGTGATGACAGTTCTAGCAGCAACAATTCCTCAAAGCGTACCTACATCGACGCTCAAAATAGCTGGGAATGGCTGCTGACAATTGGTTTATCCCTGATGCTTTTTTTAGGGATTGCGGAACCCCTAGGGATTGATCTCGAAAACCCTACCGAAAAACTTCCTTTATTTGGTTTGGCGCTACTAGGGGCGATTTGTCTTACCGCTGGTGCAAAGTTGATGGTGATTCGTTGGGTAAAAGCCACCCGTAGTGACGAACCCAAAAGGAGTTGGTACGATGACAAGCGCCATGCTAACCCGGTAGCTTTTTGGTGGCGCATCTTCTCTGGGGACAGTGCTGTATGGCTGAGTTTGGCGATCGTCTTGTTGGAAATGGCATTCGCCGGACCAGGACTTATGAGTCACTTACAACCCACATTGCAAAAACAATTGTTGATTCAGGTTTCAGCCTATATAGGTGCAGGAATTGCCGCCTTAATCAATATTGGCTTAGCGTGGGGTACTGCTCTTGAGGAAATTCACTCTCACAATGAATATTTACAGGAGTTAGCAACAGAGTCAGCGCAACAACAAGAGTTATCTTGGCAAGAAGCCCAAGAAAGAAAATTTGCTGCCAGGCGACAGGCAAAAGTTACCAAAGTCGCCTTCAACGAACTGATGCTAGAAGTTAAGGAGCAGAAACGGTTTGTGGAAGACCTGAGAAAACGTGCTCAACAAGAACATGAGCGTTGGGAAGCTACTGTAAAGCGCTGCTTTAGAAGATGGCACAATGCTGATCCTAAAAGATTGGAAAGGTTTAAGCAGTTCTACAGTCAATTGAATCAATACACACATGATGACGCAGTCATCGGAAATGGGAGAGGAAAGGGATTAGGAGTTAGGAGTTAGGAGAATCTCATCTACAAAGAGATAGGGTTTGAGTATTGATAATAGTTTCTTTACAAAAAAAGTTAGGGAGATTTCTAGCCATGAACGACGATCAACAAATACCAAATAAATCCCAGGTCAATGTTGAGTTACCTAGTGGATTTGGGGGGAGACGACTTCAGCAATTTGATATTCAGGGTAGTAGAACTCATCCAGTTGATGATTTTAACTGGTATGTCCTTAATCAACTAGGTATTCCTGCCAGAGTTCCTGATGTTATGGCAGATATGTTGCTGTGGATAGCTGCTAGCTCATTTGTGGGTTCTGTGGGTAAGCAATTGATTCGACTTCCGGGTGTGGCTGCGATCGCTGGCATGATTTTAGCTATTGCAGTTGTTCTCTCTATTTACATACTCAAAATTGCTACCTTACCACAAATTCGTTGGTCTCTGGTTTACCGTTGGTTCTTAATTTTTACTGGAATATCTTTGGGGGTTCGCTAATGTCTAACATTGATTTGGCTCAACAACAAAAATGGCTCGATGACTATCATCGCTCAGTTAGAGGAGCGTTAGCAGGACTGATTGCCGGGTGCGGTATTTATCTGATTGGTGGATACAGTAATATACCATTGGTCAGGTCAACCTGCTCTTTGCTAGCTACCTTTTCTGCCTATTCAGTTATACAAGTACGATGGATAACCAGAAGTAATCAGGCTGTTCTGGAAAAAAGTAGAGATATTTCAGCACAGGCTACGGTTGATCATTTATTCTTGGGTATGCGCCCAGAAGATCTAATGTCTCAATCGACTGATAGTACCAATGGTATCTCTATTTTACCTTTGTCTCCTGGTAATGATAACTGATGCCAATTTAGAGGCGTTGCGATCCAACGTCTCTAGAACGTATCAACGATGAGCCGAACTAAGCTAGCACCGCTGCGCGGAAGTCAAAAGTCAAAAATCAAAAGTCAAAAGTAATATATATCAAGGCTGACGGGTTGGTAGTGTGAGCGTCTCGCTCACGAAGCGAGCTTTCCGGCTCACACTACCCATCAATTTAACCTTGACAGACCACTAGTGCTCTGTGTCATTAATTTTGACGGGTTGGTAGTGTGAGCGTCTCGCTCACGAAGCGAGCTTTCCGGCTCGCACTACCCAGCAAAATTAATGACATGAACTACTAGGTTCTCCAAAAAGAAATTATCAACCCACCGCTGATAATTAAAGCCCCGCCAACAATGATGGGAACACTAGGTTTTTGACCGAAGGCAAAATAGTTAATTAGTTGGGCGACAAAGAAAAACATTGCAACATAAACACCAAGCAGACGTCCAAAATCCCAACTGGGGAGGTTAACAACGACGCCATAACTAAATAAGACAATGCCACCTAAAAACAAAAACTCAGCTCGTTTTACCAACAAGGTGCTATGTAAGCCTGTTCGCACCAAGGCATCGCCACTTGCCTCAAGTACAGCAGCAGCAAACAAAAGCAACAAATAAAATCCGCTCATCAGTCAGCACCCTCTATCCAGCGTAGCGTTTACAATTTAGAATCCTCAGATCTGTCTTCCGGAGGAGAAATTAAAAATAATGCGATGGGGGAAAACTTGCGTCTTTATGGACGATTTCTTGGTCAAAAGAATTATTTTCCTCATTTGTCGGTAATCAGCAATATTGCCCGACAGTCCGAAAAACTGCATACCCAAAATGTATATAGATATAAACCTGAACATCTGCCAGTTTAGTCACACTTTAGGATTCCTCTAGTATGTTAATTTTGCGGATGACAGTCACCGAAAGAGTTCATGCAGTTTCTGTGTCGTCACGATGGAAGAAATTCCCGATTAAATCTAGGTTTTATCCTCCCGCATTGGAACAGAGATGACCTGTGAAAAATTATCGCCTAAAAACCCTCAGAATTAACACACTAGGACTCCTCCAGTTAAAATCTCATGATGACTCAAATTCGGAAAATCCTACTTTTATCTGCAAATCCCAGAGGTAGCAGTTGGCTGCGACTGGATGAGGAAGTGCGCGAAATTAAGGAGGGGCTGAAAAGGTCAAAGCATCGTGATCAGTATTCCATCGTTACAGCAGAAGCAGTACGCTATAGAGATATACATAGAGCAATTCTGGAACATGAACCACACATCATTCACTTTTCTGGGCATGGGTCAGGAAAAAACGGCTTAGTATTTGAAGATGAATTAGGTAAAATAAAGTTAGTTGATGCAGAAGCTTTAGCCGAGGTATTTCAATTATTTGCTGATCAAGTACAGTGTGTTATCCTCAATGCCTGCTACTCACAATATCAAGCTCTTGAAATAGCGAGACATATTGATTATGTTGTGGGCATGAGTCAAGAAATTGGCGATAAAGCAGCTATTGAATTTGCTGTGGGATTTTATGATGCACTGGGCGCAAATAGAGGTTATGAATTTGCTTATCAGTTAGGTTGTCGTCTAGTTCGTATGGCAGGAATAGCAGAAAACTTAACCCCTCAATTAATGACGAAAATAACATCGTCCAACTCTTTATATATAGAAAGACCCCCAATTGAGGAGAAGTGCTACAAAGAAATTGTGAAGCCATGGGCATTGATTCGGATTAAATCTCCGCAGAAGATGGGGAAAACATTACTGCTGGAGAAGTTGCTGAACTAGATGACTTTAGCGCAACTTTTAACTCTAGCACCAACGGAACAAGGAATCTTTAGCCATCATTTGCGAGAACAACTGGAGTGTTTACAAAATAATTCTCAGCTAGAAGAAGCTTATAAAAAAGTTCTGATTTGGTAAAAGTGAGCAAGCTGGTACTGCTTATGCCAACTTGCTCTTAACCATTGAAGGTCAAAGACTAGTAGAACAATCTGGTTTTGCACCTATCCGGCCACTCAAAGCTACACAGAGGTAAAAGAAGGTATTGCTGAATCAACAGTTACGACCCGGACGTCAGGTACAGCCTCATCGGGTTTCTGGCACCTCAACTATTCTTAACCGAGCAGTATTGCTATCCGATTGATTCTGACTCCTGACTCCTGACTCCTGACGGATGTATTCTTCTTTAATCTTTCCCATTCAGTGTAACTGGCTGATTTTGATGAGTAGGACTTGGTGTGATGCTGCGGAAGTACAGACTGCCGATCGCCACCAAAAACACAACATATGCGACTGCTTGCACAAGATACAGATGCTCTCTATAGCCAAACAAAGATTTAAGGATGACACCAGGGAACTGTTTATCAGGTAAGATGCTGGATGTATTCCAAACTATTGGACCCAAAATGCAAGAGTTGATTTCGCTAAAGCGGTCGTAATAGAAACAAAGGCTTTCCGAAGCATGACGACTGAGGTCAAAATTAGCGACAGCTTCATCAACGTCTTTCAAGGCTGAAACGACTAGTCCAGAAACAATCAGCACTAAGAAAACGCCCATAACTTGGAAAAAGAGGCGGATGTTAACTTTGACACCTAATTTAAATAACAACACACCTATCGCTGCTGCACCTGCAAGACCTGCGATCGCCCCAAGGCTAGGAATAAGCCCCTGCTGAAAATTAGCAGCGATAAACAGAACAGTTTCAAAGCCTTCGCGCACAACAGCAACCAAAATTAAAGTAAAAACCCCCCAACCTGCATTTGAGTCTTGCTTTAGCGCTGATTGTACAGCTCCTTCAACTTGAGCTTTCATCAATTTGGCTTGTTTGGTCATCCAGATGAGCATCCAACTCAACATTGCGATCGCTAACACGCTGAAGACACTTTCCAGGATTGGCTCAACCACTGATTTATATTGGGGATTGACTGTACCCAGTGTTTGAATCAACCAACTGAACAGCAAACCGATCAGCGCACTAACGGCGATACCAACGCCGACACCAGCATACACCCAAGAGTTGAGGCGAGATTGTTGAGCTTTATTCAGCAAAGCCAGCACAATTCCAACTACAAGGGCAGCTTCTACTCCTTCTCGGAGTGTAATTACAAAAGTGGGTAAGGCAGTGCTAAGATTCATAAAGTTAGATGCTCAAAGCCAATTATACTACGTAAGGTTTCTTTTCCATACACATCCCCGAAAATTAGATCTTGACCCTTGCGGCAGAAAAGGTTCATGTTCAAGATGTTTAATGGGATAAAAACTTAGCCTTACTGCAATAAGCCTAACATTTGCTCCGCCCTAGGCTGGCTTACAAGCAATTGACTGCGTGCGATTTTCCGACTTCAGGCTAGTATATCTTTGTCAATGTCAGCCAGTCTTTGTTTGCAAAGATAACGAAGGAGTCACGTCATGGGATATGAGCCAATTCATAACTACGGTATTATTGGTAATATGTACACAACTGCACTGGTGGGGCGAAATGGGTCGATAGACTGGTTTTGCTTTCCTGCTCATGACTCTCCCAGCGTCTTTGCGGCGGTGCTTGATGTCAACAAGGGTGGACATTTTAAGATTTCACCTATCACGAGCGAGGTGACTAACAAGCAGTTTTACTGGCCTGAAACCAATGTTCTGGTAACACGCTTCCTGACACCAGAAGGAGTGGGAGAAATCACAGACTTTATGCCTGTGGGAATGAAAGCGCAAGACCCTGGCTTTCAGTGTTTAGTCAGACGTGTCAGAGTGATCCGTGGCAACATGGATTTTAGTCTGGAGTGCTGTCCCGCTTTTAACTACGCCCGAGATCAACACCAAACAATGATTAGTTCTTTTGGTGCGGTCTTTCACTCACCTTTGCTCAGCCTCAGACTCTCTACAGAGATCTCTCTACAACCCAAAGGTATTGGGGTTAAAGCTACGTTTACCCTTCACTCAGGAGAGACAGCGGTATTTGTGCTACAAGAAACCACTGAATCAGAGAGTGGTGTGGGATTTTCCCTGACTCAGTCACAAGCAGAAGATTTATTTAAGCATACTGTTGAGTACTGGCGTCGCTGGCTTGGGCAATGCACTTACAAAGGTCGATGGCGGGAGATTGTCGAGCGTTCAGCGCTGGTGTTAAAGCTGCTGACCTACGAACCAACTGGGGCGATCATCGCATCGCCTACCTGTAGTCTACCAGAGAAAATTGGCGGGAGCCGCAACTGGGATTACCGCTACACGTGGATTCGGGATGCAGCCTTTACAGTTTATGCTCTCTTGCGGCTCGGTTTTACTGACGAGGCGACCAAGTTCATGAATTGGATAAGTTGTCTTTGTCAGAAGCGAAACCCAGATGGCTCCCTACAACCCATGTATGGAATTGACGGACGTCACGACTTAAGTGAGGAAATCTTAGACCATCTGGAGGGTTACGAAGGTTCCCGCCCAGTCCGAATCGGTAATGGTGCTTATAGCCAGTTACAAATGGACATTTATGGCGAGTTGATGGACTCAGTGTATCTTTTCAACAAGCATGTAGTACCGATCTCTTATGGGATGTGGAACGAATTGCGCGAGTTGATCAACTGGATTTGTGACAACTGGCAGAGGAAAGACCGTGGTCTATGGGAAGTGCGGGGAAAAGATCAAGACTTCGTGTACTCCAAGCTGATGTGCTGGGTGGCAGTAGATCGCGGCTTGCGTCTAGCTGATCAGCGCTCATTTCCAGCAGATCGGCAGCGGTGGCTTGTGGTTCGAGACAAAATTTATGAGGAGATTATGGCTAAGGGATGGAATAGCTCCCGTCAGGCTTTTGTACAATACTACGGCAGTGACACCCTGGATGCTTCTAACCTGGTTATGCCCTTAGTATTCTTCCTCTCTCCAACAGATCCCCAAATGCTAGCAACTATTGATGCCATTAATCAATCTCCAGAGCAAGGAGGATTGGTCTACAACAGCCTAGTGTACCGATACAATGTGGAAAAATCGCCTGATGGTTTGACAGGAAATGAGGGAACTTTCAATCTCTGTACGTTTTGGCTAGTTGAAGCACTAGCCCGCGCCGGAAAAGTAGATAGCGCTCGACTTGATGAAGCCCGACTCATGTTTGAAGATATGCTGGGTCATGCCAACCATCTGGGGCTTTATGCTGAAGAAACAGATCCGAGTGGCAAAGCGTTGGGAAATTTTCCCCTAGCTTTGACACATCTGTCGTTGATTAGCGCAGCATGTAACCTCAATAGAGCGATTGAAAAGGAGTTAGGAGTTAGGAGTTAGGAGCGGCCCATGGGCCGCGCACCACCCGTTATGAATGAAAGAAACTCCCCCTATTCCCTATTCCCTATTCCCTGCTCCCTGCTCCCTCTGAATTAAAGTGGAGTGATACTGGCGATCTTACCGCCCTGACGCTGGACTCTCTGCATATGAGGGGTCAGTTCTTCATAAGGAATAATGACAGCCTTGTTAACCCGGCGGACTTTAGGATAGCCTGGGCCACTAATTCCCAATGCGTGTCAGCCCACAAATTGTTAGCCTACCGCAGCAGCAGCCCGATCAAAGTAGCTGGATAATTCAGCGATTAAAGAAGTACAGTCACCAGGTTGGATATTATTACGATCACTGACGATCGCAATGGCAGCTTCCTTCATCTTGAGGATGCTGGTTGCTACGGAAGGACCAGGAACACCCAAAGCCAAATAGGTTTCACGTAGACCATTCAAGCAGCGATCGTCCAGAACGCTGGAATCTCCCAGGAAAACTGCGTAGGTGACATAACGCAGGACGATATCCATGTCGCGCATACAAGCAGAAACCCGACGGTTGGTATAAGCATTTCCACCAGGAGCAATCAACTGGGGCTGCTCTTCAACAGCAATTCTCATTTTGAAAAAAATAGAGCTTAATTGCTGGTTGAATCCAAATTAGTCCAAACTCCAGTAATTAAAAAGCAGTGTTATTTTCATATAAACTATAATTGGCTTCAAGAGCTTGTTCTAAGCGTTCGACAGTATCTATTGCGTCTTGAATTTCTTGTCTTGGTGCGATTACAAGTTGAGCATGACTGAGGGGATTCATAATAAAACTGCGATAAAGTTCAACATGAAACACTAAATCTTCATTAATATATTTTGGAGTGCCGTCTGAGTTCTTAGCATTCTTGATGGGTTCCCAAAAGTCATTGGTACTTAGGTCTTTTGGTTTTTCACGATACTTGATGGCAATATTCATTTTTTCGCAAAACCATTTGATTTTGACCTCAAAAGCTGTGCGTAAGTAAATTGCAGCCGCTTTGTGGTCATTCTTTTGCAAATAGGCTTTGGCTTTGTCGAGATATTTTTTGTTTTCGACAAGGATTGGCATTTCGTAATCGCTGCCATGTCCTGCATAGAGTTCAATAGTTTTCCAAGAAGGAAAATGTCGCTTCAGGATTTCGTACCATTCTTTATCGTAGGTCATCAAGAAGATTTGGTAATCGTTGAATTGGTCTTTTAGAATATTGATAATAGGCAAGAGATTTGTAATCCAGACTGCCCTTTGTTTTTGAGGCTTCGATGATGACAGGGGCATGGGTTTCGCGGGTGATATCCGACCATTCGTAAGTGGTTTCGGGGTCGCGTTCGCTAGAGCGCATAGAGATTTTGACATAGCCGCCATCAGCATCAGTTACAAAAAAGTTGCGATGCTGGGAGAATTGGATGTCGCGTACATGAGAATCGATGAATAGCTCAATTGCTTTGAGCAGGGAAGACTTACCACTGCCATTTTCACCATAAATGAGTAGATTTCTACCTTTCTTACCTAAGTCAATTGTGTGTTCCCCATAGAAAGCTCGGAAGTTCTTCAGTTCGATTTTCGTGATTTTCATGCAACCCCTCGAATTGTACGCACGACAGGTACGCTATCCAAAAAGAATATACCTACACGGATTGGATGCTCTCTGTCAAACAACCGTCGAAAAATTTCGCGGAGTGCTTGCATTTTATCGCCTTGAATTTTGTCTAGGCTTTGCAAGTTCTCATGTAGGAGATGACGCATAAATTGTTTATCGTGGGCATGGAGTTCGTTGGGTAAATATAGCTCTATCACTACTGCATCAATAATTTGCTCAAAATAACTCAGCATCAGTTTATCGTCTGCGACTTCCATGAGCTTTTTGCCATGACTGGGTATGTCTTTGAGTTGTTCTGAGAGATACAGGACATAGCCAACTAGGGTTTCTATTGCTTTGTGCTGTGGTTCGGTGGCAGTCGGGATAGGAATTTTTTCTACAAACTGACGTAAAAAACGTAATCTTCCTCTTAAAACACTTAAATTTTCTCTACAATAACTCCATACAATTGATGAGTTGAGTATTGCAATTAGAAATAGATCGTTCTTAGCAATAAAAGAAATTGTATTTCCCAAATAGTATTTTTTTGTATCAAAAGCAAAGCGAGATTCTTTTGCCATGTCAGGATAGATTATTTTAGGCGCTTCAAAAGCTTGATAGTAGGCAAGTTCATCTTGGATTTCATACCACTGGTATCGTCCAGTTTTTCTGCCTTTTACATTTGAACTACTTGGCTTCGGGGTTAAATCTTCTCTCCATTGCTCTAGATGTTCCCTAATAGCAGGATAGTGATTAATGTTGATTCCTCTTATCGTAAAAATCAACCATCTATCATTTTCTTGAATGTGCCACTTTTGCACGTCTTCACCTACTGCTAAAGGCTTAATGATTTCTGCACTTTTCGGATCTTTGGCAACCAGTTCAGCGCGTTTGATTCCATCAATAACAAAAGCTTTATTGAAACCTGTTTTGATACCGGAATAAATTTTGCCGTTCACATATTCAGCCAAAGGCATTCCCATAGTTTCCATATCCGCCTCCAATATAATATCTTTAACAATAAATCCAAACAAAGATTGCTAGAGAGCCGATCAAGTAC
This sequence comes from uncultured cyanobacterium, assembly GCA_903903925.1. GTDB lineage: Bacteria > Cyanobacteriota > Cyanobacteriia > Cyanobacteriales > Nostocaceae > Stigonema. The sequence goes on from CAIVAU010000191.1 coordinate 76,834, forward strand.
AAGTAGTTGACATAGAGTACAGGATATGAGTGTTATGTTAATCGAACTTTTAGGCGCTCGGTTTTAATGGGAGCGCTAAACACTCTTTCCTAAAAATTTAGCCGGAAATAGGCGTGTTGCCCTTATTCACATCATATATCTTTTGTCAAGCTATATTAGCTGACCGACTCTCTAGCAAAACTGTACCAATTGAAGCCCCTGAAATTTAGGAGTTTCAAAACCCTGTTGTACGGTATTAAATACGAATAGCAGCAAGATCTGCTGTCTCTGTGTGGGGAGGTATCAATAAAAACAAAGTCGGTTCTCTCTTTTTCTGCTGCTTCCAATAAGTACCTACGCAAAATTAATTACATATTTTTCTCCAAAATCTCGAATGATTTTTTCAACATAATTAACTAAATTCTCCCAACTATTATAAGCATCTATTTCTATCTATTCATATTTCATAAACCGCCAGAGAATTTCTATTAAATTCAATTGAGGGGAGTAAGATGGCAACCAAAATATCTCTAATTTTTTATCCTTCCAGTCATTAATTTTTTCGTGAATCTTCTTGCTTCTATGGAAGGATGCTTTATCCATAATGACAACGGTTTTTATTTCAAGAGTTTCTGCAAATTTATCGAGGCAAGAAATAACTACTTCACTTGTGATTCTGCCTTCAAATATATAAGCGTCTAATTCTAGAGCGGTATTCATTAATCCTAGTACGTTTAACCGACGACTACGACTACTTTTAATTTGAACATCTTCTCCCTTTTCTTGCCATCCATATGGTATATAGGGTGTTAAGCAAAACCCTGTTTCATCCAAATATCTTAAATCAATTTCTCCCGATTTTTCCAGGTTTTTAAGTTCCTTTAATTCTTCGTGCTTTTGCTTATATTCCAGGGGGTCTGGCTCTCCTGCCAATCCCCTTTTAAATCTTTTCCATCTCAAGTCAAAGTTTTTTTAAATTCGTTTTAATGTATCTTTACTTACTGTAATTTTCCATAATTCTTCAATTTGAGATAAGACCTTTTTTAAATTTTTGGGCGACTGTTTTACCCATTCTTTGATTTGTAGCTCTTGGAGTTCATTAAAAATTGGTTTTCTACCTCGAACTGAACGATCATATAATCCTAATAATCTATATTCTTCCCAATCATTCATCCAATTGTATATAGTTCTTCGGCTTATTTGAAAAATTTCCATGAGTTCGGAAATCGTTTTTTCTTCGTAGCTCAATAAAATACAGTGTGCTCTTTGTTTAACTTGATAATGAGAACTTTGTTTATATATCCTGTTAAGCAATTTAATTGTATCCGGAGTTAAATCTTTGATAAATCGCATTTTTTGACCTTCTTATTATCAAGAAGACATTTTACATTATTATTTTCGTAATATGCAATTTATTTTGCTTAGGTACTTATCAACCATTTCTAGCAGGAGATCATACCTTTTGGGCTAGACCAGACGCCAAGACGCTCAAGGAAAGGACTTTTAGTGGGGGGAAAGGAGTGAGTCCCAGTGTGGGACTTTCGTTACAGTACGTCTTTTGTGGATACCAGAGTCAAATGGGAGTTGGGCATTACCGTTAAGGCACGCTTATGTTTACCAGCTTTGAAACCCCAACGAGTAAGGCAGCGTTTCAACTAAAGCTTGTAACTCGGCAGTTAGAAACTAGACCACTGGTGGCTTATGACAGAGGCTATGGCAATGCCAAATTTGTAACAGCTACCATTGGTATAGAAGCAGACTTATTACTCAGGTTAGCATCCAATAGATGCCTTTGGGGTAAACCCGATGCCAAAAAAGGTAGGGGCGCACCACGTAAGCATGGTCATAAATTTAAGCTGAATGACCCCACGACATGGCCAGAGGCAGATGAAACTTTGATTGTTGAAGACCCAAAGGTTGGTCAGGTGAAAGTCACGCATTGGAGTGGATATCATTTTTTGAAATCCCCTAACCGAGACATGGAGATCATCTGTGTCGAGGTGATTCAGCCCGCAGGAAGGAAGCGGAAATTTAAACCTTTATGGTTAGCTTGGCTTGGTGAGACAATGCCCCCATTAAAGGACTTCTGGCATAAATACTTACGTCGCTTTGCTCTGGAACACTGGTATCGCTTCGCAAAGCAAAGGTTACATTGGACACAGCCTCAATTAAGTTCGACTCAGGCAGCAGAGCGATGGAGTGACCTGATGCCACTGTTAACTTGGCAGTTGTGGCTAGCCAGAGAAGCTTGCATCGACTCCCCATTGCCTTGGCAATCAACTCAGGATAAACTGTCTCCAGGGCGTGTGGCACAAACATTTCCCCTAATTTTAGCCGCTATTGGTACTCCCGCTCAACCACCAAAAACCCGTGGAAAATCCCCTGGCCGCGCTCCCGGACATCAACCACCCCCACGGCCTACTTATCCTACTGTCAAAAAACACGCATCTAAAAAAGCTAAGACCGAAGAATCACTGAATAAAGCCGACTCCACTGCTGCTTAGTTTCGGCTAATTTCCTGATGATCTAGCTTGACTCAGCTTCAAACTTGAAGTTGAGTCCCTCTGTCCTACCCCTGCTTGTTAATTGCTGGTTGAAACCGGATTAGTCCAAACTCCAGTATGTTTACCCCTATACGCTACTTTTGAGTGCCAATGCCGTCGCAAAGATGTTTGTCATTGTCAGGAATATCTGTATTTGGGTTATTTAAATAGTCCCGCAAGTCATTGCAGCCTTGGATTAGTAGTTCCTTTTCTCCGCCAATCTGCCACAGTTTAACCATACCACCTCCGCTTGTGGCTAGCCGTTGACCATCGGGACTAAACGCTACTCTGTAGACATGTCCCTGGTGGGTGTTGAGCGTAGCAATAAGGTTTCCCATAGCATCCCACAACTTGACTTGATCTGTAAGTTGACTACAAGTGACTAGCCATTGACCATTAGGACTGAACTTCAAGTCATCAATAATTCCCTGCTGGGTGTAAATCCTGGTGGTAGTATTACGTTTGACATTCCACAGTTGAACTTCTCCCTCTAGTTCACCTATGGCTAACCGTTGACCATCAGGACTAAACGCTACTCTGTAGACATCTTTCTGGTGGGTGTTGGGCGTAGCAATAAGCCTACCATTATCATCCCACAACTGGACTCCGTCTTGTCCAAGGATGGCTAACCGTTGACCATCAGGACTAAACGCTATTGTGTAGACATCTTTCTGGTGAGTGTTGAACGTAGCAATAAGCTTACCCTTATCATCCCACCATTGAATCGTCCCCTTGTCTCCAACAGTAGCAAACCGTGTCCCATGAGGGTCTAATGCTAATTGAATCGAGCCCTTTTGGGGATTAATCGTGGCGATAAGCTTAGCAGAGGTATCCCAGAGTTTGACTTTCTGATCATGAAAATTGATAGTAGCTAGCCGTTGACCATCGGAACTGATCACTATTCTAGGGAAATCGTTCTGCTTGGGGTCAATTGTGGCGATGGTCTTACCAAAGGTGTCCCGCAGCTTGACCTTGCGTCGGTCTTTTGAGTAGTCAGTCAACAATAGTCCATCAGGACCAAATGCTATCTCAGAGAGATTTTCTGGGAGGACAGTAATTGTGGCAATTTCGTTGCCCTTTAAATTCCAAAGTTCGGTCGTGCCGTCATCACTGCTATAAGTGAGTAGCCTGGAGCCATCAGGAGTGAATGCGACTTCCGAAACACGTCCATGCAAGGTTTTGAAGATAGCTATGGGTGAAGAATTATCCAATATAGACCATAGTTTTACTGTATGATCAAATCCGGCAGTAGCCAGATGTTGGTTATCGGGACTGAACGCAATATCAAAGACAACTTGCTGCTGAGTGTCTATTTCGTTGATCTTGCTGGTGGTATTCCACAGTGTGACCGGACTATTGACTCCACTGCTGGTGGCTAGCCATCGACCATTGGAACTGAATGCTACGCTAGAGTAACCATTCTTGTTATAGGGAAGGGTCTTGATGAGCCTGCCGGAGATATCCCAGAGTTTGATTGTGCCGTCGTATCCACCAGTAACTAGCTGTTGGCGTTCGGGACTAAACGCTATTTTAGAGAGATGGCGTTCGGGACTAAACGCTATTCTAGAGAGATGCTGCTGCTGGATGTTAATCGTGGCGGTGAGCTTACCGGAGGCATCCCAAAGCTTGACCTTACTTTCGTTTTTGTCTCCGTCTACAACCGTGAACATGTGGTTGTTGGTGCCCTTCCACAGGTTTTTGTCTGGAATTTTATTGAATCGCCGCCATCGATTGTGTTCTTGGATATCAGTGGTGCTCTCCATCAGTATACCAACGACCTGATCTGCAACCTCCTCACGTCCAAATAGTAGATCATGGCTTTGTTGCTCCGCTCGTAACGAGTCTATCATCCCCTCAAGCTGCTGACCAGCCACAAAGTTTGCTCTAGCTGATGCGACTAATGTCAGAATATTATCTTTTTGCGCTTCTGTCCATTGATAAAAAGCCATCAGCCCTAACCCAGCAGTAATGAGCAAGGCAACAAACGAGCCACCAGAAATTATCCACGCTATTCTGATTTCGCGTTGCCTACGGGCTTTTTCTTCTTCTTCCTGGCGCTCGCGTTCTTGGATACTTCGCTCAATAAACTCTTTCTCATGAATTAAGTCTTCTGGGTGTTCCTTCAGTTTTTCTTCTGCTTCAGCCAAAGCTGCACCACGCAATAATGAACCCTCATCTTGATTCGTTGCTTCCCATTGTCTGTTTGCTGCCCGCAATTGCTCTTGCCAAACGCGAAACTGACGGTTAGTGTTCATCCACTCTCGCAGAGTCTGCCATTCGCGGATCAGGGCTTCATGCACCACCTCCACTGTATCTTCCCCAGATTTCTCATCGCGTCCGGTGACAACCAAACGGGCTTTGTATCCGGCTAAATAACTTACTAATCCCCAATTCTCATCTCCTACTTCTTTCCGGGTTGCTATGCGACGAGTGTCCTCGGTTCCTTCTCCAGGGCGTATTAACTGCACAAAGATCCGTTGTGCAATTTGTTGCTTTTGTTCGTTTAATTGCTGATAAATTTGCTCAGCATGATTAGCCAAAGCTTTTTTCACACCCCCAATCTCGTCATAAGCTTGATGAGTTAATAAGCGGTTTTGCTGTAGTGACCAAAGTCGAGCCAGGGCAAATTCTAGCAATGGAAGATTCCCTGGTTCATTGCCAACATCATCTAAAATTCTTTGCGTTAATTGTGCTTCTAATTGGACTTCTATCTTCTGGGCTGGCTGCTCTATTGTTCTTTGGAGTTCCTCTCGATTCATTGCACTCAAAAGTTGTGGTGCAAACTGCTGCAATGCATCTCGTAAAGGACGACAGGCAAGGACAAAGCCGTAGAAGTCAGCCCGTAAAGTGAAAACCAATGTCAAATTGTTCTGATGGATAGCTTGGAGCATCAAATCAGCAAAGCATTCTTGTTCTTCCTTCGGACAAAGGGTGTAGAGTTCTTCAAATTGATCTACAAACAGCAGAAGACGTTTACCTGGGTTACGTTCTATAATACGAGACGTTATCTGCTCCAAGGGAACCAAACCCTGCTTTATATTTTTATCTAGTACCGCCGCTGACTGCAATTGTTGAATTTCATCAATTTCTGGTACTAACTGATGAACTAACGCAGATGCTAGCTGATAAAAGGGTTGGTTCCCAGGACGAAATGATTCAATCAGCCAGTTTCCTGTAATACGCAGTTTGGGAATCAGCCCCGCATACACCACAGAAGATTTTCCACTGCCAGAAGGACCAATTACCCCTACTAAGGGCTGTTTGTTAACCGCTTCTACCAAACCATTGACAAACGTTTCCCGTCCAAAAAAGAAATCTGCATCTTTTTCACCAAATGCAGCTAATTCTTGATAAGGATTAGGTGGAATAATCTCTACGAATGGCTGGATGATACTAAGAGGGTCTTTTTTAAAGAGAACGGGAGTTTGCTGCTCTAAATAATTTACTAGTTGCGAGCAACCTAATTCATAAGCAAACTCCATCTGTTCTCCAGCTGCTAGAGCATCATAAAATGCCACAGAAAATGCTATTGCTGCTTTATCCCCAACCGCTTGGTTCATACCAATCACATAGTTAACGTGTTGGCTAATGGCTTTTGCTTGCACCTCACTATAGCAGGCATTGAGAAGTACGCACTCGACTCCCTTTGTGGCAAATAACTTAAACATACTTGTCAGTGCCAAAGCGTTCACTTGGACGGGCAGATCTGTTTCATCTTCTAAGACAATACCATCGGAGCCTGTACCATGCCCACTGAAGTGAACAATCTGGGGTTGGTAATCTAAAATAGCACGGTAGAAATCACGCTGACGCACTGCCCACTTCTGTTCTAACCTGAACTGCTCACGTTGAGAGGCTCGTCGCAATCCTTCATCAATTTCCCGTACTTCTTCACCTAATCGTAAACTTGAAGTATTTTTTGGATTGGCTGCCAAAACCAAAATCGTTTTGACACAGGCGTTGTTACCATGAGACTCTTGTTGAGAGAGCATAAAATTATGTATAAACTTCTATAAAAAACCAAAAAGGATGAGCAAAGGTACTACAGGAGAAACTCTTTCTTTATAGGTGAAAACGAAATCAACTTATGCAATATTGGGATACAAACAGAATAAATGCTTTCAGGACATTTTTGTTGTTGTTTAAGGAAAATATTGAGGACGACATAATCCTAATTAGGTCGAAAAGATGCCTCAAAGCATTAATTTCTTGTGCAGGTGAGTGACATCTGGGGGCAGCAACTCTTGCTTCAACTCACTTTGGAGATACTTATAGAGCGTCGTGCGGTCAATGCCGAAAGCGCGGGCAAGCGCGGTTTTCTGCTCGCCTGCTTTTGCTCGTTGCCGTAACTCTGTTACCTGTTCCGAGGATAGGGCTTGCTTCCTGCCCTTATAAACGCCATTCTTCTTGGCGAGGTCGATGCCTTCCTTTTGTCGCTCGCGGATCAGGGAGCGCTCGAACTCGGCGAATGCACCCATGACCGAGAGCAAAAGCTGCGCCATAGGAGAATCCGAGCCTGTGAAGGTCAGGCTCTCCTTGAGGAAAGTGATGCTTATGCCTCGATTGGTAAGCTGCTGTACAAGACGGCGCAGATCGTCGAGGTTTCGGGCGAGTCGATCCATGCTATGCACGACCACCACATCACCTTCACGAGCATATGCGAGCATGGCTTGGAGTTGCGGGCGTTGGGTGTCCTTGCCTGATGCATGGTCAATGAAGAGTTTGTCCGTTTCCACCCCTTCGAGTTGGCGATCCGGATTCTGGTCGGTGCTACTCACGCGAATATAGCCGATACGTAGTCCCTTCAAGTTGAACTCCTTGGGAATTTGTAGAAATAGGGTTTTAGATATAAATCATCATATGTTGATTAATAGAAAAATCAACCCTATATCAACACAAAAAATCGGCTCGGTGATTTGTTGATTTAGGGTGTACCTCACCTTGACAGCTTTAGCTTGTCAAACAAGCCGAGTGCGAAATTTATTTTGAGACTCGACACAAGTGCGAGTGTTTGCTGATTAAGAATTTTTAATAAAATTTCAAACTGTTCGGCTTTCATCCCGTTATCTGCTTGACTTTATCACTAGTTTAACACTTGTGGCTGTCAGTCTTATTTATGACACATGACTACTTACATTCATTGGGAGCGATCGCACCAAAGACAATAGACAGCTTTTCAAGCGGAAGCACCCCTTAAGGAAGATGGCATCTCTAGGGGCTAAAGCGCCGAAAGCCCCACAAGGGGGCGGTTCTAGAGAGCGCTTTAGCCCTTCCACCTTTCGGGAAACCCTTTACCTATACGAACTTTAGTTCAAATCACCCCAGCCATAGGCTAGAGGCACATCCTTCTCAATATGGGGTTGTTCAACTGATGAGCAGTGCTACAGGGAAATGTTTCAGGGCTTCGCCAATGAGCAGCTTACCGTTAGCTTTAACTATCTGGTTAGTAATTGCATCTTTCCAAGATGATGCATCTATTGGTAAATGAAGACTGGTATTATCCCAAACTTGTTCTCCTAGTGGATACTCTCCGGGCTGAATTAGGCTTGTGAAAAAGCGGGGGGCGATCGCCACTATCGTTTTATTACCATCACTCCTAGCAAAGGCAACTATATGTTCTTTAAACTTGCCACTAACCTCAAGAGGTAAGTAGCTGCCTTGCTGAAAAACATCTTTATACTCTGTTCTTGCTTTTAAAGCTTGGAAAACTAGGAATAGCTTGATTCTAGCATCTTCCTTTGTCGCAAGTAACTCGTCTATCAGCTTGAGAATATCAGTCTCTGCCTGTGTTTTAATTTCTTTAAGATAGGACTGTCGCAGTTCAAAATCAACTGGACGGCGATTATCAGGATCAACTAAACTAAAATCCCATAGTTCAGTTCCTTGATAAAGGTCTGGAACTCCAGGAGAAGTAATCCTTAATAAAGTTTGAGAAAGAGAGTTGAAGATGCCATAGTAGGCAACTTTTCTCTGGAAATGGAGAAATTCCTTTAAGAAAGGACTATCTTCCAAAGGTTCTAGAACTGATGTGACAAAACCAGTAAAAGCATCTTCATAAGTGCTATTCTGTCGCAGCCAAGCGGTGTAAACTTTCGCTTCTCTGATTGCTTTAAGCACAAAATCTTTTACGCGCTCAACACAACTACTATATTCCTGTTCAAAAAACGGAAATACGCCAATCAGTGTCTGGTAAAAAAGATATTCATCGTTCCTATCTGGCATGGTTAAACGCTTAATAGTCTTGCGATGGGAACGATTGATGTCATACCAAATGCGGACTTGTTGTTGCCATTCTTCAGGAATTTCCGAGAGGACATTCAACCTTGCCCTAGTATCTTCACCTCGCTTAGTATCATGAGTGGAGGTAGTACTCATTGCATGAGACCACTGAGTTTGCCGTTTTTGATTGAACTCATGAAACTCTGAAAGACTAACACCAAAACGACCAGCCTCACCTCCAACTTCGTTTAAAGCAAGGCAGCGGTTATAGACGTATAAAGCGGTGTCTTCAACTCCTTTTGCCATCAATGGTCCCGTATACTGTTGCACTCTCATGACAAAGTAAAGCCACTGATCTTTTTCAGCTTGAGTCAGAGAATCTTCGTATTCCAACAACATCAATTTTTGGATGAAGTTCAATTCATTGAACAACAGTGGTGTACCCGCTTTTGCCGCTTCAGTCACTTCCTCAATATAGGATCGATCTACTTCAGATATACCCTCTTCGGTTATATAAGTCCGGTACACAGGAAAGCGAGTAAGTATTTCTGCAAGCGCTTGCTTCAAACCGTTAATTGTAAAGTCATTTCCATGCCGATACATCCCTGCTATTTTCTTTAAGAGAAGAGTCAGGTTTTCAATATCGCCAGCAAAATTTCTATCTATAATCTGGTGCTTTTTCTCAGCAACAATGTTTTCATACGAGACTTTGCTTCCTGTGATCTCCAAGTAAATTTGAGAAAACTTATCTTGGTTTTCTGTTTGACAGAAAATACCATTGACATAATTTAAGTAATCGTAGCCAGAGGTTCCTTGAACTGACCAGTTACTAGGTATTTCTTCCCCAAATTGTAAAATCTTCTCAACAGTTATGTAAGTATCACCTATTTTTTCTTTCAGCCTTTCTAAATATTGTTTTGGGTTATACAGACCATCAATATGGTCAATTCGCAAGCCAGTA
>CAIVAU010000192.1 GCA_903903925.1 uncultured cyanobacterium
AATAGCCACCAAGACAGATACCCAAAGAAATAAATCCTGACTCCTGACTCCTGACTCCTGACTCCTGACTCCTGACTCCTGACTCCTGACTCCTGACTCCTGACTCCTGACTCCTGACTCCTGACTCCTGACCTATTAATGCTGAATTTCCACACTAAGGATATAGCATCCTAGTTGGACTTTCCCTGCCCATAATTCGTATTCTACCCGTAAATGCGCTGGTAAAGGGTGTCCATCGAGCTTGAGGTTACGAGTAAAATTACGTAAGCGAATAGGTTCGTTGGGTTGCAATGATTCATTTGGCAACCAGTAACGACTCACTCCATAAACGCCCTGTTCCCAAAAGTGACGGTAACTCAATTGAGCGTTACCTTGCATGGTCATAATGACTCGGTAAGGGGAAATTTCCAACCACAAAATTCTAGGACCACTGGGGACTTGAATATTGCTCGGTTCTTGGTGTGGACGCCTAGAGGTATTCTGGGAGATAAGCGTGTCTTCCTGACTTGGGGAGTTAGCGACTTCGTAGGTTTTAATGGGTGGTGCTGTCAACAGTAAATGAAATCGATCGCTGTCTTTTTGATATATTGTTGCAGCAGTTTCGAGAACAGACCAAACTGGTAGGTCTGTGGAAATTAGTGAGAGTAACACGGGCTTGCGGTGGTGAGTAAGCATGGGAGCGCAACGATGAAATGAAATAAATACTGATAGAGCTAGTGAGTCAGCGAACACGATAGGATACTAGCGCAGTGACACGCCAGTTTATTCTCATGTCGGCTTCTGTTATAACCGTAGAAATTAAAGAAAACGTTCCTCACAAGTTAATTATCCAGCAACCTCCTTCTGGATTATATTTACACGGTTTTATCCGGGTTCCGGGGGATAAATCAATTTCTCATCGGGCTTTGATGTTGGGGGCGATCGCCCTTGGAGAAACCCAGATCCAAGGATTACTCTTGGGAGAAGACCCCCGCAGCACGGCGAGATGTTTCCAAGCGATGGGGGCGGAAATTTCGGAACTGAATACGGAATTAGTGCGTGTTAAAGGTATTGGTCTGGGGAATTTACAAGAACCACCTGATGTGTTAGATGCTGGAAACTCTGGTACTACCCTGCGACTCATGCTAGGACTTTTGGCATCTCATGGGGGACGATTTTTTACTGTAACGGGGGATGGTTCCTTGCGATCGCGCCCGATGTCTCGTGTTGTCAAGCCTTTACAACAAATGGGCGCACTAATTTGGGGACGCAAAGGTAGTACACTTGCACCTTTGGCAGTACAAGGACAGTCCCTCAAACCAACTCACTACCATTCTCCCATCGCCTCCGCCCAAGTGAAGTCATGCATTCTCCTTGCAGGTTTGACGGTTGAGGGACAAACTACGGTTACCGAACCTGCACTATCTCGCGATCATAGCGAACGTATGCTAAGGGCGTTTGGTGCCAAACTGGTAAGCGACCCAGAAACGAACAGTGTTACCATGACTGGTCCTGCTCAACTTATCGGACGGGAAGTGATAGTACCAGGAGATATTAGTTCAGCCGCCTTTTGGTTGGTGGCTGGTGCAATTATACCAGATTCTGAACTATTGATTGAAAATGTAGGCGTTAATCCCACCCGCACTGGCGTTTTGTCAGTCTTAGAAATGATGGGAGCAGATATTCAGCTCGAAAATCAGCGCGAGGTTGCTGGAGAACCAGTTGCTGATTTACGGGTGCGTTCTAGTCATTTACGCAGTTGTACTATCGCCGGGGAGGACTTAATCCCCAGGTTGATTGATGAAATTCCCATTTTGGCTGTGGCGGCGGTTTTTGCTACAGGAACGACAATCATTCGGGATGCGGCTGAGTTGCGGGTGAAAGAGAGCGATCGCATTGCTGTGATGGCGCAGCAGCTGAACCAAATGGGGGCGCAAGTCCGCGAATTACCCGATGGGATGGAAATTATCGGCGGTACTCCCTTAACTGGTACAGATGTGGACAGTCATGCAGATCATCGCATTGCTATGAGCTTGGCAATTGCTGCGCTCAAATCTTCTGGAACTACCACAATTCATCGGGCGGAAGCTGCTTCTGTTTCCTACCCTGAATTCAACGCAACACTTCAACAAATTTGTCAATGAGTTGACTTTAAGAGGGAGCAGGGAGCAGGGAAAGAAAAAGGTACAAGCCCCTAAATTTATGATGTTGTTGGTCAATCCGTGATTGGTCTGACCCATCACGAATTGACCAACAGCATCTTTTAATTATGGGGATTCCCCCTGCTCCCTGCTCCCTTTTTTGGTCAACTAATCGCGATTATGTGGGGCATCAAAATCCATCAGCGGTCCTTTCGGTACAATCCGAGTAGGATTAACTTTGGGATGACTTTTGTAATAATGTCGTTTAATGTGATCCAAGTTGCAAGTTTCTCTCACCCCTGGATGTTGGTAGAGGTCTTTGAGGTAATTCCACAAATTAGGATAATCTATAATCCGACGTAAGTTGCATTTGAAATGCACATAGTAAACTGCATCGAAGCGAAATAGTGTGGTAAATATACACCAATCCGCCTCAGTCATCTGATCCCCGCACAGATATCTTTGCTCTGCTAACACTTTTTCCCAACGGTCGAGAGCATCAAATAGTTCTGTTACTGCTGCATCATACGCGGATTGAGTCGTCGCAAATCCTGCACGGTAAACACCATTATTAATAGGTTGGTAGATAGCTTCTATTGTCTTATCAATAACTTTTTGTAAATCTTCCGGATAAAAGTTTGTATCTTTTTTGGCAACTTCATTAAACTCTGTATCGAACATCCGCATGATTTCGCGGGATTCATTATTGACAATTTTGCCAGTTTGTGTATCCCATAAAACTGGGACTGTTACCCGCCCGCTGTAGTCAGGGTCAGCTTTGAGATAAATTTGCCAAAGATACTGAGTCCCATTGACTGTGTCAGGAATAGACCCAGGTTCATCAGAAAACTCCCAGCCGTTGTCGTGAATCTCTGGGGCTACGACCGACATCCCAACGGCATCTTGTAGTCCTTTCAACTGGCGGATCATTGCTGTACGACACGCCCAAGGACACGCCCAAGAAATATATAGATGATAGCGCCCGCTTTCAGCCTTAAACCCACTAGATCCATCCGCTGTCACTTTGTGACGGAAAGTTGTTGATGGACGGACAAATTTGCCTTCGGAATCTTCTTGATCCCGTTCAGATACCCATTTGCCATCCTTAAGGATTCCCAAGCCCATAATCATCTCCTTTATTGTAGTTAGGAGTTAGGAGTGAGGAGTTAGGAATTTAAACTCCTCACTCCTCACTATTCAGCCGCGTTGAGGATTTTCGGTACTTTGAAAAAGTCGCCTTCCTGTTCTGGTGCGTTTTGAAGAATGGCTTCTCGGTTGGGATCGGGTTGCAGATTATCTGCTCTTGTGACATTGCTGACATCAATTGCCCGTGTCGTTGGGGATACACCACTAATATCCAATTCACTGAGCTGTTGGAAGTAATCTATGATGCTTCCCAATTGGATGGTGAATTTTTCTTCTTCTTCTGGTGTCAATTCTAACCGAGCCAGGTTGGCTACTTTATGAACTTGTTCACGATCAATCATAGTTTTTTTAGGAGTCAGGAGTCAGGAGTCAGGAGTCAGGAGTCAGGAGTTGGGAGTTGGGAGTTGGGAGTTGGGAGTTGGGACATATAATTTTTCGCTCCTCACTCCTAACTGTCAGAAATATACGTCAATTTGCGATCGCCCAGTCGTTTTCAGCCAATTTTGGGCTTCAATGTAGTTATTGGGAGCCATGCGGACTGCTCTGACCCAATAATCAGCGGCTTGATCAAACAGTGCTTCTCCAGCGTCTGGGTCTCCTGCTTCCTTTGCTCTTTCTCCTTGGTAGTGGTAAATGACTGCGATGTTATTCAAGGCTTGGGGTAGGCGAGGGTTGTACTCAACTGCTTGGTGATATAACTCTAAAGCCTTTTCGTGGTCGCCGTTGCTGGCATATATTAACCCCATATTATACAGGATATAACTGCGGTCATTGAGATCTTCCTCTAGTTCTAGGGCTTCTTGATAGTTTTCTAGGGCTTCGGCGTATTCTCCATCTGCTTGTGCTGACATTCCATCACGGTAATAAACAAAAGCTTCTTTTGCTCTTTTGCTAGTTGGCAGAAGCTTCAGGATCAGGTCTGCCATAACAGTAAAAGATTTGTCAATAAAGTTATCGTTCTTCTGTGTTCTTGGCATATATGCCTCTGTTATTGGGTATTAGGGCATGGAATTGTTCAGTACCAGTCTTCCTTACCCATTAGCTAATTTAACTGATTTGTGGGGCAATTAAGTCAAAGATTGGTACGATCTCACTCTGGGGTGTTGTACTCAGCATTGTTGACGACATCTGGATAAGCATTGATTGCCTTAATTGGGTAGAGGTGTAAGACCTCCTGTGTTGTGCAACACAGCTATTAACATTTGCGTAAGTGCAATATATTGTGTATCGATCTCACGAAATCTTTGTACATAAAAGGTTTTGGCTAATTCTTCTGCTGTTTTACTTAGAGTAAATTGTCCACACATTTTTTATCTTTGACTACTGAAAAACTTAAAAATATAACTCTTTAAAAGAAATAATATTTGGGGTTTTTATTTATTAAAAAATTTAGTATCATACGTTTATATGTTGTCTTTCTAAATTTTTTATCACGCTCATTTGTTTTTTCTAGGATGTGCGGTATTTTACCTGCATGATTATTCACCAACTTCATCGCAATATTTGTTGGCATGGAAACTTTGCTGCGATTGTATGATTTTTTACCTTCTGGTAATGGCTACAAGATACGTCTTTTGCTAACACAAATTGGTATACCTTTTGAAAGAGTGGAGGTTAACGTCATCGAAGGTGAGGCGCGAAGGCCAGAGTTTTTAAGTATAAATCCTAACGGGAAAATTCCAGTTTTGGAAATAGAAACAGGGAAATTCTTGGCAGAATCAAATGCCATAATGGTATATTTGAGTGAAGGAACAGAGTTTTTGCCTTATGATCGCTTTTTCCGAGCGCAGGTGCTGCAGTGGTTGTTTTTTGAACAGTCCAGCCATGAGCCTTTTATTGCTACATCGAGATTTTGGGTTTCTATTTTAGGTAAGGCTGAAGAGTATAAGGAAGCACTTGAGGAAAAACGCGAACGTGGTTATGCAGCACTCAAAGTGATGGAAAACCATTTAAGAGAGCACAGTTTTTTTGTTGCAGAGCGTTACACTATAGCAGATATCAGCCTGTTCGCTTATACTCATGTTGCTGATGAAGGTGGTTTTGATTTATCACAATTTCCCGCTATCCAAGCTTGGATAGAACGAGTGAAAGCTCAGTCTAGATATATCAGTATTACACACGAATCAAGCTCTTGGAACGGTTATTCATTAGGTGTATCCCATTAATGGGAATAGCCTGAGGTTAAAACCTTAGAAGCGAGCAGAAAAGCCGATTTTTATGCATACTCATGGGTGATCATCTACTCTAAGCATCCGTATCAATTTCAATTAACTTTTGCCTGGAAGATAAACCAGATTTAATTCTAATATGCGATTTGGGAACGTCGAAGTTTTCAGATAGCAGTTTAATTAACTCTTCATTAGCTTTACCGTCTACTGGAGGTGATTTCAAATGCACAATTAGACTGCCATCGGCGTCTTCTTGAATCTTTTGAACTTTAGAGTTGGGTTTGACTTTAACTTTTTTGTGCACTTTTCGGTTTTCTTTAAAAGGGAGCCCACTTCAAACTTACCATTTTCCGTGAGTGAGGGCGGAGTGACTCCGCCCCTAGGATTATGGGTAATTGGGGTTACCGCTACCAATGACAGAAATCTTATGCCGATAAACTAATTCACCTCCGTACCAACCAGAAACTCCGAGAAGTCCGGCTACGATGAGTGAAAGTATGAGTCCCCAAGGTAATATTGGTGAGACTGGGTTGTTCAACCTTAGTAGCAAGTTGACTATCGTTAGCACTAAGGCAGAAACGTTGAGAATCAAATGCGCCCAACCAGCAGTGCGCTTACGGACTCGTTGTATTCTTAAGAAGTCTAATATACCAGTTAGGGCTGCGGCTGTACCTCCTGCCAATCCACCAACTATCAGCCAGAAAGAGGCGCGTGCCCAAAAAATGTCACTAGTCCACCAGAAGATGGTATCGGTTAAGAGTGCCCCAACCAGAAAAGAAATTGGGAATTGCACAAGGATGGGGTGTATTGGATGTCCGGCGATCGCAACAGTACTAGGCACACCAGTATCACGAAATTCTCTGCTGTCACTTTCCAAAAAAGCTGGGATATTTGGGTAGGGTGTTGTGTCTCTATCTTGAGTGTCCATTGTATATGACTGGTTGTTTGTTGGTTATTAGTTTTTGTTGATCAAAAATTCCTCACACCTATTAATTGAGTAATAACAATTAGAAAAAGTTTATCTATCTAGTGATAGAAGAAAATATTTATTATTGCCCATCCATGAGTATAAACTGCAATATAATTTATCTTTCTAATGATAGAAGAAAGCATAATATTGTGATATGAGTTACATTTTTTGTAAAGAAAAAATTTTTTCTGCCCTTCGTTTTTACGGGTATCGGTCAAAAGAAAGATGAAGCTTATTTGATTGCTATGTCAACCTAGAATCCAGTAATGATACAAACATTTTTCCAAAGGGTAACCAGTAATGGTCGCAACATTAGATGATACGAAGCGTTCTGCTATAGGCATTCAATTAGCAGATGTAAAAGCTCTACAACAGCTACTCATAGAAAACGAGCAAAAGCTTTTGAGCGAAGGTCTAGATTCCGAAATTGCTGACCGCCTTCGGAAATTTCTTGAAGATGATCAAAAAAATCTGGGCATCATTGAGACTGTAATTGGTCAATATGGCATCCAGGCGGAACCGAAACAAAGCACCAAAGAATTGGTTGAAAAGGTTCGCCAATCATTCCAAGATTCCAGGCTCAGCTTATACGAAAAAGTATTTGAGCACGAATTGCTAAAGCATAAACTGGTAATATCAGGCTTGACAATTCACAAGGCTGCCCAAATAGTTGGTGCTGATGTTTTGCTGGCGATCGGACCTTTAAATACTGTTAACTTTGAAAACCGCGCTCACCAAGAGCAACTCAAAGGCATTTTGGAAATTGTGGGTGTCCGAGAACTCACTGGACAAGATGCAGACCAAGGAATTTGGGGACGCGTTCAAGATGCTGTAGCAGCGTTAAGCGGCGTGGTCGGTAGTGCTGTTACCCAAGGTAGCGACAAACAGGATTTGAATATCCAGGATGTTATTCGCTTAGATCACAACAAGGTAAACACTCTGTTCACCGAACTGTTGGCGAGTAACGATCCACATAAGATCCAAGAATACTTCGGTCAAATCTATAAAGACCTACTAGCCCACTCCATCGCCGAGGAAGAAGTCGTCTACCCCAGAGCACGCTCCTTTTACGGTGATAACGACACCCAAGAACTGTATGACGAGCAAAATGAATTTAGGGTGTTATTGGATGAAATTAAGGCTATCAGCCCATCCTCACCTCAATTCAAAGATCGAGTCAAACAGCTATCGGATAAAGTTGGCGACCACGTTCGTCAAGAAGAAAGCACTCTGTTCGCTGCAATTCGCAACAACTTGAGCACTCAGCAAAGCGAGCAATGGGCGACTGATTTTAAAGTAGCTAAGACCAATGCTCAAAAGGAATTGGGTGTTGTCAACGAAGGGAATAAGCTCGCCTAGGAATAAATTCCTAGTCTAATAGCTAAACTCGGCTCAAGCCGACTAGAACTTTGTTGAATGAGCGTCCGTTGAAACCGAGCCTAGAATGCGAGTTCAAGGCTATGGTTGAGAATGAAATAGCCCTGAGTATAGGCACAATTCAGAGTTTCCAGGCATGCTGGGTGAAATTTAGCGCTTCCATCACATATGATGGGAGCTTTTATTTAATTAAAAATACAACGAATGGAACAACAAAGACTAGAAGGAACTTGGGAAGAAATTCTACAGCATACTGCAGAATTAGAAGGTAAGCGAGTCATCTTGACCATTTTGCCAAGCCTATCTTCTAATGACTCTCCAAAACTCACCCTAGATCAAACATTAAAAGGAAGGATTGGACAAGTTAACTTTCAGCCATCGAACTTATCAGGGCGAGTGGAAGAAGCATTTACAGAGTTTTTAGAAAATAAAGACTGATCAACATAAAAGGGAGCATCCCAGTTTTGCAGAAAGACGATCAGTAGTGTGAGCATCTTGCTCACGTGTACTATGAGCGAGCAAGATGCTTGCACTACGAATTTTCAAAAATGGGATGCACCTACATAAAAGGCATGACACTTTGCGATGCTTCTCCTCTAATTGCTCTCATTAATCAAGGTGATGACAATCATCAACGCTGTAAATTATAGATGACGCACTTTCCCTGGAGATGAAGTAAACTTATAACTTGCTTTCTACCTTGTTTATTGTGCATCGTATTTGATTTGCTGTTTTGGCAAGCGACAACAGTCAAGTCGCTCACCGAACCAGTTCTATCCTTCTTAGAAACAGCCCAAGCTTACATCGGTGCAGGCACGGGACCTGGAGATCTTTCCACTAATCGTGAGTACATGGAAGGATATGGTGCTTAATGCGTCAACAAATCCTTCTTGACACTGGACCCCTCATTGCCCTCATTGATCGCCGCGATCGCTATCACTCTTGGGTTACGACAGAATATGCTTGGGTACGAATGGCAGAGTTCTATCCAGGAAGCTTTGTCTTAACCCTAGACAGTGACTTTCTAATTTATCGAAAGCACAAGAATAAACCTATACTAGTCATCATGCCAGGAGCATGAATCGCCTTTTGAGAGCAGACAAGATGTCCACTCTACACTCATAGCGAAAAATCAGCGCTTAGCACAACTAGCAGGTTCTTGCCAAGAGCGTTGTGGTCCAGTCTTTGTGGGATCGTATGCTGTGAGAATGACCTGCCCTTTGTCGTTGAATATCCATCCTTGGGCTGGGACTAACCGTTTGACAGTGGGGGTCAATGATTGCAACTTCACAGATGTAGTTGGAGAATTGCTTGTACTTGAAGCAGGCTTGACCAAATCAACGCGAACATTGTCACTTGCGAGGATTTGATTCGGATTAGATGGCAAGCCACCACGTCCAGTGATGGTAAATGAGCTGTCTATACCTCTTTGACAGGGATTTTGGGCAATCAGTGTTGTGGGGTCTGTGACATTCACTGGTAATTTAACTAATCCTCGGCTGGGGTCTACATCTGGTGAGTTGATGGTTACGATGCCACTTAAGGATGCATTTTGTTGCGAAATAGCAGTGATGTCACTTGTAGGTAGCCTGCCCGGATCTAGTAGACTGGGATCTGTCGTATTTAGACGTTGCTCAAGTTCTGCCCGACTCAGAGGTGCGATGCCAAACAGACCAGATGTGGTAATTTTTACATTACCACCAATACCAATAAAAGCATTGGCGGTAATGTCGTTATTTGAGGGGAAG
This sequence comes from uncultured cyanobacterium, assembly GCA_903903925.1. Taxonomy (GTDB): domain Bacteria; phylum Cyanobacteriota; class Cyanobacteriia; order Cyanobacteriales; family Nostocaceae; genus Stigonema. The sequence continues at coordinate 9,530 of CAIVAU010000192.1, forward strand.
GCAACGATTACGGGAGCAGTAATGGTAATGTTGCCACCATTGCCAGTAGCGCTAGCAGAGGTAGATATTGTACTGTGACCACGCAGCAACAGTTCACCAGCAGTAATATCTATGTTGCCTCCATTCCCTTTGCCAAAAGTACTAGCCAACAGTTGCGCACCGTTAGATAAGGACAATGAGCCAGAGGAGATATTGATATTGCCCCCATTGCCTATTATTGTCCCTGTGTCTACAAAGCTGCGAATTCCACTGGGAAATCCGTTGTTGACCCCATCAATAGTGACAAGACCTGTGACATCGACTTTGACATTCCCTGCGTTCCCTCGTCCCGGTAGCTGGTTGTTAGCCGCTTGACGAACTGCGGTTATTAGTTGCGCACCATCTTTGAGGGAAAGCGAAGCTCCACTGATGTTGATGTCGCCGCCATTGCCTACACCTCCTGCCTCGACGGAGCTAAAGATAGCAGTGTTAAAGCCTGCTAGCGAAACCGAATCTTTTGCCTGCACGAAAACATTGCCCGCATCCCCCTGCCCAAAGGTACTAGCCAACAGTTGAGCACCATCAGATAAGGAAAGTGAACCAGCCTGAATATTGATGTTGCCGCCTTTGCCCACACCTCCTGCCTCTACGGAGCTAAAGATAGTAGTGTTAAGGCCTGCTAGCGAAACCGAATCTTTTGCCTGCACGAAAACATTGCCCGCATCCCCCTGCCCAAAGGTACTAGCCACTAGTTGAGCACCATCAGATAAGGAAAGTGAACCAGCCTGAATATTGAT
>CAIVAU010000193.1 GCA_903903925.1 uncultured cyanobacterium
CGGTCGCATCGATTTACTCACTGAGTCTGAAGTTATTGAGATCAAAGAGATCAGCGATTGGAAAGAGGCACTAGGTAAGATTCTGGCTTACTCAGCTTTTTTCCCTAATCATAGCAAACGCATTCACCTTTTTGGAAAGCACGACTTAGTAAAGCTAGCGTTGGCTCAAACAACCTGCTCTGAGTTTGGGATTGCCGTAACTTTTGAGGGGGTGTCCGATGAACAGGAGTAAGGAGAAAGCTAAAATCCCCCTGCATCTACGCTTAACTGCTGAAGATTGGGAAGAGTGTTGTAAAACTCTAAATCCAGCGGAAATTAAGGTTTTCATCTGGATTAGAGCATCAGACCCTTATGGCGATAGGGAACTAGAAATTAACTGCTCAGAATTAGGCAAAAGGCTCGGACTGCACAAGAGCAGTATTTCTAGAGCATTGAAAACTTTAGATGAGAAGCATCTGATTGAAATAGAACTACAACAAGTCAGTGTTAAGCAAAAAATATCTAACCGTAGACTGACGCTTTTGTGCAAAGAAGAAAATGTGAGTAAACAAGAGAAAAGCGAAGAAAAAGAAAGCGTTGCATCAGCGCAACAGTCGTTGCAAGAGTGCAACAGTCGTTGCACCAGCACAACGCCAGATGCATCAGCGCAACAGTCGTTGCACCAGCACAACGCTCAACCCCCAGAACCCTTACAGCACAAAGATTCCAGCACCCCTCATACTATTAAGACTTATTCAGACTTTATTCAGACTCTCTCAGACAGCGAGCGAGCGAATTTTTTAACTTTTTGTGAAGGGAAAACTAAGAATCTCAGCCAGCCAGTCAACGACGTAGAAGCTTGGCTAGCCCACACGACCAAAGCTGGACAGCATCGCTGGGAGGTTTATTACAAAAAATTCTTGGTTAAAGAGCAAGCGCAGTCCCAAAAATCTCAAGGATCTACAAGCAGCCGACATATGGCGAAAAAATTTCAGCAAGAAATTGAACAGCAGCGTCAACAAGCTATTGAAACGTTGAGGAGCAAAACGTGAACGATAAATTACCTCCCCAAAGCATTGAAAGTGAAGAGGCTATTTTGGGCGGTTGTTTGCTAGACAGTAATGCGATCGCAAGAATTGTCGATATTTTGGTTCCCGAAGCTTTTTACATTAGCGCTCACAAAGACATCTATCAAGCTATCGTCAGGTTGCATGGTCAAGGTAAACCCACAGATTTAATTGCAGTCACAAATTGGCTTGTTAACCACGATCTGCTCGAACGCATTGGGGGCAGAAATCAATTAGCAACTCTTATAGATCGTACAGTCTCAGCAGTCAACATCGACGCTTTGGCAGAGTTGGTGATGGAAAAATACCAACGACGCCAATTAATTAAAGCAGGCAACGAAATTGTGCAGCTTGGTTATGAAACTCAAACTGAGCTACCAATTGTCCTCGACCAATCAGAACAAAAAGTTTTTCAAGTTTCTAGCCAAAGGTTTGGTACAAATACTGAACACAACAGCACGATTACGACAGCTGCTTACTGGGAATTAGAGTCATTTAGTCCTATCTATCCTACAGGAATTCATGACTTAGATAAGTTAATGATGGGATTTGAAGGCGGCACACTCACCATTATTGCGGGTAGGCCATCAATGGGAAAATGCTGCCACTTCAACACTGAAATAGTTTTGAGTGATGGCCGTCTTTGCACAATTCAAGAACTTGTACAGAGAAGAGAAGGAGAAGTGAGAACTCTTGGTAATGACTGGAAGATTTGCATGGACAAACCATCTGACTTTATTAATAGTGGGCTACAACCAGTTTTTCGCGTGACTACTCGATTGGGACGCTTTGTTGAAACAACGATTCAACACCCTTATCTGACAGTGGATGGTTGGAAATATTTGTCAGATCTGAAGTGTGGTGATAAGATTGCAGTGCCTCGTAAACTAGAAGTTTTTGGACAAGAAACTCTTCGTGA
>CAIVAU010000194.1 GCA_903903925.1 uncultured cyanobacterium
ATTCGTCAAGCAATCACCCGTGCGATCGCCGATCAATCCCGTACTATCCGCCTTCCAGTTCATCTTTACGAAACTATCTCTCGGATCAAAAAAACCACCAAGCTGCTTTCGCAAGAGATGGGTCGCAAACCCACCGAAGAAGAAATTGCAACCCGCATGGAAATGACTATTGAGAAACTGCGGTTTATTGCCAAATCCGCCCAACTCCCGATTTCACTAGAAACGCCCATAGGGAAAGAAGAAGATTCCCGACTGGGCGATTTTATTGAGTCGGATGGTGAGACACCAGAAGACCAAGTTTCCAAAAATCTCCTGCGGGAAGATCTAGAGAAGGTTCTCGACAGTCTCAGTCCTCGCGAACGTGATGTTCTCAGACTGCGCTATGGATTAGATGACGGTCGAATGAAAACTCTTGAGGAAATTGGACAGATTTTCAATGTCACTCGCGAACGGATTCGGCAAATAGAGGCAAAAGCACTCCGTAAGTTACGCCACCCAAATCGCAACAGTGTTCTCAAAGAGTATATTCGGTAAAAGGAGTCAGGAGTCAGGAGTCAGGAGTCAGGAGTAAAAAGGGTTTATGATCTGCCTTTTAGACCTCTGTACTCTACTTCATTTACTGGCAAGTTCTGTGTAAAAAGAACCACCAACTAATAACAAAAAGCCTGGGAGTGAATCACTACTCCCAGGCTTTTTGTTACGGTAAAGGCAAATCTGTCGCCTTAAAATCTAAGTCCTACATCAGTCAGAATAAGAAAATAGAATATCTCAGGAGTACGAAGACAAATACCAAACTCTTGTATTCATTCTGACTCCTGAATCCTGACTCCTGAATTCTTAACTTAAAGGATACCCCAGAAGTGTAGAAAGCCCTGACCGGTAAATAGTTCAATCAACGCGGCTGATAAAAAGCCGATCATTGCCAAACGACCATTCCAAACTTCTGCTTGAGGGGTAAAGCCCCAACGCCAAGCATTACGATCTTCGATTACGGGGGTAATAACTTTTGTTGTGTCTGCCATGGTTGGAACTCCAAGTTAGGTTTTCAAGATTTTGTAACCTTTTGTAAACTAATATAACAACAATGAGCAAAAAAGTCACACTAATTTACATAATCTTGTGATTAATTTTACTTATAAAGTTTTCCTGGGAAATAAAGAAAATCTATAACTCGAATCGGGCTATGGAGGCAGCCTTTGTTCGTGTACTCCCGATAAATTACGTACACCGCAAGGCATTAAAAAACATTCCTCCCCTACTGCCCATTATCCCAGGTTGGTAACGGTGATGATTTTTTCATCCCGATTAAGTTGGAGAACCCTTTCACCAATGCTCTCTCTGCCCACAGAGGACACAGTTTCTACAGGTAGGCGCACCACCCGCTGATGATTCGTGACTAGGACGACTTCAGCTTTTGGAGGGACAAGTACCATAGCAGCTAAGGTATCTGTTTTATTGGCAAATTTGAAGCTTTGAGTTCCGATATCGCCTCGATTACCTAGTCGTAAACTACTCACTGGTAGGCGTTTGGCATATCCTAGTTGAGTCACCAGTAATAAATCTCCCTCTGTATTTAAGGTCACACAACCAACCATCACCTCCTGCTGGCGCAGGCGTAAAGCTTGCAGACCCATAGCGGTGCGACCCATGATCGGGAGTTGTTCGTCATTTACCGCAAACTTCAACAGCCGCCCACCTGAACTGGCTAAAATCACCTTTTCACTTGTAGTGGTGAACTGAGTCAGTATCAATTCGTCGTCGTCTTTGAGTTTCAATATGGTAATTCCGCGACGAGTCAGGTGAGTCAATTCGGTAAGGGACAAGCGCTTAATTCGTCCCAGCCTAGTCAAAAGAACTATGTCTACGCTTTCAGGCTTTTCCGGCAGTAAAAAACGATTAACAATAACTTCCTGCGTGCCCTGGGCGGTATTGGTGAGCAAAGTTATCAGTGGTGTTCCCCGTGTAGAACGCCCACTAGTGGGGGGGATATCTCCTACCTTAACTGGGTAGATTTTGCCCCCAGTGGTGAGTGCCAGCAAATCCTTTTCTGTATCGGTCACAGCGGTTTGAATAATGAAGTCATTATCTGATATCCCGTTGTCAGATTTTACCTTCCGTGTTGAGGCAGCGTGAGCGACTGGCTGACGGCGCACGTAACCTCGCTGAGTAAACTCTAAAACCACTTCTTCTGGTGGCACTTCCAATACTGGATTTTGGATTTTGGATTTTGCACTTTCTTCCTCTGATTCTTCTCTCCTTGTCCCGACACCCGTTGCCTTTGTCTCTTCTTGATTCGTTATCCCTAGCTTAGTCCGGCGAGCATCACCGTACTTGCGCTTGAGCGATCGCAAATCTTTTTTCAGGGTTTTCAGTAATTCCCGCCGATCATTTAGTAAAATTTGCAACGATTTAATCTGCTCATTTAACTGCTCAAACTCCTGTTGTAAGTTCTGCCGTTCTAGACTTGTGAGGCGTCGCAGTGGCATAGCGAGAATGGCGTCTGCTTGTACTTCACTCAAATTTAGTTGGTTTTGTAAACTTATTTTGGCGCTGCCACCATCAGCAGCATGCCGTAAAATTTCAATGACCTCGTCTAGGTGAGAGAGTGCAATCAGCAAACCTTCTACCAAACGCAGTCTACTTTCTGCCTTTTCCAACTCATGAGTGTAGCGACGTGAGAGTGTCTGTTCTCGGAAACTCAAGAACTCTTGCAAAAGCTGGCGTAAGGTTAACTGTCGTGGTTGTCCATCTACCAAGGCGAGGAGAATTGCCCCAAAATTACTTTGCAGTGCGGTTTGGTGATACAAATGTTGGAGAACTTCTTGGGGGTTGGTATCGCGTTTCAGTTCAATCACCACGCGCATTCCCTGGCGATCGCTTTCATCCCGTAGATCCGCAATTCCCTGGAGGCGACCTTGATTCACCAGATCCGCAACTTTCTCAATCCAACCAGCTTTATTCACTTGATAAGGCAATTCCGTCACTATAATTGCTGTGCGCCGCTTGCCACTTCGTCCGCCAGCAACCTCCTCAATCTGGGAGACTCCCCGCAGCACAATCCCACCTTTACCTGTAGTATATGCCTCACGAATTCCAGTATTACCGACAATTTCACCACCTGTGGGGAAATCTGGGCCAGGCATCAGCTCAAATAACTTTTCATCGCTTAAATCAGGGTGATCAATTAAAGCAATCAACCCATCCACCAATTCGCCCAAGTTATGGGGCGGAACATTGGTTGCCATCCCTACGGCAATACCAGAACAGCCATTCAGCAATAAAAACGGTAACTGTGCTGGCAATACAGTTGGTTCTTGCTGAGAATTATCGAAGTTGCCGATAAATTCTACTGTTTCATCGCCAATTTCTGCCAACATCCCCTCATGGCTGATGGATGCGAGGCGTGTTTCCGTGTAGCGCATCGCTGCTGGTGGATCATTATCTACGCTACCAAAGTTTCCATGCCCTGCCAATAAAGGATAGCGGCTAGAAAAATCTTGCACGAGCCGCACTAAAGCATCGTAAACTGCTTGATCGCCGTGGGGGTGATATTTACCAAGCACGTCTCCCACCACACGAGCACACTTACGATATGGTCGGTCAGGGGTCAGACCGAGTTCGTGCATAGCATACAAAATGCGTCGATGAACCGGTTTTAAGCCATCGCGTACGTCTGGTAACGCTCGCCCGACGATCACACTCATGGCATATTCTAGATAGGACCTTTGCATCTCAGTATGCAAGGCTGTGGTAACGACCTTTCCCGTTGAGAGAAGGTTTAACTGTTTTGCCATGAGTTTTTTCCCTAAATTTTCACTACACAAAAGTTGCTCTAAATGAAGACTGTAGCAACCACAGCATAACGGATGAAATACTCTTCATTACAAAATCTTGATCGTCATAGGATAAAAAGCAGTAGTATTATCCTGGATAAGGAGTCAGAAGTCAGGAGTCAGGAGTCAGAATACAGCGTTGGCATTCTGACTCCTGTATTCTTCTTCAGTAATTCTCCTCAGTTCTGTATATGCCTTAATAGTTAACATGGGCTATAAAAAATCAAAATTCTCATGAAAACCGTTTTGATTGTTGAAGACGATCTGATTAATGCTCGAGTTTTTTCCAAAATTTTGACCAAGCGAGGTGGTTTGGAGGTAAAGCACACTGAAAATGTAGAAGAGGTGATAAACATTGCCCAAGCAGGGGAGGTTGACATTATTTTGATGGATGTCTCTCTTTCACGAAGTGTTTACGAAGGAAAGTCTGTTGATGGAATCAAGATTACGCAAATGTTGAAATCCGATCCACAAACAGCTTCCTTACCCATTATTCTGGTGACAGCCCACGCTATGGAAGGCGATCGCGAGAACTTTCTCAAGCAAAGCGGCGCTGATGGCTATATCTCCAAGCCTGTTGTTGATCATCAACAATTTGTTGACCAGATCCTGGCACTGCTACCTAAAGATGACCGTTAAACAGACACTTCAGAGTAGTGGAGATTGAGAGAGTGTTCGTCGTCAGCCGCTGACTGCGAACACTAATATATATGTACTACTAGATGACGTGTTTTAGCAAGTGGTTAGGAGTTAGGAGTTAGGAGTTAGGAGTGACTAATTCCCCACACCCTGCTCCCTACTCCCTACTCCCTCTTAATGCTACTTCTTGGGAGATGAAGGGTTTTCCCGTTGTTGGAGGGTGGCTTGAATGCGGGGTAATTCTAGGAACTTCTTAGTATCACCAAGCAGGCGTTGACCCCAAAGATTTTGCTTGAGGAAATCCACATCACCGTAGCGATCATCAATGCGGAGTGCTGCTTCTCCCATTGCCAGACCCTGCCCGTGTTGGCCTTTGGTATACAGCGCCACTGCCATTGCCAATAAGGGCTCTGCTGCTTGCTTCTCAATAGCAACAGCAGATTGCCATTGTTTAATCGCCCCTGAAACATTGCCCTGCTCGTAGAAAATCAGCCCAACATTGTTAATAGCAGGCCAGAATTTTTTCTCCAAGGAGACGGCTTTGTTGTACTGGGCGATCGCAGCGGGCAATTTACCCGTCACGTAGTAAGCATTGCCCAAATCAAACAACCCCTCTGGATCATTAGGTTTTAACTTCAAACCTTTTTGGAAATACAAGACAGCATCTTGGTACTTTTGTTGCTGAAAATAAGCCGAACCCAAGGCAAACTGAACATCGCCATTTTTGGGATTAAGAGATTCCGCCTTTTTCAAAGCGGCGATCCCACCATCTACATTTTTAGTTTGTAAATACAAACCGCCCAAGAGAAACCAGACTTTATCGCTCTTAGGTGCTAATTGAGATGCTAGCCGTGCCTGTGGCAAAGCTAATTCAAACTGTTGAAACTGGGCTAGTTGAGCCGCCTGTCGTGCCAGACCCAACCCCTGCTGTTCCAGCTTCGCTGCATCAAGTTGCAGTGTATGAGGTATCAGTGCTTGTGCATAAGCCGCTCTTGGCAGGCTCCACAAACTACAGACAACCAGAAGAGAAATTAAACTGCTCCGTTTTGGCACACTACCGCCTCTGGTTCACAAATCAAAGAATCTTTCAGCTAGCTTAAACGATCTGAGCTGTTGACGAAAGGAAAATTTTCAAGTTAAGGTCATTATTTTAAGAGGGATCAGGGGAGTAGAGATTAAATTCACCCGTTCAGGTGAGGATTTGTACGAGTAGGAAAGGCTACTATAACAAAACCCAAGCGAGTATAAACCTAATAAAAATTTAATTTAATAGAACATCAGCAAAGACAGGGGATATGACTGTAAAGACTGTTACTCTCCTTGAGACCTCCAGTCCATCTTAAGCTCAAGGAAATCTTAAGAGCGCCCCACGGGCGACATGACATCCTTTACGAATGGAAAAAACACCTCCTTAAATGTTCCCAACTTACCTACTCCCCTGTGCTCCCTGCTCCCTTGTTTTTAAAAAACGCTGCTCTGATGAATACATACTTAGAAATTCCTCTAATTGGGAAAGTTAAGCATCCCTTACGCTGGCTGATTGGGCTGGTGGTAGTTAGTGTCTTAATCGCTGGCACAACCACAATTTACTTACTGATCTATCGGGGAACGAATAAAGAAGACATCGCGCAATTAACTCTTCCTGTAGAAGCGAAGAACGTTACTGTAAGGATTACAGCCAGTGGCAAAGTGCAGCCAATTCAGAATGTCAATATTAGCCCGAAGAACCCTGGAACTTTAACTCAGTTGTATGTTGAGCAGGGGGTTCAGGTGGAACGGGGGCAAATTATTGCCCGGATGGATAGTGCAGATATTCAGGCGGAGGTAGATCAAGCTCGTGCTGACTTGAAACAAACTCAAGCAAAGCTAACCGAAGCACTTGCTGGTAATCGGTTACAAGAGATTGCAAAAGCTCAGGCACAAGTTGACTCTGCTAGAGCTAAGGTGGTTTACACAGGCCAGCAAGTAAAGCGCTACCAATACCTATACCAAGAAGGAGCCGAGAAAAAACAATTACTGGATCAAGTCACCAGTGATGACAATGCGGCTCAAGCACAATTGCGAGAAACACAAAAACAGCTATCGTTGATGCAAAGTGGCACTCGTCCGGAGGAAATTGCCCAGAGTCGGGCAGTTGTTAACTCTGCTGAAGCTAAGTTAAGGGCAGCGCAGGTCAAGCTACAAGATACGATCATCCGCGCTCCTTTTTCAGGAATTGTCACGCAGAAGTATGCCAACATTGGCGCGTTTGTCACACCAACGACTTCTGCTTCCACTAGTGCTTCGGCAACTTCGAGTTCCATCGTAGCTTTAGCAAGTGGTTTAGAAGTGCTAGCTCAAGTTCCAGAAACAGACATTGGCAGAATCAAACAAGGACAACAGGTGGAAATTGTTGCTGATGCCTATCCCGATCAAGTCTTTAAAGGTCATGTGTACCTGATTGCTCCAGAAGCAGTCAAGGATGAAGGTGTCACATTATTTCAAATTCGTGTTTCTATTGATACTGGTAAAGATAAACTGCGTTCTGGCTTGAATGTGAATTTGACCTTTTTGGGCGACAAAGTCAATAATGCCTTGATGGTGCCTACGGTAGCAATTGTAACCGAAAAAGGCAACACAGGCTTACTCTTGCCGGATACTAACAATCAACCCGTGTTTCACCCGGTCACGATCGGGTCTCAAATTAAAGACCAAACTCAAATTTTGGAGGGAGTGAAACAGGGCGATCGCGTTTTTATCAACCTGCCAAAAGATTACAAAATCCAGAAGTAAAAACAATAGCAGCAGAAATGAACATCCTAGAAAGCATGAAAATGGCAGGAAAAACTCTACTGTCAAATAAGTTACGTAGCACCCTCACTATGCTGGGTATTGTCATTGGTAATGCTTCGGTAATCGCGATGATTGGTATTGGTCAAGGGGGGCAAAAGTATGTTAACAAGCAGTTGGAGTCACTAGGCCCAGACGTATTGTTTATACTTGCTGGAAATCGTGAAACTCAACGGATCTCTTTTGCAGTCCCAAAAACTTTAGTACTTGCGGATGTAAGCGCAATTGCCTCTCAAGTCCCAACAGTAGTGGGAGTCTCTCCAGAGTTGAACGGGAGACTGGTGGTCAATTATCGTAATCGCAACACGAGTGTCAACATCATTGGTACAACTCCCAGTTTCCTCAAGGTACGGGACTTTGAAATGGCAAAAGGTCGCTTTTTATCTGACCTAGACATGAAGCGTAGCAATCAAGTTGTTGTGCTGGGTGCCGACTTAGCACAACAACTATTTGGTAGTGGTCGTGCTGCTGTAAGTAAAGACCTGCGCATCAAAGATTCCAGCTTTCAGGTGATTGGCGTACTAGAAGCTAAAGGCACAAGCATAGGATTAGATTATGACAGTGCTGCATTAGTACCAATCACAACATCAGCCAATCGACTTGTGGGACGGAATTCTCCCTATGGTGTGGCATTAGATCGTATCGTTGCCTCAGCCCGTAACACCGATAGTGTAGACGCAGCAGCTTTTCAAATTACTAATTTGCTCCGCCAACGGCACAAAATAATTAACGAGGATGATTTTACCATCCGCACCCAGAAAGATGCGCTGCAAATTCTCGATCAAATCACAGGTGCTTTGACAATTATGCTGGCGGCGATCGCAGGGATTTCGCTGTTTGTCGGCGGCATTGGCATTATGAATATTATGCTCGTTTCGGTGACTGAACGTACTCAAGAAATCGGCTTGCGTAAGGCAATTGGCGCAACCCAACAAGATATCCTGCTACAGTTTGTAATTGAGGCAGTGATTCTCTCAGCAGCAGGTGGCTTGATTGGCACTGCCATTGGTATCGGCGGTGTGATCCTGGTAGCAGCATTGACTCCTTTACAAGCAGGAGTTTCTTTTGCGCCAATTGCGATCGCAGTTAGCGTTTCTGGTGGTATTGGTTTATTCTTTGGTGTTGTTCCTGCACGTCGCGCTGCTAAGCTAGATCCGATAGTAGCCTTAAGAAGCGCTTAATGAATTATGAATTATGAATTATGAATTATGAATTAAAGAGATTTGATAAGAGATTTTAGATTATTTGTCAGCAGAATGAAACTATAATTATGAAAAAAGCTATTACTCCTAACTCCTCACTTCTCACTCCTCACTCTACAATAATTCGACTGGAGCAGGTTTTTAAGATTTATGGTAGGGGCGAAACTGAGGTGCGGGCACTTAGTGATGTCAATTTGATTATAGAAGAAGGCGAATATTGTGCCATCATGGGACCTTCTGGTTCTGGTAAATCTACAGCGATGAATATTATTGGCTGTTTGGATCGCCCGACTTCTGGGCACTATTACTTGGATAGCGTTGATGTGGCGCAAATGGATGATGCTCAATTGGCTCATATCCGCAATAAAAAGCTGGGGTTTGTTTTTCAACAATTTCACTTGTTACCACAACTGTCGTCACTAGAAAATGTTATGCTACCGATGGTCTACGCTAGTGTAAAATTCTCTGAAAGACGCCAACGTGCAGTTGAAGCTCTTTGTAGAGTGGGACTAGAAGGTCGCCTTAACAATAAACCAAATCAACTCTCAGGTGGACAGCAACAACGGGTGGCGATCGCTCGTGCTATTGTCAACCGTCCAGTTTTACTCTTGGCTGATGAACCCACCGGTGCACTTGATTCTCGCACAACTCAAGAAGTATTAGATATCTTTAACGAACTAAATGCCAGTGGAATTACTGTTGTCATGGTGACCCATGAACCAGATGTTGCACGTCAAACTCAGCGTATTGTTTGGTTTCGTGATGGTCAAGTGGTCGATTCCCATTTGACTCCAAATGATATTAATCAAATTGCTGTTTCCTATTAGTAAGAATACATCCGTCAGGAGTCAGAATCCAGTATTTATCTTTCTTTTGGTATCTGTCTTGGTGGATCTTGACGACATCCTGTTATCTCCCGATTGTTTAACAATTCTGACTCCTGTATTCTTACTCATTAATTACCAGCGTCGGCAATTCTGCAGCATTTTTCGCTGATAGTAACTGACCATTAACAACCTCCCCCAGTACCAGTAACTTATTGGCGTAGCACCAAGAAAAATCCAAAGAATCAAGGTTTTTGATGAAGTAGGTATTGAAATCTATAGCAAAGACACGAAACGTATTACTTGGCTCAATTTTCATGACACTCTCTTCACCCATCTCATGGTCAACAATTATAGGATTCTGCTGATAGTAAAACCTTACATGATTATGCCAATACATTGTGCGCCCCTTGATTGAATTACTTACTTTTTCAGTAGATGTGAGAAAGTTTAGGATACCGAATAAACACAAATTAACATCTATATATACTTATGCGCCCTCAGTATATGTACGGCTATACGAAAGATTTTCAACTAGGCCCACACTTTTTTCCTCAAAGGTGTAAAATCATTTACTAATATTAGCCTATGCTGAGTTGGAACATTTCCTCCTGTGCCTCTTGGCGACAGGTTTCTACACGTATCAAGAGGTTTTATGAGACAACTGTACTTCTTGCTTCCTGGAACAGATGGTAAATTTGCTTGTGGTGGTCTTTGGGCAGAGTTAAAAATACTTGATCTGACTAAAAGGGTTTGTCGCGCTGATGTCGTGACCTACCGTCAACGGGAGGATGGTAAGCTTTTCTTAGATGATCTGCTAAAGGAAAAAAATTTAGATGATGTCATTTTTATCATGAGCTGGGGATTTGATGTACCTCAGCTTGCTGCCAAGCTAAAACAATACAATAGCGTTTACCATGCCCACAGTGCAGGTTATAAATTCAGCCTCCCTTCTAGGATTCCCATCATCACTGTTAGCCGCAATACTATGGGATATTGGGGACAAAAGGCACCAAACTCTCTAATTTATTATATACCAAATCAAATTTCTGAGCAATTTCAGAATTTGAATCTTGATCGGGATATTGATGTTTTAGTTCAGACTCGAAAATCTTCTGAGTATTTAATTGGAGAATTGATTCCAGCATTGCAGAAACTTTGTCATGTATTCATTGTTGATTCTTATGTAGAAGATTTAGCTGGGTTATTCAATCGAACGAAGATTTACCTCTATGACTCTGCTGAATATTGGATACAACAGGGTGTTAGTGAAGGATTTGGTCTACAACCGATGGAAGGTCTTGCTTGTGGATGTGTGGTCTTCTCAAGTGTTAATGGTGGACTGTCCGATTATTTAGATCCCGGATTTAATTGCTATAAAATTGCTGGATATTCAAAAGAATACGATCTTCAGAGGATCTTGAATAAACTTGAATCTTGGACACCCCTAGCTTTGTCTCCAGAGTTTTTTCAAGAGTATCGTAGTGAAAATATTACTCGACGTCTTAAAGTTATTCTAGCTGAAATAAATTATTTTTTTGATCACAAAATGTATCAACCCTCTAATATCAAAAAACCGACAAAAATACGGGTTGCAAAATTACGTATACAGAGTAAATTTAGTAAGCTGAGGAATAAATATTTCCGCTAACTCCTTTCTTATTTAAAACTTAACCTTTCTCAATAATTGACTAAGAAGGGGGTGTGGGGTGTAGGGGAAAAACCTTTTTCATCCATGGCGGTGAAAATTTTGTCATTGGGACTGCCTTGTCTGCCTATCGAGAATTATAGCAACACTTTGGGCAATCTGGGATAGTAACCTTTGGGGTGAAGCGCTATAATTCATCGGTGACGGCTACTAAGCGGATTGTCCAAGGTATGGTGGTAACCGAAAACTGTTACATAGTGGTTATCAGTATAATTAACGTTCAAAAAATTATTCTCACAACTTAGATGGGGTCATTATTGGAGTTCTAGAATTCAGAAAAAACCTCAATAAAAAAGTAGTAAAAAATACTTCGCTATGTATTTATTTTAATAACATATAGTCTTAATTGATTCAGTTATTACAGGTTTTAATGAGTTGTTTTACGTAGACTTTAGTGGGTAAATATTTAATAGATTTAATCTGTTATTTAATACTTTTATTTCCGGAAATATTCTCTAGATATTGGAATAAAGATTAGGAATCAAATAGAAATACCTCTTGAGTACGAACCAAAAGGTGTCTCACTAGTAGCTTATAAATAAGCAAAAAAACATGAATATAGTTATTCGGTTGCTTAGCACATTTGCCATTCAAGCATCTGCCTTGGTAGCTGTGTCTAGTACTACGATGGCACAGGAAGTTCCAACTACCCCTCAACAGAGAATAATGCAGAGGATTTGCTCTTTCGATGCAGTGGAGAATTTGTTACCTCCCCCATCAACTCAGCAAAGCAATTCACGGCTTTCCTACCTGCAAAAGCAAGGTTTTAGACAGGATTCAGATGGTTCTTGGGTTTGCTATGTGAGTGATCCGAATGAAGAGTGGCACTATCATACCCTTTTCAGGGTAAAAGAAAAGGATGGAAAGCTTGTAGCAACCTCTTTTTTAAAAAACGGTAGTCTGATGGAGGGACAAGAAAATCGCAGCTTGGACTTGTTCATGACCCTCATTGAGCATCATACAAATACAAAGCAGGGTAATCGTCAGAGTATACGCAGATATCTCGAAGCCTTCATCGCCCTTGTCAAGCAAGGTAAGGTTTCACTTTCGCATCACGGGTATCTCTTTGATCAACCAAACAATGGGTTCGTCTTATATCATCAGATTAAAGGCACAAAACTAAAGGGTACTGCGATCACAATCAGTCTTAATATGTCGCGAACAGATGGGAGCATCCCAGTTTTGCAGAAAGACGATCAGTAGTGTGAGCCGGAAAGCTCACGTGTATTATAAGCGAGCAAGATGCTCGCACTACGAATTTTCAAAAATTGGATGCACCCCGAACAGATTAGGGCAATGTCTGTGAGAAAAGGGGAAAGAAAAAACCTTGGGAAAGGATTTAATGAGGGGTCATACCCCTCATTAATTGACGACCAACAACATCATCAATTTAGGGGCGTGGGTTGCTTTGGTAGAAGGAAAATAAATCCGTCCTTCTATCTTTTGTTCTCTACTTTTCTTCGGTCAAATGCGATCGCTACAATTCGCCTCTACGTTCCAAATATCCAAAGTGTGGGGCTAGTGAAACACTTTTTACGAATAAGCAAGTATCAAATATAACTAGTTTCTAGATAATCCACTGATATTACCACCATACTAGGCAGCAGGTTTTTGAACCGAGTTTTTAGGGCTTGTAAGAAATGTGGGTCTACAAATTATTTATCTTAGCTTTAAAGTGAGCAGAGAATATATTCCCACGCAGAATGTAGGAATTAGAAAGAGTCGGGAATTCAGTTTAGTAAAGGGTTTTGCTTAATTGTTGACACAAAGAGGCACTGTTCGTAGAAAGGGACCCACGGGGGGTGAACTACTGGTTATGAATAAAGGAAAAACCACCATTTCTGTAAGGGTGGGGTCTCCCCGCCCCTACACACGGACATTCCCAATGCCTAATGCCCCACTCCCCCAGTGTCAAGAATAATTTATATAAAGTTGAGTGTATTTATCAAGCCTTTAAGCCGAATTGTAAAGTTACAAATGATGCATAAACATAGTTTTCAAGGTCTTAATATCTCATGAACGCTAAACTTTTAAGTTTCATAACTGCTGGTACCGCATTCTTAAGCGTTATTGCAATGACTGGATCTGCTAACGCATCTACCCTCGTCGAGACAGCTTCCTATGGTTCCGATTTTACACCTATTGACACATCTTTAAATATCGAACAATTTAATTCCAGTCTAGGTCATCTCGATAGTGTGGAGATAGATTTTAGTGGCGACCTCTCAGGAACTGGGACCCTTACCAACAAAACTAAAAAGCCAATACCCGTGACTCTTGATCTTACTGGTCAAATTGGATTACAACTAAATGGTCAGTCTCTGTTTTCGCTCCCTCTAAACTCGCCAAATAATTATACAGTTACAGACCAGCCAGTCAATGTCGTACAAAATGTCCCTATAAATGCAAATCCATTAACTTACACTGATAGCAGCTCCTTACAGTCCTTTATTGGCAATGATCAGTTAGCCTTTTTATTCTCGGCTGACGCGAACTATCAACTGTCAGCCAGCAACATAAAAGCCGATCTCACGACAACTGCGGACGCATATGTTACAGTTATATATAACTACACGCCTCAGAATACACCAGAACCCTCTGTCACTCTTGGAATTGGTCTAGTTGCTGGGCTGGGTCTATTGTCACAAAGAAAGAGAAGTTTTAGCAGGGCTTAACTACAGTGGCGGTAAGAGGTGGGCTATGTTTGCCTCTTACCTCTCAGGAAACAAGAGGGAGTAGGGAATAGGAGGAGTTTCTTTCATTCATAACGGGTGGCGCGCCGCCCGTGGGGCGCTCTTAAGATGCACATTTTATAACCCTTATACACCAAGGCTTCTTTCATATATTGCTAGTGGCGATCGCCGCTAGTTGGAGGCTGATATCTTGCACATGGACTGTTAGCGAGCCAGCGATTTAAATCGCTGGCTGATAGCTCAAGTCCTCTCAAGAGGACTGATCAAGGATCTCATTCCATTTCAAGTGCCGTTAAGCTATTAGCCCGGAACTTCAGTTCTGGGCGGGATATCGGGCTGATTTAGAATGGTGCACTCCGGTCAGTTACCGCCTCATATCATGTCCGCTGAATTACCTGTAAATAAAAAACTGTGGAAGCTCAGGGGAGTCCACAGTTTCTAGTTTGGTATGAGGAGACTTAATTGATTATGATCATAAACCTGTCTCGTCGTGAGGAAGGTATTCGTATCAGTTTTTGAAACGGTAACCCCAGATGCACGCAGATACACGCAGATAGAATAAATACTTATTAGACATCTCCAGGAATCATGTAGGGGCGTATTGCAATACTCCCCTACCAAGGATTTCATCGAACGCATCATTAATTTTCACGACTATGTCTATTTTGTTAAACTAACAAGTTACAGCTAGCTCCAACATACAGTGCTGTATGTTGGTTTGTTAGTTGAGTGGGATGAATAGTGATACCACAACGTTTGTTTGCTGTATTTGGTAATGAGGGAATTTGAGCGCGATTGAAGGACCAATTTGCAGCTTTGTGGTTACCCCAATTTTAATCAATTCTGTATTAACATTTACAATAGCAGTGAGCTAATTTCCTCAGCAATTATACCAAAGCTAACTCAGATTTTTTACTCAACACAATCTTGTGGAACTGGGTTAGGACTCGCCATTGTGAAACGTGTTGTTAAAATTTATAGTCGAGAATTGTTGATCTCATCAAAGGAGAATGGAAAGTTCTACGGTAAGTGTAGAATTACTGATGACTGTTGCATCATTAAAAACTATCAAATTTGCGACTAGCAATAAGCTGTGACATCTTCACCGCATTCATCGGCAAGATAACACAGTGCTTTGAAACGCAGACCAACGACTTCTTCATAGAGAGGATTTAATTTACACATTGGGGGGATGTGCAAGAGTTTGTGACCAAAGAGTGTGATGTCCCGTTCAAAAGGACATTGGGAAGGGATGAACTTGCATAAAAAATGAGCTAGTTTGGCGTCGTGAATTTCGATGGATTCCAAGTGCTGGCGGACTGGGTAGAGTAGGTCGTGATGTTCTATGATTTGAGTCAAGCTTGTCATGGCTGGTCACCTCGTGTTTTTAATTTCAATGGTTAGCGTTTGTTCTTTCAATTTGAACCCTTTCTTAAATATTTATTAGGTTCGTTTGTATTGACTTATGCACTTTTAACTTGTTCCCTGGTTTTTTACCAAGATCGCGTTGGATGCATCTTACTTCTTTAGTAACATACCTAAATACAAACTCAATTAGTAGTATTTCGGATTATTTTCCAGCTATTTTTGTAAAGTGCAGTATTTTTCCTTAGATTTGCGGTTGAATATTACGCGCACTTAGACCAGATTTCCCTGTAATTACCTCAAATCTTACAAGTGTAGCAGGTTGAATGGTGCGATACCCTTCACCTGGGATAGCGGTAAAGTTAAAAAACACATCCTCACCTATATCTGTAGCGATGATACCGTTACCCGTTTGCAAGTCAAAGTTGCGAACTACACCCTGTGCGACTGGAAGTCCGTTCACACCAAGGATCTGTGAGCCATTCGCCCATTCTTGCTGAGGAATCCGGATTTTTATTGCCTCTAATGTATCATATGATTCGTAGGAGTAATTGGACAAAGTTTCCATAATTTCCCGTAAATTAAGGCGCAACTCTTCCAACGTCGGTCGTCCGACAAAGAACCAACCGTTGTATATTTTGTGAATAGTCAAGTCAGGTCGCAGTACGAAGGTGTAAGGTTGTGCGCGATAGGCGTACTCACCTTCTGTCTCGTCATTTGCGTCCTTGAAGCAAGGGCGATCTCCCAGCATCGCTCCCATCACACCAATCCAGGTTTTCATGGACACCGAGTCGGCCAGTGGTGATGGGGCTGATAAGCTGATGCGCAGCTAGATTGTATACGACAAAAACATAAAATTATTGTAGTGTGGGCATCTTGCCCACGTCCCATATACAAATTAAGTGCGCAACAGCTTAGCTTTTGACCTTTGCTTTTGTCTGTATCAGCCACAAAATTGCTCCTATTAAATCAGTCAACAGTTAACAGTTAACAGTTATCACAACTTTACATTCACATCCGTTTCAACTGACAGCCCAGGTACAATCCGCGATTCATAACCTCGAATGCTGTTTGGGTCGAACACAATTTTCACTGGAATGCGTTGCACGATCTTAGTAAAGTTGCCGGTCGCATTATCTGAAGGTAACAGAGCAAATGTTGCGCCTGATCCTGGCGAAAAACTATTAACGTAACCGATGAAAGTATGGTTGGAGATGGCATCAACGTGGATTTCTACGGGTTGCCCAATACGCATATGTGCGAGCTGGGTTTCCTTGAAGTTGGCAATTACCCACGGATCGTCCTGGGTAATCGACATCAGTGGTGTCCCTGATTGCACCCGTTCCCCAATTTCAGCAGATTTGTTCCCCACCCTTCCTGCACTGGGAGCGACAATGTTGGTGTAGGACAACTGCAAATTAGCATTGTTGAGATTGGCTCGTGATTGGTCAATCTGAGCTAGGGCAGCTTTATACTGAGCTTGGTTCACTTTGGTTTGCTCCCTAGTCGCTCTTGCTTGTACCAGTCCGCCTTGATATGCTGCCAGTTGTGCTTGAGCTTTAGTCACATTCTCTTGCGCTTGAACTAGGTTCGCCTGAGCTTGCAACACTCCTTGGATGGCAGAATTTTTCTTTGCTACATCAACATAGTAAGTATCTTGGGCACTCTCAAGCTGTTGACGCGGTACGACTCCTTGTGCATACAAAGTTTTGTAGCGGTTATAGTCGGCTAGTGCTTTGACCAAATCTGCCTGCGCCTGATTCACTGCTGCTTGGGCTGCAGGTACGGCTGCTTGAGATGCCTTGACGCTGGCGATCGCAGTAGAAATTCCCGCTTTGGCGCTAGCAACGTTACCTTGCGCCTGCTGCGTATTACCTAAAGCATTTCCAGATGCCAGACTAATATTAGACTGCGCTGCATTTGCCTGACGTTGAGCCGCTTCTAGCGCTGCTTGTGTTTGCTGCAACTGTACCTGATAGTCACGCGGATCGAGTCTCACTAACAGTTGACCTGCTTGCACGTGCTGGTTATCATTCACCAGCACTTCGGTGACTGTACCATTAATTCGGCTACTGACAGGGTGAACGTCATTTGTGACATAGGCGTCATCTGTAGATTCGTGGGTAGAAGCGTACATCCACCAGCGAATACCAAATATACTAGCAAGCACTACCATGATACCTGCACCTACCAATAGTAGTAACCGTCTACGTTTGTTAGGCTTTGGCTGAGATTCCTCTTTCCCTTGTTCTGGCTGGGATGGTTTTTCTAAATCAGGCTTGACAAGGGGTGCTGTTGGCTGCTCAATTCGGACTATTGTTTCTGCTGCTGTTGGGATAGTATGCTCATTCCTCTCGGCAACTTTGGACCCCCTGTTTTCAAATGCGCCTTGTCTTCCGTTTCCGTCAAAATTATTTGAGTATTTCATGGTTGTTACTTCCCAGATTTAAAATGTTTTGACAACACAAAAAATAGTTACTAATAAACAGTATTTACTTAGTACACGTAATATTTACCAAAAAACTACTATACTCAATGGAAAAGACAACAGTGATAAAGGATACCCGTATCCAGCTGGTAAAATAGCTGTCATCGCTTACCACTCTATAGAACTTCTGCATAGCTATAGTTATCCGTACTCCTAGATACAGAATTTTACTTAACTCATCCGTAAGTGTAGAACAATCAACATTTCCTTCCATCTACACAAAGTTAGATGAATGGCAGATGTCATGCACTATTTAAGTAACCCTAAACAAAAATGTTTTTAAAAACACTCACTATCTAAATATTAATACTTGGCGATCGGTTCATCTCACGATTTCAACTTTTGTTGTAAAATTAGCCAGAAAAACGGCAGGCTTAGACAAACTAGGTATTGCGGAACTCCAAGAAATAATAGATGGTTTTTTAAGGTTGTTGACAGTTAACGGTCGGCAATTAACAGTCAACTGTAGGAATAAGTCGTTCACAAGGTGATATTCTTGTGAAATAACTGGGTAACCTGTAAGTAAATAGTATTTTTTGTGTTACCCTAAACAAGGTTGAAACCAACATGAAGTCTGTCGTAGAGGCCCCCCATTTTCCACTGAATGCCCAAGATACTCCGCCAGTGGTTCTAACTTCCGAGTTGCGAAAAGTCTATCGCACGGGCTTCTTTTTGAATCAAAAGGTCATATCCCTCAAAAGCTGCTCTTTGACAGTATACAGAGGTGAAACCTTTGGTTTACTAGGACCAAATGGTGCTGGTAAAACAACCCTGTTAAAATTGTTACTGGGAATCATCCGCCCTACCTCTGGTCGGGGACTATTGTTGGGAAAGCCACTAGGCGATCGCAGCGTCAAGCAACGCATTGGCTACCTACCAGAAAATGCGTATTTGTATGACTATCTGACTGGCTGGGAATTTTTACAGTCTCAGGCTGGGCTGTTTCAAATTCCCAAAAGCGTGCAACGTCAACGCATTCCTCAGTTGTTGGAATTAGTCGGTTTATCTAAATCCGATGCTTGCAAAAAGCAAATGCGTCGCTACTCTAAAGGAATGCTACAACGTGTTGGTATGGCACAGACACTCATTAACGATCCAGAAGTGGTATTTCTGGATGAACCGATGTCTGGTCTTGATCCTGTAGGACGTCACCAAATGCGGGAAATTATCCAGATGCTGAAAGCCGATGGTAAGACAATTTTTTTCAACAGCCATATTCTCAGTGAAGTGGAGCAAGTTTGCGATCGCGTTGCTATCCTCACTCATGGTGAATTAATTTGCTCTGGTTCCCTCAATGAACTTTTAGGTGTGGTTAACACATACCAAATTAAAGGTCAAGGTGGTAATTGGGAAATTCTCAAAAAATGGGTATCCAATCTCGAATTTTCCCCTGATGGTTCTTGGCAAGGTGAAATCCAAGGTGATTCCTTTGATTTTCTTGCCAGCCTCCGCCTGATGGGTGGACAAGTCATTGCGATGAAATTGTTCCGTCCAACACTAGAAGAGTTTTTTATCAGAACCGTCCAAGCAGTGGACAACAATTTATAACTTGTCGTTGGAAGTGGTAGGGGTAAAGCCCGCCAAAACCCTTATATGGTGGGCACTATACCGATCATGTGTATTTCACAAATTCAATAGGAATCCGATAGTGGCTACTAAATTGCTAATTGTAATTACCAAGAAAGGAAACAGGAGAAGGGCGTTGCTGAATCATGGGATGATTGAGGCTGACGCTAAGAAACAAAGATGCAGTGACCAATTAAAAACTATATGATTGCTAAAAATACATTTTTGTGGTGTTGAATCTGCTTAAACTTTAAATTAGCTTCATAGAAAATTAAAATTCAATAAATCTTTTTCTCCAGACAAACAAGCTAGGTTATGAAGAGAAAACTGTTGAGGAACTTGAAGAATAGGCAATAGTCAGGACTAAAATGTTTAAAGAAGAATTCAGGAGTCAGGAGAAGTTTACTAAGCCTCTTCGACTTCTCGCACGGCACCACAAAATCCGCCATGATATAGAGCTCATGCCCGGTATCGAGCCCAGTGCG
>CAIVAU010000195.1 GCA_903903925.1 uncultured cyanobacterium
GAATGAGGGTGTCTTTCTTGGATGCTTACTTTTTGAAACTATCAAACCGACAAGGTTGTAAAAGCTTTGCGGAATTCACACCACTTCTCAAGCATGCCGTGCCTCATTTGTCAATACCTTCTACTCGACCGGCGCTCTAGGTTCACCTACTGGACGTTACGTGAAAAGATTTTTTACGTCCAACTCAGGTTAACTTATGCTCTCAAGACGGTCTCCCGCCCAGAAAATTCTTATTCCACAGATCACCGAGACTTGAGTCTGGAAAGTTGAAGGTCACAATTAGCAATAGATTTGAAGCCTTTTAAAACTATTCTTGACAGTTGTTTGTCATTATGTGAAAACATGTTAATCATTCTACCGATATTTTTTCTAATGACTCCTATCTTTTTACTTATTTTGCACGGGTTTAGCGGTCTCTGTAGGTTCTGAAGCTCCACTATCTGTAGGTTCTGAAGCTCCACTATCTGTAGGTTCTGAAGCTCCACTATCTGTAGGTTTTGGAGGTAACGTTATTGATGGAGAATAAGGAAGTTTCCACCCAGAAAAACACTCGTAAGGCAAATAGTATCCCACTAACAAGCTTCCTAAAAACGTTGTAATTATGATTACCAACTGTAGCCGCATTGTTATGCGTTTCACTGTTTTGTGTGTCGGAATAATTAGAGTATCCTGATTAGGACTTTGAGACAAATTAAGATGATATTGATTTGCCTCCCTTTGTCGAACAAGTTTCTCTTCAGTTCTTGCTACATCTTCCTCCCCAAGTTCCAAAACGTGCTGATATCGTTTTAACTCCTCACGAATTTCTTCCTTAAGTGGGTACTCATACTGAATTGCTTGATTCAATGCTTGCTCATACTCTTGTAATTTTTGCTGATAGGCTTCAATCTCAGTTGTAATTCGATAAACCCTCAGCAAAAGCACCACTAAAACAACTATCCAGTATGACTACTTGGCGTTTGGAACGGCTGCGACTCATACTTTCATGGACAAAACTGGCTGGTAATGCGGAGGAACGAATCAACTCTCCTCTAGGAGTTTTGCGTGTTGTGGAGGTTGCTAGGTAAAGTCTGCCGGTATCATCTTTAATGCCATGTCCGGAGAAGAACAACAGCACCAGGTCATCTTTGTGACGATCCGTAAATAGATGCTCGATCGCTTCCTCCATGATTGGCTTGGTAGGATTTTCTAGCAAGGTTACGTCTGTTTGCAGGAACTCCCCGATCTCTGGATGCAACAAGACTTGCTGCATGGCTTTAACATCTTTTACAGCACTCGGTAACGGGTTTAAACCGGGCTCATAATGACTGACGCCAATCAGTAAGGCTACTTTAACCATATGTGATTCTGTATTTTGTTACCGGGGCGATCATCTTAATGGGAATATGTGTATGTGTTCTGATTTAAAATCTACCATAAAGAAAGAAGGAACATGTCCACTCCTGTAAGGGCGGGGAGACTCCGCCCCTACACAATGCTCGATGCCCGATGCCCAATGCCCACTCCCTACTCCTAAAAGATGAATTTAACCCATTCACTAGAACTTGAACTTGCCCATTGGAATGATGTTATTTCTCGTCTTCCTAATGATTCAAGCGCCTACGTACAGCGAGGTATGGTTCGTTTTAAATTAGCCAATGTTGATGAGTCTATTGCTGAGTTTGACGTGGCTGAAAAACTTGACCGACGCTTAACACCCTATTTGTGGCAGCGGGGACTATCGTATTACTATGCCTCAAAATTTGCTGAAGGTGCAAAACAGTTTGAGGTGGATTTGACTGTCAACACCCACGATGTGGAAGAAACTATATGGCGTTATCTCTGCATTGCTCGTCTTCACGGTAGTGGCGAAGCGCGTAAGTCTTTGTTATTGGTGAGAAACGACCCTCGGTTTGTCATGCAGCGCGTGTATGATTTGTATGCAGGTCGTTGCTCAATAGATGATGTCCTCGCTGTTGGTACTGTAAATGATCAACGTGCTAAGTTTTATAGTCATCTTTACGTAGGGTTATATTTTGAGGCGGACAATCAAGTAGAACAGGCGCAGAACTATATGACTAAAGCGGTGAATAAACACAGGATAGATGGCGACTATATGTGGTGGGTGGCGGTCGTACATCAAAAATTGCGAGGCTGGAACTAGGTGCGCTTCTTTACAGGGTTGCTGGGCTGGTCGTTGGGCAAATTCAGCCTAATCGTGCAAGCAGCCCAGTTTTTCAGGTCAGGTGCTAACCAGATCAGCTTGCGCAAGATTTCATCGTTTACCAATAACACAAGAGGAAACTGAAACTGTCTCTTCAACTCATCTCGCATTAAATTTGTGGAGATGATGAGTTGATCAATTGCGACTACAGATTCCAAACCCCTGACAATTAAAGCTTGGGGTTGAGTTGAGCCTAGTAGAGTTGTAAGAGTTGTATAAAGCGTTTCAGCAGAAGGTGGAAGCAAAACTTCTTGAATTTCGACAGGAGAAAATTCTTTGAACAGAGTCAGTATTTGCTGCTGCTTTGCAGTTGAGTTACAGCACACTAAGAGCAGCGAAAACTGTCCTTGGGAAATCATTATTGCCCTTGCTAGTCTCTGGAGTGGGGAGTGGAGGGGAGTTGAGGTTTTTCTTCCATTCATCACGGGTGGTGCGCCGCCTGTGGGGCGCTTTTAAGAATCAAGTAAGCTGATGACTAAGTTTGGTTTGAATAATTACTAGATCACCTCAGTAAATATATTTATATTGCTTATAAAAGCTCTCTAAATGAACAAAGGCAAAAGGGAAAAAATATTGTTGAATTAAGTGATGAGTCATGGGCAAGATGGGTTAGGCGTGTAGTACGCTTCTAACCCTTACTGTGAGGCTATTTCACCTTCATGTCGTCAAATCCGTATATCCTACCTTCCACTATCCCTATTCCAGCAATACAACGTGATCACCAAACTTAGCCGCGAGTTTGCGATCATAAGTCAGCACCTGAGTATCAGATTGAATTG
Source organism: uncultured cyanobacterium (assembly GCA_903903925.1). GTDB lineage: Bacteria > Cyanobacteriota > Cyanobacteriia > Cyanobacteriales > Nostocaceae > Stigonema. The sequence continues at coordinate 2,983 of CAIVAU010000195.1, forward strand.
CTGCTGCCACGAATAACGTATCGTAGAACGAATGACTTGACTCGACTGCCAGTGTTAGAGCCACATCTCGAATTTGAGAACTAGAAATCATGACATCAACCAATGCTTCAGCATCTTGCAAGGCATCTAAACCTATTTGCAACGGTAGTTGCCGAAATTCTATCCATTGCCAAATCACATTGCCCAACTCAGCAAACAACGAATCAGGCACCACAATCTGATCTACTGTTTCTAAAGCAGCGATCGCCTGAGAATACCTGTCCTCTACGTGTAAGAGTGCATAGGCAAATACCATCGTATCAATCACCATCAGGGTTTTCCTTCTGATTTCCAAGCCTGCACCCGACTTTCTGGTTCCATCGGTAACGCCAAAGCCCGTTGACGAATACGAGCAAGCACTTCGTCACGTTGCCCATAGCGTTTCAGCAACAAATCCCGGACTTCTTGCTCCATCGAAATCCCTTTTTGTCCTGCCAAGCGTTTAATCCGCTCGACTAATTCATCAGATATATTGCGAATGGTAATTGTTGCCATACTGCCTCAATAGCTAGTGCTAGTCTACGAGTGGATCATTACTTTATGCTAGCATTTTGCTAGCATTCGAGTCGCCTACTTTTGTACGTAGAATAGTAACAACCTGAATTAGCAGACTAGGGCTAGGCTAGAATGGGCGAACCGGGGGTTAAAAATCTCTCTTTGCAGAAAATGCGGACTCATCAAAATCGGGGGTTTTTTGCATTTTTTGTTGTTTTAAGCATCGTAGCTACAGTGATGCTATCGTCTCCTTTGTGCGCTCAAAATACTCGTTTGTTTCCCCATTCGCAAACTTCTGAATTACGAGGGGTGTGGCTAACTAATATTGATAGTGATGTCCTGTTTGATCGCGATCGCCTTAAAGGTGCTTTGCAACGCCTCAAACAGCTAAACTTTAACACCATATATCCCACAGTTTGGAATTGGGGTTATACACTCTATCCTAGTCAAGTGGCACAAAACGTCATTGGGCAAGGGCTTGATCCAACGCCAGGACTTCAAGGACGAGATATCCTCAAAGAAATTGTTAATGTTGGACATAAAAAAGGTTTAACAGTGATTCCCTGGTTTGAATTTGGCTTCATGGCACCTGCTGATTCAGAACTAGCCAAACGTCATCCACAATGGCTTACCAGCCGCCGCAACGGTACTCAGATTGTCAAAGAAGGTAGACACGAACGAGTTTGGCTGAATCCCTTTCACCCAGATGTACAACAATTCATCGAAAATTTAATTGTTGAAATTGTCAGCAACTACAAAGTTGACGGTATTCAATTTGACGACCATTTCGGCTTACCTGTTGAATTAGGGTATGATACTTACACTGTATCAGTGTACAAAAAAGAACATCAAGGTCATGCCCCTCCACAAAACTTTAGAGACCCGGAATGGGTACAGTGGAGGGCAAACAAAATCACCAACTTTTTGAAGCGAATATTTACAGCCATCAAAGCAAGTAAAAAAAGTTGCCTAGTTTCCATTTCCCCTAATCCGCAACACATCTCCTATCCCTTCTTTCTAGCGGACTGGGAGAAGTGGGAACGGCTGGGACTGATTGAAGAACTGGTTTTACAAGTCTATCAGGATAATTTGAGCATCTTTATCAAAGAATTAGATTCCCCAGAAGTCAAATTAGCAAAAAGTCATATTCCCGTAAGTATCGGCATTATGGCCGGATTGAAAGATAAATTTGTCCCCATGCAACAAATTCAGACACAAGTACAAACAGTGCGCGATCACAAATTTGCTGGAGTCTCCTTCTTTTTCTACGAAACCCTGTGGAACATGACTAAAGAAACACCACAGCAACGCCAGTCTGGCTTTCAGAATCTTTTAAGAAACAAGAGGGAGCAGGGAGCAGGGAGCAGGGAGCAGGGGAGTAGGGGAGTAGGGAGTGGAGAGTAGGGGTATGGGGTGTGGGGGATAGGAATGGGAAGTTAGGAGTACCCCATCCGTTATGAACGGAAGAAATACCCCCTTGCTCCCCTGCTCCCCAATTCCTAACTCCCAATTCCTAACCGCCCAGCTAAACCAGGAGTGAGTGGTAGGAGAGTGGCGATCATTAAGAACAAAGCTAAAAGACCCAAAGCGGCGCGTGCATCATCAGGTTCGCTAATTTCATTTAAAGTCGGGCGTTCTAGATCTCGTTGTAAAAATAGAATCACGATCGCCCAGTACATAGCCAAAGGATTGCCTAGAGAGACTAACCCCAGCACAATTAGAGTTGCTATGGTTGTCCGTCCTGCAATTTTGCGTCCATAAATTGCTTGGACAATACGACCCCCATCTAGTTGTCCTGCTGGCATCAAGTTTAAGGCTGTGATCACCAGTCCTAGCCAACCAATGATCACTAGGGGATGGACGTTGACTAAGGGTGAATGTAAAGCTGAACCAAGAATAACCCGTGCCAATGTTCCCACCAAAATTGAACCTTGGAAAAACTCGTTTGGCAATTGAAATGTCCAGTGGTTAAAACCCCAAGCTAAGCCTTCGTGGGAAAGTAGTAACCCAATCACCAACATGACGAAAGAAACAATCCCCCCAGCCGCAGGTCCAGCTAAAGCGATATCAAATAATACTTTACGGTTTGGCAAAACAGACTGAAAGCGGGTAATTGCACCAAAAGAGCCAAGTTGCAAGGCGGGAAGCAAAAAGGGTACACTCAGCTTGACTTGGTGACGACGGGCGAGTAACCAATGACCAATTTCGTGAGCTGCTAAAACCACGAATATACTAGCACTGATCGGTAAAACTTCTTGGAACCTTGCTGGATTGGCTAATAAATCAAAATTCAGCAGTAATCCCACAGCTTCTAAGCTGGTAGCGATAGTCGCCACGAACAGGATCAGTGCAAATATTTTTTGGGCTACAGTCATCGGACGCGGGTCATTACGACTAGGTAAGACAATCATGACAGGTCTTCCGTCCGTATTTTCAACGAAAAATAGGCGATATTTGTCACCTAACCGTTCCCGTAAACTTGTGGTGAGGCGATTGTGAACCGTCTCTGGTTCTCCCCGCAAATTCCCTTTGAAAATTGCTCCTTCTTGATAGGCGATCGTTTCTGTGGCAAAAAACGTATCAATACCGAAAATACCTTTGATGATGCTTAAGTCCTCTTCAGGAATTGGCGGAACCTCAAGTTTTTGCTGTGTAGGTACTTCTGATCCGTCAGAATTTTCTATGGAATGTCCTTGGTGTGCAGCATCAGCAGCAAGCCTTTGAGTTGCCCGTTCCCTCAGTATGGCATCTTGCCCTAGCTCCCGTAACTGTCTTCCAAGAAAAATGTACAACACTGTTGAAGCCACCAACAAGAAGAGTATGCCCACTAAATTGATGTAAATTCCTGCTGCAAACAAGCCAAAAAATAGTAGCCAAGGTGCAATCAACACCACCGACTGTAACCAGGCGAGGATTCCCAGTTTGCCAAAAGGTCTGGCACGATAAAACCCCCAACCCAAGATTCCAAAAGTAGCCAGTACGATTGTGCCAATAATAGGTGTTTCTGATGAAGTCAACATCTTTAAACCTTTACTTTAAAAACTCAACCTGAGTAAGTCTAGTGTTACGCATATTAATAATCTATAACGAGGCTTGTACCTCCACCCAAATTATGTAGCAATTACTGTGCTGTTCTACCACCCGTCTCCATACTCCAGATCCTTTCACCCCTCCCCACAGCTAGCTTTGCTTCACTAAAGAGTTTAACTCTTGTTGCATCTGATTTTGAACAATCTCGTAGCAGATGTTGACATAAGAGCGATCGCCTGCTGCTTCCTGACCGTAACGTTCAAACACAATTGGAGGACAAACCCGTGTGTGAACAGTCGCAGGGAATGGGATGTTAGGAAGTGGACCAAATGCCAACCCCCAAGGTAGCCCTAGATAAATCGGGAAGACTTCCGGATCAATCCCGAACAACCAAGGCATCCCCCAAGAGTGAAGTTGCTGCATGAGTTTGTAGCAGTCAGCTAGCACAATCAGCGTATCGTGAGCACCGCAGGAAATGACGGGTATGATCGGCACATGTTCTCGCAACGCTAACTTAATAAAGCCCTGATGCCCAGCAAAGTAAATTTTGTGACGCAAGTCGTACGGTCGGAAGACATCTTGTATTCCACCAGGATACACGAGTACACTAGCTCCAGAGCGCAAGGCGGCGATCGCCATTTTAGGATGAGCCTCGATAGCTCCGCAAGAGCCAGCTAGTTGTGCTAATGAGGGACTGAATTGCCATACCTTAGGATGCATCAGACCATAGACGGGTCGTTCTAGACCAAATCGTCGGAACCAGTCATACATGACCATGAACATATCAGGTGCAGCGAATCCACCATTGTGGGAACCGACGAATAAGGCTGTTTTGTCGGCGGGGATATTTTCCCAACCACTCGTTTGAACGCGAAAATAGTAATCATACAGCCAACCCCAGAATGGCATCAGAGATTGGATGAATCTGGGATCTCGCTGATTCAAAGACCATCCAGGTTTTGTTGAAAGGTTGTGTGCTTTTGGCGACATTGGTTTACTTTTTTGTGTAGGGAAAGCCTAAGTATTTTGAAAATGCTATAATTACAGCACTATACAAATGCTAGAACATAGAAACAAGTGGAAAAAATAGAACTGCAACTTGACGATAACACCTTAGAGAAAGCACGTTGGTTGGCAAAATCGCACCATCGTGATCTGTCACAATTGATTGCATATGCGATTGATAAACTGGCAGTGACAGATCCACCGAAAGACCGCTTGCTAGGACTTTTTGCTGATGATCCTGAGTCAGTAGATCAGATGCTAGAAGAAGTTATGAAAGATAGGGCAGCACACCCATTAAATCAAAGGTTTGGAAAAGGTACTACTTGATACGGATATTTTTTCTGAGATTCTCAAGGGGATTAACCCAGGTGTCGCTGCCAGAGCTTCGACTTATCGTTCTACCTTTGGTTGCTATACTATCTCCATTGTTACAGTAATTGAGATTGTCAAAGGCTGGCATAAACTTCAACGTGAAGACAAAATTCAACAGTTTTTTGCTGAAATTTCCGATGCGGAACTGTTAACACTAGAACTCAGTGATGCTGAATTGGCAGGGCGGATCTATGCAGATTTAGAACGCACAGGACAATCGATTGGACTAGCTGATGCTATAATTGCGGCTATTGCCATCCAACAAAACTTAACTTTAGTTAGTGGTAATTTAGCACACTATCAACGAATTCAAGCGCTGGGTTACAGCCTGAAGCTGGATAATTGGCGAACATAGAAGTTATACAGCAGAATGCAAGAGTCAGAAGTCAGATTATGATTATGGCGATCGCATCGCATCTCTACATTAGACATCTCCAACAATTAATGATGCGTTCGTTGAAATCCTTGGTAGGGGCGTATTGCAATACGCCCCTACATGATTCCTGGAGATGTCTAATAGTTCACTGCAGTCCTGTTGTCGTGGGTACAAATTCAAAATTGCCTGTACGGCTATTCCGCACAACTTTGACTAAATGAATAATCATCTGTTGGCGATCGCCGTTCTTCGCAAAAGTAATTTTCCCTGTAGCTCCACTAGCTGTAAAATCAGGAGCAGCTATTGCCTGCTCTAAGTTCATCCGATTGGGTGATGGTAGTTTTTCTAAAGCTGCCAGCAATACACGAGTTACATCATATGTCAATGCCGTGTGCCAATACACAGGAGTACCCCACAATTTCTCGGCTTTTAAGGTGAACTCTTGATTGAGAGTATTCCCAGGATACCAAGGTATTGCCATGACCGATCCTGCTTTATTTTCAGCAAGGTTTCTGAGAATCTTGAGCGTGTCAAGACTATCTCCACCTACTATTAAATAGTTGGACTGTTTGGCGTATTCAATCACCTGTTCAGCTGCGTCTGAGGTTAGACCATCAGTTGTAGGAAATAAGACAATTACATCGGCATGATTTAGAGCAACTTGATTCATCATGGTTTCCAAATTATCAGAAAAAGGAATTTCTGCTACTACTTTTTCTCCTAATTCTAAAAACATAGTTCTCATTTGTTTTTGTAGAGATACACTATAATTGCTGTCTTGTTTATAAAATACTACGGCTCTATGTTTATTTGCTTTTTTTAGGTAATTAGCCAAAGCTTTGGCAGTCAAATGATTACTGTCAACAACCCGAAAAAAGCAATGAGGGTAATCTGATTGGCAGATTGTTGAGAGGTCTTCTGACGTGGCGGTGGAAGAAACCAATAATAATTTATAGTGTTTGTAAGCATCCATAGCTGCTAGTGTTGTATCACTTCTAAAATGACCTACAACAGCTAAAACTTCATTTTGCTTGCCTAAATCATTGGCAATTTTATTGGCAAATTCCGGACTATTTTTATCACTAGCAATTAAAACTTTTAAACCTATCTTCTTATCTTTATGATTTTGATTAAACTCATTTTGAGCTTGTGCAATACCTTGTAAAATAACTTTACTTGAGTTTATACTGTCGTTATTATTATCTCCAATAGGAGCGACAACAGCAATAGTGTAGGCTTTAAAGCCTTGCTTTTCGAGGAGGGCATTTTCAAGGTAAATTAAAGTTTCTGGGTCATGCTGTTTTTGCCATGCCTTTGTCAATGATTGAACTGCAATGTCATAGTTACCTCCGGCAAAAGCATTCACACCATTTTGCTTTTCTGGTATTATGGAGTTTGTCATCAAAATTTCTTCTCCACAACTCATATTGTCCCCTATGGCAAAACTCCTAATCCAAATCTTTTTACATCCATTAACCCCAGTAAAATACCAATAACTTCCAGCAATTCCAAATAAAAATAAAATAGCAGCACTAAATGCATAAACCACATGACGAGAAATGTAACCTTTATCATTGAGACGTTGCAAAATTATCTGAGTATTCCGAGGTCTATTTTTACAGGATTCCTCCATCATATTATCGAGCAAGTCGCAGAGCTTTTGCCATCTCAATACAGATATTAAATCAAAATTTGACTGTGATATTTGCCTTACTTTGTCTCGCCAAACAAACTTTCCCGTTCCTTGGTCTTCCAAGTCTACAGGATGTATACCAGTCAGCAAATGGACAAAAGTTCGACCTAATGCAAAAAAATCAGACTGCATCTTTGCTTTGCCCATCACTTGCTCTGATGGTGCATAACCTCGAGAACCAATGAGCGTATCCCCTGCTAGAGTATCCTCTTGCTGCAAGAATGTTTCTGCCAAATCCTTGACTGCGCCAAAATCAATCAACACCAATTGCCCATCTGGCCTAAGCATAATATTTGCTGGCTTAATATCCCGATGGAAATAGTTTTTTTGGTGAACTTGCTCTAAAATTTCTACTAATTGTTTTAACCATGTGTAAGCTTGCGCTAGTGTTATAGGCTGATTATTTTGGCTCATTAGCCATTGTTGTAAATTTAACCCATCTATCTTTTCCATGATGAGACAATACAACGGATATTCACAATTTTTATACTCAATTGTAAAGTACCCATCTGGCTCTACCTTAGGAATTCCATGATGATTTAAATTGCTCATAACCTCAGCTTCACGCTGAAATAAATCAACGACAATTTCTTTTCTTTTTAAGTGACTGAAGCGAGATAAATCCAAAACCTTCAGAACTTTTTTTGTCCCTTGCTCGTCTAATTCAAAAGTTTTAGCAAAGCCGCCTCTCCCCAGAAGTCTAACAACCCTATACCGATTTTTAACTAATAAATTTTCTCCACAATTTCGGCAGATGTTGCCGTTTATATTCATTGGATCAGTAGGATTTGTACACCTGGGATTGAGACAATAAATCATAAAAGCATTTTAATAACAGATTACCTGCGCTACTTCGCACTCATTGAGGGGGGAGAAATGCCTTCCTAACTTCCCTCATGTCCCACACCGCTGGGTTTCTCACTTGTGAGAAATCCAGGTTACCCCGCCTCTAACACTTGGGGCAATTTATTTCTTAGTGTTCTTTAACTATATCACTAGGATAATTTCTACTTATATAATACTTCTTATAGTGCTTCTCATCCGAAAGAGGCACAGATTTATCTGAGTTCCAAAGTTCTGAGCGGCGGCTTCCGCCGCTCAAACTTTTCTCCATCTGCGGTTTCAAAATTCTTCATGTACCCCATGTAAAGCCGTAGCGCCCCCAACGACAGGGCGAAAGCACCTTCATCAAGTAGAGCTTGCACAGAGCTACACTGGAGATAAAAGAATAAAATCCAAAAACCCCCTGAAAATTATGGTTCAATTCGCGACAAAACTTTTGAGTGTTGATGAATTTATTACCCACTATGGCGATAGCACTCGCCATGAATTAATTGATGGTGAATTAGTCGAAATGGAACCAACGGGACCACATGAGCAAGTATCTGCTTTTATCGGGCGCAAGTTAAATGTTGAAATTGATCGTCAGGATGTATCTTATTTTATCCCCCACCAATGTTTGATTAAATTGCTAGGGACAAATACAGCTTTCCGCCCAGATATAGTTGTGTTAGATCAAATGGAATTAATTAATGAACCATTATGGCAACAAGAACCTGTAATTACATCAGGAAAGTCGATTAAATTAATAGCTGAAGTTGTCAGTACAAACTGGCAAAATGATTACGCTCGCAAAGCTGAAGATTATGCTCTGTTAGGAGTAGCTGAATATTGGATTGTTGATTATTTGGGTATTGGTGGCAGAGAATATATTGGCAAACCTAAACAACCAACAATGACAATTTGTAAATTGGTGGAAGATGAGTATCATAAACAACTGTTGCAAAATTATGATCAACTTGTTTCCTCAGTTTTTCCCAACTTGCAACTCACAGCACAACAAATATTTGCTTCTGGTGCATTGACAGAAAGCAGGGAAAATCTTTGATCATGAAAACATTTACTGTCAGCGGCTACTTCTTTCTTGTTTCAAGGCTTGTAGGGGGTTTAATATAGATGAGATTGCCTGCTGCGGGAACTTCAGTAATGGGTCGTTAAGAACTTTTAGGGCTGAGTCAAAGCCTGATATTGCTTGGTTTAGGTCTGTCGGAGATAGGTTCTTTGCAGTTTCTTGAAGACTCAAACCGATTTTATCCAAAGCATAAGCAGCAACTAAGCGAACAGATTGATCTGGGTCTTTCAGGGTCTGAATTAACGCTGGAATAGCAGATTTGGCTTCTTCCCCTAGACAACCGAGAGCAGAAGCAGCGAAGTAGCGAACCAATGAATTTTTATCCTGCAACCCCTGTATAAGTTCTGGGACAGCAGATATGGGATTTTTGATGATACAGCTTGAAGTGGAAGAAGAAGTAGTAGAGTTGGAGCTAACCTGTGAATCATTACCCTGTAAAGCTTGAATGAGTCCGGGTAAAGCAGAAGTAGTATCTTTGTTCTGTAAAGCCTGAATGAGTCCAGGTAAGACAGATGCTGTACCGTTACCTTGCAAAGCCTGAATGATTCCGGGTAAGGCAGAAGCACTATTTTTGCCTTTTAAAGCTTGAATCACGGTGGGTACATCTAGTCCACCATTACTTGCTGAAGATTCTGTAGAGTTGATGTTATGCTGTGCATCATTTTGAGTTGGCGGTTTTGCCCAAGTAGCGCTCGTTACAACTAACGGCGAAGAAAGGCACAATAAGGCAATTGTCAAGTGGGAAGCAATGGTAGTCAAACGAGCTTTAGCCAAGAATTTTGGACGAGTGTGTGTAGTCATTGCTGGTTGTTGGTAAATTTATCTTGACTGTAGATACATCACTCGCGATTTGAATTACGGAAAAAACGAAGGGCGATCGCCTATCATCACC
>CAIVAU010000196.1 GCA_903903925.1 uncultured cyanobacterium
GAATGAGGGTGTCTTTCTTGGATGCTTACTTTTTGAAACTATCAAACCGACAAGGTTGTAAAAGCTTTGCGGAATTCACACCACTTCTCAAGCATGCCGTGCCTCATTTGTCAATACCTTCTACTCGACCGGCGCTCTAGAAGCGATCGCAACGTTTTTTGGGCAATCAACCTTTTTGTACAGTTTGCTCGTCATTCTAACTCTCTGGATTGTCAGCAGTTTTTTTGATCCCTTCTTACCATTCAACCTACCCCCATTTAGCTGGTCAGACCAAGGCTTAGATGCAGCCGCATTAGTTATTTCAACCGGAGTGTTAGTGCGACAAACGCGCCAGGAAAACTTTGCTGAACAACGGGCACAACTAATGCTACAACTGAACTTACTCTCTGAGCAAAAAATTGCCAAGATGATTGCTCTGTTGGAAGAACTCCGCACCGATATGCCTAATGTGATGGATCGACATGATCCGGAAGCTGAAGTGATGCAGGAAGCGGCTGACCCCCTCGCTGTATTGGAAGCACTCCAGGAAAATCTGTCTCAAGAACTATCCTTTACAGAGGAAAACAATAGGAGATGATCGCAATTTTTGAGTAGATTTTCTGTTTCTATTCTTTTTCTATTCTCTGTTTCTATCCATTGACGGAGAGACGCAAAAGAGCATTTCAGACTATAGTCATCATAGTCAGAATCAAGCTTAACCTTACATCTTAATAAAGGAATAAATATGTCAGCAGTCAATGGAGTGATGATGCAGTATTTCCATTGGTATATCACCCCGGATGGCAATTTTTGGAATGAGTTTGCAGAGCGGGTCAAAGGGTTAGCGGAAGCAGGCGTTACCTCAGTTTGGCTACCCCCAGCTTACAAAGGCACAGCCGGTGGCTACGATGTCGGCTACGGTGTCTACGATATGTTTGACCTAGGCGAGTTTGATCAGAAAGGCTCTGTTCGGACTAAGTACGGCACAAAAGAAGAGTATATCGCTGCGGTCAAAGCTGCCAAAGAGGCTGGCGTTCGAGTCTATGCAGATGTGGTGCTCAACCACAAGTTAGGTGCAGACGAACCGGAAGAAGTAGAAGCCACGCCCTATGATCCAGAAGATCGCAACCGACCTATTGGTGATATGCAAACGATCAAAGTCTGGACTCACTTCACTTTCCCAGGTCGCAAGGGCAAATACTCTACATTGGAGTGGCACTGGTGGCACTTCGATGCGGTGGATTACAACGCCTATAATGAGGGAGAAAACGCCGTTTACTTGTTCAAAGATAAGAAATTTGACGATAACGTCGATCTAGAAAAGGGTGCTTTCGACTATCTCATGGGCTGTGATCTTGACATGGAGCATCCAGAAGTTCGCGGTGAGTTGAAGTATTGGGGTGAATGGTTTTTAGATACCACTGCTGTTGATGGTTTTCGCTTTGATGCGGTTAAACATGTCAAAGCTGGGTTTTTCCCAGAATGGTTACAACACTGTCGCGACTATGTGGGTCGTGACCTGTTTGCGGTTGGCGAGTATTGGTCTTACGAAATCGAAGCGCTACACCATTTCATTAGTGTCACAGGTGGTAATGTGCTGTTGTTTGATGCGCCATTGCATTACAACTTTAGCGTTGCCAGCGCCCAAGGCAATGCCTACGACATGCGGCAAATCTTTGATAACACCTTAGTCCAGCAACAACCCGCTTTAGCTGTCACCCTAGTTGATAACCATGATTCTCAACCGTTGCAAGCATTAGAGTCTGTGGTGGAAGGCTGGTTTAAACCTTTAGCATATGCTTTAATTCTATTGCGAAGTGAAGGCTATCCCTGTATTTTCTATGCAGATTACTACGGAGCCAATTACAAAGATAAGGGCAGAGATGGCAATGAGTATGAGATTTGGCTCGACAGTCATCAGTGGATTATTGATAAATTCTTGTACGCTCGCCAAACCTATGCCTATGGCGACCAGTACGATTATTTCGATCATGCCAATACAATTGGCTGGACACGCTTAGGCGATGAAGAACACCCTGGTGGTATGGCGGTTGTTCTGAGTAACGGAGGAGATGGGACGAAGTTGATGGAAGTGGGACAACCCAACTGCACTTATATAGACATCACTGAACACATCAGCGAACTCATCACTACCAATGATGAGGGCTGGGCTGATTTTCGCTGCAATGCCGGTTCTGTTTCGGTGTGGGTTCCACAGTCTTGATCTGACGGGACGGGGAGTGGGGAGTGGTAAGACTTTCATGATTTCCCCTGCCCCCCTGCTCCCTGCTAAGAGCTCCCTGCTCCCTTCTCCTGTCACACTTTGATCAACCAGTGTCGCCGATACATTCCATAGGCAACTGCTAACCACAACAATACAGTGGCGATCGCAAATAATAATGAACCGTTGAGTGCCCCTGCCCAAGACGCAAAAAGATTGTTGTAAATCCAATCATAGGTGCTAGGAGCATTTTCCCTTGTGCCAATATTTGTTTTCACCAGGATTTTAATCAGTAGCACTGAAGCAACGAAAACAGAAATGGCATTTAACCCCATCACTTCAAAGGGTTTACTCCAGCGACGCACTTGCCTCACTTCAATGAGTTCGTAACAAGCAGCAAGTAACAATAATGCCCATCCTGCGGTGAACAGAACAAAGGAACTCGTCCACATTTTCTTACTGATAGGAAAGACCAAATCCCACATCCAACCGCTTAGCAAGCAACCAATACCAAATAGTCCCAGACCTACACTTGTACGTAATTTCACTGTTTGATTACGTATCCAATGACCAGCAAAGTAGCCAGCAAGGACACTGACCACAGCGGGAAGAGTACTGAAAAGCCCTTCTGGGTCTCCCAAATTGTTGAAACCATCCCCCTTGTATAGATGTGCTTTGGGAATAATCAAGCGGTCTATGTAAGCACCAAAATTTCCTTCTCTTGTGAGCACGCCTGCACCATATCCGGGTACTGGCACATACATCATTGCTAACCAGTAGCCAATAAGTAGTACCCCTGCTAGTATCCATTGTCCTTTACGTGGTAGGTTGAGGACTGCAAGACATGCAAGTAGATAGGTCAGGCTGATGCGTTGCAACACTCCCATAATCCGGATTGTACCCAAATCAAAAGTCCAAAGACCTTGATTCCAAAACCCATTGAGCAGTAATCCCAGAGCAAATAAAATTGCAGAGCGCCGCAGGATACGCCAGTAAATTGATGCTGTGGGTTTGTTGCTGTCAGTGTATTTGGATAGAGAGAAAGTCATTGCTGCACCAACAATAAAGAGAAAAAAGGGAAATACTAGGTCAGCTGGTGTGCAACCGTGCAAATCAGCATGGAGTAGTGCAGGATAAACATGAGGCTCGGCAATGCTTGCCATATTGACGAGGATCATGCTAGCGATCGCAATGCCACGAAAAACATCAAGTGATATCAGGCGGCGCATAGTAGTGCGTCAAGAAATAATTGAGATGTTAGTATAGCACGTTGCAGAAAGTTGGGGGTTTTGATTTTCTTTTAGGCTTTGATTGTAGTTTCAAAATTTAGAAAAATTAAGTTTTGTTTCCTAGGTTTGATAACTCAATTCAATAGAGTTGGGGTAAGCATCAACCCAAAAACTGCGTTTCTCTGCCTAAGCGAGTCTTAACAGCAAGCGGATTTTTTTATAACTAAAAACAACTTCAAGTCTTTCTTGAGGAAGACGACTTATAACAACTATTTTTCTTAAGTTGTTTATATCCAAAAGTAAAAGTTTTAAGGAACAGGATAATGTCACTCCACAGAATTGGTGAGTATGACCCAGACTACCGCGATACTATTCAGAGTAAAGACCTCAAGGGGATGAGTGTTTACACTCAAGGAACTAATGAGAAAGTTGGCACAGTCAGCGATATTTTGGTAGACGAGCAAGGTGCGTTCCGATATTTAGTCCTTGACTTAGGCATCTGGATTTTCGGCAAGAAAGTATTGCTACCAATTGGTCGTGGGCAGATTGACTCTAGTACAGACCGCGTCTCTATTGCAATCACAAAAGAGCAAGCAGAAAATTTGCCTGAATACAAACAGGGTATAGAAGTTGATTACGACTATGAAGAACGGGTGCGTGAGGTATATCGCGGACAACCTGTTGGGCGTACCACTTCCAGGGATAATCGCAATACCTATACCTACGCCCAAGATCAAGATCTTTACGACACCAGCGCTCACGCAGATCGCACCATCAAACTTTATGAAGAACGACTGGTGACTAGAAAACAGCGCCAGAAAACCGGAGAAGTTGCGATCGGCAAATCTATTGAAACAGAAACTGCTAGGGTTTCAGTGCCTATCGAAAAAGAGCGAGTGGTCATTGAACGAGTGACTCCACAAGACGCAGGCAGAGTAGTTGATCCTGGCACGGTTAAATTCGGGGAAGGCGAAGTTGCTCGTATCGAAGTCTACGAGGAAACTCCTGACATTCATAAAGAAGCCTTTGTCCGCGAAGAAATCAGAATCAAGAAAGTGGTAGAGCAAGAGACATTTGAAGCTCAAGAAACAGTTCGTCGCGAAGAATTAGATATTGACACCCAAGGGCATCCAATTGTGAATTAGCCAATTCATTGAGCAACCAAGTAATTTTTGAGGATAGAAAAATGATTCAACAGTTTCGCAAAATTTTAACAGCTTTTGTCTTGATTTTAGTTCTGACTACGACCGCTGCTTGTAGTGGTAGGGTTCAAGCTAAACAACCGACTAGTAATCTACCGGTGATTAGTAACAGCGCCGCGTATGCTCAACTGGAACGCGGTAACACATCTGCAGGACAGGATTATGGTACTTGGGTTGCACAAACAGCTAAAGGACTGATTCAGGATGCTTACGTGCGTGACAACAACAAGTTAGGTGTTGTCATCACGCCGCAAGTTCGTCCTACCGAAGTGCAGCCCCTAGCGAGATCCTTGGTTCAAGGTTTTCGCCAAAATTTCCCCAACCAGGACTTAACCGTTTTGGTTTATGGGCCTGACAAAAAGTTAATTGTCACGGCTCAGTATGACACACAGTCAAATCAGATTAAGTACCAATAGAATTATGAGTTATGAATTCTGAATTATGAATTCAGATACCAAACTCTGGAGAATTATGAGTGATGAATTCTGAATTCAGATACTAAACTCTGGAAAATTATGATTTACGTAAGACAAGGAGAACAGGAAAATGACTAGTAGCGAAGAGTATAAGCGTCAAGTGATGAAAGATTTGGCTAAAGGTAATGTCGAGTCTGCTGATGATGTCTCATCTGACCCAACGAAAGATTACCAAAACTTTGACGATTTTGCGCAACGTTCATCTCACGAAGAACGTCGTCAGTTATTTCGTCAGTCTTTAAATCACGACAGCATTCCTCCTAGCCAGATGGAACCAGAACTCCAGAAGGCGATCGCACAGATTAAACCCAATGAACGAGATGATGTTGCCCGTTCCTTTTTCAAGCATTTAAAACAAAGAGGTCTGGACGAGCGTCATTTGGAGCAACAGTTAAGTCTTTCTACCCACGACTCCAACCGCATGACTGCTGATGATGTCAGCAAACTTGCAGCTTTCACCTATCACAACCACCCCGACATCTTCCAAGAGGTGTTAGCAGAACAACCGGGTATTATGAAGTTTGTCAGTAACCCGTTAGTCGGAGCAGCTTTAGGAGCGATCGCTGCTAAATGGTTGGGCGGTCGGAAGTAATCCACCCAACCCCCCCCACTCCCCACACTCTCCCCATATTTCTTAAAAGGAGGAAGATAAGATGTTTTTTAATGCATTTGGTTTGAAAGCGATGATAGTGGCGCAGGAAGTTGTCACTCCAGAAGAAGCATCGCTGATATTTTCTGGCCCTCAATTTTTCGTGGCATTGCTGGCTGGTTTAGTCATGGCATTTGCCTTCCAACTACTATTAACAAACTTCTCCGTAGCTGTAGGAATTTCTGCTTTAGGGAATAACTCAGGTGATGATTCAGGAGAAAACCTAGGCAGTACAATTCGCAAAGTTGAAACCTCCGTTGGTGTTTGGTCGCTTGTTACCGCAACTATTGCATTATTCAGTGCTTGTTTTCTAGCGGTGAAATTGAGCTTAATCGAGAGTGCGCTTCTAGGAGCAATTATTGGTGTAGTCATTTGGTCTACCTACTTCTCAGTGCTAGTTTGGACGGGTTCATCGGCAGTAGGTTCTTTGATTGGTTCTGTTGTTAGTACTGCTACTTCGGGCTTTCAAGGACTGATGGGTACAGCAACCGCTGCTTTAGGCGCTAATGCTGCGAAGGCACAGATGGTTTCTACTGCTGAAGATATTACAGCCGCAGTTCGTCGCGAACTCACTTCTGGTTTAGACTCAGACAGTATCAGCAAGACGTTACAGAGTTCCTTGTCTTCACTGCAACTGCCAAAGCTAGACCTCCAAGAAGTTCGCAGTCAATTTGACAAGCTTCTTAGTAATGCAGATTTGCAATCTATCGCTGACAGCGATGTCCTTAAGAATATCAATCGTCAAAGCTTTGTCGATTTAATTAGCAATCGTACAGACTTCTCCAAAGAAGATATTAATCACATTGCTGATCAGCTTGAAGCCGCTTGGCAGCAAGTTGTCAATCAGCAAAATCCGACACGTCAGGTGATCAATTTTCTCTCGGAAGCCTCTCCGGAAGATTTGAAGTCTGAGAAGTTAGGTGAACGTCTTCAGGAACTGGTTACAGTTGGAGGTAGCAATGGTGGAAGTAATGGTATCATACAGCCACTCATCCGATATGGGTTAGGCGCTGCTGTACCAGCAGTTCTAGACAAGGTCAACTTTTCCGACCTAGATGTAGAAAAGATTAAAGACCAGTTGCCAAAGCTGAAAGAAAAAGTCCAGGATTTGGATGTTGAGAAAATTACTTTGCAGCTAAAACAGTTAAAAGACCAAGCAACTGAAACAATAGCTGAAAAGTTACCTGCACAACCTGAAAACACAATTAAGCAGGATATAGAAGACTATATCCGGGATTCTTTCCCTTGGCATTTCAACCACCTCACCATCAAAGATGAATTCAAAGAAATCATTGATGACCCAAATGCAGACCCTGCAAAGGTGAGAAGTCAATTAGAAGAACTCAACTCTGAGTACTTTAATAACTTGTTCACACAGAGAGGTGACATCAATGAAGCAAGGGTCAAGGAAATTGTCGAACAACTCGAAAGTGTTCGCTCAGAAGTGTTAGAAACTTTGCAGCAGGCTGAACCACGAGAAGAATCCCAAGACCTCCGCAGTCGGATTGAAAATTATCTGCGTTCTACAGGAAAGGAAGAACTGAACCCAGAAGGGATTAAGCGGGACTTTGCAAAGCTGTTGGAAGACCCAGAGGCTGGTGTTGAGGATTTAAGCGATCGCCTATCGCAATTTGACCGCGATACTTTGGTGCAACTGTTGCAGCAACGGGAAGATTTGAGTGAAGAGGAAGCCAATAATATTGTTGGTCAACTCGAAAGCACCCGCGACAATGTCTTACAAGCACCCCAGAAAGTTGCAGATAAGGCGAAAGAGCAGTACGAACAAACGACAAGTGCGATAGCTGAGTATCTGCGTAATACCAATCTAGATGAGCTTAACCCAGAAGGTATTCAGCGAGACTTGACAAAGTTGCTGGATAATCCTCAAGAGGGTGCAAATGCACTGAGCGATCGCCTCAAGCAAGTGGATCGGGAAACTTTAGTCAAACTGCTCACTCAGCAGGGAGATTTGAGCGAAGAGCAAGTTAATCGCACTATCGACTCTGTACAAGAAGGTATTGATCGGATTGTCAAAACACCGCAACGCTTGGCAAACCGCGCTGCTCAGAAGGCTTCAGATTTTCAAGCGAATTTGGAGGACTACCTGCGTCACACCAATAAAGAAGAACTGAATCCGGAAGGTATCAAGCGCGATTTGCAATTACTGCTGTCTTCTCCCCGCGCTGGAATTGAAAGTTTAGGCGATCGCGCCGCCCAATTCGACCGTTCTACACTTGTGGCTTTGCTGTCTCAACGTGAGGATATTTCAGAGGAGGAAGCCAACCGGATTGTGGATCAAATTGAGTCTGCTCGCAACTCAATTGTTGAACAATTTCAGCAGATTCAACAAAGGGTTAAATCGACGATAGATGGGATTTTGGGTTCAATTCGCAACTATCTCAACTCCTTAGAGCGTCAGGAACTCAACTATGAAGGTATTCAGCAAGACTTTGCTAAATTGTTTGATGATCCGCAAGTGGGGTTTGAGGCATTGCGCGATCGCCTCAGTCAATTTGATCGCGACACCCTAGTTGCCGTTCTGAGCTCTCGTGAGGATATTTCCACAGAGCAAGCTCACAAAATTATCGACCAAATTGAAACAGCACGCAATAGCGTGATCGACCGTGCCGAACGCATCCAAAAGGAAACGCAAAAACGCTTGCAACATATTACAGACGAAGCTAAAAAGCAAGCTGTGGAAACAAAAAAAGCTGTTGCAGGTGCAGCTTGGTGGGTCTTTAATACCGCTGTTGTCTCCCTAGCGGCTTCAGCAATAGCTGGTGCTTTAGCAGTCGCTGGTCCTAGTCTATTCGGTTAAAGATTTCAAAAGGTAAAAGCCCAGGCAAAAATAGCTGTTCTGAATCCAGAACAGCTATTTTGGATCAAATAATTCGTTTGTAGTTGCCCTTTAGCACTAAAACGCAACTACAAATAATGCATGTTATGATCAATTTGTCAAGTGCGTAAATCCTAATAAGTCTACTTTTCAACAAATTTCTTCATTAATGTTTACAAAATACACATTTTCTTTTACATTAGTTTACATAGAGGTGAACTTCATCTCTATGACCTTGATGTAAGCCCCACGGATGTTAACACTGTGTCAATTACATCTTGACAGAGTAATAAAGCGGTGTCGCGGAAAGTATGGTTGAGAACTTCCTCGTATATCCGCATCAGTCTGAACCAATCCATCTCAACCTGAAAGACTACCACGTGTTTATCAAGGAAAAGTGTAATGGTTGCAGGCACAATGTCAGTTTGATCTGACTCTTGGTGCTTGCGAAGCTTAGGAGTGTTGAGCAAACTTAATTGGCTCTCTTGCCAGTTGGTCTGTTGCGACAGCATTTAATGTGGGAATTTTGAAAGCAATCAATTAACAAATCAGGAAATTCGGACCATGACTTACACAATAGAGTCGGCTCAATCTATTTTCTCTAACACTCAAGTTCCTAGTCCAATTCCAGCTACCATAGCGCTATTTGAGCAACTTAGCGTTGACGACAAACTGGCATTACTCTGGTATGCCTACACAGAAATGGGTCGTTCAATCACTCCTGCTGCTGTTGGAGCTGCACGGCTACAGTTTGCAGAAGGGTTACTCAACCAAATTAAGCAGATGCCTCAAGCAGATCAATTGCAAGTTATGCGCGACCTTGCTAATCGTGCTGACACTCCCATCAGCCGTTCTTATGGAGTCTTCAGTGTCAACACTAAGCTGGCTTTCTGGTACGAGTTAGGAGAGTTGATGAAAAAGGGCGTTGTTGCTCCCGTCCCATTTGGCTATCAAATGTCTAGAGGTGTCCAATCAGTGCTGGATGCAATTAAGCAACTTGATGCGGGTCAGCAAATTACAGTACTTCGTAATACAGTGGTAGACATGGGATTATCTTCTACTGTTGCTGCTAGTAGTTTCCAAGATGCTGAGCCCATGTTCCCACGCTTCGAGCCAGCTCCTACTAAGATCACCGTCGAGGGTATCACGGAGCCTACTGTACTCAGCTATTTTCAAGCTCTGAATACAGATAACTTTGAGGCTGCTCTTGCTCTATTTACTCCCGATGGTGCTCTGCAACCCCCATTCCAAAAGCCAATAGTTGGTAAAGAGGGGATCGGTAGATATATGCGTGCAGAGGCACAGGGACTCAATATCATGCCGAAACAGGGCATATCTGAGGCTCAACAAGATGGCTCTAAGCAGGTTAAAGTCACTGGTATAGTACAAACGCCTTGGTTCGGTGTCAACGTTGGAATGAACATTTCATGGCGGTTTTTACTCAATCCCCAAGGTAAGATTTTCTTCGTGGCGATTGACATGCTGGCATCTCCCCAGGAACTGCTCAGTCTGCGTCCTGTATAGGAAATAAGAGCCCTAGTACCGCTGTGCGGAAGTCAAAAGTCAAAAGTCAAAAGTCAAAAGTAATATATATCAAGGCTTTTGCCTGTTTAAAATGGTTGCTTTATTTCCGCCGCGTTGTACTAGTCTGTTTGGTTAAAGATTTTACAGAGAAACAAAGGTAAAAGCCCACGAAAAAATAGCTGTTCTGAATCCAGAACAGCTATTTTTATTCACTCTAGAGATGTTTAGGAGGGGGAGTTTTCTCCAGACAGTCACATCTTAGGCTGCTGAAACAATTTAGTGAATACTCGCAGCCATGGAATAAAAATATACTTTAAAGACTATTTCTCATTTTTATACTCCTTCTCACAGAATATCACGAATACTTTTAGGCAAGCTAACAATTAGATATACATATTTTTCTACCAAAGCTTGTTTTCCATTCAAAGCTATGCAATAATCGCAATCAAGCAACTAAAAATCGACCAATAAACAGTAGTATAACTTGCCTGCCATATAGCAGTCCTAGAATGATGCGTGAGAATGAATAAAGGCTGTAATGCTTGTAAGATAAGCATTTTTGTCTCCGTATTTTCTTACGAATGATTCTGGATTGCTATAGAATACCAGCTAAGTTAGATTACTTACTTTTTGTAAGTCAAAATAATTACTCAATGTCTGGCTTTATATCTGAGATGGCGTTGTCCAATATGGAGATTGACACTCCTACTCCTTCTAGGAGTAGGATTCTTCTACACAGCTAAGAATTTCGTCCCGCTCAACTCTCAGCCTCGTGGGCTTTCTAATCGCCTTGATTTTTAAGATACATCTGTCAGAAATAGACTTGTATTTTTAAAGGGACTGTGAGATATTGATACTGTAAACTACGGTAAATAGATCGGATAACAGGAGTTTATGGGTGTAAATACATGTAAATCCAATCATTCAGACGATGAAGACAAACTTTTAAGCGCAGCACTAGTACCCTGTGTCATGAGTTCTGATAGGTTGAGAAGTTCGTAGTAAGGACTTTAGTCCTTAACTCCAAGAACTACGAACCCGTCAAAATTAATGACACAGACTACTAGAGACATCCGAAACAAGGTATCTGCCTGGAAAGATACACCGAAGTCATCATCCGATTCGCTGCTATTGCTACTGATTAAAAGTTCGTTTTTACAGCACATACTTAGTGAGGCAAAGTGAGAGGCAATAAAAAATTCTCACTTGACAAGAAACTCAAGATCACTGCTCATCCTTTAAGTCTACAAAAAACATAACCACTTTCTTCACCTATCGAGGATACATTTATGGCTCTCGTTCCGATACGTCCCAAAGCTAATCGTTTACCTCATATAATTGGCTTTGCCATCACTGGTTTTACTTCCGCCCTGCTGACCGGAGGGTTTGTAATCCAAGATACTGAAGTATATGGAAATCAACCTCCTACGACTGGGATCGTTTACACAGAAAGCAATATTGCCACTGAAAATGGAAATACAATTCTTGGCTTTCAGCGTGATGCTGATGGTAATCTAACGCCACTACCCAATTTTCCTGTTCCCACCGGGGGTACAGGTTTTATCGGCGCAGGTGGGATCACCGACCAAAATGTCATCTCCGACGCAAAACGTACCCGACTTTTTGCTGTGAATGAGGGATCAAACACTATCGCCGTCTTTGATATTAGAAAGGATGGTAGTCTTTCTGCTGTGCCCGGTTCACCATTTCCCAGTGGTGGGGTGAATCCAGTCAGCTTGGGTCTAGCGAATGATGTGCTGTATGTGGCTAATAGAAACAAAGACTCTCAAAATCCAACCCAAGATGTCAGCGGTTCTTTTCCCAACTATACTGCCTTCCATGTGACTCCTCAAGGCAAACTGATTCCCATTTCCGGATCTACCATTTCAGGTCCTACAGATTCCAGGCCCACTCAAACCCTGATCTCTAAAGACAAACACCTACTAATCGGTTTGGATCGAGGGGTTGGCGAACTCCGGTCTTTTCAAATTCTCAAGAACGGTCGTTTAGAGGAGAGCCCAAATTCGCCACAACCCTTGCCTGCATCGGAATTCTCGGGCGTTCCACAGGCTGCAGTTCTGGGTTCAGGTAGTCCGCAGGCAACTGGACTAGGACTTGCAGTTCATCCTAAAGTATCAATCTTATATGTTGGCTTTTTTACCATTAATAAATTAGGAGTCTATTCCTTCGACAAAGTGACAGGGGAACTGACCTTCCTCAGAACAATACCCAGTTCAGGTCAGTTACTCTGCTGGCTTACCACCAACCGAGCCGGAACTCGTCTCTACACGAGCAACCCCGGTGACAACAGTATTGTTGTTTACGACATTGAACACGACCCAACCACACCAGTAGAAATTCAAAAGGTGACACTCAAAGGTAGTGGTGCTAGTGCCAACCTGACTCTTGACCGAACAGAATCATTTCTGCAAGTGATCGGGCAAGGCAATACGCCCGAGGGTAATGTGTTGAGTATACTCAAAGTGAACCGACAAGACGGTACTGTCACCGAGGTTTCTTCCTCACCCTTGCAACTCCCATCAGTTGATAATAGTGTCCCCTTAGGGATTGTTTCTAAATAAGCTGAGCTAAAAAAATACTGAATTCAGAGGTGCGGAGATTCAAAATCCGCATTCTCTGTCAGGACATTCAAATTGAACATTTAACCGATAAGGCAATGATCAAAATTTCTTTCTTTGTCAAGAGTGCGGTTGCGGCATGTCTGCTTGCTGTCGCTGCTATCTCAACTGCTGATGCTCAGCCGGTTCCCAATCAGCCTGATAGTGTACGCTTCAACCCAAGGGACTCTTCCCAAGATCCAGTAAATCCACCAGTCCTAAAGGACGATCAGATTCTTGCTCCTACTGCTCCCAACTGGAGGGTGCCCGAGAATCCGGTGAGAGAATTTGATAAGTACATCCTTCCCCCACCGCCCTCAAATACCTCTAGTCAAACCCGCGCTGAACTGCAGGAATTGAACGGACTGGCGGCTACGCGTCAAGATCCGAATGTCATCCAAACTGTCACTCGCTGGAACTTTGACGTACCTGCTTCAAACTACAACTTATATTTCAATTATTTAGCTCAAGTTTATCAGTACAGTCCACCTTTAGCGGCGCGTTGTAGCGCTATCTTGAATCAAGCCATCTACTCCGGTATTCTAGCTGCGTGGTACAACAAGTTCATCTACCTGCGTCCCCGTCCTGACCAAGTCACTGGTTACACTTTCCAAGCTGATCCTCTACTACCAACACCTTTCCACCCGTCTTACCCCTCCGGTCACGCCACCTCCGCAGGCGTATTTTTAGCTGTCGGTCCGGCGTGTTTTCCCAATCAACCAGTGGAGGACTTCGTAGCCTTAGGCAGAGAAGCCGTGCTTGCTCGCAGACAAGGCGGTGTACACTACTACTCCGACTCAGTCGCAGGTGAAGCTTTGGGGTATACCATCGGCAGTGCAGTCGTACAGGCTTATAGAGAGGACGGCTCTCCACTTGGTGGCAATACTGCTGCGTCTGTATACAGCCGTCCACCGTCAAATGATTCCAACGGGACGCCGACTACTACCCTAAAGCGGAAGAATCCGACGATCGCGAATGGACCACAACTAGCTCCGGACGGCAGTATCATTTTGGTGCCCATCAAACCAAACGGAGAGTTTCCTGCTCCTCCCGCAGTGCAGAATCCACCAGATCCGCCGTTCCAGATCCCACCAGCTAGTACTTATGAACTTGCTCCCTCAGGCAAATAGGTTTCGAGAGAGTATTGGTTGAGAAATCTTTCACTTATCAGCTGCTGTGCATTTAACTTGTATGTGCAGTAGCGATCCATTGGGGGTGATTGCACTCGCGCTCGTCAGCGCCGCTTGCCCGTCATCAATAGCGTTGTTGAGCGTAAGGATGTAGTGATGCACCCCTTTTTTATTCAATGATGTGGATTCCAATTGGCAGGACTTATCTTCAATTAGATGCTTTATATGCAATTACAAAAGATTATAAGAATGAAACTGCAGCTTCACTTGTGCCTTCTGGCATTGAGCCAAATCGCTACCGCTACACCCGTCAGGGCTCAAACTAAGAGCAACAATCCGACTCAAGTTCAAACTCAGTCCCCAAGCAATAATAAACCGTCCTTTTTGCCGAAAATCCTCACCAGTGTTAAGATTCAACGTCAGCCGCTCAAAGCCAGTCTGTTATACAGAGGTATGACTCTTGCCGAGGTTGAAAAGGTGATGGGAAAAACAACCGACACCAAGGTGTTCCCCAACTCAGATTTGCATATTGAAATCCTGAATTACCGCCAGGAGCCAATTATCACCAAAGTGTCGCTGATTGATGGTCATCTGTCGGGCGTTACTAGTGAACTCAAAACCTTAACTACCAATAACATTCCGAATTATGCTCGGGGCATTCAAATTGGCATGAGCCGAGAACAAGTGGTGAAGTTAATGGGTAAGCCTTTATCTGAGCGGCGCAATGACGTCTCTATTTACAAGCTTGAGGGACTCGCATATGCAAAACAGGGCCAACTACCGGTGAACATACTTCTCGCAGATGATCGGGTGGAAGGTATCAACATCGGATTGGAAACTCCACCCAAACTTTTGGGAGTCATATTGCCAGCAGAACCAGCTATGCCAACTTCAGGACCTGTCTACCAACGCATCCGGATTGGGATGAACCCGCACCAGGTAATGTCGATTTTTGGTCAGCCTACTTTCGTAGAAGCTTCAGTATTTAAAAACCAGAAGGTAGAAGACTTCGTGTACGCGACGCTTTCTACAGACGCTTCCACTAGGTTTACATTCATCGATAACGTGCTGACACGCTTCTCTTTTATGCCCCAAGCAAATTTCTATCGTCCTAAGTAGTTAGGTGAATACCGAGAGCCTGGGAGTCGCTTTCAATTGAATTCACTATATCATCAGGGGTGGGGTTAACCCAAAAAACTTATGATAGTTACAATGGATATGCCAATGCTAGCAAATGTTCTAGGTTTCTTGGCTTTATTTGCCTACCTGATCACGTTGCTTCCCACGATTTTAAGAATTGTTTTTCCTCGAATGATAGAAACTGGGATTCCTCAATGGTTGCTAAAACACCGCCGTTTTATTGGAATTCTCGCTTTCTTACTTGCCTTGATACATGGTTTTTTATTGAGCGAAAAGAGGAATTTAGATTTTCTCGACTTGAAAACATATTTGATTTACATACAAGGAATCAGCACTTTCATAATTTTTACAGTCTTAGCTATAACGTCTAACGGTTGGAGTATCAAAAAACTCAAAAAAAACTGGAAGAAATTGCATCAAATTACTTACTTGTTGATGTTTGGGTTAACATGGCATATTTGGGATAAAATGTATGGTCATTGGACATATTTAACACCTATCGGACTGGTAACTCTTACTGGAATAACAGCCTTATTTCTTATTCGACTTTGGATTGAACGCCACAGTAAACAACAGAAAAACAAGAAATTAAGCCAAGTTATCTGACTAGAACAGCTTTACATTGTTGATCAGAAAATACTAAGTTGTTGATAACAAGGAGAGTCTTGACTATGAGTTCAAAGACATTTTCTTGGACAGTGTTAGCAGTGTTGACAATCACCACCGTAGCAACGGCTGTTAAGTATGATGGGTTTAGTCATTTTTTACCATCAAAGATATCTGCACACCACTCTCAAACTGCTAGAACCTTTAAAGAACATTCAGGATGGATTTATGCGATCGCTATCAGCCCAGATGGTAATACTCTAGTTAGCAGCACTTACAACGGCACGATCAAGATTTGGAATCTGCAAGCTGGCAAGTTACTGCACACCATCAATGGTCATACTGATGCGGTTGCATCCCTCGCCATTAGTTCTAATGGGCATATTTTTGCTAGTGGTAGTTGGGATCACCGCATTAAATTATGGAATCTGGAGCAGGGTAAACTGATTCGCACTCTTTCTGGACATGCAGACGATGTGGAGTCTGTTGCTTTCACGCCAGATGGAACAATTTTAGCCTCCGGCAGTTGGGATCATACAGTTAAGCTATGGAATGTTGAGACTGGGCAGGTAATCCGTACTTTAAACCAAAAAGGAGAAGTTAGATCTGTCGCTATCAGCCCAGATGGACAGCTTCTTGCTAGTGGTACTGAAGACGGAAAAATAATGATTTGGGAGTTGAAAACAGGCAAAATGAAAATGCCTTTGGCAGCGCACGACAAGGCAATATGGTCTATAGCTTTTAGTCCTGATGACAAACAGTTCGCCAGCGGTAGTTACGATCAGACAATCAAGGTATGGAGTCGCCAAACTGGA
>CAIVAU010000197.1 GCA_903903925.1 uncultured cyanobacterium
AAGAAGGCAAACACCTTCCTTGCTATGGGAAAATTTGGTCAGAGGTTGAAGGCTAGTGTGTTGAGAACATTGCGGAAGTATTGGAGAAAAGCCAATGCTTTTGTCAGGTCGCTTATAGGTGAGGCAATCACTCTTGAATACAAAGCTTTGGGTGTAGACACGGAGTGGCTTGCCGTTAGGCATCGCTTTATGTGGCAGCGGTTGCGTTTGGGACTATGGATTGCCATTGCCTGCTTGCTGACGTTTATCTTAAGAGATATTTCTCAGGATGTATTTCACTTTCAAGAATTTGCAAAGCTGCCACAGGAGATTAAAAACCTTGTTTTCACGATCAATATTTCCATATTCTTCTGTCTTTTGGGGTGTTTAGCCTTACAGCAAACCAAGATAGGTCGCCGTCATCTAGGACTGCTGTTCTTATGCCAATCCTTTTCTGTGACTCTGGTTGAGCAGATTGTCGCCACCCTCAACGGTTTTGCTCTACCGGATCAATTAGCTTGGATTGTAGCATTTATGACTCAAGCTACACTTATACCAATACGCTGGTATCTCCACCTTGCTTCACAGTTGGGAGTGTTAATCTACTATTTCGTTGTGAATACAGCCCTTGGACTGAAACTACCGCCACCATTAAATGACCATCCGATATACGGTGTGACGTTGATTTTGTCGGTTTTTTGGGTATGTTTCATTTGCGATTTGTCGGTGTACTTGTATGAACGGTTACAAATCTCTGAATTTCATGCTGGTAAGGAACTGGAAGCAGCTTATCAGAAACTAGGGGTTGCAGAAGCTAAATATCGCAGTATTGTTGAAAACGCAGTTGAAGGCATTTTCCAACGCACTCCTGATGGACGCTACATTACGGCAAATCCTGCACTGGCACGTATTTATGGCTACTCTTCTCCTGAAGAAGTCACAGCATTGACTGAGATTGAACATCAACTATATGTTGATCCCCATCGTTATGCAGAATTTGTGCGCTTGATCGAACAGGATGGTAGTGTGTCAGGGTTTGAGTCCCAGATTTATCGTCGAGATGGTAGCATCGTCTGGATTTCGGAAAAGGCTTACGCAGTGCGTGATGAAATCGGAAAGCTACTTTACTACGAAGGGCTAATTGAAGATATTACCAAGCGTAAACTGGCGGAGAGCGATCGCAAGCGCACAGAAGAAGCCCTGAGGGTATTTTTCCATGCAGTTTCCCATGACTTACGGAACCCAGTACTTGGGACTTTAATGGTGCTGAAGAATTTGCTGGGGGAGAATTTTTCTTCTACTTCTTCCTCTGGGATCGAAGTGCCTCGCTCGATTTTAGAACGGATGGTACAAAGTAGCGATCGCCAACTGAACTTAATCAACTCGTTGATGGAAGCCCATGTCAACGATGTCCAAGGGGTTGTTTTGCAAAAGCAACCTGTGCAGCTGCACTCTGTTGTCGAAGCTGCGATCGCTGACTTAGAACCAATGGCGACGGAAAATCAAGCAACTGTGATAAATCTAGTTTCAGCAGATTTACCGATAGTCAATGCCGATCCGACACAACTCTGGCGGGTATTCTCTAACTTAATTGTCAATGCTGTCAAACATAATTCTCCAGACTTAAGCATCACAGTGAACGCTACAGTTGAGGGTAACAAGATTTGTTGCTCTGTCTGTGATAACGGTGTGGGGATGAGTCAACAACAGTGCGATCGGCTGTTTGATCTTTATTTTCGGGGTAACAATGTCCGCAGTTCTGTGAGTTTAGGATTGGGGTTATATCTGTGCAAGCAAATTATCACTGCCCACGGTGGCGAAATTGGTGTGACAAGCGCACTGCAAGCGGGGGCAACTTTTTGGTTTACATTACTTTTGTGAGGGCAGAGAGAAGATAGCCCCTACGTGTGCCCGATGCCCGTGTTTAACGTTCTGCAAGAAAATGTGATGATGCAAGCCTTATCGAAAATAGTTACCTTTGACGAATTTATTGAATGGTATCCTGAAAACTCTGGGGTACGTTACGAATTACACAATGGGGAAATTGTCAAAAAGTCACAGCCTACAGGGAAGCATGAAATGATCAAAGGATTTTCGGCGGCTGAATTAACTTTAGAGTTTAGACGATTAAAGCTTCCCTACTTTATTCCCAATCAAGCAATAGTAAAACCACCAGAAAGAGAATCAGGTTATTTCCCTGATGTATTGATTCTAAATAGTGCTGCCTTGGTTGATGAACCTCTTTGGGAAAAATATTCTACTGTTACTAAGGGTACATCAATTCCTTTAGTTATTGAAGTAGTTAGTACAAATTGGCGCGATGATTATTATCTGAAACTCGCTGATTTTGAACAAATGGGTATTCCTGAATATTGGGTTATTGATTATGCAGCATTGGGAGCCAAGAAGTTTATTGGGACTCCGAAACAACCGACTATTTCAGTTTATCAACTCATTGATGAGGAATATCAATCCAATCAATTTCGTGGCGGCGAGCAGATTATATCACCTAGTTTTCCTGAGTTGAATTTGACTGCGAGACAAGTTTTCAATGCTGGTTATTAAGCGAGATTTTTGATAAACCAACGTCCAGCCCTGCATTCAAATATACGAAAGTGGCTTGGGTAAATAAACGTTCAGCAAAAAACTTAACTTTCATGGCTAAATCAATTAATGTAAGTTGGATATATGGCGAGATACTTAGCTCCATCATATTCAGAAGTCGGAAGTCGGAAATAGGAACTCGGAAGTAGTACCCACGACTGAAGTCGTGGGATTGAAACAAGGACGCCGCATTTCTCGCGCTACGCGTCTCGCAATGCATCTTTTTTTTAAGTGGGCTTGTATCCCACAAC
>CAIVAU010000198.1 GCA_903903925.1 uncultured cyanobacterium
AACTACGTGAACTGGCTATCGAGTCAGGAAAAATCAGTTGGTTTGGAGTGTGGGGGAATGTCGAGAACGCAAGTGGTGTAAGAGAAATGGCGAAAAATTGGGCGATCGCTATTGGAATTAACCAGTACAACAATCTTCAGACACTCGATTATGCCAAAAGAGATGCTCTTGCAATGCGTGATTGGTTTGAAAGTAAAGCGCGGTTTGACAGAGTGTTTCTGTTCACGGAGGATTCAGCAGAAATTCCAGCGTCGCCTTCACCCATACCAACTTACCCAAGCTATGGTAACTTGCGGGGATTTTTGAGAAGAAACTTTGAAAGACCACTATTAGCACCGGGAGATAATCTGTGGTTTTTCTTTGCAGGTCATGGGTTTCGTGAAGCAGAGAGAGATTATCTGATGCTTTTAGACAGTGATCCAGGGGATGTAGAACATACGGCAATTCCTGTAGATTATGTGACCCAGAAATTGCGGGGCAGTGGAGCAGATAATGTAGTGTTGTTTTTAGATGCGTGCCGAGATCAAGGAAAAGGAAGTAGGGGAGGGGGGATAGGGGGAGAACATCAGGGAGTAGTGACTTTTTACGCTTGCAGTCCTCGTCAAAAGTCGTATGAAATTGAACAGTTGGAACACGGGTCATTCACTCAGGCGTTGTTGGAGGGGTTGAGTATAGCAGGAGAAGGGAACTGTGCGACAGTAGAAAGGCTGGAGGGATATTTAAAATGGAGAGTAGCAGAAATTAATCATAGGCATCAAAAAACTCAGCAAAATCCATATGTAAGTGCAGAACCCGCCGCGAAGCTACACCTAATTTTATTACCAGATTATGCAACTCAGAGTGATATTGACGCACTGAGAATTGAAGCTTTGCAAGCGGAAGTGAAAAAACAGTGGGAATTAGCGAGACAGTTATGGATTCAAGTAAATGCAGCTGCAAGGGGTTCAGATATGCAGGCACTTGAGGGATTTTCGAGAGTTAATCAGCAAATAGGACCGCCTTCTGTTGATCCTCCGCCAAGCCTACAGGGATCACGTTCTCAAACAGCACAGACACACGAACAAAAGAAAGCTCATTACCAGCAAGCCTTTTTAAAAGAAATCAAGCGAAAATTTCCGCTCACTCAAGCAAGTCGTAGTCAATTAGAAAAGTTGAGGCGATCGCTCGAACTGAGTGAAGCGGAAATAGCGCAAATTGAACAGCCAGTGGTGAGGCAAAAACAGGTAGAACAAGAAAGATTACAACAGGAACAACAAGCACAAACAGAGCAGAAGTTACAGCAATATGAGCAGGAATTAATTAAAATAATCGAAGCTGGAAATTCTGTTAATAGTGTTAAAACTTGGCTGCTTGAACGGAGTTTGGGGTTGAAAGAAACGGAGATAGGATCAATTAAAGCCAGAGTTGTAGCACGTTATCCAAATCGGGTGCAACCTCCACAAACAAATGTATTTCGGGGAATAAGCAGAAGACCATTTTTGAAGTGGGTTGGCTTTGGGGGAGCAAGTTTAGTGACAACAGTGGTAGGTTATGAGATTTTTCACGTTCAACGACCACAGAAAGTATTGTTAGCAGAACCTAAGTATACACTACCGACGGTAGGAGCAGCGAAAGTATTGGGATTGCCTCTGTGGACGGTTGAATTTGAGACAGTAAAGGTGGATGACTCGGGTATTGTAGTTAATCGCTTTTCTAAGCAAGCCAAGTTTTTTAAAGAGGACTTGGGCAATAGCGTTATGCTAGAAATGGTCTCAATTCCCGCTGGTACTTTTGAGATGGGTTCACCACCAGGGGAAAAGAAGCGAACTCCAGATGAAGGACCTCAACACACAGTAAAGGTACCTGCTTTCTTTTTAGGTAGATTTGAAGTCACCCAAGAACAGTATCAGCAAGTGATGGGTAAAAATCCGTCCTATTTCAAGGGAGCAAAACGTCCTGTAGCGCAAGTATCCTGGAATGATGCAGTGGAATTTTGCTCTAAGCTGAGTCAAAAGACAGGACGTAAATATCGGTTGCCGAGTGAAGCAGAATGGGAATACGCCTGTCGTGCTGGAACAACGACACCCTTTCATTTTGGAGAGACGATCACAACTGAGTTAGCCAACTACGATGGCAATTACACTTATGGCTCAGAGCCAAAAGGTGTATATCGTCAACAAACAACAGATGTAGGCAGTTTTCCACCCAACGATTTTGGCTTA
>CAIVAU010000199.1 GCA_903903925.1 uncultured cyanobacterium
AACTACGTGAACTGGCTATCGAGTCAGGAAAAATCAGTTGGTTTGGAGTGTGGGGGAATGTCGAGAACGCAAGTGGTGTAAGAGAAATGGCGAAAAATTGGGCGATCGCTATTGGAATTAACCAGTACAACAATCTTCAGAAACTCAACTATGCCAAACAAGATGCTCTGGCAATGCGTGATTGGTTTGAAAACAAAGCGCGGTTTGACAGAGTGTTTTTGTTCACGGAGGATTCACCAGAAATTCCAAGCTCTTCTGCACCAATTCCAACTCAGCCCACCTATGGTAATTTGCGGCGGTTTCTACGGGTAAACTTTGAAAAACCACTATTAGCAGCAGGAGATAATCTGTGGTTTTTCTTTGCAGGTCATGGTTGTCGAGAAGCGGAGAGAGATTATCTAATGCTTTTAGACAGCGATCCAGGAGATGTAGAACATACGGCAATTTCGGTTGATTATGTCAGCCAAAGATTGCGGCGCAGTGGAGCAGATAATGTAGTGTTGTTTTTAGATGCCTGCCGTGATCAAGGAAGTAGGCGAGGAGTGGGTATTGGTGGGGAACATCAGGGAGTAGTGACTTTTTATGCTTGTAGTCCGAGTGAAAAGTCCTATGAAATAGAACAGTTGAAACACGGCTCATTCACTAAAGCGTTGTTAGAGGGGTTGAGCATAGCAGGTGAAGGGAACTGCGCGACAGTAGAAAGGCTATATCGATATTTACAGTGGAGAGTTGTAGAAATTAATCAAACGCATCGGAAAGCTGAGCAGAATCCTTATGCGATCGCAGAACCTGCCGCGAAGTTACATCTCATTTTATTACCAGATTATGCAACACTAAACGATATTTCTACACTGAAAAATGAAGCTTTTCAAGCGGAAGCAGACAACGATTGGGAATTAGCCAGACAGCTATGGTTTCGGGTAAACGTAGCTGCAAGGGGTTCAGACATGCAGGCAATTGACGGATTGTTGAGAGTTAATCAGCAAATTGGACAGCCTTCTGTTGATCCTCCGCCAAGTACAGGGGGATCACGTTCTCAAACAGCACAGACACAGGAACAAAAGAAAGCTCGTTATCAGCAAGCCTTTTTAAAAGAAGTCAAGCGAAAATTTCCGCTCACTCAAGCAAGTCGTAGTCAGTTAGAAAAGTTGGGGCGATCGCTCGAACTGAGTGAAAAGGAAATAGCACGAATTGAACAGCCAGTGGTGAAGCAAAAACAGGTAGAACAAGAAAGATTACAACAGGAACAACAAGCACAAACAGAGCAAAAGTTACAGCAATATGAGCAGGAATTGATTAAAATAATCGAAGCTGGAAATTCTGTTAATAGTGTGAAAGTTTGGCTGCTTGAACGGAGTTTGGGGTTGAAAGAAACGGAGATAGGATCAATTAAAGCCAGAGTTGTAGCACGTTATCAAAATCGGGTGCAACCTCCACAAACAAATGTATTTCGGGGAATAAACAGAAGATCATTTTTGAAGTCGGTTGTCCTTGGGGGAGCAGGTTTAGTGATAGCAGTGGTAACTGAGAAACTTTTTATGGGTTTTAGTTCTAAGCAGACTCCTAAACCTATTTCCCTAGAAAGTTTTCCGTTCAAAGTAGTAACAGTTGATCTGCGAGGGAAAATAACCAATAGCCGCCCTAGTAAGGCACAATTGTTTAGGGAAGACTTGGGCAATAGCGTTATGCTAGAAATGGTCTCAATTCCCGCTGGTACTTTTAAAATGGGTTTACCACCAGGGGAAAATAAGCTAGAACCAGAGGAAGAACCTCAGCACACGGTAAACGTACCTGCTTTCTTTCTAGGCAGGTTTGAAGTCACCCAAGAACAGTATCAGCAAGTGATGGGTAAAAACCCGTCCGCTTTCAAGGGAGCAAAACGTCCTGTAGAGCAAGTATCCTGGAATGATGCAGTGGAATTTTGCTCTAAGCTAAGTCAACAGACTCGGCGCAAATATCGGTTGCCGAGTGAAGCAGAATGGGAATATGCCTGTCGTGCTGGAACAACTACACCCTTTCATTTTGGAGAGACGATCACAACTGAGTTAGCCAACTACGATGGCAATTACACTTATGGCTCAGAGCCAAAAGGTGTATATCGTCAACAAACAACAGATGTAGGCAGTTTTCCACCCAACGATTTTGGCTTA
>CAIVAU010000200.1 GCA_903903925.1 uncultured cyanobacterium
ATGGAGGAGTTTTATCGGCAATTACAACAAAATCCTGATAAGGCTACAGCATTACGTCAAGCAATGCTGATGACAATTAAGGAACATCCTGAACCCAAAGACTGGGCAGCTTTTACATTAATTGGTGAGTCACAGTGAACTCTTGAGTGCATAATCCCTGGAACTTATCCCGATAAACAGATGAATAATGTCCGCCCTACTCATGACTTAAAACTCAGAATCTAACATGATACCATCAGCAGGGAGATTCAAACATGAAAAAACGTGAGAACCTAGTGGAAAAATTTTCCACATTTCTCAAATTTACGGACAGGAGTGGTAGCTTAATTTTGACTTGGGAAACAGACCCAAAATTGGCAACTAATATGCAGAGACTGTGTGATTCAGATCCAGAAGCTACGGAAAATTTTTGGGCGCAATACTGGCTGAAAGAAGTTTTGAAAGAGAACCCCGAACCACTGGCTCATTTACACCTTTCAGCTTACTTGGAAGATAGCTGTTGTGGGGCAGCATATCAAACTGAAAAATCAGCGAAGCCAGATTTTACCTGGATGGATTGTTTTCAAATAGCTAGAATGTCTGCAACTCAGCCAAGAAAAATTTTAGCTAACTACCAGTCTAAGCATAATAGCAG
Organism: uncultured cyanobacterium; assembly: GCA_903903925.1. Lineage (GTDB taxonomy): Bacteria > Cyanobacteriota > Cyanobacteriia > Cyanobacteriales > Nostocaceae > Stigonema. Next base: position 635 of record CAIVAU010000200.1, read on the forward strand.
CATCAAAACCTATGCCCAGTTAAAACTTACCACAGAAATATTAGATGTTGTACGTATGGGTGTAGAAAAACAAAAATATACTGATGCAGCACTACTGCGATCGCTAACTAAAACCTTCCTCAAAAATTCACTAAAAGCAGGTCTTAAAGAACAAGAACTATCTCCATATATCTTAGCTTGGCAGTCCTTCAAAGAAATTTATACACCAACCAAAGCAGTTGGGAAGAAGGGTCTGGAATGGCCCACTCGTAAACAGTTAGAAGCAATTGCTGACTACTATAATAAGTTCCGTCCTAGTCACCCATTATCAAATCCCATCTCCAGTCAGGATATAGATTTGCTGCTGAAAACCTGCGTAGAAGCTGTACGAAATTACACTTCTCCATCTGTTAGTTCATTGGATGAAGCCGACATAGATATTCCTGCATCTCATGATGAATGGGAAAAAATAGAACTAGAACAGAGTGAATGGGAGCAAATCAGAACAGTTTTATCAAATGTGTTTTCTGCACTCACAAATAATGAGCAAAAAATGCTAGAACTCGAATATGGGTTAAGAATCACACAAAGTGATATTGGTAAAGCATTTAATATTAAACAATATCAGGTTCATCGTCAATTACATAGAAATACCCGACAGTTTTTGAAGGCAGTGATTGAATGGAGTAAAAAAGACGTATACACGAACGCCGAACAAATTAATTTACTTGCCACAGAAATAGAGAGTTGGTTAAAATGGTATTGTGAATCTTTGTTACATGAATTTTTAAGGGAAATCCTCATCCAACATTTGAGAGATGAAATACAGGTTTTGCGACTCTATTACGGTCAAAAATTGCCTCTACAAACAGTAGCAAAACAGTTAGCTATTTCAGAATCTAGAGTAACGGAGAGACTTGAGCATGTAACCCAATATTTACATGCAAAATTAGCAAGCCAAGTGCAAATTAACCTGCCGATAGCTCTGAATTCCCTTAATTCAGCTAACAAACGTATCACATCCGTAATAGATGCATGGATAAAAAACGCACCTTATGCAACTTTTGAAATAGAAGGCAGGTCATAAACAATGTTAAGTACCAATCATTTCAGCGCAATAAATCCCAACGCTATATTTTTAGACTTAAGCGAAAATGACCGAGATAAAGCATGGATGGAAGCACAAAATTACTCCAATGATTCAGCCCGTTGGAATGCTTTTCTCAACAATATTTGTTTAAATCAAATCAGTAAATGGCTTCAAGAAGAATTTGATACATCTGCACCTGAGATTGAAATATGGAACGTACCTAGTATTTGGGAAATCGTAAACGGTGCTGCACTTTCCTTGGGTAAAATACGGATTGTTATCATTCCCAGCGAAGCACTTGATACACAAGAATTTTGTGTACCTCAAGAATGGGTGGATATTGAAAGCTGGGTTGCGGACTATTACTTAGCAGTGCAAATCTTAACCGACGAGTGCCAACTCTGTATTTGGGGATTTACGACACATTCACATCTGAAAAAACAAGGTGATTATGACTCTATTGACCGCACTTACACCCTGGAAAAGCATAATTTTATGCAAAATGTGAATGCTTTTTTAGTTGCACTAGAACTATGTCCAGAGCAAAAACCATTTGTTAATATTCAGCCCAAATTATCAACAGCAGAAGCAGAACAACTCTTACAACAATTAAGTAAACCATCTCCCTATTCTCCTCGATTGGAAGTAGACTTTGAAAAGTGGGCAGCTTTGTTAGAAAATGAAAGTTGGAGACAGCAGTTGTATGAACGCCGGGTATCACAACCAGTCATTTCACCTGTCAAACAGATAGTGAATTTATCTAGTTGGTTACAAAATGTATTTGAAGCAACTTGGAAGTCTGTGGAAGAACTTAAACTCTCTACCAGACAAGAAGTTCATCTGGCTTTTAGAATGGAAGACAGTACTGAAGGCGGTAGACAAGCTGATGCTATCAAAACCCTGATTAACCAAATTAAAACAAGTCCATCTGACCATAAACGCAAACAAGCAGCCCTTAAATTAGGAGAAATTGCCAGAGGAAATCAAGAGGCGATCGCAGCCTTAATCGATTTTATCCGCACAACTAAGGATGAAGAAACTCGTTGGCAAGCAGCAAAAAGTTTGTGGTCAATAGATCCTGGGAATCTAGCTATTGGGGTAAAAAGAGGTATAGACTTGGGGATGCAACTAGGAGGTAACCATGTTGCACTCCTAGTAGGAATCTTAGAAAAGGCTGACGGAAAAATGGCTGTTCTTGTAGAAGTCTCTCCGATGCCAAATCAAAGAAGTTTACCTGCTCATTTACAACTCACTGTCCTCGATGAAAAAGGCGAAATTTTCCGAGAAGCACAAGCAAGAAGTGGTGATATTGCTATTCAACTCAAGTTTAGTGGCTTACGGGGAGAGCAATTTAGCGTTAAAGTCGCATTAGATGAAGCTAATATCACAGAAGATTTTATAATCTGATTATTACAGGCATTGCACATCGGACATTGGTCGTAGGGGCGGGGTCTCCCCGCCCTTGCAGGAATGGCGGCGTTTCTTCCATTCATAACAGATGGTGTACCGCCAGTGGGATGCCTTCATGGAGCAGAGACAATGAGTAAGGTAGTTGTCCTCAAGGTAGGAGATGGGGATTTCCAACAAGGCTTCCCCATCAGATTACAAATTGGAGACGAGGGAAAAGCCCACGACACCGAAACTCGTGGGAGGTTGCCCCCTGCTCCTAAAATTTTGGAATATTATGAAAATTGGCAGATGTGCTATTGTCGTTTAGGGTCACCGAGGCGACTTGAAGCAGCACAAGCAGATCTAACAAATGTTGGCAATTCTCACCAGGAATGTCTCAACGCTGCTAATTTACTGAGTCATAGCTTGAAAAATTGGCTGAACTCAGAGGCGTTTCGCCAAGTTCGCGAAAAATTGCTACAAAAACTACAGCAATCTGATGAAGTGAGAGTCATCTTTCAAGTTGATGATATCTTGATGCGGCTGCCCTGGCATCTTTGGGAATTTTTTGAGCTTTATCCCAAGGCGGAAATAGCTTTGGGCGCACAAGCTTATGAACTGGTAAACATAGCAGCTACAGCTAAAAAGAAAGTCCGCATACTAGGAATTCTGGGGGATAGTTCTGGTATTGATCTTGAAAAAGATAGGGCATTGTTAAACCAATTACCCAATACTGAAACTGTATTCCTGGTAGAACCTCAGCGCCAAGAGATCAACGATCAACTTTGGGAGCAACCTTGGGATATCTTATTTTTTGCTGGACATAGTCGCACTGAGGATGAAACAGGGTGGATTGCTATCAATAAAACTGATCGCTTAACTATTGATGAGTTAAAGCATGGTTTGAGAAAAGCGATCACACAAGGTTTGCAGTTAGCTATTTTCAACTCCTGCGATGGCTTGGGATTAGCGCAACATCTGGCACATTTACAGATTCCGCAAGTTATTGTCATGCGAGAACCTGTACCGGACAGGGTGGCACAGGAATTTTTAAAGTATTTTATCAGAGCCTTTTCACAAGGACAGTCATTTTATTTAGCTGTTCGGGATGCAAGAGAACGTTTGCAAGGTTTAGAAGATGAGTTTCCTTGTGCTACTTGGTTGCCAGTCATTTTTCAGCATCCTGGTGTGATACCGCCAAATTGGCAAGGATTGGGTGGTGTTTGCACTCAATTGCAGTTACAGCCAATTCCTGAATGCCCTTACCAGGGATTATCGGCTTTCCAGGAGGAAAACGCACCAGTTTTTTTTGGGCGGGAAAAGTTTACACAATCACTGGTGAATGCGGTGCGACAAAAACCATTAGTACCTGTGATTGGACCTTCCGGCAGCGGCAAATCATCAGCAATTCTCATTTTGAAAAAAAATCAGAGAAAATTCTGTTATTTAAATAGACAACTTGTGTCGAAGCATGATTTTTCGACAGATAATTATGCTCTGACATTGGAGATAAGAAATTTGTCCATTAAAAATCGATCTCAACTGATAAATCCAGATGAAATTCTCACCAAATGTTTAGTTTTTTGAAATAAAATAACTTTCTCCTCCTCTTTTAATTAATATATTCACATTTATCAACTAGAATTTACTCTTTTTGATGGGTCATGTTCTGTGATAATTAATGAGAATAAATGCGACCAATCTTTAAACCATGAATATTTTAATAAGGTACGAATATCCTTAAAAAAAGTAGTTCGAGTCACTAATATTTCACGAACTTTTTGATAAGTATAATTAACTAAATCTAAAACAGTATGAAACAAAAAAGCTAATAAATTCAAAGACAATAATAACTCGCACAAATGATTTTGACCATGACCAAAATTATGCTCTAAATTATAACCGTGATTTTTAAGAACGTTATTGCCTTCATTCTCAACTTTCCATCTACTGCGTCCAGCTTTGACAATTTCTTCAACATTATTTTCAGTGATTTTATGATTAGTTATCCAATTATTTTGGTAGATGATTTCCTCGGTTTTTTCATTAATAACAGTCACCTCACACCAATTAACTTCGAGACTTGAGTCTTCATCTATTAATGGAAGTCTAGAAGCATAGCGATAACGATAAATTAGATTTTTTCGCCCATCCCATTGTTTCTTTTTAACGGTTGTAATTTCTCCACTTCTTTCTAGGAATTCTAGCCATTCATACAAAGTTTTATGTGACGTTTCGAGACAAACAAAAATAAAATTATAACCTTGTTTTAGGGCTAGCTCACAAATAGGTTGGTGAGAGTACAAGTCATCCCCTAACAGGGTTGCAGCATAACCATACTTGTTTTGATGATTCTTATTTAACCATCTTTTAACAGCCGCATTTTCGCAATCTTGTTTTTTGTGACCATCTTGTTTTTTAATAAATTCTGGTTCTAAATTAATCACTTGTTTTTGATTAGGCGAAACCACAATCGGCGTGACACATCCATGAAAATATGTTGTAGTTCCATTTCGATGATTACGAGAGTTACAATGAGGACAATTAATTTTCTGTGATGAGAAATATTCTGTCCCATCTAAAGCAATTAAAATTTCTTCATCTAAGTAGAGAAATCTTTTCAAAACTCCATTTTTATTTAACCATTCATAGACTTTTTGAAAAGCCATAAAGATAGTAGCGGCTGGGACTGGATCTAACAGATTTCTTATTTGATTATCAGAGGGTATTTTCTCAATTGAAAATAAACTTTCTGCGTTATCTTTTCCTTTATTGCTTTTCATTAATCGTTGATGATCTAAAAAAGACTCGCTCTGAGTAAAAAAGATCGAAAATGCAGCCATTACTGCATCTTCTACCTGATATTTCGTATTATTTCCTGGTTTCCTTTCATCAGGTAATTCATATAATTGTTGACGTAAAAATTGCATTAATTCAGGGATTTCTAGGGTTCCTGCCAAGTGTGCCATGTTGGAGTAATTGGACGCGCTGTCGGATTTTTAACTCACCGATTTTACATCATCTGACAACAATTATAAATTTTTATTTCTCTTGGATTCCCTATTCTAAAAACCGAACGATGAACTGGATTTCCCCCGTTCGTTGTCACGCAACCCCTCTATTTTGCTAAGTATTTATACTTGATTTTTGAACCAACTGTTTTTTTAGCCATTGCCTCTAGCTGAAAACCTAGTTACTTTGTACTACATTTTCAATTCCAAAATCGGGGTTAATACTCTATTTTTTTCAAAATGAGAATTGCTGGCGTATTTTTCTACAACTTGTACGTCCAGGAGAGGGAACAGAAGATACTCGCCGCTTGGCTACTCGCCCTGAGGTAGGGGAAGAAAACTGGGATTTGGTGAGGTATTTAGCAGGTGAGTCAGCGCGTCTGGTTGTGACTGGACGCAACGAAGCTACAAATGAAGAAACAGTAGAAGTAGTTCATGAAGCCCTGATTCGGGAATGGCAACGCCTGCGTGAGTGGATGGAGGGCGATCGGACTTTCCGCACTTGGCAAGAGCGACTGCGGTTAGCGATGCGTCAATGGGAGAGTAGTGGCAATGACGAGGGCGCATTGTTGCGAGGCACAATACTGGCAGAGGCAGAAGATTGGTTACAACAACGCCTAGAAGAATTGAGTTTATCTGAGCGCAAGTTCATAGAAAAGAGCCTGGAGCTGCGGGAGCGGGAGAAAGCAGAAAAAGAGGCTAGAGAGCTAGAAAAAAGAGAAATCCAAATCACTTTGCAGGCACAACAAGAGGCTAATCAGATCTTGACTGAAGCTAATCAAAAGGCAAAGTGGAGGATTCGCATAGGTTCATCTGTACTAGCTGTGTCGCTGATTGTGGCAACAACAACAGGAATACAAGCAGTCAGACTTAAGCAAGTAGAAGCAACTCTGGAAGCAACACTAAAAGATTCTTTAAAAAGTCTAGAAATTGAAAAGCAGGGGCTTGCTTATTATACCCAGGGAGAATATGTCAAAGCGATTAAGTACCACCAGCAGTATTTAACGATTGCACGCGCTATCAACGACCGTAAAAGTGAGGGCGAAGCTTTGGGCATTTTGGGAATAGTTTACCATTCTTTGGGAAACTATCCCAAAGCCATTGATTACCATCAACTGCATTTGGCAATTTCACGCGAAATTAAAGACCGCCGAGGTGAGGGCGAGGCATTGGGCAATCTAGGAGTTGTGTACCATTCCTTGGGAGACTATCCCAAAGCCATTGATTACCATCAACTGCATTTGGCAATTTCACGCGAAATTAAAGACCGCCGAGGTGAGGGCGAGGCACTGGGCAATCTAGGAGTTGCGTTCCATTCCTTGGGAGACTATCCCAAAGCCATTGACTACCATCAACTGCATTTGGCAATTTCACGAAACATTAAAGACCGCCGAGGTGAGGGCGAGGCATTGGGCAATCTAGGAGTTGCGTTCCATTCCTTAGGGGACTACCCCAAAGCTATTGATTACCATCAAGCGTATTTGGCAATTTCACGTGAAATTAAAGACCGCCAAGGTGAGGGCGAGGCACTGGGGAATCTGGGCACTGCTCTGCTTCAATCTGGCAATTTATTAGAAGCACAGAAAACACTTTATGAAGGAATTAAGGTTTGGGAATCTCTACGAGGTGGATTAAGCGATAACTATAAAGTATCAATTTTGGGCAGGCAAGCTAATACTTACCGTACCTTACAAAAAGTCTTAATTGCTCAGAAAAAAGCAGATTCTGCTCTGGAAATTGCTGAACGTATGCGTGCGCGAGCCTTTGTGGAATTACTTTCTTCTAAATTAGATGCCAATCCAAAACAACAATTAGATACTGCACCAAATATTGCCCAAATTAAACAAATCGCCAAGACACAAAATGCCACTATTGTTGAATATTCAATTATTTATGATGACTTCAAAATTCAAGGTAAACAACAAGCCAAAGAATCAAACCTCTATATTTGGGTAGTCAAACCCACTGGTGAAATTGGATTTCGCAGTGTTGACCTCTCTCCATTAAACCAACAAAAGATATCTCTACAAAATCTGGTTTTTGACAACCTTTCATCCATCAGTTCTCAGTCCAGTCCCAACGCCAAAAACTTGAACTTACACCAACTATATCAAAGCCTCATCCAACCAATCGCTGACTTACTACCTAAAAAGCAGAGCGAACGTGTTATCTTTATTCCTCAAACAGAACTATTTCTTGTTCCCTTCCCAGCACTACGAGATGAACACGGCAAATACCTGATTGAGAAACACACTATTCTTACCGCACCAGAAATTCAAGTGCTAGATTTAACTCACAAACAGCGACAACAAGTGGCAGGAAAAAATAAAGATGCGCTTGTCATCGGTAATCCTACAATGCCTAAGATAGCCAGCTATCCTGGAGAACCTCTAAAACAGTTACCTACTCTGCCAGGTGCAGAAATAGAAGCAAAAGAAGTTGCAGCAATCCTCAAAACAGATGCAATTATTGGTAATCAAGCCACCAAAGCTGCTATCTTGTCCATGCTACCTAAAGCGAGAATCATTCATTTTGCCACACATGGAATACTGGATGATTTGAGGGGATTGGGGAGTGCGATCGCGCTGGCTCCCTCTGATAAAGATAATGGTTTGCTTACTGCTGAAGAAATCCTGAACTTAAAACTAAATGCCGAATTAGTTGTCCTGAGTGCTAGCAACACTGGACGAGGACGAATTACCGATGATGGAGTGATTGGTTTATCGCGTTCTTTGATTAGTGCAGGTGTACCCAGTGTCATTGTTTCTCTGTGGTCGATCCCGGATGCTCCCACTGTATCCCTGATGACAGACTTTTATCAACGGTTACAACAAGGCAATGATAAAGCCTCTGCACTGCGTCAAGCAATGTTATCAACCATGAAGCAATACCCAGAGCCAAGAGACTGGGCAGGTTTTACCCTCATTGGCGAATCACAATAAGCAGCAAATAACATATCTATGGCACCTTTTGCACCGATACCTGCAATCTCTACAGATGCGCTTACCCTAGTAAATCTGTCCAAAATCACTTATCCAGTTATAACCCGTTACATTAATCCTTCCAGATACCCTGCATAATTTCATACTTCTAACCCGATAAAGAGATGTCCGACAAAAACACAAGCAGGTTACCTTGTTTTTGTTCGCTTTCAACTCAATAGGGAAGGATAACATGAAGAAAAATCTCAGCTATTGGATTGCGATTGTTGTCGTTGTAATAGTAGCCTTTAATTTTGAAGTAAAGTCAGCCCACGCTGGTTTATGCAGTTCACTTTGCAAGAGAATTGTGAGTAAGAGTATCAAAGATTTCCAAAAGGATGATAAACAGGACTTTATGCAAGACTTGTGGCTTTTATTTTTTGTTGGAGGTGGATGTGCAGGTTTCAGTGCATTGACAGAAAAACAAAAGGATGACGAAAAGAAAAAGAAATAGCGTGGGTTTTGGTGGGCAATGCCACCAAACAAGCGATATAATGACAGTATGCTGAGACCGGACATGCTAATTTCTCTGGGAAGGGCAACGCTAAGTCGAAAGTAAGTTACTTTCCCGTTTTGTGCTTCGCTACAAGCAGACTACCGACGGACTCCGGCAGCAGGTCCTTGACGAGCTTGTCAGAGAAGCACAAGACTTGGGGATGGGATATTGAGTGAGATGTTACTCACCATTGCGGTTCTGGATGCGTGCGTCCTCTACTCAGCACCGTTACGAGACCGTTGATGATCATAGGGGGTTGGGAAGTGCGATCGCTCATGATGCTAAGACCTCATCTAGAATCACAACAGGTAAGCCTGTGACTATCCTCAATTGTCGATCATTGGTAAGAAACTGAGTACATCCCGAAGAGATTGCAGTTGCGGCATGAATGGCATCCGGCGTTCTCAAAGAAGGCGTGATGGCGCGTAGCCTTGCTGCTTCCCGCAAGACAGTCTGACTAATTGGAATCAACTGCATTTGAGGCGATCGCAGCAATCGCTCATAAGCATCAATCAAAAATGTATCCGAGTTTCTAAGTGGTACAACTAGCGTTTCCATCAAAGTCAGTTCACTAGTAAAGACCTCAAGGTTTCCCGCCTGAAGATTATTCCACAAGGGGTTCAGCAACACTCCGTAGGTTGGAGTTTGCTCAACGGCGTAAATGACAGTTACCGTATCGATGTATACATGAGCAGAGTCTGGAAAAGCTAATTGTCCCATGTATCTCGCTCCGCCTGTAAGTCGCGATTAATTTCTTCCACGCTTCTACCAATGGGACGGTGTTGATGGATTTCTTCAAGCAATTGTAGAATAGATTGCTTTTCTTGGGCAGATTTTTGCTCTGGGAGTAGGACAATCACTTCAACAAGTTGTCCCACTGAAGTTGAGGCAGTCTCAGTAGGCAAATTGATCTCAATCCTATTGCCTGGTAATATCTTAGTCTCAATCCGTAACGCTGATTGCATCAGAATCTCTCCTGTTTGAATTGCCCTATTTCATCAATCATGGCGCATATTTTGCCTTTCCGTATCTGCGTCGAGGGTGCGTTCATCTGTGGTTTTAAAATTCTTAATGTACCGCACCCAATTCAAACTCGCTATTGGTTAATAATGGTGATAAGTGCTTCATGTGTCACCTTTGCTATGCACCAAAAAAAGCTTGTTCTGGGTATGGTTACTCTTGTAACTGCTGTTTCAACAGCTTTTGCGTTCAATTCGCCAGTGTTGTTTTCTACGCTACAGGTGTTGGCGCAAACAAAAAATGATAGAACAACCGATGCAAATATACTGTATCAGCAAGGTCAAAAACTGCTTGATACCAGTCAATATGAAGCGGCATTACAGTCTTTTCGGCAAGCACTTATCATCTACCAAGAAATTAAAAACCGTCAGGAGAGGGCGCTGCATTGGGAAGTCTCGGTATTGTCTACAATCAAATGGGAGACTTATCCCAAGCCATTGAGTACGAGACGAAATCGTTGGCGATCGCACGAGAAAGGAAAGACCGTGAAAGTGAGGGTCACGCTCTGGGAAATCTTGGTCTTACCTACTATAACCAAGGGAACTATCCGGAAGCGATGGAGAAGTCTCAACAGTGGTTGGCGATCGCACGAGAATTTAAAGACCGTGAAGGTGAGGGTAAAGCACTGGGTAATCTTGGTCTTGTTTATGATTATGTGGGAGACTTATCCAAAGCCATTGAGTACGAGAAGCTATCGCTGGCGATCGCACGAGAAATTAAAGACCGTCAAAGTGAAGGTAAAGCACTGGGAAATATTGGTCTTGTTTATCTTGATCAGAGAGACTACCCCAACGCCATTGATTACGAAAAGCAATGGTTGGTGATTGCACGAGAAATTCAGGACCGTAAAAGTGAGGGTGCAGCCTTGGAAAATCAGGGTCTTGCCTACTTTTTGCTGGGAGACTACAACAAAGCCGTTGAGTCTTTTACGCAGCACTTGACTTTAGCACGAGAAATTAAAGATCGTCACAGTGAAGGGAAAGCACTCTCGAATCTTGGTCTTGTCTACCTTTACCAGGGAGACTACCCAGCAGCAATTAAGAAGTCTCAACAGTCCTTGGCTATAGTGCGAGAAGTTAAAGACCATCAAGCCGAGGGAGACGCATTGAACAATCTAGGATATGGTTTCTACAAACAAGGAAATCTCAAGTTGGCAGAAAGTGCGCTATTTGAGGGAATTAAAGTTAGGGAATCTCTACGAAATAAATTAAAGGATAGGGATAAAGTATCAATTTTTGATACGCAAAGTGGTACGTATGATATTCTACAACAAGTTCTCATCGCCCAAGGTAAAAATAATACAGCCCTAGAAATAGCTGAACGAGGAAGGGCGCGTGCGTTTGTGGAGTTACTTGCTTCTCGATTATCCTCTAACCCCAAGGAACAATTACCCTCTCCACCAAATATCGAAGATATTAAACAAATCGCCAAAGTACAAAATGCCAGCCTTGTGCAATATTCAATTATTAATGATGATGTCAAAGTTCAAGGTAAAATACAACACAAAGAGTCACAATTATATATTTGGGTGATCAAACCGACAGGAGAAGTTACCTTCCGTAAAACCGACCTCAAAGCCGTATGGCAGAAACAAGATTCCTCCCTGGAAACCCTCGTTACCAAAACCCTCGAATCTCTTGGTGTCGCCAAAGGTACTACCAGAAGCGCAAATAATAAACCAAATTTTGCCGTCGGTGACTTTGTAAGACGTAATGATGATTTTCCTAACGACCCCGCTTGGAAAGTCGTTGCAGTTAATCCTCAAAACAGCACGCTCAAAATCCGGCTCACTACTTGGGAAGATAATGTGCAACCCATCGAAAGAAAATTCGCGGAAGTCACGAAAATATTCTCTCCTCAAGCAGCCAACACCAACTTACAACAACTGCACAAAATTCTTATCGATCCAATCTCTGACCTACTACCACAAGACCCAAATGCCCGTGTCACCTTCATTCCTCAAAGTTCCTTATTTTTCGTTCCCTTCCCGGCATTACAAGACGGAAATAAAAACTACCTAATTCAAAAACATACTATCCTCACCGCACCCGCTATACAAGTGCTGGATTTAACTCGTAAACAACGCCAAACACTCCCCGCAACGGTCAAAGATATTCTAATTGTTGGCAATCCTACCATGCCCAAGGTATCGAAAATTCCTGGCGAACCGGCAGAACAATTAGCTTCTCTCCCAAAGGCGGAAATAGAAGCAAAACAAGTAGCACACTTATTTAATACTCAACCAATTATTGGTAATCAAGCGACGAAATCCACAATTTTAAAAGAATTACCAAAAGCAAGAATAGTTCACTTTGCAACTCACGGCTTACTTGATGATTTTACAGGTGGAGGTCTACCTGGTGCCCTCGCCCTTGCGCCGGAAGCACTTAATCAAGGAAAAGAAGAAGGAACCAACGGTTTACTAACTGCAAGCGAAATCTTCGGCCTGAAGCTCAACGCCGAATTAGTTGTTTTGAGTGCTTGCAATACCGGAGTTGGCAGAATCACAGGTGATGGGGTGATTGGTTTATCCCGTTCTTTGATTAGTGCAGGTGCCAACAGTGTGATTGTTTCTCTGTGGTCAATCCCGGATGCTACCACCGCATCGCTGATGACAGAATTTTATCAACGGTTACAACAAGGCGATGATAAAGCTTCTGCACTGCGTCAGGCAATGTTAACAACTATGACGCAACACCCAGACCCTAAAAACTGGGCAGCTTTTACGTTAATTGGCGAGTCAGAATAAGATAGGAGTGCGCTATCTTGGGGTGCTGCAACCACTGGAATTAAAAGCTTACGACCAGATGATGCAGCTGCGACCAGAGGAAGGACTAGATCCTCGTATTCTCATTGTAGCAATCACACCGGATGATATTAAGACTCAAGACTCAAAAGAAAGAAGTTGGTTTTCACTATCAGATGCACGGCTGGTTCAACTTTTAAAGGAAATCAAAAAGTACCAACCGCAATCCATTGGCTTGGATATGTATCGGGATTTACCTTCTAATACTAAACCTAACGCAGATTTAAAAAAGCTTTTTGGGGAAGGTAGGAACAGCCAAGATTTGTTTGCTGTATGTAAAGTTAAGAATCCAATTACTGGTGATGCAAGTGCTGAAACACCTCCCGATTTTATCCCAAAAGAAAATCTGACTTTTAGCGATGTTTTGCTTGACTCTGATCAAGTTCTCCGTCGCCATCTTTTGTCTATAGATCCTAAACGTCACTCCTTCTGTACTGCCGAGAATGCTTTGAGTTGGGAGTTAGCACAGCAATACCTTCTACAAGAGAAAGGTATTGAACCTCAGAATACCCCTGAAGGGAGTGTACTGTTAGGTCAGGCTCGCCTACAAGCATTGCTACCTCATACAGGTGTTTATCAAGGGTTAGATTACAAAGGCAAGGGCTTATATAATAAGAAGTCAGACTATAAAAACTACCACATATTGTTAAATTATCGCAAAACTCCAGAGCAGAATATTGCTGAGTTAGTAAGCATTACAAAGGTTCGCAACAAAGATAGTGACATTCCCAATGACGTAAAAAACCGAATTGTTCTCATTGGCGTGACAGACCCAACTGCTGGTAGACCAGATGCAGAGGGAACTCCGGATGTTGTTCAAACTCCTTATGCGTTAATCCCTGGGGTGTATATTCATGCCCAAATGGTGAGTCAGATTATCAGTGCAGCTTTGGGTGAGCGTCCCTTGTTAGGATTTTGGGCTTGGTGGGAAGATGCTTTGTGGATTTTGGGCTGGTCTAGTGTGGGGGGTTTGATAGTTTGGCGCATTCGCAGCACTATGGCCGTAGGGCTGACAATTGCGATCGCGGTAGTTATCCTATATGGCTCATGTTTCCTTCTGTTGGTACTAGGGAGTTGGGTACCATTTGTTCCATCGGTGTTGGCGTTAGTAAGTGTTATCGGCATTCTGATATACTACGCCACATACAAGGATCGAAAGCAAGTATAAAGGTATAAGCCTCCCAACCATGAAAATTAAAAAGTGGCGATCGCTGATAGTTCTCTCCAGGACGCTACGCACGACGCGCAGCTACGCTCGCAGGGCTTTAGGGCTCTGGCTTTGCCAATCGCCCAAACAGCAGAGATCTGGTTCCCTCCGAGATGGTGCGCACGACGCGCAGCCATATCCGCAGGGCTTTACGCTCTCACAAAAGGTGACGCTAGCTTTAATTCTTCCTTTGGTATTCGGTTATTGCTCAGATGTACAACCAAGTGCTTCTTCCTCAGAGTATACACCAGCGAGACAACAGCTAATCGGACAAAAGTCTCCCACCCCATCACAACAAAAATCACCCCAGCAGCAAAAAAAACGATTTCATTTCATATTGCCCAATGAAGGCGCTCCTGGTAAACGCGTGGGAGCCGCAACTCGTGATTCTTGCACTATCGATGACAAACATTTTCTCACCGCTTTGGTTCCAGGGACAAACATTGGGTTAACCATCGCTGTCCATCCTACGTTCTGGTTTTACATCCCTTATCCACCAAATTCCAAAACTCCAGTAGATTTTGTATTGACAGATGCACAAAATAAGCAAATTTACAAACAGACTTTCCAGTTAATAGGTACACCAGGTGTTATTGGTATCACTTTACCTGCGAATGCACCTGCTCTAGAAGTTGATCAAAAGTACGATTGGAATTTGTCTTTCACTTGCAATCCCAACAACACAAGCGAAGCTGTTTCCGTCAATGGCAGAATAAAACGAGTCAAACCGAGTTCTGAGATGACGAATCAGTTACAAGGGAGTAGCGTTGGCGATAGCGAATCCCCACTAGACATTGAAATAAAACGAGTGTTAAATTACACTCGTTGTTGGGGTCTATACCTCTAGTTCTGGGTCAACTATTGAGTTGTCGCTTTGTTTGTGGGCTGCAAGCTCTTTAACCAACTCCC
>CAIVAU010000201.1 GCA_903903925.1 uncultured cyanobacterium
AACTCGTCCTTCTGAGTTTAGTTGGGAGACAGCCAGTTGCTCAACTCGTTGTTCTAAGTTTAGTTGGGAGACAGCCAATCTATCTATATTTGAAGTTAGTTGGTCAACTCGTTCTTCTGAGTTCAGTTGGGAGACAGCTAATCTATCTATAGTTGAAGTCAGTCGGTCAATACGGTCTGTCACCCTATCTATAGATTTACTGTTCCTTTCAGCCATCCGTGCTGCAGCACCCAATATTTGCTTGATAGTTTCCATTTCATCTTCTATCTGGTCTAACCGTTCTGCGGTCATAATTTTGCTCAACTCTCTCATTAACAGCTTCAGTCACAAGTTTTGCAACTAGATAACTGATAGACCTTTCCTCCTGTTTTGCCCATTCTTCCAGCTTCCGCTTTATTTCAGGCGGTATGTAAGTAGTTACGCTTTCCATACCCATAGGTTTATGTTTCCTATTTAGTGATTTATCTCTATTACACTACAGTTGTATTTTGTAATGTGCTGTACGATGCAGCGTGAGATGATGCGATTCTACCATACATAGGGCAAAAATGCTCAAACCCTTGCAAAAGGAGGTCACGTCGCTTCGTTGCGAATTCAAAAGTTGAAGCAAAATTTTTTCTGAGAAGCCTTTCCATACAAGGCTTTTGAGAACACACCACGGGCGGGGAACTATCGGTGATGAATGAGAAGAAATTCCTCCACTCCTGTAAGTAAGGGCGGGGAGACCCCGCCCCTACGCACGGACATTACCCTGCGTTTCTACCTCAACTCTCCCCCACTCCCCATATTTTTTCCAAGCTTCAGCATATTATTTTTTGGACAACTGATATGTTTTCGATTATGGGTGGGTACTATAAGTCTACTTCCCTAGCGATATTTTTATGAAGTTTTGGACTTTGGATAAAATCAATTTCAGTAACTTTACGATCAAGTCGATGGCATTTTTATTATTTATCGACACCAGTTAAATAATCAGGATAAGTTAGATAAATCTCCTAAGAGTATAACCTTGATTCAAAAAAGAAATTTCTGTTTTACTAGCTTATAGATGCGTTAGTAAAACATGGTGTAGTAGTTACACAACTCATGACATTGCGATAATTAATCGATAGGCATATTTCTTCAATTATTTAAAATAAAAATTTCACATTAAAAGACTTGACGGAAAAGCAGATATCTATGTATCACCATCGTCGGCTAGTCCAGAGAATCAACAGGGCTTATAAACTTCTCAGAAGAAAAATTTTACTTACAATTAAAAAGCAACTTATTTGGCTACTCCGGACTTTATTTGTCCCAAAAAGACGACGAGAAACGGTAAGTGCTGGTTTTGTACTGCCAACGGTGGTAATGGTATCACTGGTAGTTGTGCTGCTAACCACTGCAATTATGTTTCGGTCTTTTGATCGCTCTAAAAATGCCAGTAATGTTCGGGTAAATGAGGTAGTTCTCAACGCTGCTACCCCAGCTATTGATCGCGCTAGAGCAAAGCTAGATGCTCTATTTAATGACCCAACACTTCCACGAGCAACGCCATCGGATACTTCTTTATATAGTGTTTTGGAAAAAGACAAGTACAGACTTGGTGATGAGACTCGCCTAAAGCTGGGTTATGACATAAATGGTGATGGCACCATCTCAAACCCAACCAGTACGACATCACTAGAAAATGATGAAACACTAAAAAGTGGTTGGAAATTTGCCGTTGACACAGACAACAATGGTTTAAAAGATAGCTATACTATTTACGGAATTTATTTCCGCAATCCTACTAGAGACACTAACACAGGACAATTTAACCGTAAAAGAATTCCCCTAGAAACTAGAACGCCTCCTGAATCAACTCAAGGGTGCGGAAATTCAGCAGGTTTTTCTAGCTTAGTAGGTAACTCCAGTTGGTATCAACTACCGACAGGGGATTTGGGTAAAAGCTTCTTTGTTTATACCTTTAATGTGCCAATTACTCAAACAGCATATAACGGATTGAGTAACCAAACTGGATACGAAGTATACAAAGGAAACCAAGGTTTTGCAGCATTAGAATTTGAACAAGACCGCAGTCGCGTTCCCTTAGTAAACAACGCCGCTTGGTTTGATAATGACCTAGAAATAACGCCCGGTGTACAGTTGCTATTGAATGGGAGAATTCATACAAACGGTAACTTACTAGTAGGTGGAAGTACTGCCACAAATCCTACGATAACATTCCGGCAAGTCAGCAGCATATATTCCTGTTTCTATAACCAAGAAAATGGGCAGGTTAGTGTTGGTGGTAATGTAGGAACTGGGAACGTCAGTCAGACTAGTGATCAAAATATAGTCACTGTAGATTTATATCAGGGTTTTCAGAAATCTATTACCACGGACTCTATTAGTGGCACCAACAGATCTACAAACAGTGCTGGTGGTTCTTTAATCGGATTCAATGATGCGGCATACAATCAACGTATTGCTGTGATGCAGACTTCAGCGCTCAGTTTATGCACGGGCTGTTCGACTGCTACAAATGGTCAGACTCTAAAAGCAGCTGTTGCAGCTACAACTGCCTATCCATCTGATGTTCAAAATAACGTTGCCACCCTGGTACAAGATAGTGATCCTATCACTACAGCCAATACGACACTCTCACAACAAATACAAATTTATCTGCAAGACCGTACCAGACGTGTACCCTTTGCTGAAATATCAGACCCCACTGGTGCAGGAGCAACAACTGGATTTACGGGCTTTACTACCAGCGTAAATTCTCCGGGTATTACCGCCATAGATCCTCCAGCCAATTGGAGAAATCCACTCAACTCCAGTAACCAGTTCACAAACGCTACAAGTGTTGCTGTAAATACATCTCAGTTAAATGCGACATATCCAACATTGCAAAAGCAACAAGGCCTTCAGAATAGTTTGGGCGATCGCGTTTTTGTCGGTAATAACCTGCCTGCTGAATGGTTATTAAACAATGAATATGTTGGCTCAGATACCAACCAGTTAATTTATGACAGTAGTAACAACGCTGTTAACTGGACTTTACCAACAACCAACCCACAGCAAAGATGGCGTAATACTCAAGTACAAGGTCTTGCAGATTTGGGTGTCTCTGACCGCAACGGCTATTGGGAACAAGAAGCAGCACAGTATCCGATAAATCCTTTAGACAACTCAGGTGGAGTGCGGATCATAACTGGTGCAGGTATCTATGTTGATGGTTCTAATCTTTCTGATACTTATAACGCAACAACTGGTCCATTTTTCCCTCGCTCTACTTATTCTTTTTTACCTCCTCCAAACTCCTCCGATAATGTTGTCTGGCCTGACACTATGCCAATGACCAGTGCTAACTCTGCTGAAACTCGCAAAGGCGATCTATTGATGCGGGCAACAGCTGTTTATCACTACAACTCCTCATCTGGCACTAACCAAACGCCGATAGCTTGTGTAAGTAGCTATTGGGACCCCACAACTGTAACTACAGCTAAAAATAACGTGAATGTTAATGGTGGGTATGGTGTAGATACAACCAATGGTCGGTCAAACAATGGTGTTGTTTACGATTTCCCTGGCAGAAGTACCTTTACAACATATCAAACTCTTCTGCAAAAACAAGCAACATTGAAATTCCCTAATGGGAATATGGTTAATCCAGCCTTACAAACCGCCCTCACCAACATTGGCACTGCAACCACAGTACCCAGTACAGGCTTGCAATACTCTGATTATTCAGCAATTGATACAGCGCTTTGTGCAATTTCGATTCTTAATGGTGCTACTCCCTCTAGCTCTCTGACTAACAAGCCCAATCATGGCGCAATTAAAGAAGCATCTTTCCTTGATCCTAGGGAAGCTAGGCAAATTGGAGCATCAACTTCATCAACCTCATATGACCTAACTTTGGAACAGCGCAGTCCCCTAGAAATTAGGGTGACAGATATTGATCTAGGTTCGCTAGCCAGCACAACAATTACTAGTAATAGCTCAAGCGATTATCTACTACCTTACAGTGGCATTATTTATGCCAGCCGAGATGATGCATCGCCCGATCAAAGCGACACTAGCAGCCAAAAGGCGTTACTCAGCCCAACAGATTTCAAGCTTGATCCTACCCGCCGCCCCAACGGTATCCGCCTCATTAACGGTCAAACTTTGGCAAGGAACCCTAGCGTTAATAACAATAGTTACAATGCCCAAGAAAAGGGTCTGATTCTAGTATCGAATTTGCCTGCGTATATCAAGGGTCAATTCAACGCACATTCAACAAGCACAAGTGCGCTTACCAATATCACTTCCCAGATTGAAGAATTTACACAAACAGAGTCAGGTGGTACTAACTTCTATGCTCGCAAAACTCCCAATACTAACTTTGCCTGTCGTACCGGAAGAACTGGCTGTCCGACTAGTGGGGGTGACTATTGGCGACCTGCGACAGTAATTGTAGATTCTATGACTCTGCTGTCTAACAGTTTTTACGAAGGTTTCCGTAGTGACGGCGACTATGATTTGAACAATAACACTGGTCTTCAAGTTTATGCTACACAACAATATGGTCAGTATAATAACGCCACATCTGTCTCTACCTTCTTAGATCCAGACCCCACATCTTTCACCTTAAGTTCGGTTACCACCAACACTACCAAAAGTCGTCTGAAAAATGGCTTTTGGGAAAACAGCTTTTTGCCCAATGCAAATTGGTGGCAGCAAACAAATGATCCAATTTATCCCATAACGAGTTTAGGCTCTTACACATTAAACGGAGTAACACCAATTCAACGACGAGTTAATAGTTACCCCCTGTACGTTATGGAAATTTGCCGTAAAGATTTGGTTTCACAATGTCAGCCTGGTGATTGGAAAGTTGGGTTTGATGTAAACGCAAATGGCAACTTAGGAACCGGCAACGTAGATGACACAGTTTCTTTTGACGTTAATGGAGACGGAATAGTAGATAATAATGACAAAGAGAAGGATATTAAGACATATCAACTAGGGCAAGCCATAGCAGCATCTCCAGGTTACACTGCATCTGTTCTTAATAATTGGGATACTCAATTTGGAACTAATAATAATAATAAGAGTATTCGACAAAGACTTGGGGCTGGCACTACGGGATTTGCGACCACTAGTGACACCACAACTGGTTTTGCCTTAGCTACAACAAATCCAACAGATCAACGTTATCCTCGTCGGGTTGCCTTTGCACGTGATAACACCAACATGCTTGTAAAGGTTAGTAGTAGTCCAGATATTTACCTGCCTATTGGTGTAGGTTGTCCCTTGGATACGACTGGTACTGCCTATAGCAGTAATGGATGCACCTACACTTCTAGTTCTGGAACTGCAGGCACTAATTATGGAACAACAGGAAATAGTGCCCTTTGGTATAGAACAACGAGTTTTGCCCATAGCGATCCAGGTAATCTTAGTGACGCGACTTATAGCAATCAAAATTCCCTGTTCTATTTGCCTCCCATTGATGCTAACGAGGATGGAAGTCCTGACTTAGATGGGCAGCCCCTCTTAGTGCCTGTTTTGCATATTCATGACGCTGTCACTGCCCCATCCAGCAACAACAGCCTCAGAACGAACGACGTCAACCAGCTTCAACCTCAATTTAGGGATCAATGGACAAAAGCAGCAAGCGCTGCTGGCACTACATTCAATGCAACGTTTGTCGTTGCAAATAGTCCTAGTAGGTCAATAGAAGACTCAGCAGGTTTGCAAAACTTTGTACGCTTTGTGGAAAACTGGAACGGCGTAACAGCCAAAATCAGTGGCAGTTTTATTCAGTTAAAGCGAAGTACCTTTGCCACAGGTCCGATCGCACCTATTCTCAAAGCTATTGCAACAGGTAGCCCCACTACTGCCACAGGCAGTCCCACTTCTAACAGTGGTAATCTGAGCCTCTTTAACTACCCATTAACAACCTACGCAGGTCAGAACGATGGTGGTATCACACCTTTCTACTGGGCACCAACTAGAGCGTGGGGGTTTGATGTTGGGCTTTTGTCAGAGCAACCAGACCTATTTGCCCAAAGATTTACCGTACCCCCAGTAGGTCGCCCTAATGAGTTCTTTAGGGAAGTAAGTCGGGATGATTCTTGGGTTCAAGCGTTGCTTTGTTCTGGTCAAGCTAGTAACCAGACGGGAATTGTCACAACTGGAACAGTAACTTATTCGGCAGCAGTTCCTGCTGAATATCGCCCAAGTAGCTGTCTGCCAATACCAAGTGATTCACCTGGTTCTTGAAATAGTTTTTGAAATGGTTTTAAATATTGGGTTAATTGCCATGATGACAGGAAAACAAACTACCAAACTATCGTACCGACGATCTAGCCAAGAGGGTTTCACAATTCTTGAATCGTTGATGGCGCTGATTGTAGTGAGCGTCTTGCTTGCTGCGATCGCGCCAGTAATTGCCTTAGCAGTTGCAACTCGTGTCCAATCTCGACAGGTTGAGTTGGCAGGTCAAGCTGCCAGAACATACATTGATGGAGTGAGGACTGGGTCAATTACCGCCCCAGGTGCTACGACTAGTACCCTACAAGGATATGCCGCCCCTACAGCTTCAGGAACCTTAACCTGTACTGCAAACAATTACTGCACAGCGCCAACAGGGACATCTTTGTACTGCTTAGATTTTGATAATAGTGGTAGCTGTGAAACGACTAGTCTGACAGATATGGTTGTACAGGCTTTTCGCTACAACTCAGCTAGTAGTAATGCTAGCAGCGGATATACCTTAGGAATCAGGGTTTATCGAGCCAATGCTTTTGGGCTAAATGCTACTCTCTCTAGGAACAATGCTACAGGTAGTAACGAAAAAGTGACGGAAGTACCTTTTACGGGAGACGGAGGTCAGCGCTTAGCACCTTTAGTGGAAATGACAACAGATATTAACGCCACTGTACCCCAATACAGTGATCTTTGCGCCCGCTACCCAATCAACCAAAACCAACCTAGTTGCCAGAATTGAAGATTGATTTTTAAGTATCTGTTAATCAACGGTAAACTGTAGCATGATAAGTTCACTAAAATTTATCCTGAACACTCAATTAAAACGCCCCGGAATACATAAAACAATTAGGGGCTTTACTCTGATCGAACTGCTGGTAGCTATGATTTTAGCAGTGTTAATCCTAACGCCTTTATTGACGTTTATGGTTAACATTCTAGATACTGATCGCAAAGAACAAGCGAAAGCAGCAACTGAGCAAGAAATTAAGTCAGCACTTGATTATATCAGTCGAGACTTAGAACAGGCAGTTTATATCTATGATGCCGATGGATTGACCAGAAACAGTAACACTACAGATGTTACTCAATCAGGAATTAAAGACCAAATACCACCAGCAGCACCCGCTATTGGCGGTTGTGAGTCTAGCAATGCAAGTAATTGTCAACCAATACTTGTTTTTTGGAAGCGGGAGTTTATCACCAATAGTGTCGGAGTTAGCTCACCTACTGACTCTCAAACAGATGATGACTTTGTTTATGCATTAGTGGCATACTACTTAATCACTAATCCTAATTCCAGTTCCTCTACTTGGTCACCTTCAGCACGGATTGGCAGGTTTGAAATTCGAGGTAATGTGAATGCAGCTAATGCAAATACTGCTGGAACTTCTTGTGATCCTGGGTTTAATCCACCACCACTTGCTCAGACATTTAGCGGTGCCGCTCTCAAAGACAAGATGGATCAATGGACAAATTCATTAGGTAAACAATGTTCATCAAGTGTACCAAGCTCAGCTACTTATACTCAAGAAATATATACTTTGGTTGATTACATTAGCACCAGCGGTCCTGCGATAAGTTGCGCTAGTGGACAACAAGGTATAGGAAGTAACACAAGTGGGTTTTATGCTTGTGTAAATGCAGGAAATGTACTGTCACAATTATACTTAAGAGGTAACGCTTTTGTTCGTCTTAATAACAATAACAATACCCCGTATACTAGTAGCATTGCTAGTTATTTTCCAGCTGCAAGCGTCCAGGTACAAGGACGTGGATTCTTGTTGGTTCAATAACGAGTCAGGAGTCAGGAGTCAGGAGTCAGGAGTCAGAATTTATAAGGGTTTGTTATCTCCCGATTCTTTAACAATTTTGACGGATGTATTCTTAGGTTATAAACAGGGTAGCTTTACTGAATGTTAAGAAAAAATTATAGAAAATCTGTGGTGGGAGCATCAAAGTTGCAATATCTAGCGACTCAACAAAATGCTGGTTTCACCTTGATAGAAATGCTAGTTGTGGTGCTGATTATTGGAGTGCTATCGGCGATCGCCGCTCCTGCATGGGTTAGCTTTGTCAACCGACAGCGAGTCAATAAAGCCAACGACGCTGTTTTAGGCGCGATACAAGAAGCCAAGCGACAAGCTAAAAGAACCAAACGTAATTACAGTGTCAGTTTTCAAACAAATACTCAAAACCAAATTTTCTTTGCTGTTTATCGTACCCTAAAGGATGATGGTACGTATGTCAGTTCTAGTGACATTCAGAACAGTATGCAGCCTTTAGGTGGCGATGTCGGAATGCAGTCAGGGCAATTACTGCTTGGTACAAATCTCACTGGTGAAAACACCGCTGGTACAGTATCCTATGCCGCTACTGCGATAGCGTCAGCGAAAATTACCTTTGACTACATGGGTAGTCTACCGAACGCAACCTTTGGAACAACCGGTTTAAAAATGATAGTCGCTGTACCTAACTCCAGCAACCTCCCTAGTGGCGTGATGCGGTGCGTCATTTTGCAAACCCTGATTGGAGGAATACAAACAGCGAAAGATGCAACTAATTGCAGTGTTTAATCAGTTTTTTAACGAATGAGTAAAAAATATCTTCAAAAATCCATAATAATACTGAGCCCAAAATTATACATTGCACGCAAACTTGAAGCATGACGTGCAACTTTCTGTTTTTAGATATTTATTTCAGATTTTTATTAGCTAAACACATTCAAAATCGCCCCAATAAAAACACACTTTTTGCCCTATGAGCAATTGCATTGACTTTACCTTGGTCATCCCGACCTATAATGGTGAAAATCGGTTACCTGAACTATTAGAACGACTGCGAAATCAACTTAACACCGAACATTTTTCGTGGGAAATTATCATTGTAAATAATAACAGCACTGATAACACTGCCGCTGTTATTAAGACCTATCAAGCTTCTTGGCAATGCCCTTACCCTTTGAAGTACTGCTTTGAAGCGCAACAAGGGGCAGCATACGCCAGACAACGAGCAATTGAAGAAGCTAAAGGCTCCCTTGTCGGTTTTCTTGATGACGACAACTACCCATCAGCCACATGGGTACAAGAAGCTTATACTTTTGGTCAACAGCATCCTTATGCTGGAGCTTATGGTAGCCAAGTTCATGGTGCCTTTGAGGTTGAACCACCAGAGAACTTTGAAAAAATAGCCAGTTTTTTAGCCATCACT
Source organism: uncultured cyanobacterium (assembly GCA_903903925.1). GTDB lineage: Bacteria > Cyanobacteriota > Cyanobacteriia > Cyanobacteriales > Nostocaceae > Stigonema. The sequence goes on from CAIVAU010000201.1 coordinate 9,433, forward strand.
GAGCGAGGTACTCAAGCCCATCAATACAAACCATCTATGAAAGTGCTACCTCCAGGCGCTGGCTTAGTCGTCCGCAAAGAAGCTTGGTGTCAAACAGTTCCTAAACAGCTGGTGTTAAATCATAAGGGTAGACAGGCCCTTTTAGCAAGTGAAGATTTAGAAGCAGTACTGCATATTCAATTAGGTGGTTGGGAAATTTGGTACAACCCAGAAATGCACATCTATCATCAAATCCCTGCATGGCGATTCCAAAGAGAATACTTAATTCTTTTATTTCGCTGCGTTGGCTTAAGTCGGCATCACCTTCGCATGCTAAGAATACAACCTTGGAAAAGACCTATCGTAAGTTTGGCATATATAGCTCATGATTTATGGAAAATTACACTTCATTGGCTAAAATATCAAAATGCCATCAAAAGCAACTTAATTGCTGCCTGTGAAATGGAACTGTTGGTAAGTAGTTTAATCAGTCCTTTTTACCTGATAAAAATCAGATATTTAGATAATTATCATTGTTTGCGCAATACTCTCTTGACCAACTTTTTCACCAAAAAATATTTCCCTTTCTCTTCAAAGGACGGGAGAAAGGATCTGAGACAAAGCATTTTATAGCAGAATACATGCTTAAGAAAGAACAGGAAAATACCCATTATTAAAATTAGGGGCACTACTCCCAATATTCGGGGCTAATTCTTTGTTAATAACATCCCACGGGCGATATACCACCCGCTACAAATGGAAAAACACTACCATTTTTGTAAGGACGGGGAGAAGAGAGCCCCTCCACACGGACATTAATATGATCGACTTTACAGTAGCAATTCCTACATATAATGGAGCGAGCCGTTTACCGAAGCTTTTGGAACGGTTACGAGAGTGCTTCTCCCACGGGCAAACTTCTCAGGCGAACGAACACGCTACGGAGACGCAGATTAGATGGGAAATTGTGATCGTTGATAATAACAGTAGCGACAATACAGCTGAGGTAATTCGCAATTACCAAAAAAGCTTTACAGAATACTGTCCTTTAAGGTACTTTCTAGAAACAGAACAAGGCGCTGCTTTTGCTCGAATACGGGCTGTGAGAGAAGCCAAAGGTCAGATCATCGGATTTTTAGATGATGATAACCTGCCTGCACTTGATTGGATACAAGAAGCAGTTGCCTTTGGTAAAGAACATCCTCAAGCTGGTGTTTGGGGCGGTCAAATTCATGGTGAATATGAAGTCTGCCCACCAGAAAATTTTGCAAGAATCCAAGGTTTTCTCGCTATTAGAGAACGGGGATCTAAACCAAATTTATATGATCCAGATAACTTAAGCCTTCCTCCTGCAGCAGCCGTTGTCATTCGTAAACAAGTGTGGTGCGATCATGTTCCTAATCGCCCAAATTTGAGTGGTAAAGTTGCTGGTTTATTAGTTCAAGGAGATGACTATGAGCCCCTGCTTTACATCCACAAAGCTGGCTGGCAAATTTGGTATAACCCGACCATGCATACTTATCATCAAATACCAAGTTGGCGATTAGAAAAAGATTACTTACTTACTTTAGCACGTGGCTGCGGTTTGTGTATTTGCCAACTACGGTTACTAAACGCCAAAAACTGGCAAAAACCAATAATATTTATCAGGACTATTTTAGGAAATTTGCGTCGAGTTATACAGCATATCATTAAATATAGAGGTCAAATTCAAAGTGATGTCATCACACTTTGTGAAATGGAATTTTACCTAAGCAGCATGATGAGTCCTTTCTATTACTTAAAAAGAAGCATAATCAAGCAAAAGTCGGGAGTCCATACTCCTGACACCGTCAATATTGGTTCGTAGTTGCGCTTCAGCCCACTCAAGTCGAACTACAAGCCTTTTATACTTCAGAGGATGTTTGAAAAGTCCTTAGGGATGTATCAAATGGGAGCATCCCTGTTTTGCAAAAAGAGGATCAGTAGTGTGAGCATCTTGCTCACGTGTACTACAAGCGAGCAAGATGCTCGCACTACGAATTTACGTTCATTGGGATGTACCTGATCAAATACTTTTAGATCCCCGTTAGTTTGGCGTAATTTATGGGAATAGTAAAACTGTAAACTTTAAAACAACAAACCAAATTTTGCCTACTATTTCTGTCATTATACCAACATACAATAGCGAAAAAACTATTCAAAGAACTATTGAATCTGTTTTAAACCAAAGCTTTACTGACTTTGAGTTAATTGTAATTAATGATGGTTCACAAGACTTAACATTAGATATTATTTCACGATTCAATGACCCTCGGATAAAAGTATTTTCTTATCCTCATGCTGGTGGAAATGTCAGTCGTAACCGTGGGATACAAGCTGCCATTGGAGAGTTTGTGAGTTTTTTAGATGCCGATGACATTTGGACACCTGATAAACTTGCAAAACAATTTCAGGCTTTGCAAGCTGAAACTACTGCAAAGGTTGCTTACAGTTGGACTGATCATATAGATGAAAATGGTGATTTTTTAAGTTCAGGTATGCACATCACTGCCAATGGCGATGTTTATCAACAGTTGTTCATGGCTAATTTTTTAGAGAATGGCTCAAACCCATTGATTTATAGAGAAGCTTTAATTGAATTGGATGGATTTGATGAATCCCTCAATGCCAGTCAAGATTGGGATATGTGGCTGCGATTAGCGCAAAAATTCAATTTTGTTGCCGTGCCATCTGTACAAATCTTATATCGAATCAGTGCTAATTCAGTATCTTCTAATCTTTTAAGACTAGAAAAATCATGCTTATTTGTACTTGAAAAAGCCTATCAAGCAAGACCCTCAATTGGTAAGCACACTTGGAGTATAAGCCTTGCAAATTTCTACAAATACCTGACTTGTAAAGCTTTACAACAGCCATTTAATCGCCAAAAAGCTTTAGCAGCAGCTATATTTCTATGGAAGTATGTTATAAACGATTTTTCTAGAGTCAAACAGATAAAGTTAACATTAAAGCTGTTATTAAAAATAACTATTATCACAATTTTACCTACTACTTTATCTACAGTAATACTCACCAGTATGAAGAAATCAAAACAGTTAAGTCACTTAACTTAAGTCAATAGTCATAAAGCAGCATTGAAAATTTGTTGTGCTGTCAGGTCTATTTCTCTTAATGCAGTAGAAATAATCTGTTCTTTCCCCCTAAATTGAGAAACCTGATATTCGTCATCAACTAAGTTATAAATTGATAACGTCGGTTGTTTTGGGCTACCTATATATTTAATACCACCCAACCCAAGATAATCTACAATCCAATACTCAAGTATTTTTATTTCTTCATACTCACCCATTTTTTTATAATAATCATCCCGCCAATTTGTACTCACGACTTCAACCACTAAGGGGATAGAAGCACCACTCTGAACGGTAGAATATTTTGCCCAAAGTTCTTCTGATTTTAAAGCAGGTTTATTAAGTACTAATATATCTGGAGAGTAAGCAGAATCACTAGTAGCAGATTTAATGAGTGCAGTTTTGGGAATTGAGTAAGGTAATTTTAAGCGTTTGATCTCCGAAGAAATCTCAATATTTAAAAATCCTGTAATATCTTCATGCTCTCCTATTGGCTGTGACATCTCAACTATTGCCCCATTATGTAGTTCGTAACGTTTATCTGAATTTTCTGGAATCCATTCTAAAAATTCTTGAACTGTTATTGGTTTGAATAATGCTTGAGTCATATTACTTTTTATGAGTGGTCAGTGTGTTATATCCATATGTTAGCATACGTGAGATTGAGCTAAGTACTTAGTAATAATACGGGGAGCAATCTTTAAGACAATAAAAATAAAAACTTAGAAATCCGGAAAAATGAAAAATAAATAGAAAAGAAAAAAAGATACCCGTGGTGATTTTTTCTTTATCTAATCAATGCGGAAAAATTTTATAAAAAACTCTTTTAGTAGTGGCTTCACACTTCTAGAAACTTTGGTCGTGATTGTTTTACTGAGTCTTCTAACTGCGATCGCACTTCCCAGTTGGCTAGCCTTTGTTGATATTGTCCGCCTCAATACTGCCGAAGATGAAGTTTACCGCGCCATGCGACAAGCTCAAAGCGAAGCTATCAGGCAAAAATTGACTTGGCAAGCTAGCTTCCGCGAACAAAATGGTATTGTTCAATGGGCAGTTCATCAAGCGGATGCAGCGCAATTTATTCCCGATACAGTCCAATCTGACAACAATCAATGGCATAACCTTGATCAAAATATTCATATTGATCAACAGCGAAACGATAGAGGTAAATACGAGACAACCTTTGCCAAACAGACTTTATCTGGTCCGTGGCGAGTTATGTTTAACTACCAAGGTTGTCCGGTTTATGAATTTGGTGATGAGTGTACTCACACATCTCTCAGGACACTAGGAGAAATCAACCTTTTAAGCCAAAATGGTGGTTCAGCTAGACGTTGTGTCTATATTTCTACGATTTTAGGGGCAATGCGAACAGGGAAAAACCATGACGAGGCTAATGAAAACAGCAAGTATTGTTACTAAACTGTTGACGGTTGAGGGTTCACCAGTTTGGGAAAAAATCCGTTTCCAGTGCTAGGGTGGTGTATTGAGCCCAATAGCGATTAAAATTATACCACAGTTCCCCTTCTGCAGACAGCAGATTCTTTCATAATCAGACTATGAGATCAGATCTACCTGCAATTTGTGTTTTAAATTGGACAATCAGTAGTTATTGACTAAGAGACGAAAAACTATGAATTATCGTTTGGCTTCTGCAATCAGCGCTGCTCGTGTACTTAAGATCGTTGGTGTAATCTTAATTCTGTCCTTTTTTGTGGACTTTTTAATTTTGTTGATTCCCTTCCAACCAACTAATCAAGTGTGGCAAATTGACTTGGCAACAGCGCTTGTTGATCGGGGCATTGTACCGTTGGTCGGCTTGGGTATGCTATTCGCCGGACATTGGTTTGATATTGCTGAGGATGGTAGCCCTCCAGCCATAGACCTGAGATTCCCCGCACTCATCATGTCTTGTATCTTAGGGTTTTTGTTCTTGCTAATTTTTCCGCTGCACCTGAATAATGTCCATCAAGCAAGCGATCAAACAGTGGAGCAAATTAATAAACAAGCAGAACAGCAGGAAACCCAAGTAAACAACCAGCTCAGTCAAGTGCAGGCGCAACTGAACAATGAACAGGTCAAAGCAGCGCTAGACAAGCAAAAAAGTCAAGTCAAAGCTCGCTTCACTGATTTAATTAAAGATGAGCAGCGCTACAAGCAAGCACTCAATGACCCTAACCTCCCCCAAACTCAAAAAGACTTGCTCAAGAAGTTTAAAGCAAACCCCCAAGAGATTGACAAGTTTGTTGACAAGCAAAGCGATCCCCAGACAGCTGCAGATCAAAAACGGAGTGAAATTCGCCAAACCAAAGAACAAGCTGAGAAACAAACTAAAGACAGAGCCTGGAAATCAGGACTGCGGACGGGTATTAGCAGTTTGCTCTTGGCTATTGGTTACATGATCATTGGTTGGACAGGGTTAAGAGGTACAAGTGCGCCACAAAGCAGTGGACGTAGGGCTCCTGCACGTTAGCTAAGAGTTAGGAGTTAGGAGTTAGCGTGGGAATTCTTTAGACTGGAGTCAGAATCAAGGGGTTTAAATCCCCTTGATTCTGACTTCTGACTCCTGACTCCTGAATTCTTCAACTATAATGTATGATTTGGGACGATAAAAATATCGCTTAGAGTCAAGAATGTTTTCAATTTATATACTGACTTATAACGAAGAGCTAGATATTGCCGCTTGTCTTGATTCAGCAATGCTATCTGATGACATTATTGTTGTGGACTCATTCAGTAGCGATCGCACTGTGGAAATCGCCCACCAATATCCTGTCCGCTTCGTGCAACATGCCTTTGAAAGCCACGGTCGTCAGCGTACTTGGATGCTAGAGTCTATCCTTCCCAAGCACGAATGGGTTTACATTCTGGAAGCTGACGAGCGCATGACACCAGAGCTTTTTGCGGAATGTGAAAAGGCGATTCACAATCCCGACTACATCGGCTACTACGTTGCTGAACGCGTTATGTTCATGAATCGTTGGATACGCCGTAGTACACAGTATCCCCGTTACCAATTGCGCCTTTTCCGCCACGGCAAGGTTTGGTTTACAGACTACGGTCATACTGAACGGGAAGTTTGTGAAGGCGCGACAAGTTTTTTAACCGAAACCTATCCTCACTATACCTGTAGCAAAGGCTTAAGCCGCTGGATTGAAAAGCACAACCGTTACTCTACAGATGAAGCCAAAGAAACCCTCTGTCAATTAGAAACTGGAACTGTTAGCTGGCGAGGTTTATTGCTTGGTAGATCGGAAGTTGAGCGGCGTCGCGCTTTAAAAGATGTGTCTTTACGCTTACCAGCAAGACCGTTGCTACGCTTTTTTTATATGTATTTTCTTTTGGGTGGTTGCTTAGACGGACAAGCTGGGTTTGCTTGGTGTATGCTACAGACATTCTACGAATATCTGATTTTGCTTAAAGTCTGGGAAATGAAGCATATGCCTCTTGCAAACCACAACTGCAAAAGCACCTCTAACCGAAGCCACAAGTTCTAAGTCATGAACTCTACGCTACTATGAATATTATAAAGGACTTGAAATAATAATTTACAGGTCTTAAAAACTGACACCTCAGTTAGACCGACTACGCAAAATCAATCAGATCTATCAGCAGTCAGCTAGATGGCTGCTGTTTTCTGTCAGATGAGAGATTTTAACAGGTGGATGTTTTTATAGTCGCATCCTGGGGACGAAGTGATGAATTTGTCAATGTCAATAGAAGATGCCTTTAAAATTGTAGTCTCTGGTGGGATTGTTGCCCCCTCGTCGCTCACAGCTTTATTCATCCCCCAAGAGCGCCAACCTAAAGTCCGACACGACGAAATATCCAACAACTAACAACTAACAACTAACAACTAACAACTAACAACTAACTAATATGCAAGAACGTAAACCCCGTCAAATTGCTCGTGAATTGGCGCTTTTAAGCCTCAGCCAATTGCCAGTAAACCCCAAGAAATTGGATCAATTGCCGCAGGATCAACTAGTACCCAAGTTAGTGCTAGCAGCAGTACGCACTCTAAGAGCTGAAGTGCAAGACACTTTGGACAATGCCGCTGCTGAACTGCAACGCAGTAATGATCGCCTCTTAACTAGCCAAACTCGCGCCAGCGATCTAGAGACTGCCAGAACTATGGTCAAAGAAGCGATCACATATACCCAAATAGCAATTAACCAATTAGCTGCATCAGTTGAGTTTCCTGAACTCATTCAGCTGGCAAATCAAGATAAACAAGTCCATCAGTACGCTAAAGACATTATTCTGGTAGTCAGCGAAAACCGAAACGAGATCGATGAGTACATTTCTGCGGCTTTAGTAGATTGGCAAGTTGCTCGCCTCGCTCAAATTGACCGAGATATTCTGCGAATCGCTGTAGCAGAAATAAAGTTCCTTGCTATTCCCCAGAGTGTAGCAATTAATGAAGCTGTAGAACTAGCCAAACGCTATAGTGACGAAGATAGTCATCGGTTTATCAATGGTGTTTTGCGCCGAGTCACAGAGCAAAAAAAGACAGCCTAACGCCGCTGCGCGGAAGTCAAAAATCAAAAGTCACTCATTCAAAAGTCAAAAGAATACTAGGGAGGAGTTAGGATTTAAAGTGACGCTCCTAACTCCTAACTCACATTAGCTGCAATGGTTTTTAATTGGTTTCGTCGTCAACATAGCGATTCCTCAAGTACCCCCTCTCAACCGCAACCGGGAGAAACACCACCTGAACAAGAATCCCCACCAGAACCAGCCGCAACGTTAACACCAACAGTAGAAACGACACAAGACGTAGCGGCGACAGACTTATTGGCGTATGCGAAAGCTGCTTATAAAAACATCCAGCAAAAGCAACAATCCGTTGTTGCAGAAACTCCAACGACTGTTTCAGCCCAGACACCGCCAGATGAAACCCCACAACCTCTAGAAGAAGCAGTTGTTATTACTGACACAACTGCCGAGGAACCAGACAGTATAGATGAAGCAAGCACACCAGAGGCGGTAGTCGTCATTGCCGAATCGCCAGATGCCGAAAGCATTACCAGCACCCTTGGTGAGGAACAACCAAATGAGAGTGAACCATCTGTCACGGAAGCAGTAACCGAACCCATAGCAACAGCACCTCTATCCTTTTTAGAACGAGCAGCTGCAGAACGGCAAGCTAGACAGGAACGGCTGATAGCAAGCGCAATTGAAGTCCCAGAACCAGAGGTAGTACAGCCAGCAGCAACAACTACAGCCATACCAGACGTAGAAGCAGAAATTCCCGGACTAGAGTTTGATGAAGGGTTTTTGTGGTCAACAGAAATCTTGGCAGCACAAGGTAGGCGTCCGGAAGACGTTTCTGTAGAAGAAATTACCTGGCTCAAAAAGCTACGCAAAGGCTTAGACAAAACCCGTCGGAACATAGTTAACCAACTCAAGGCAATTGTTGGTCAAGGACCACTGAACCAAGCAGCAGTGGCAGAAATTGAAGCATTGCTCCTCCAAGCTGATGTGGGTGTAGCGGCGACAGACTATATCATCAACACCCTACAGCAAAAGATGCGAGAAGAACTTCTGCCACCAGATGCGGCGATCGCCTATCTCAAAAAAATCCTGCAAGATATGCTGGATGAACCTTTGAAAAAATCCCAGCAGGCGATTTTTGCGCCCGAAAAAGAAACCCTCAACATTTGGTTAATCACTGGAGTGAATGGTGCTGGTAAAACCACGACTATCGGCAAAATCGCTCACCTAGCACAAAAATCTGGCTACAAAAGCTTAATTGGGGCAGCAGATACCTTCCGCGCTGCGGCTGTGGAACAAGTGAAGATTTGGGGGGAAAGAAGCGGTGTGGAAGTCATTGCCAATCCAGGAAAGAATACAGACCCAGCAGCAGTTGTATTTGATGCGATCACTGCCGCATTAGCGCGGGAAACCGAATTACTCCTAGTAGATACCGCAGGACGACTGCAAAATAAGAAAAATTTGATGGACGAACTCAGCAAAATCAGGCGCATTATCGACAAAAAAGCGCCTCATGCAAAAGTAGAATCACTGTTGGTTCTGGATTCCACTTTAGGTCAAAATGGTTTGCGACAAGCCGAAGTCTTTTCTCAAGCTGCCCAACTCAGTGGCGTAGTCTTAACTAAGCTCGATAGCACTGCCAAGGGTGGTGTTGCTCTTGCCGTCGTGCAGCAACTGGGCATACCCATTCGCTTTATTGGCGCTGGTGAAGGAATAGAAGACCTACGTCCTTTTTCCAGCTATGAGTTTGTTGAAGCACTGTTGAGTGACTGAGTATAGGGCAGGGGGCAGGGGGAGTCC